>JAJPHR010000063.1 GCA_021325145.1 Verrucomicrobiota bacterium | reverse complement strand
GAATCCGGTGTGGACATTCCAACGGTCGCAAAATGGCTCGGACACAAGGACGGTGGAGTTCTCGCAATGCAAACGTACGGGCATCTCCGGGACAAACACTCCGCCGATATGGCGAAGAAAGTTGTCTTTGCAGAACCGCCGACCATTCAGGTGCTGCCCAACGTGGTGGCGATTCCGACAACTTCGGCGAGCAACGGGACTGTGCAACAGCATTCGCCAGCAACGGTGGCGAAAACGAAAGCGAAATACTCTTACCCCTGGTGGGCGTCGGAAAACCCTGTCGAGGTCTTTTGGGGGCAGGTGAATGAACCGGTGCAAATCATCTCTTTTGAAACATACCTCGCTGTGGCAGCGCAGGCAATGGGACGGGAAGTGTTAAAAGGCGAGTTTAGTGATCCACAGGCTCTGATTGCGGAATTTCAGGAACGTGTGGATCAACCAATTTTAAAAGGACTTTCCACAAAAATTCCGTCGTGGAAAGCCGAGGACCTGTTAGCGAAAGCGGGCTGACTCGAAACCTGGAACGACCGGCTTCACCACCGCGCCTATCCAGTGGATTGTGGAATATACCCGCCCATTATCCTTTCTGTGCTGGCGCCGATTGTCTTGCGGCAGCATCGCGGCACTTTCGCGGGATTGGTGAAAAGGAGTGCCTGATCGCTTTCCGTCAGATTTGCGCCATGCCGCCATCGACGAAGAGCTCGATGCCGTTGACGAAACTGCTGTCGTCAGACGCCAAGAACACGACTGCTTTGGCAATCTCGTCCGGGGTGCCGACGCGGCCGAGCGGAATGGTGGCGACCTGCGAGTCCACGAACCCTTGCACCTGCTCTTTCGTTAGTCCCATCAGATCGTAACCCGGCGTCGGCACGACTCCGGGACTGATGGCGTTGACGCGAATTTTGCGTTCCTTGAGGTCGAGTGTCCAATTGCGCGCGAATGACCGCACGGCTGCTTTCGTTGCGCTATAAACGCTGAAGGCCGGAGTGCCTTTGATCGAGGTGATTGACGCATTGAGGATGATGGATGAACCGGGCGGCATCAAAGGCAGTGCTTTTTGAACGGTGAAAAGCAGCCCGCGAACATTGGTATTGAAGGTTTTGTCGAAATGCTCCTCGGTGATATGGCCAAGGGGCGCAAGTGACCCACCTCCGGCATTGGCAAACAGCACGTCGAGACGGCCTTTCTGTTGCTTGATCGTATCGTAAAGACGGTCGAGGTTAGCAAGGTTGGCAACATCGCTGCGAACGCCGGTGCCGTTGCCGCCAAGTTCTTTCGCCGCGGCCTCCAGCTCGGCCTGGCGGCGGCCTGTGATAAAGACATACGCGCCTTCAGACGCGAACCGTTTGGCGGTGGCGAGTCCGATGCCGCTGCTGCCGCCCGTAACCAACGCAATTTTGCCAGAGAGTTTTTGATTTGAGCTCATAGTCGTTATGTATCGTTCGGTATATAACAAACATCATGGACAGAATCCCGTCAATGACTTATTTACTTACCGGTATGAAACGCAAGAAAGTTACCCCGACAATCGGACGCCCCCGGGCTTTCGACGACGAGAAAGCATTGAACCGGGCAATGAAGGTCTTTTGGCGGAAGGGTTACCTGGGCACGTCGCTTTCCGATCTTACCGGGGCAATGAGGATCAATCGCCCTAGTCTTTACGCGGCCTTTGGCAATAAGAAATCCCTTTTCCGCAAGGCGCTGGCTTACTATGCAAAAGGTCCTTCATCTTATCTGAGTGAAGCATTGCAGGAACCGACAGCCCGCGCCGTTGTCGAACGGCTATTGCGCGGGGTTGTTGACCTCTTGACCGATCCACGGACGCCGACAACTTGCTTGTGGGTCCACGGCGCGCTTTCCTGCGGGGAGGACCCGTTGCGTGAAGAATTCGCAGCGCAGCGCGCAGCGGGACTGGAAGAGCTACGCACACGCTTCAAACGCGCTGTCGCTGATGGAGACCTGCCACCAGACTCGGACGTGGACACGCTGGCGCACTACGTGCAGACGGTCAACTTTGGATTGACTGTTCAAGCATCCACCGGTGCGTCCCGCAAGGAACTGCTCCGTATCGTTGAAATCGCTTTGAAGACTTTTGAGGCGTGACGCAATCCGCACAGGACAAATTTGAGATCGAGGCCGCCCTCCGTGGAGCCGAGTTGGTTGACGTGCGCAGATCAATTTGACCTGCGCGAATGAATTAGCTTTGGGTCAAGTCAACGAAGCAGTCCAAATCGTGCCGATGGCAATATACATCGCAGCGGCGGCACAAGCAATGGCTCGAGAAGTGTTCAAAAACGAGTTGGGTGATCCACAGGCCCTGGTTGCGGAATTTCAGGAACGTGTGGATAAACCAATCTTAAAAGCACTTTCGACAAAAATTCCGTCGCGGAAAGCCGAGGACCTGTTGGCAAAGGCGGACTGACTCGAAACCTGGAACAACTGCTGCACCACGCGTCTCTATCCATTGGATTGTGGAATATGAGCCTCGGTCAACTTGCTATTTGTTGCGACGGGAAGATTTATTTATTTCTTCCAACAGGATTTTCAGGAAAGCTTCGGAATGCGGGTTGGGCCGAAGCGTTGGTGTCCCCGCTGCAATCAGGAGCGGAGCTAGTTCGGGCGAGAACCGGATCACTGTGAGGGTTGAGGGAAGCATGGGCAAAACGCCTTCGGTTAAAACAGCCATGCCTGCCTGTGCCTCAATCGCGATGAACAGCGCGGCGATGTCTTCTGAAGTGTGATTGCGTAATTGTGGCTTAACACCAAATGGTTCGAGGATGGCTTTAAGTCGCGGCACATATTCCGGGTACTTGTCAGCTCCCAAGCCAAGCAGCATCTTGTCGCGGAGCTTTTCGGGATGAATCTTGGTCAATTTCGCGAGCGGATTTTTCTTCGAGACCACGAGCACCGGCGCGAGCCGTTGCAATTCCACCCATTGAAATCCTTTGAAACGCGTTTCCAAACTCTTGGGAAGGATGGCGATGTCAATTTCTTCGGCGGCGGCTCTTTGCCACATCGTTTCGGTCGTGAGATCGGAGAGCTCAAGAAAAACATCCTTGTTGTAAGACTGGAAGCGCTCAACAACCCGAGGCATGATTCCGGCGGTGAGGGAATGAACATACCCAATGCGTAGCTTCTCTCCCGGCGGGCGTGTTTTGATTCTTCGAACCGCGACGGCCACCCGAGCCAGAATATCCTTCGCTTCTTCGTAAAAGGCTTCGCCTGCCGAAGTCAGCGAGATGGCGTTTTGGCCGCGAACGATAAGTACGACTCCGATCTCGTCTTCCAAGCTCTTTACCTGGCGGCTCAAAGCCGGTTGCGTTAGGTGCAAATGGTTTGCCGCCCGGCTAAAACTTCCATGCGCGGCCACGGCCGCAAAATATCTCAAATGTCGGAGTTCCATGAAATCCACTATTGGCATTACTAAAAGTATGAGCAACACCAAAAACACGGCATTAGCCGATTCAGCGTCCTTATGAAATAGTTTGGCAGAAGTCGCAGCCTGGACGAAAAGCAAAAACGTGGTGCCTGATGAGAACAAGTGCAAATGCCAACGAAAACAACCGTGACATTCCGCCGGATGCGGGCTTGCGGCGAAAAATTGAAGAACGTGCGTATCACATCTGGCTTGAGAACGGCGGCGGGCACGGTGATCACGAGCGTCACTGGTTACAGGCGGAAAGGGAACTGATGGAACCGGCGAAGCGTGGAAAGGAGCCGCGATTCGATGCTCGTTCGAGAAAGAAAACCGCCAAGCTGCATTAAGCACGGCGTCCAGATCAACTCACAACCGGAAAATATGAAAACAGCAAAGCAACTCCTGGAAACATACCTCGCCGCTGTTTCTGCGGGCGAGATGGAAACGGTGATAGCGCTATTCGCGGACGATGGCGGAATTGAATTTCCCTATTTCGGGTCTGTCAACCTTCCGATCCGCCATCAGGGACCGGAGGCTTTGAGGCGGTTTTTTGCGCCCGTTATGGTTGGCGCTGAGAATTTTAGGTTTAAGAACATCAAGATTTTCCCTGGTGAAGACGAAAATCACGTCTCAGGTGAATACGAGGTGGACGCCGTTATTAAGAAAACAGGCCGTCACTACCGGCAGCTTTACGGAGGCCGTCTCATTGCGGAAAACGGAAAGATAAAGCTCTTGCGGGAATTCTGCGACACCGTGGAAGTCGCACGCGCAATGTTTCCCAACGGCGTGAAAGATTTGGTGCAGAAATATTAACAAAAAGCAAGGAAACACATAATGACAAATATACTCGTCCTTTATTACTCAATGTATGGCCACATTGAAATCATGGCCAAGGCCGTTGCCGAGGGCGTTCGTTCTGCGAATGCCGATGTGGTGATAAAGCGCGTTCCCGATACAATGTCGGCCGAAGTGGCCAAGCAATACGGGGCGAAGCTTGAGCAGGAGGCGCCGTTTGCGAAGCCGGATGAACTTCCGCAATACGACGCCATAATCTTTGGCACTCCCACGAGATTCGGGAACATGGCCGGACAGATGCGGAACTTTCTCGACCAGACTGGAAGCTTGTGGCTCAAGGGTGCCCTCATTGGAAAAGTTGGTAGCGTTTTTACCAGCACCGGCACAGGCGGTGGGAATGAGTCAACCATTCTCACCTTCATTCCCACTTTGCTGCATCATGGCATGATTTACGTGGGCCTGCCTTACGCCATTCCTGAGACGATGGATATTAGCGAAGTGCGCGGGGGCAGCCCCTACGGAGCCGGAACAATTGCAGCACCTGATGGTTCTCGCCTGCCTAGCGCCAAGGAACTGACGATGGCACGCTTTCAGGGCAAGCACGTCGCCGGCATCGCCGCCAAACTGAAAGCAAACTGATACTAACCCCCGCAGCTTTGGCCGCCCTCTTGCGGGGCACGTACCACGGCACCGCCTTGACGGCCGGTTGCGCCGATCATGGCGATTAGTTTCTCATCGTTCTTTGTTTTTCATAATTTGGATTTTGCTGAGTGATGAGTTTCTTCTCAAACCTTGTGCTCATTTCTCCCGCAGCGCCTTCATCGCGCCACCCCAAGCGATGACTTGGTCGAACACGTCATTGACCGACTGCTCGTGCCGGGCAAGCGGCTTGAAGACGCTGAAGTTTTCAAAGTCGGTAAACGTGGAGGCAGGACCCGGTTGCGCGCCGTCGCTCCCATCAGTTCCCCTTTCCCCAGTAGCAACGAGCCATAGAAATGCAGTCGCATATTCTTGTCCTTTCTAAATTTTTCTCCTGTTTGCGGAGAATTGGTTGAGTTGAGCGAACGCTTCAATGCTTCTCCGCCACAGTTGCGGCGGCAATGCCGTCCAGTTCCGCCAACGTTTCCGGTGATAACGTCAACTGCGCGGCGGCCAGGTTCTCGCGGAGGTGGGCGACCGACGACGTGCCGGGAATTAACAGGATGTTGGGCGACCGATGCAGCAACCATGCCAGCGCGACCTGCATCGGCGTGGCCCCCAGCCGGTCTGCGACAGCCGACAGGGTGGATGATTGCAACGGCGTAAATCCCCCCAGCGGAAAGAACGGCACAAACGCAATGCCCCGCCTGGCCAAGTCATCAATCAGGGCGTCATCATGTCGGTTGGCCAGATTGTAGTTGTTCTGCACGCATACGACATCAGTGATGGCTTGAGCCTCGGCTATTTGGGCGGGTGTGACGTTGCTCAACCCGATGTGACGGATCAGTCCCTTGCGCTTGAGATCCGCCAATACCATCAGCTCCCTGGCGATGGATCCTTCTGCCGGGCCGTGAACGGCGCCCAATGCGCGGAGGTTAACGATGTCGAGCGCATCGAGGCCCAGGTTGCGGAGATTATCATGGACGCCTTCG
>JAJPHR010000106.1 GCA_021325145.1 Verrucomicrobiota bacterium | reverse complement strand
GGCAGCGATCTGCTGCATGAGATCGTCGTGGCCATGTACAAACGCATGACGGTTCATGAACTGGCCGCGGTGCCACACTACCATCCCACGCTGGCGGAGATTTGGACGTATCCGGCGGAGGAGTTGGCGCTGGAGATCAAACCGGGCATACCGGCACGGTCATTTTAGGCTGCCGCCGTTTGAGGCGGATTCGAACACAGCCCGATTTCGGAATTGGATGCGAAAAGTGGCGCTACTTCGCCGGAGAAAAATCCGTTGGCGCCATCAGGAGCGATTTCACGCCGTCCTTGACGGTCAACGGGCCGTTGGCTTCCGAATCGGCTTTGACCTTCACCCATTCCGGATCATCGCGAAAGGCTTTGAAGGAAGCCGCGCAAGCTTCGGGGCTTTTATGGACGAGGATGTAGATCAGCGTTTCGCCTGCGCCATGCTTGGCGTCGGTGGGCACCCAGTAGCCGAATTGGGTCATGCCATGTTTGGCGAAGAGTGCGGTGGTGTGATCGCGAAAACGCGCGTGCAAGTTGTCCAACTTGCCGGGCGACGCGGTGTAGGTGCGCAGTTCGTAAACACGCGGTTCGGCGGCTTTCGACGGTTCTACGATCGGTGAATAATCTGTTGGCGTCATAAACACCGACACGACGTTGGTCACCAGCCTGCCGTTGGCTTCGGAGGCCCTGGCGACTTCCTTCCACTCGGGATCGCTGGAGAATTCCTTCCAGGATTTCTCACGCGCCTCGCGGCTGGGATAGGCCAGGAGGTAAACCAATTTGTTCTCAGAATTGGTTAAAGGGACCCAATAACCGATGTTTACCATGCCGTGTTTCTCGAAGATTTTGGTTGTGTGATTGCGGAAGCGCGCGAGCAAATCATCGAGTTTGCCCGGGGCGGCGTAGTAGGTGCGCAACTCGAAGAAGCGCGTCTCCTTTTCAGCGGCAAGTCCGGTGGAGAGCATCATCAGGCAACCCAGGAGCGAGAGCATCAGTTTCATAAGCAATTTGTGTCGTTGCCGCCCATGGCACCGGCAAACCGGGAAAGTGTCAAAGGAAAAATGGCGGCGCCAGGAGTCCAATTGCCCGAAGCGTCGTTGACCGAGTTTTCCTTCGCCGGTAACCTCGACGCAGTGTGAAGAAACTTAAGAGCCACGCCGCAGATCAAGAACAGTTTGGATCGCTCGTTTTAACCGACTCCTTGGGAGAACTTATATGGTTGATCCGATTAAGAAAGACGCCCTGCTCCGCGTGATCCGGTCGCAACCGGAATACGAGGATGGCCAGGCGCTGGTCAAGGTAACGGAATTCTTTGACGGCAACGATGATCTCGGATCGATCGGGTGCAATCTGTCCGATCATCCCGGGCTGGGCCATTTCCAGGAGGTGTTAAAGTCAATCCAGGGCCGCGAGGACGTGGATGAAGTCTGGCTGCAAATTTATGACTTGGAAGAAGGCGATTGGCCGTTTTCCGAAAACGTTCTGGTCTTTGGCGGGGCATCAGAATCGACAATTCGTGAGCTAACGGAGTCTTTGCAGGCATCGGAGACTTCGGAAATGCAGATGGACCGGACCCCTTCGAGAGCAAAACATTTAGCAGGGCGCAGGTTCATAAACCTATGGTGGGATTGAGACAATGGATGCGGTTCTGAACAAATGTGAATAAAATTTTTGAAGCGCCGTCCAAGGGCGGGCAACAATGGGCTTCAGAACGTCCACCCACAAAGGTGGAGGCTCGAGATTTATACAAAAACGAAGCTATGACGGGCGAGAAACCGGAACCGCGCGGGATCAATGGCTCGAGTCCCATTAGAGCGCGGGGACGGGCGTACACAAGGCTGTGCGCGCCACCTGGAACGCATCAAAGTGAAACAAAGTAAAACAAACCAAAACAAAGTTGTTTGGCGCAAAATGTTCGCATATGTTCGCGTATTCTCGGGTATTTTGGCCCGGCCGTGGACGCCCCCAGGCCGGGTAAATTGTCTCTGGCTAGCGCTGGCCGCCTTGCTGTCAACACCCGCGCTTTTATCCGCTGCGGAGTCCCCGGCGGCGGCACACGATCCGCAGCAAGACCTGGAACGGACTTGTTTCCAGACGGGCGGTCCTTTTTCGGAAGCGGGCAACCTTGGCTCGGATGTGGCCATTGCGTACGGAATTGGATCTGATCTTCCAGACCGCATCGGGACCTGGCGCGCGCATGGCTATCGCATTCATGTCATGACCGGAGTCGCCTGGGGCCAATATCAGGATTATATCCATGGGAAATTCGACGGGGTGAACCATGCGGATGAGGAGCAAACTGATCGCGATGGCAATCCACATTTGCACGATAGCCGGAACTCCGACGTGTTCTACATGTGCCCCGGGACGAATTATGGCCGCTTTTTGTGCGTAGGCATCCAACGCGCGCTGGACGCGGGGGCAGAAGCAATCCACCTGGAAGAGCCCGAGTTTTGGGTGAAGGATGGTTACGAGGAGGCGTTCAAGCGCGAGTGGCGCAGCTACTACGGCGAAGACTGGCAGGCGCCGGACAGTTCGCCCGAGGCCGAATGGCGCGCGTCCAAACTAAAATATTTTCTCTATCGCCGGGCGTTGCAGCAGGTGTTCGATTACGTGCAGGATTACAATCGCCACAGCGGACGCCACGTCCGCTGCTATGTGCCGACGCACAGCCTGCTGAACTATTGTCAGTGGCGGATCGTCAGCCCGGAATCGAGCCTGGCGCGATTGAATGGTTGCGACGGTTACATCGCGCAAGTGTGGACCGGCACTTCGCGCACGCCGAATACGTATCGCGGCGAGAGGCGCGAGCGCACGTTCGACACCGCGTTTCTCGAATATGGCGCGATGCAGAATCTCGTGCGCGCCACGGGCCGCACCGTCTGGTACCTGAACGATCCGGTGGAGGACAACCCGAACCACGATTGGAACGATTACCGGCGCAACTGGGAATGCACGCTCACGGCATCGCTGTTCCAACCTGAGGTCTGGCGTTACGAAGTGGCGCCGTGGCCGGAGCGGATCTTTCGCGGACGTTATCCACGGCAGGCGAACCGCGAAGACCGAAAATCCATCCCGCCGGAGTACGCGACCGAACTGCAAACCATGATGAACGCGTTAAACGACATGCACCAGGAAAAGATTGCCTGGGAATGCGGAACGACCAATGTGGGCGTTCTAATCAGCGATTCGTTGATGTTCGAGCGGGGTGGGCCGAGTCCAAGCGAGCTATGGCTCGGCCATATTTACGGGATGGCAATGCCCTTGCTCAAGCACGGCCTGCCCGTCACACCGGTGCAACTCGAGAACGTCACCGTCCCGCATTATCTCGATGGCCTTCGTTTGCTGCTGCTGACTTATCAGGGCATGAAGCCGCTGACGCCCGACGTTCACGCCGCGCTCGCCGATTGGGTCAGGCAAGGCGGCGTTCTGCTCGTATGTGATGACGACAGCGATCCCTTCAATCACATTCGCGAATGGTGGAATTCCGGAGGCTCAGATGCTACGCCATCCCTGCATTTCGCCACGCCCCGCGAGCATCTATTCCAGCAACTCGGCGTTGCAATCAATCCGCCCGAGGCAGGCAAGGCTGCGACATTCGTCAAAGCCGGCCGGGGTGGCGTCCTTTGGCTTCACGAAAACCCCGTCAACATCGCCGCCAGCGTCGAAGGCGAGGCGCGGCTGATGCAAACCACGAAGCAAGCCGCCGAATACGCCGGCCTCAAGTGGCGCGAGACAAATTACCTGCTGCTGCGCCGCGGCCCTTATATTGTGGCTGCCGGTTTGGACGAGTCCATCGGCGGCGAGGCCCACGTGCTCAAAGGCCGGTTCGTGAACCTGTTCGATCCCGAGTTGCGGGTGCAACCCACGATCACGCTTACGCCGGGTTCCCATTACTTGCTGCTTGATCTCGATGTCGTGGGCGATTCCGATGCGAAGGCAAAAGTGAAAGTCCTCGCTTCCGCCTGTAAAGCCTACCCGCTGAAGCACGATGGCGAAACATACTCGTTGATGTTCGAAGGTGTTGGCAAAACCGACGCTGTCGTGCTGCTGCGCGCGCCCAATGTTCCGGCCGCAGTTACTCTGGCCGGCCAGCCGTTAACCACCTTCAATTATTCCGCCGCCGACGGTCTGTTATGGATTCATTGTTCCAACGAAGCCACTCCGCGCGAACTCAACTTGCGGTTCTAAGCAAGCCAGGGCCGCAGCGAGCCCGCAAGCCGCCAAGCTCCCAGTTTATGTCCATTTCGTTCCTTCAAAAGTTTTTGGCCGGCGCATTGCTGGGCTCTGTCTGGACGTCCACTGCGCAAACGAACCTAACGAACAATTCGGTGGAGTTGGCGCGAACGCCGCCGATGGGCTGGAACAGTTGGAACCACTTTCAACTGAACATTGACGACGCCACGATTCGCGCGCAAGCGGCGGCCCTCGTCAAAAGCGGCATGAAGGACGCCGGCTATCAATACGTGGTCATTGACGGCGGGTGGGAAGGTTTCCACGATGCCGAGGGTGTGTTTCATCCCGACCCGAAAAAATTTCCCGGCATGAAGGAGCTGTGCGATTACATTCACAGCCTGGGACTCAAGGCGGGAATTCACACCAGCCCCGGACCGACGACCTGTCGCGGGCGTGAAGCCAGTTATGGCCACGAAAAGCAGGACGCCGACACGTTTGCGCGCTGGGGAATTGACTTTGTCAAATACGACTGGTGCAGCGGCGATGAGGTTTATAAGCCCGAAGAAATGCAAGCGGCTTACAAAAAAATGTCCGATGCGTTGACGGCAACCGGCCGGCCGATCCTTTACAGCCTTTGCCAATACGGAATGCAGAACGTCTGGAAATGGGGCGCCGTGGTCGGCGGTCAGGTGTGGCGCACCACCAGCGATATTCAGGACAAATACAATTCGATGATGCTCATCGGCCTGGAACAAAGTGGGCTTGAAAAATACGCCGGGCCGGGACATTGGAACGATCCCGACATGCTGGAGGTTGGCAACGGTGGCATGACCGATGACGAATACCACACGCACATGACGCTTTGGTGCATCCTGGCGGCGCCGCTATTTGCCGGCAATGATTTGACGAAAATGAATCGGGCGACTTTGGAAATCTTGACCAACCCGGAGGTCATCGCCATTGATCAGGATCCCATCGGCGTCCAGGGACATCGCGCATGGCAGGAAGGGCCGACGGAAATCTGGCTCAAGACGCTGGCCGATGGAAGCACGGCTGTCGCTGTGTTCAATATTGAGGGACATCCCATGACCATCACCGCGAACTTCAAGGAACTTGGCCTCCCGAACACCCTTCAAGTGCGCAACCTTTGGTGGCGGCGGGACATGGGAACACTTACCCAAACTCTCACAGTTTCCTTGCCGAGACACGGGTCAGTCTTGCTGAAAGTAAAACCCTTGCAAACCGAGTCACCGGCAAAACCTCGTTAGATTGTTTTTGACGATTGCAAGGGAGTTCCATCCGCTCATTCACTTCCCTCGCACAAGCTACGCTGGCTGCAGTCGCCGCGATCGCCGGGGACTTCGGTGTCGAAGAGGAGTTTGCGGCTCAGGTGGTGCTTGCACTTTCCGGAAGCCTTGAGGCACGGAGACTTTGAGGATTGAGACGGCGGGGACTTCGGCCGGCTTGGTTTCGATTCCTGTTTGTTAAATCCCCACATCAGTGTACCACTCGGCTCGAATGGGGGAAAATGCAACTGTGAATCGCGGGAAGTTTATCTGACTACCGGGCCGGTAATCACGAGGTCGCCGCGCATCGCGTCGAGCAAAACGCGTCCCCCAATCGGGAGCGTGGCGTTATATCGCGTGTGACCGAAGGGCAGGCCAGTAACGACGGGCACCTTCAGAGGAAGCAGCCGTTCCTTGAGAACGTCATCGAGGGTTTGCCGGTATTCGCGCGCGGTTTTGGCTTTCGGGTCCGCACAATGCTCGCAGACGCCCACGGCGACACCGGCAACGGTTTGCAAAACTCCGGCGTTCAGCAGGTGCGTCAGCATCCGGTCGAGGCGATAAGGCGGTTCGTCCACGTCCTCAAGAAACAGAATTTTGCCTTTGAACGATGGTTGAAACGGCGTGCCGAGCAAGGCACAGAGCAGCGAGAGATTGCCGCCAATGAGTTGGCCGGAAGCCATGCCGCGCCGCAAAATGGAAACCACCTTGAGCGGACAATCACAACCGATGCCAGCCGCGCCGGGAAGTGTGGACGTGCCCATGAGCGCGCACAGGAGGCTTTCGCGCGCGAAAGCGGGAAAGTCCGGTTTAATGATGTCCGAGGAGAGCATCGGGCCGTGAAAGGAAAGCAGGTTTGCCCTTCGGAGAAACGCGCAATGCAAGGCAGTGATGTCGCTGTAACCAACAAAGATTTTTGGATTGCGGCGGACAATCCCATAATCCAGCAGAGAAAGCAATCGACCAGTCCCGTAGCCGCCCCGGACGCAGAAGATCGCCTTTACCTTCCGGTCGCCGAACATCCGCATGAGGTCCCCTGCCCGCTCGCGGTCGGTACCCGCCAGAAAGCCATGGCGCTGGCGGGCATGAGGCGCAAGCTTCACACGAAAGCCAAGCTCTTCCAAGGCGCTGATGGAAAGATCGATCGCTCGTGGGTCGGGCGGCGGGCTGGCGGGGGCGACGAGCGCCACCGTGTCTCCGGGATGCAGTCGTTCTGGGAGAATAGGCATGGAGCGAGATTAAGAGTAAGAATAGTGCCGGAGCGGTGACGAGCACTCCGGGCGCGGCGGCATCAATCGCTCTTCACACGGAGCGAGAGGAGTTCGTCCTTGGTGAGCCCGAAAGTTTTTTCCAATTCGCGAAGCAGTTTGGCGGTGCTCTCTTCGTCGCTGGCCTGCGCGGCTTCTTCGAGCCGCTGGCAGAGATGCGCCATGCGCGCGGCGCCGACATTGAGGCTCATGCTTTTGAGCGCGTGCGCGTGAAAGGCCATTTTGAGCGGGTCGGTGAGAAAATGGTTGATCTGGGCAATGCGTTGCGGCGCGTTCTCCAGGTAGAAATCGACCAGTTCACGGAGCATCGCGCCGCCTTTGGAGGGCGATTTGTCGCCTGGTTCAGTGATGAGCGTTTGATCGACCAGTTCAGTGCGGCTGGCCTCGCGCGCGAGGAATGCGGTATCGGCCGTTTTTATGGGTTTGTTGGAGGCCCAGCGTTCCAACGCCGCCTGCAATTCGCCGATGCGGACGGGTTTGGAAATATAATCGTCCATGCCGGCTTCCAGGCACTTTTCGCGATCACCCAACAGTGCGTTGCCGGTCATGGCGATGATGCGTGGACGCCGGGCCTCGGGCCAGCGACGGCAAATGGTACGCGCGGCTTCCAGCCCGTCCATCTCCGGCATTTGCACGTCCAGCAGCAGGACGTCGTAGGCTTTTTGTTCGAGCGCCTTGATGACTTCCAGGCCGTTGTTGGCAATGTCGGCGCGGTAGCCAAGCTTTTGCAGCACGCTGAGCCCGACCTTTTGGTTAATCGGATTGTCGTCGGCCAGCAACAGGCGCAACGGATTTCGCCGCGCGAACGTGGCATCCAGCGACGGCGACGCGGGCGCGCGCTTTTCGCGTTGGAGTTGGACGCCCAGCCCGCGGTACAGAGATTCCAGCAATTGCGCCGGGCGGATGGGTTTATGAACAAATATCGAAATGCCCAACTCCGCGGGTCGCGCATCATCGCCGCGGGGCCTTACCGCGGAAAGCATCATCAACGGCAGCCTTTCCCCCTGGGGAGTGGCGCGGATTTTCCGGGCCAACTCGAAACCATCCAGATCCGGAAGCTGGAGGTCGAGAATGGCCACGTCGAACGGGGGTGCGCTGGCCAGCAACGCCAGGGCTGTCTGGCTGCTCTGAGCGAACTCCGGGTTCAAGCCCCATTGTTTGAGCCGATGATCGAGGATGGCGCGATTAGTCGCGTTGTCCTCGATGACGAGCAGGCGTTTGCCGTTAAGTTGCGGCTGAAGCACCTGCCAGGGCGGTGGGGTGGTCGTCGCGGCGGACTTGGCCTGGATGGTGAAGTGGAAAGTCGCGCCCTTGCCGGCTTCGCTTTCGACCCAGACACTCCCGCCCATCAACTCGGTCAGGCGTTTGCAGATCGCCAGTCCGAGGCCGGTGCCGCCGTAATGCCGCGTGGTGGAGGCGTCCACTTGCTGAAACGATTTGAAAAGCCTGTGCTGCTTTTCCAGCGGAATGCCAGGCCCCGTGTCGCGAACGGCGAAATGGAGCAGCCATTGCTCCGGGTGCCGGATAAAGTCGGTATCCTTCTCCCGGCCAGGCTCGGGACTGCGCTGGCTGCGTCCAGCGGGTTTTACTTCGATGGCAACTTCCCCTTCCGGCGTGAACTTCACCGCGTTGCCGATCAGGTTCACGAGGATCTGGCGCACGCGGGTGACATCGCTGACCAGGATGCGCGGAATCTGGTCGTCAACCTGGTAGGACAAATCCAGGTTCTTTTCGGCGGCTTTCGGCGCCAGCAAGTCGAGCGATTCCTCGATGCAGGTGTGCAGTTCAAAAGGGTGGCTTTCCAATTCGAGCTTGCCCGACTCGATTTTCGAGAAGTCCAGGATGTCGTTGATAATGGTGAGCATGGCGTCCGCACTGCTGCGGGTCGCCTCGACGTACTCGCGCTGCTCATCGGTGAGTTCCGTATCCAGGAGCAGCGCCGTCATGCCGATGACTCCATTCATGGGCGTGCGAACTTCGTGGCTCATGTTGGCCAGAAATTCGGATTTGGCGAGAGTGGCTTCCTCGAGCTTCTGATTGAGCGAGAGAAGCGTGGAATTGCTTTCGACCAGTTGCTTCTGGCTTTCACGCAACGCCCGGTAAGCGTCGTCGCGCTGCACCTGGTTCATGTGGGCTTTGGAATGGTAGCGGAGGCGCGCAATCAGTTCGATTTTGTCGGGCAACTTGACCAGATAATCGTTCGCGCCAGCCGCAAAGGCCTGCCCCTTCATCTGGGGATTTTCGTTGGTCGAAAGGACGATGATGGGTGTATCGCGCGTGCCGGGGTTGCTGCGAAACTGCCCGACCAGCGCCAAACCGTCCATTCCCGGCATCACCAAATCCTGCAGGATGACCGTGGGCTTGATTTGGTTGGCAACGGCGACGGCCTCCTTGGGATTGGCACAATAATGGAAATCAATGTCGGGCTGGTTCGCCAGATAGCGGCGGACGGCTTCGCACATCATGGCCTGGTCATCCACGAGCAGAACCATGACGTGGTATTCCGGAAGTTGAAGGGGTGTTTGACTGTCCTGTGGGGTGGCATTGCTCATATCAACGATCATTGGGCGCTCTGGTCCCTGAAGCGATGGATTAAGAGGCTCATCAGGCGGGGACCGATCTTTTCGAGCGGCAGAATTTCCGAAGCCGCCTTGAGTTCGCTGGCGGCCTTGGGCATGCCATAGACGGCGCTCGTGGCCTGATCCTGAACGATGGTGTGATGGCCGGCCTCGCGAAGCGACTTCAACCCAGCCGCGCCGTCCCTGCCCATGCCGGTCAACAGCACGCCCAGGATATCGCCGCGCCAAAATTCCTCCGCGCTGTTAAAGCAAACATCAATCGACGGGCGATAGGCGCTGTCAATCGGCTGGGCGGTATAACCGACCTGCGCTGAATTAATGAAGACCAGGTGCTCTTCCGTCCCCGCCAATAAAACTGTGCCCGGCTCCGGTTCATCGCCCTCCCGTGCCAACCGCACGGATAGTTCGGTTTGATAATCAAGCCAATGGGCCAACCCCTCCGCGAACTGGCAGTCCACATGTTGCACGATCAGCACAGCGGCCGGAAAATCAGCCGGAAAATGACTCAGCACCTGGCCCAAAGCCGCCGGGCCGCCGGCAGAGGCGCCCAGAACGAGCAACTGCGGGCGGGGTGGGTGCAGGGTCGGCATGTCCAGCGGAATCGCCGAGTGCGACCGGCTTCGGGTGCTCCCCCCGATCAGGCGGCTGATCGTGCGAATCTTCCCAAGCAAGGCATCTGATCCGCCGGGGCTTCCAGGGCGATCCAGGGTCGGTGTGTTGACCGCGTCCAGCGCGCCAGCACCCATTGCTTCAAAGACTTTGGAGGAATTTTGGCCAACATCAGCAGTAACCACCACAATGGCGCAGGGGCTTTTGGCCATGATGCGCCGCGTGGCTTCCACTCCGTCCATTTCCGGCATGATCAGGTCCATCAAGACCAGGTCGGGAGTGTCTTCGGCGCAACGGGCGACGGCTTCCGCGCCATCGCGCGCCACCCATGCCAGTTCGTGTCCACGGGCGTTGAGCAGGATCCGTCGCATCGCTTCGACGGCGATTACCATGTCGTTGACGATCGCGATTCTCATTCTTCAGCCTCGCCAATCAAATCCACGACCGCCCGCAAAAGCAGGTCGTCGTGAAAGCCGCCTTTCGCGAGATAATAGTCCGCGCCGGCTTCCAGGCCGCGCAACCGGTCTTCTTTCCGGTCCTTGTAGGAAACCACCATCACCGGCACCGATTTCAACCGGGCGTCCTGCTTGATCAAGGTGGTCAATTCGATGCCATCCAGGCGTGGCAGGTCCACGTCAGTGATCACGAGATCATAATTCCCGGCCCGCACCGCATTCCAGCCATCCATTCCATCCACGGCCACGTCGGTGATATAACCGTGCCCGGCGAGCAATTTTCGTTCGAGTTCGCGCACCGTGAGGGAATCATCCACAGCCAGGATGCGTTTGACGCGTCGCGCGGTTACGTCGACCACAGCCTCGTGCGCCTGATCCAATTGGCCGCTCGAAATCAGCTTGTCAATCGAGCGGAGCATGTCCTCGACATCCACGATCAACACCGGGGAGCCGTCCTCCATAAGCGCGCCCGCGCTGATGTCCTGAATCTTGCCCAGGCGCGAATCGAGGGTTTGCACCACCAGTTCCCGTTCGCCCAGCAAACGATCCACCACCAACCCGCAGCGTGAATTGCGATCACCCAGAATTACGACGGGCAATGCCCCGCGCGTGGGCGATGGCTGGTCACGGCCCAACACCTGGTGGGCGGTGAGCAACCCGATTTGCTGTTCGCCAAAAGTAAAGTAATGCCGGCCGTTGAGCGCTTTGATTTGCTCCTGGGGCAGTTTCAGAGTGCGCGTAATTTGCGAAAGCGGAATGGCGTAAGGCTCTCCAGCGACTTCCACCAACAGCGTGCGCAGGACCGAAAGCGTCAGCGGGAGATGCAACTGAAACCGCATCCCCCGGCCGGGATAAGTCACGATACGCACCATGCCCCGCACGCTTTTCACCATGTTCTGGACCACGTCCAGTCCCACTCCGCGGCCGGAAATTTCCGTGACGGTGTCCCGCATCGTAAATCCAGGCAGCAGTAAAAACTCCAGCAGCTCGGGTTCGCTCAATTTTTCCGCGACACCGTCGCTGATCAGCCGCTTTTGCAGGATCGTTTCACGAAGCTTCCCAGGCTCAATGCCCGGCCCATCGTCGGAAACGGTGATCACGAGCATGCCGGCGCTGTGGCGTGCTTCGAGATGGACGGAGCCCTCGGCCGGCTTTCCCAGCCGCCGGCGTTCGTCCGGCATTTCGCAGCCGTGATCAACGGCATTGCGCAGGAGATGGGCCAGCGGCGCCTCCAGCTTTTCCAGGATATCACGATCGACCTGGGTGTTTTCGCCCGTGATTTCCAACCGCACTTCCTTCCCCAGCGTGCGCGCGAGGTCCCGCACCATGCGCGGAAACCGGCGGATCCCATCGCCGAAGGGACGCATGCGGCATTGGAGAACTTCCAGATACAGCCGGTGGGAAAGATTGGCGGAACGGCGGTCATACATTTCCAGATCCACCAGACGGTCGCTGAGAAACTGACGGCATTCGGCCACTCGCTCCACCACTTCGGTCATCTGGCCCTCGGCGCGTTCCGTCAATTCGCAGTCGTCCAGCGAATCCCGCAATCCTTCGAGCGAGAGGGCCAGATCCGACTGCAATCGCTTCAGCCGCTGCAAGGAATCGGCGAACGGATGCAGCCAGCGCGACTCGACCAGGGATTCGCCGGCCAGGGCGAGAAGGCGATTCAGGTTCTCGGCCGTCAGACGAAGCACGCGGTCTCCCGGCGCGCTCCGCCTCGAAGTAGTCGCGGGCGTGTCGGCGACAGTGTCTCTGCGACCAGCTTCATTTTCCGCGCGAACCAAGGGAAGCCGGCGCACCGCCGGGTTTTGAGGAACCGGCTGCGCGTCCGTTTTATTCACTGGCTCATCAACAACTTCCCGCCGCGGTCGGCCGAGGGTGATTTGAGTGAGTTCCACCAAAAAATCCTTGATCCGGTCTGACTGTTGAGCCTCCCATTCCGCGACTTCCTTTTCCGATCGCTTGGAGATGTTCAGCAGCAAGTCAACGCCCTGGAAAAGCACATCGATCTCCGCCTGGCGCAGCTTGATCTTGCCATGCTGGGCGGCCACAAAACAGTCTTCCATCGCGTGAGCAAGGTTGACGGCGACTTCCAGATTGATAATGCGCGCTGCGCCTTTGAGCGAGTGGGCTGCGCGCATCAGTGCTTCCAAATGACGAATCGCGGCCGGATCGCGCTCCAGTTCGAGCAGGCCGCTGGTCATGGCCGCCGTCTGGTTCTCCGCTTCCACCTGGAAAAGTTCCAGCATGGACAAATTGCTGAGGTCATCCGGAGTTCGGTTTTTCACGCAAGGTTCCGGTTCAAGGTGGCAAACAACAGTTCCTGATCCAGGCAGTTCACCAGGCGATTTTGCCAGGTGAGCACGCTGCGGGTGAAATTCGGCGAGGTCAGGTCCATCGTCGGCGGAGCATCCTTCAATTCCTCCGCCTGGTATCGATGAATGCCCGACACTTCGCTGACCGGGAAACTCAGCAACTTGCCCTGCCACTCGGTCACCACCAGCCGCTCGTACATGGCACGGGGCTTGTGCCGGGGATGCTCCCGTTCCAATCCGAGCAACCGCCCCAGCGAAACGCAAATCAGCAACTCGCCCCGGACGTTGACCAGGCCGAGAACGATTCCTTGCTGTCGATGCGGGAGGGAATGGATGGTCCGCCGCTCGGCGATCTCCCGAAAAATCCCGGTGGGCAGCGCGAACCATTCCGGGCCAATGCGAAAAATGACGGCGGATTGTTTGCCGGGCGCGGGCCGCTTTTTTTCCAGCGCGAAATGCTCCGTCCACTCCCGCCGGTACTCCGCCGGAGTCTGGCGATCGAGCAAACGCATGGCCGCCGCCGAGTACACGGGACAATTCCGGCAATGAAAGAATTTTTCAAGTTCGGGACACGTGCCGTCGCCATTGACGCCAATCTGGCTCCAGCAATCGGCAATTTCCGCGAAATCGCCGGCGGACGCCGGCGGGGCGAGAGACTCCGCACCCGCTCGGGTCGGCAAGGCATTCGAATTGGGGCCGTGAGCTTCCATTGGCTAATAGCCCCCCGCTCCGGATCGCCGGGCCCGCTCGGCGCGCTCCTGTAGGATCCGCGCCCTGGCGGCGTCGCCGTTCCGCTCCGACAACAACGCCCATTGCATGAGGGTTTCGTAATGGTCAGGCTTCAGGTAAAGCGCGCGACGGTAGAATTCGCTGGCTTGGGAGTCCGCTCCGGCGGCGTGCCGAACCAAGCCGAGCAGGTAATACGCCTGGGCGGAAACCCCCTGCTCCCGCAGATGTGCCTCGCAAATCTCCGCCGCCTCGGCTAAACGGCCTTCATCGGCCAGTCGTTGGGCAAGGTCCAGATTGGCTTGTGTCCGCGGTGGCCTGGCCGACAGCCCGGGGAAATCCAGGCCGGGTGGAAGTTTGCGCGCGGAAACGGGCGGCGGTGGCGGCGTCATGGTCAAGCGGCGCAATCGGCTTCGCCGCACAGCGGGTCCCAGCGATCCCAAAGCCTGCGACCGGGTCCGTTCCGATGAAGAGCCAAGCCGGCAAGCGAAGCTCAGAGGCAGATTCGCGGACGTAAAGCCGTTGTCCAGGGCAATGGGCAATTCCGCCGGGCCGACGAATAAAACACCCGAGGGAAGCAAACCCTTTCGCAGCTTTTGAAGAACCTTTTGCTGCGTTGACCCATCGAAATAGATCAACAGGTTTCGACAGAAGATAAAGTTGTAAACGGCAGCGTCATCGAGACAATCCCTGTCCAGCACATTCCCTTGATGAAATCGCACCTGCCGCCGGACACGGGGATTCAATACATAGCCGTCGGCAGTGGCGGAGAAATGCCGGATTCGAAATGTCAGATCGTTGCCACGGAAGGAATTTTTGCCATAACACGCCTGTTCGGCCGCGATGAGCGCGCGCGAACTGATGTCGTAGGCGTCGATCTGGAAGCGCTCGGGTGGCACGCCCGCGTCGAGCAATGCCATCGCCATGGAATAGGGCTCCTCGCCGGAGGAACAGGGCAGGCTCAATAGCCGCAGGCGCCCGGACGGATGCGCCGGCAGCCATTCGCTGAGAACCAACTGCACGAGCGACACAAATGGTTGTTTGTCACGGAAAAACCACGTTTCCGTTATGACCGCCGCTTCGACCAGCAAATGCCATTCGACCGGCGATTGTTTCACCAGCTTGAGATAGTCCTCCTGCCGCGTCATGCCGCGGGCCTGCATGCGCAGCCGCACAGCGCGCTCAATCAGCGATGACCCGACTGCAGCAGTGTGCAATCCCATCGTCTGGCGGAGCAGGTTTTGGATTGGATTCATGACTTGGGCTCCGGCAACGCGGCCGCCGACTGCGCCCCCTCCAGATTTTCGCTAAAGAGCAAATCACGCACGCGATCAGGCAGCAAACGGCCTTCATGCACCCACTGAATAACGCCTTGGCCATCCATTAAAACAGGTCCCAAGTAGGGCGCACCGCCGAGATTCAATCCCGGCTCGACAAACTGCGCGCTTTCACGGCGGATGATTTCCGTCGCGCGCTCGGCAATCAATCCCAGCGGATGCTGGCGGCCGTTCTCATCCGGGTACGCAACCACGATCAAGCGCGTGCTAAGGCATTCGCTGGCCGCCCGGTTCATGGTGAGTTCACTCAAATCGACTGCGGGCACCGGTTGGCCTCGATAATTAAACAACCCGGCCACTCCGCGCGGCGCTTGGGGAATGCGCTTGAGTTCAACCAGCGGCAGCACCTCGATCACGCGACTGGCCTCGATCACGTAGCGATCCTGGCCGAGATGGAAAAGCAGGAACATCATGAACGCCGGACCTCCTCGAGCTTGAAGCGGGTGACGCTGCTTTGCAAACCCCGCGCCGCTTCATTCAACTGTTCGATGGCCTGGTTGGATTGACGCAGCGACTCAGCCGTCTGTCGCGCCGCATCGCTCAACTGCGTCAATGTCTCGCTGATTTGGTGAGCGCCCGTGGCCTGCGATTGCATGCCCTCGTTCACCAGTTGAAACCGTGGTGTGAGCGCTTGCACCTGGTGAATGATTTGGGCGAGTTGCGTGCTGATTTGGCGGATCTCCTCGACACCCCGCCGCACTTCTTCAGAGAACTTGTCCATGCCCATCACCCCAGCCGACACCGCTGAGCGCATTTCCTTCACCATCTTTTCAATGTCAAAAGTCGCCACCGCCGTCTGGTCGGCCAGCCGCCGGATTTCCATCGCCACCACGGCAAAGCCCAAGCCGTATTCGCCGGCCTTTTCGGCTTCAATCGCCGCGTTCAAGGAAAGCAAATTCGTCTGGTCGGCCACCTTCGTAATGGTAGTGACGACGGAGTTGATGTTTCCCGTCTTTTCGTTGAGCACGGCCAGCTTCGCGGTGATCGACCCCGAAGCTTCCATGATTTGCCGCATGGTGGCCTCCATGCTCGTGATGGCGGTTTGGCCGCTCCCAGCCAAATGGGCGGTATCCTCTGCCACGTCGTTCACTTCGTTCATGGTCTTGACCAACTCGCGCGAAGTCGCGGATATTTCCTTCGAGGTCGCGCCAATTTCCGCGGTGGTGGCGGCGATTTCCGTGGCGGTGCTCTGTTGTTGTTTCGCGGTCGCGGCAATCTGAGTCGCGGTGGTATTGACCTGGATGCCGGAGCGTTGCACCTGGCCGACCAGCACCGAGAGATCGTCCGCCAGCCGGTTTAGCCCCTCCCCCATCACCCCAAATTCATCACGCCGCTCGATGGAGAGCCGCTGCGTAAAATCTCCGTGCCGCATCCGTTCGAGCGCATCCACCAGCAACGCCAGCGGCTTGCTCACGCTGGTCGAATGATAAGTCCCCACCACCACCGTCGCGATCAAGAGGACGACGAGGCCGATTTCCCCAAACTCCGTTGGCACATCGTCCTTGCTCAACTCGACTCGGTCGGCAATCTGCACTTGCTGCCTGACATCGGCCAGCACCTGGTCGCGCTGGTCGCGAATTCCGGGATAAAATGTTTTGGCATATTGGACCAGGGCCGCCGCTGGATCGCTGTCCTGCAACTCCAGCAGTTTTGCCTGCTTGCCATCGTAAGCGCGCGCAAAGTCCGCGAGATTGATCAGGCTTTGCATCAGCTTGTCGTGCTCGCTGAATTCCCGCTGCATGTCCCGGATAACCCTCGCCAAATCATTGGTCGCGTCTTTGTAGCGGTTGCGCTCCGGATCGTTTTTGGGATCCAGCAACAGCCCGCGAACGGCGTCATTCATCTGCGCCAAATCGAGTTGGATGCGCCAGTGCCCGGTCCATAGCGCGGCACTGCGGAGGCCCGCCTGCGACCGGGCAGCCGCCACCCACCAAGCCAGCGCGGCGCCAATCAGCAACAGCAGGATGAGCAAAGCCAGCGACGCATTCAGCCGCCGCCAGATGGTCATTCGTTTCATGAATTGCTTTCGAACCAGCCGCCGGGCTTTACTGTTTCCGTTTCTGGGCGACAACTCGCCATCTTATTTTTCAAGCAACCCCCTGATTACCTTTTCGCAACCCAAAAAACAAGACTGTTCTACCGCATTACCCGTCCGTATCTATCCGGACAAGGATTCCTCCTGATGATGACCAGCAGCAGCCCAGAAGGCCCAAAGGCGATTTTGGCAAAGCAGGTTTGTTCCACTTTGTTTTGCTTTGTTTTATCTTGTTTCACTTTGTTTTTGCCTGGTTCCGCTCTTCCTTCGGGTTTCAGATTTCAGATTCCATCTTTGGAGCTTGGTGTTTGGTGTTTTCATTATATAGGCCCCTCTGGACCCGTCCCAACCCGCTTGCCGGGCCGAAGCTTCCGAGCGAAGGCCGGTCCCAAAGCTCCCCTAATTGTGCTCGTCCTCGTCCTCGATCCCCTCTCAGAACGGCCGGACCTTGAACTTTGGCTTGCCGCGCCCTGCCCTCACAGCATCTTGTCGCCAATCCGTGGGCGCGCAGGAACACTCGCCTGAAATGGCCACCATCCCGGCGCTTCCTGCGTGCCGGAAAACCGCTGCGTGGCCAGCCGCCGGAACTGCGAACGCAATTTCTCGCGCGCCAGAACCGTACAAACAATCGGCCAGGCGATCAGGAACGGAATGCCGAAGCAATAAAAGATTCCGAAAAACAATGGGATGATCAAAACGTAAAGAACCGTTTTGAAAATGGCTTGCGTTTCATTCTTCGCCGACAGGCCAAACCACATGCCTACCCAGGTGACTGCCATGATATCCAGCCCGAAGACTCCCGCCAGGAATGCCCCCGCCACCAGAACGCCGATGACCGCGCCCGCCATATCTCCGCTGCCGCTCGAGGAAAGATATGCCAGCACAGCGTAACCACCGAAGGCCTCGATCATCAGCAGGGTGACCACCGGTTTCAGGAACGTTCGCTGAAGCGCCAAAACCTGGCCTTCAAGAATCTTTTCACCTGAGAGCGGCGTGGAAAGCAACATCTCCATCGCATTATTGGCGCGCGCTTCGGCCAGGCAATGGCACGCCTGCCAGGCCATGAATACCTTGACGAAGTAGTTGATGACCAGCGGGAAAAATACCAAGGTCGGCAGGTACGACGACCAGTTCATGATAAACGGAACCATCGCGTACCCCAGGGTCACCACCGCCATGGAAATCCACAGGAACAACCGGCCCATGCTGCGCCCCGCCAGCCAATAAGCGGGATTGAGGGCAAGCATTTCCCGCCGAAGTTCCACCCGCATGCGCGTGTCGCCAAATTCCCAACGCCGCCAGCGCTCCCGCCAGCCGAGCCAGCCCGCCGCGCCGCCCTCGTCTTCTCCAAAATCCGCCACCGTAAAAGCTGCCCACACGAGCAACGTCCAACTCAGGATTTGAGTGCTCAAAATGGACTGCCAATAACCCGTCGCCTCCATTCGATACCGCAGTTCCAGCGCATTAAAAAAAGCGAATGCGGGACTAAAGTGTCTGAACGAAGTCCCTTTCGCCAGCAACGGTCCGGCCAGGCAGAGAAACAAAAGCAGCATGGTGCCGCCCATCGCCCGGCGTTCCACCCGATTACGGGCGGAAACCCAAATTCCGGCGGAGAGCGAAAAGAAGAGAACATTGATTAACGCCAGCGAGCGTCGCCAGAACTCACCCTGAGTCACGCCGCCCAGCAGCAAAGACAGGCCCAACATCGGCAGCATCGCGAACAACCCGTACACCGACGGCAGCGAAGTCGCAGCCAGCTTGCCTAAAATGACATCATAACCCTTCAGGTCGGTGAGGAAGAGCAAACCCAGCGTGCCCTCGCGGCGTTCCTCGCTCAGACAGTCCGCGGTTTTGCGGACGCCTTCCAATAAGCAGAATGCCAGCATCAAGTACGAAAGCGTGCCAAACATCGAAGAACCGATATGCGAGGGTGTGTCCGAGAGAGCCCCGACCAGCAGCATGAAGATGGTCACCACGGCCACAACCGCCGCAGCCAGGACACGCCGCTTGTACGTGCCCGTCAACCGGGCGGCGACGCGCAGTTCGCGTTCTACTATCGGAAGAAACGTCATCGCGGGTTGTATGCGGCCAGGCTCGGCATGCCTTGTGAGAGGACGCGTTCGGTCCTGATTTCCGTCATACTCCAACCCGCGCAAGCTCCAAACGCCAAAAACCAAACACCAGAAAAACACCAACCTCCAAACACCGGGCAAACCTCACCCGTTTTTGGAGCTTGGTTTTTGGAGCTTTTCTGGAGCCTGGTATTTGGTGTTTGGTGTTTCATTGTCGCCGCCTTTCGCTCTCAACCCTGCCTTGAATATCCGCCTGCCACGACAACTCCAGCGCCGCCAAAAAACCACGCGCCTTGGCCAGCGTTTCCTCATACTCCGCCGTCGGAATTGAATCCGCCACGATTCCCGCCCCGGCGTGAAAGTAAGCCAATTGATCTCGAACGATTGCCGAGCGAATCGCGATGCTCAACTGGCTTTCCCGGTTGAAGCCCAGATAACCGATCGCGCCGGTGTACGGGCCGCGCGTCACGGGTTCCAGTTCGTCAATGATTTCCATCGCGCGAATTTTGGGCGCACCCGTAATACTGCCGCCTGGAAAACACGACGCAAAGGCGGCAAAGTGGGTCACTCCTGGACGCAGACATCCTTCAACCGTCGATACCAGGTGCTGCACCTGCGGATAACGCTCCAACCGCACCAGTTCCGGCACCTGCACGGACCCGTATTCGCAAACGCGACCAAGATCATTGCGCAACAGGTCGGTGATCATCACTAACTCCGCCATTTCCTTGGGACTGGTCTGGAGTTCGTACGTGAACTGGGCATCGCGTGTTGCATCGCTCGACCTCGGCCGCGTCCCTTTGATCGGTCGCGTCAGGATCTGCGAACCGCTCAGTCGCAGAAAAAGCTCCGGCGACGACGAAGCCACTTGAAACCCGCCACAATCGAGATACGCGGAGAACGGCGCGGGCGAAACGGCGGCCAGCCGTTGGTAAAGTTCCCACCCGGGCAATTCGCACCGGGCGGCCAGTCGTTGCGCGAGATTGACTTGATAAATATCGCCGGCTCGGATGTAACGCTGCACCCGCTCGACCGCCCCGAGGAAATCCACGCGCGCGAAGGTGGACGCGAGGCTCGTAAAGTTGAGCATTGAGCTTTGAGGTTTCCGCGTCGAGACGACCGCCTCGGCGCAGGGCCGATTCAAGAAATCGTGGCTGCCGACGTAAGGAGAATCAGAGCCCCCAGGAAAGGGGCGGCATGATGTCGATGAACCCGGCGTTTTCTGCAAAGTGCGCCCGTCCCCGGGTGCAGCAACGTCCAAACGACCGGCAGCTTTTGACTTCCTGTGTCGGTTGCCGCTTGCTGCGTCAGTTCTTGAATCGGCCCCGGCTTCTGCGGAAGAGTCGAGGTGGAGACGCCAAAACGCATATTGTGCCTGCGTATTCTGCTCGCTGCGTGAACCATCGATGCCCAAACCGGTGGCCACGATCCACGCCTTGCCAAGTTGGTGATCGAAAGCGACCAGGCTGCCGTAGAAACCAACGTGGCAATCGGGCAGATCGAGATCATTCACCGCCCGGCGTGGGAGTTTCGGCTCCACAAAATTTTTGAGATCGTAACCCCAATAGCCGAAACACCCTCCGAGCGGAAAAGGCAGGTCCATTTCATCAAGCAATTCGTAACGCGCCATTAACCCGTCCAAAACCTGCCAGGGATTGCCGAATTGAACCTCGGGTTGAACCTTCTCCTCCCCAACCTTCTGATCATGCAGAAGTTCGCACCGCGAACCAAACGCGCGCAACGTCAAGAATGGCTTCGCTGCCACAAACGAGTGGCGCGCTTGCCCAGAATCAAACAATGCGCTCCGAAGCAGCACAATCCCCGGCTCGCCTTGCAACCGCTCGACCAGCGATTCCGGCGTATGTCCGGTCGGGACTTCCTGGATCAACGGGCGCATGGATTTAATCTTTTATCGTTGCTGGCTTCCGGAAGCGCAGTTGGCTGCCCTTTTCGAACAGGAAGCTGGCGAGTTCCTTCACATGCCCTGGAGTATGCTTCTCTTCGCGCACGCTATCAAGCCAGCGTTGAGGAATCCGGCTTGAGCCAAGATACGCGCCCGAGATAGTGCCAGTCATCGCGCCCATGGTGCTCAGTCTGAGAACTCAATTTCTCGTCAAGGCCGCACCGCCAGCAACGCAGCCAGGCCGCGGTCCTTTTTCAGCGGACTGACCAGCGCCAAATTCATCCTTTCCGCCCGAAAGAACTCGCGCGCGACGGCGCGAATGTCGCCACGCTTCACGGCGCAGATTCGCCGCTTCAACTCCGCCGGCGGCACGATTTTTCCATAGCCTAAAAGTTGCTCACCCAGCCACATCATCTGACTATCGGTGCTCTCCAGCCCCAAATCAATCTGCCCGATCACATAATCCCGCGCGCGGCGAAACTCCGCCAGGGTCGGCGTGGTCCGCGCCAGTTGTTCCAGTTCGCGCCGGATCAACCGAAGGCTTTTATTCAGATTATCGACATCCAACCCGGCAGAAATCGTCAGCGTCCCCACATCGTCAAAATAACTTAGCGAACTATAAATGGAATAAGCCAGGCCGCGGTCCTCGCGCAGCACCTGGAACAACCGCGAACTCATGTTCTCCCCGAGAATCGTGTTGAGCAGGCGCAAGGCATAACGGCGCGGGTCGTGGCGTGAGCAGGTGCGAATGCCCAGCGCCAATTGCGCTTGTTCCGTTGCCTTGGCAAACAGCCTTACTTTTGGTTCCCGCTGGCTGGCCGTGGCGGGAACATATTTCGGCTCGGGACCCCGCGGAAATCGGCTGGCGATGCGCGACACGGCTTTGAGCACCTGCCGATGGCTGATCCGGCCGGCGGCGGTGAACAGCGTCCGTCGGGCCACGTAGTTCTCTCGATGATAACCAACCAGGCGCGAACGAGTCAGATAATCGAGCGTTTTCTCCGTGCCGGTCAGCGGGCGGCCCAGCGGCTGGTTTGGCCAGAGGATTTCGTTCAGCAATTCCTGCACGTGATGTTGCGGCTGGTCCAGGTACATGGCCAGTTCTTCTTTGATGACACTGCGTTCGCGGTCGATGTCCCGGGGGTCAAACTTCGAATTGAGCAGCATGTCCGTGAGCACATCCAGCAACTCCGCGAAACGATCATGACAGGCCCTGGAATGATAACAGGTAATCTCCTCGCTGGTGAACGCGTTGAGGTAACCGCCGATGCCTTCCACATCCTGGGAAATTTGCAATGCCGTCCGGCGCTTTGTCCCCTTGAACAACAAGTGCTCGATGAAATGACACACGCCATTCAGTTCCGCCGGCTCGTAGCGTCCGCCCACGCCCACCCACAGCCCGAGGCTGACACTCGTCATATACGGCATTTCAGCCGTCGCGACGGTGATACCATTGGTTAACTGGGTTATTTGGTACATTTCAGGCAGAACAAAAGCTCCAAGCTCCAACCGTCAAGCTCCAGAAGAGCTCCAATAACCAGGCACCAAACGCATGGTCCTGGATTTTGGAGCTTGCTGCTTTTCTGGAGCTTGGAATTTGATGCTTGGTGCTTTTCATTGTCTAAGCAAACGCCTTCGGCATGATATCCGGCGGCCCAACCTTCCGCTCATAATCCAGGATGATGTCGATCGCTTCCTGCGGATCGTCGGTAATGGTAAATAAATCCAGGTCGCCCGGGCTGATAAACTTCCCCTTATCCAATGTCACCTTCATCCATTGCACGAGGCCCTTCCAATACTCGCGGCCAAACAAAATCATCGGAAACCGCGGGATGCGCTGGGTTTGCACCAGGGTCAGCACTTCGAAAAATTCGTCGAGCGTCCCGAACCCGCCCGGCATGAAGACAAACCCGATGCTGTACTTCACGAAACAAACCTTGCGCGAGAAAAAGTAATGGAAATGGATCGGGATGTTGGCGTAGCGATTGCCTCTCTGCTCGTTTGGCAGTTCGATGTTCAGGCCCACCGATTTTCCCTTCCCATTCACCTTCGCCGCCCCTTTGTTCGCCGCTTCCATGATGCCCGGCCCGCCGCCCGTGATGACAGCCAGATTGTGTTTGGCCAGCCCCCGGGCCAGTTCCGTGGCGGCTTGATAATACGGATCAGCGGGCTTCGTGCGCGCCGAACCGAAAACGGTCACCCCGGGTCCCACCTGCGACAACGCTTCGAAAGAATCCACGAATTCCGCCATGATCCGGAATATCCGCCAGGGATCTTCCTTGATGAAACTGATGGTCGTGTTGTTCATCTCCGGAGCATAGACGGGAAGAGAAAAGTAAACAAGACATGACCCATTTGAAATGCCCCAAATGGGCGGACCGCCTGCAAGGTATTATTTTCGTGTCCATCGGTCGAATTCGCTGATCATGGGAAGAACGCTGTCCCCATCAGTATATCCGGCGAGTGTGCGCATGGGGACGAAAATGGGCCGGCAACATTACCTCCGAAAACTCGTCGGAATTGGCTGCAAACCAGTGGAGGCGTTTCACTGGTGTTTGAAAGACGCGTAACGAGGCGAAGGTTTGGCAAGCTTCACTCCCGCACCGCGGCGCATACCATTTCCAGCACACGCCGAATCCCATCATCGCCGCCCAGGCTGCCTTCGTTGAAGGGCGTCCGTGGGATCGGTTTCCAGTCATCGCGGTCAAGACGCGGCTCCGGTTGTGGCAGGCCGGTAAGCGCGGGATCGTACTGGCCGTTGTTGCCGCCCATTTTGTAGATCACCAAATTCAGCGAGGGCACGACGATGAGCGCGAAGCCACCCGCGCCTGATTTCCAAAACGCATCGCGCGGCGCGCCAGCCACGTGGCCATCGGCGTTATGCTCGAACATCAGCGTGTAGGGACAGTGGGGATTGTACGGGGACATTTGATTGCAGAGGGCAAGGTAATCCGGCGGCACGAGTTGCTGGTCGCCCCACTTGCCCCCGTGAGCCAGGCAATAGCCAAAGCGCAACGCATCCGTGGCATGCACCGCAATGCTGCCCGCGCCATTTGCGTGCGGCATCTTGAACCCGCCGCGATTGAGGCAATAGCCCCACGCGCCCCATTGCATTGGCTTCGCCAGCCGCTCATTGATGTAGTCCTGCAACTCCATGCCTGTGACGCGGCGCAACACCATCGATGCGATGTGCGGCTCCGGCGAGGAATAGGAATAACCCGCGCCTGCGTTCGTCCACATCGCGCAATGCAGGGATGACATGTCGAGGTCGCGGATGTTTTGTCCAGGCATTGGCTTAAGTGGAAACGCCCTGCCCATGACCACCGCCACGGGCGCGCCGCCCTCACCCGTGTAACCGCCGGTCATGCACAAAAGCTGCCCCAAAGTAATATCCGCCCGGCGTGCGTCACCGAGCTTGCCCTCGGAGTCGAACGCTTCCGGCAAAAATTTGGGTGTGAACACCTTCGTATCCAGTCCGTCGGGAATCTTGTCATGAAATTCCTTGAGCATGAGGCCGCAGGCAATGCTCGTGTAAGCCTTGCCGGTGGACGCCATGTCCGGATTGGCGTTGCGGCTGGCGCGCCCAAAATATTTTTCCAACACGAGCCAGCCGTTGCGAACCACGAGCAACCCGCCGTTTTGCGTGCAACGCTGCGTGAATTCCCACGCCTGCTCGAGCTTCGGCGAGTCCATCCCGGCAAGCTCGCGGACCTGCGCCGCATTGGTCGCCGTGCGCCAGCCGCCGGCGCTGTCCGGTGGTGGAAAATAGTCGGCGGCAAAGGCACACGAAAGCCAGAGGAAAACAACAATTACAGTGACGGCCAAACGCATAACTCCTTGATCGTAGCAGCCTACGCAAGGAGTCTCAAACTTTTACCAACCAGCAGGTTTGTTGGGAGGTATTTTGGCGCAACCGGCATCAAAACAAGCGTGGTTCCACAAAATCCAGACTGCCGCAAGTCTGGTGGTTGTGTCACACAATGATAACAGCGGCCGTCCACCTGCCTGCAAAGGGGCTGCCACCAGCGCAGCCCCTCTGCCAAGCAACAGCATTATTGATTTTGCGAGTTAACTTCAGGCACGGCAATGATAATGGATTGCCCCTGCAATGCGCTGGCGCTTTGTTGATCCAAGCCCAGTGCCGACGGGTCCGAAGGCATGGGACGAACTGTTCCTCTGAGGTTAACAGTGTCCCCCGGAGCTATTCCGGTGAGCGGTTTATCGGATTGGACATAAATGGGCTGGTTTTTATCCGGCCCGACGGCGAGCAGATGGTCACCCATCAACTGCTGAACTTTCACACCGGAAAGGTTGACCTGCTGGCCGGCCAGTGTGGTGGGATTGGGCGTCGAAGTCAGTTGGCTCCATTGCGTGATGCCCGCTGAACTGCCTCCCGCCCCGCCGGACTGGCCGGAGTTCGAGGGACCGGCTCCCGAGGCTTCGTTGGCCTCATTGGGATTGGCCATGGCTTCCGGCTGCGCTTGTGAACCATTCAAATTGCCGGAGATGGTTACGTCTTTCGAGTTCCCCAAAGGAACGGCAGTCGCCACCTCGCGCCGCACCTGGCGTTGAATCGTTATTGGTTCAGTGGTGACCTTTTTGCGGACGACGATGCTCCCAGCGGGAACGGTTTCAGTCTGCGCGAAGGGTTTTTCCTCGTGCAGGTTGATGGTCATCTCACCGCTCTTGAAAGGAGTGTTCAAATCTCCCTGACCTCCCTCGGGTTGTGCTCCAGCCTGCGCATTGGCCTGGCCGGCTGGTACTCGCTCGACGGTCACAGTTTCGCGGCGGACCTGAACGGGCTGGTTGACGGTTTCAGTTTTGACCTCCTTGCGGATGCGCACAGCACCCTCGGTGGTCTGCTGGGTCCCGGCCACGAGTTTTTCCTCGTGCAGCGGTATGACGGTTTCACTGGAAGTGCCGCCTGCACCAGCGCTGGTTTGGGTTTCGATGCCGGTCCCGCCCATGGGTTGGGGCGGCGGAGGCTGGCTTTCACTGCTTACTATGGGAGCCGGTGCAGTCTGGTATCTGGCCTCTCTCCCCTTGAAGCACGAACAACCGGTCGCGAAAATCGTGACCGCAGTAATGGAGATGGCGGTTTTGAAACCGCGTGTTCCGGGTAATGCTTTCATATAGATCCTATTTGAATTGTTGGCGTTTACGAGGTGCCAAATCACACCCCAATTAAAACTTGGAATAGCGCCGTAATAGGCAAAGGTGGGTAATCACCCCCTTAACAGGAGGTGTGGATAAGGCAATGCGGCTGGCTTTGGTCCGCTGCCAGTGACATCTACAAGAGCCGATTCTGCGGTAGCGGCTTCGAACTGTCGTCGGTGAAGATTAACGTAACCGCGTCAGTGGATCCCATACCCCTGCCACAGCCACTCCAGTGCTCCGGGCAAGGTCTGCCGCGTCACGCGGCCATCCGTGTGACCGGCGGCTTCGGCGAAGACGTAGCGGTAGGGATAACCCTTGGCCTTGAGCGCGGCGGCCATGCGCTGGTTCGCCATCACCCAATTGTGCAGCGACGCCTCGTCTCGCTTGGAGCCATTGTCGTTCTCGCTGACTTCGAGCCAGATGCGGATTGGCTTGCGCTCGCTTTGCGGGATGAGGTGTTCGTGATATTCCCACGCGCCGTGCGGCGACTCGGGATTCAACGGCGATTGCTGGTTCACAAAAGTCCCCGAATAGCTCAACACCCGCCGGTAAAGGTCCGGACGAAACCAGGCCATCGTAAATGCACACGCCGCGCCCGAACTCCCGCCCATGGTCGCGCGCCCTTCGGGGTCCGTGGTGAACTTCACGCTGTAATCTTTTTCAATGCGCGGCAAAACCTCCGTCTCAACGAACGTCGTGTATTTGTCCGACACCGTGTCATATTCGAGGCCACGCTCACTCCCCTGTCCGTCGCCTCCGCCCGAGTTGATCATGATGGCGATCATCACGGGCACGCGCCGTTCGTGAATCAGGTTGTCAAGAATCTTCGGCAGCGTGTTGGTATAACCAAGCCCGTCCTGCACGACAATGAATGGAACCGGCTTTCCGGCCACATATTGTTCGGGAACATAGACGCAGACTTTGCGCTGGTACGGCACGGTGCCCGTCTGGTTTTTGGCAATGCCGGGATAAATCCTGCTCTCCTCCGAGCTCATTGTGAACTGATGAATCGTCCCTTTCGGCACACCTTCCTTCACCGTCAGTTCAGGCGCGTTTACATATGTCGGCCCGATGGTGAATTCCACGTCGTCCTTCGTCCTCGCCAGCGAAGCGTTCGTAATGGCAACAGTCGATTCCGCCGCTGAAACTGGGTCCGCGGCAAGTCCCGCGCACACCAGCAGAATGCTCCAGGTTATCCAATTGATTCTGCTCATTTCATTCCTTCGTTTTGTTTAGCCGAACTGTGTAGTCAGCGTGAATGTGTGGACAATTTGCAGCCTTTTTATAGTGCAGCCCATCCCCAGTCAAGCAGCGGGAAGTCCCATCTAATCAATGCCTTATCCTGCTCCATTTCCTCGGCTGGAAGCGCACAGAGAAATTTGCGCGGGGTGAATACCCTATTTGCTTCGCGCAGGAAGCCCGGCTTAATTCCTACCACAGAGTTTGTCGGTCGCGGAGGCCCGTGCATCGATGCGTTTTCGTGCAACACTAGATCGAAGGCGAAAGGAACGATATCTATGGCAATGCAACAAGATCCACCCGAACCGGTACACGTGCCGGGCATGCACCGAGGCGAGGAGTTGGTTCTCGAGAAAGGTCACGAACCCGGACGTCGTGGCGGTGGCCGGGACTATCGCACCGCCAGGGATTCCACTTCCATTGATCCACAGCGCCGAAACCCGATTGATCCGGCCATGCCCAACATACCGCCGCCGTGATCCACTCACTGCCCAAAGCCGACCGCCGCACTGGCAATGACAACCAACGCTGAACCTCGCCGCGTCAATTCACTCGCCACTCTGCGGCGGCTGGCGCTGCCGCGTCGCCCGCTGGAAAAATGCGAACTCTGTTGCGTCAGCTTATCGCCTGAGCACCGTCACTTGTTCGAGACGGCCACCCGCCAAATCGTTTGCGCCTGCGATCCCTGTGCCCTGCGTTTTGAAGCCGTGCTCGATGGCCGCTTTAAGCTGATCCCACGGGACGCGCGGCTGCTCGCAGATTTCCAGCTCAGCGACACCGAGTGGGAAAGCCTCGCCCTGCCCATCAACCTGGTTTTCATCTTCCACAGCAGCCAAACCAAAAAACCCACGGCGCTGTATCCGAGTCCGGCTGGCGCGACGGAATCGCTTGTACCGCTGGAAAACTGGTCCGCTTTGGTGGCCAAGAATCCGCCTCTGGCCTCGCTCGAGTTGGATGTGGAGGCTTTGCTGGTAAACCGCGTGGGTGAGGCGCGCGATTGTTTTATCGCGCCGATTGATGCCTGCTACGAACTTGTCGGCCTGATTCGCAAGCATTGGAGCGGGTTGTCGGGCGGTAACAGCGTGTGGATGGAAATCGAAAAATTCTTCGCGCGGCTGAAGGAACGGTCGCAAATTGTGCGCCACGGCAACCTCATCCCGGAGGCAGTCCATGCCTGAACTGGATTTCCAAATCACCGGCGTCGAAACCTCACAGCACGGATTGACCCCGTTGCTGCAATTCAAAGTGCGGATTAGTTCTTCGCCTGCAACCGAACCAATTCACGCTCTGATCCTTCAAGCCCAGATTCAAATCCAGTCGCCGCAACGCACTTACAACGCCGGCGAAAAGGTAAGGCTTTTGGACATCTTTGGGACGCCGGATCGGTGGGGCGAAACGCTGCGCAACCGTTTCTGGACGCACACGAACACAACCACGGGCGCCTTTACCGGAAGCACCGACGCAATTCTGCCGGTTCCCTGCACGTTCGATTTGAATGTGCTCGCGACAAAATATTTTCAAGCGCTGGATGAAGGCGACGTTCCCCTGTTGTTTCTTTTCAGTGGTTCGCTTTTCTACGCATCGGAAGACGGGCGGCTGCAGGTGCAACGCATCTCGTGGGAGAAGGAATGCGTTTACCGGATGCCGTTGAGCGTCTGGCAAGGGTTGATGGACCGACATTATCCCAACACCGCCTGGCTTGTGTTGCGCCGCGACGCCTTCGACCGCCTCAGCGCGTTCAAGCGTGCCAGCGGGCTGGCCACCTGGGAGGAAACCATCGAGCGGCTGCTGCCTGAGCCGGAACTCGCGGAGGCGCTGGCATGAATTCCTCCTTGTTGGACCAAATTGTCCACGCTGTTCTCTACGAAGGCTACATTCTCTATCCCTACCGCGCCTCTTCGGTGAAAAACCAGCGCGAACGCTTCACCTTCGGGAGAATCTATCCACAAGCTTACAGCGCCGCGCAGAACGGCATGGAACCGGCGACCATGCAAACCGAATGCCTGGTGACGAGCGGCACGGAAAACCCAAAGATTGAGGTTAGCGTGCGTTTTCTACAACCGATCCGCCGCGAAGTCGGGGCGCTCGCAACGCCGGTCAAGGATTGGACCGAACAAAGCCAGCCTGACTTCAAAATCGTTCCCGAATTTCGTGTCGGTGAAACGGTTCATCGCAGTTGGCAGGAAGCAACCGAGCGCGAGGTGAAACTGCCTGTGCTGGAACTGCGCACCCAAAGCGGAAAAACTCATCCCTTCCGTTTCGAAGCCTCGCGCGCGCTCGAACCGATTCGCGATGAACAGAACCGGGTTGTGGCCGTGCTCGTGCGGCAGACGGAGGTCATTCAAGGCACGGTGGAAATCGCAGCCAGGCCGCTGAACAATGAATTGTTCCAGGTGTCCGCCCGCATCATAAATCTTTCGCCGGTTGCGGACGCGGATTTAAACAGCCAGGAGGCCATTATCCAGCGCACCTTTGCATCGACGCACACCATCCTCCATGCGCGCGAAGCCGACTTCATTTCGCTGCTGGATCCACCCGCCGAGTTCAAGGAAGCCGCTGCGTCGTGCAAGAACGCCGGCACCTGGCCGGTGCTGGTAGGCGACCAGGAGAAGCGCGAACGCGACACAATGCTGTCCTCGCCCATCATCCTCTACGATTATCCGCAGATTGCGCCTGAGAGCCGCGGCGATCTCTTCGACAATACAGAAATCGACGAGATTTTGACCTTGCGCGTCATGACCATGACGGACGAGGAGAAGCGGGAGATGCGCAACGTGGATGCGCACGCGCGGCGTTTGCTCGAACGCACCGAGGCGCTGCCGCAGAAGGATCTGCTGGGGATGCATGGAACGTTGCGCGACCCGCGCTCGTTTGACGAAAGGCTCTTCGGGACCAGCACACGGCTGGATGGCGTTTCCTTGAACGACACCTATCTCAAGAGCGGTCATCGTGTGCGCATCCGACCAAGAGGGCGGGCCGATATAATGGACATCGCACTCGCTGGACGCACCGCCGTCATTGAAGCCATTGAGCAGGACGCTGAAGAAAGGATTCATTTCGCCCTGGTGCTGGAGGATGATCCCGGCAAGGACCTCGGATTGCTGCGCCAGCCGGGGCACCGCTTTTTTTACGGCCTGGATGAAGTCGAACCACTGGAGGAAGGATCATGAATCGCCGCAGCCTGGTGACTGAGAAAGTTTTTCCCGATTTGTTGAATTCCAGAACGAAAACAACCGCCGGCCATCTTACGGCTTGAAAGGAGATCGCCATGAAACGTGCTAGAACCTCGAATCCCGCTGCGACAGCCTGGCTCATCTTCGGAGGACTGCTCGCGCTCGGCGCAACCATGCTAATTGTCCGGGAGACGCCGGCCATGCGCCGCGAATTGCGCATTATGAAAATGTAACTGAAAGGCAATATTATGAAGACCTCTCAAGTGGTGGCGGACCGTCCGTCCGCCGTCAAAGAAATCCATGTGGTCTGGATGACCACCGGCTTGAGTTGCGATGGCGACTCTGTTTCCGTGACCGCCGCGGGGCTGCCAAGCATTGAGGACGTCGTTATGGGCGCGATTCCCGGCTTGCCAAAAGTTCATCTGCACAATCCGGTGCTCGCGTACGAAGTCGGCGATGACTTCATGAAGTATTGGTTCGCGGCCGCGGAGGGCCGGCTTGAACCATTTGTGCTCGTGCTCGAAGGCTCGGTGCCCAACGAAGAAATCAAGGCGGAGGGCTATTGGGCAGCGATGGGCACAGATCCGAATACCGGCCAGCCGATCACCACCAACGAGTGGATTGAACGGCTTGCGCCCAAAGCCACGGCGGTGGTTTGCGCTGGAACCTGCGCGACGTATGGGGGCATTCACGCGATGCAGGGCAATCCCACCGGGGCGATGGGCCTTGCGGATTATCTCGGCTGGAACTGGCGCTCGAAAGCCGGCATTCCCATCGTAAATGTGCCCGGTTGCCCGGTGCAGCCCGATAACATGATGGAGACACTGCTTTACCTGCTTTATCAAGTTGCGGGCCTCTCGCCGATGATTCCTTTGGACGATCAACTGCGACCGACCTGGCTCTTTGGAAAAACCGTCCATGAAGGCTGCGACCGCGGGTCCTATTACGAACAAGGAGATTTCGCCCACGAGTACGGCTCGCCGAAGTGCCTGGTAAAAATCGGCTGCTGGGGGCCGGTCGTAAACTGCAACGTTACCAAACGCGGCTGGATGGATGGCATTGGAGGTTGTCCAAACGTCGGCGGCATTTGCATCGGCTGCACCATGCCGGGCTTTCCGGACAAGTTCATGCCCTTCATGGATGAGCCGCCCGGCGCCACCTTTTCCAGTATGATGATCGGTTCTTACGGCCGGCTCATTCGTTCGCTGCGCGGCATCACCAACCGTATCGTCAACCAGGAGCCGAAGTGGCGGCACTCGAAGCCGGTACTTACGACGGGTTATCATCCGAAATACTACGGCAATGGAAACGGAGCGCACAACTATGGCGCACCGCGCCGATTCGAAACAAAAACGAGGTGAATTATGGCAACGCTTACTGAAACAAGAGCACGAACCGCGGAGAGGACCGGCAATATCGTCGAGATGTCGTGGGATCCGATCACCCGCATCGTCGGAAGTCTGGGCATCTACACGAAGATCGATTTCGCGAAGAAAGCGGTCGTCGAGTGCCACAGCACGTCGTCGATTTTTCGCGGCTACAGCATCTTCATGCAAAACAAGGATCCGCGCGACACGCATTTCATCACCAGCCGTATCTGCGGCATCTGTGGGGACAATCACGCGACGTGTTCCGTTTACGCACAGAACATGGCCTACGGCGTGCGCCCGCCGAATCTGGGCGAATGGATCGTCAATCTCGGCGAGGCGGCTGAGTACATGTTCGACCACTGTATTTTCCAGGACAATCTCGTGGGCGTGGATTACTGCGAAACGATGGTGAAGGAAACGAATCCCGGCGTTTGGGAAAGAGCGCAGAAGACTGAAGCTCCACATGCCAAGGACCACGGTTATCGTACCATCGGCCAGATCATGACCGCCCTCAACCCGTTCGAGGGAGAATTCTATCGCGAGGCGCTGGTAATGAGCCGCCTGACGCGCGAAATGTTCTGCCTCATGGAAGGCCGGCACGTGCATCCTTCCACGCTTTACCCCGGCGGAGTTGGCACCGTGCCAACAATCCAGACGTTTACCGACTATCTGGTGCGCTTGACGAAGTATGTCGAGTTTATGAAGAAGGTCGTGCCGTTGCACGATGACCTCTTTGACTTCTTCTACAAGGCGCTGCCGGGTTACGAGAAGGTTGGGCAACGGCGCGTGCTGCTGGGTTGCTGGGGCTCGTTCCAGGATCCTGACATATGCGACTACAAATACGAGACCATGGACAAGTGGGGCAAGGCGATGTTCGTAACGCCGGGGATCGTAGTCGACGGCAAACTCGTTACCACGAATCTCGTGGATATCAATCTCGGCATTCGCATCCTGCTCGGTTCATCTTACTACGAGGACTGGGCCGACAACGGAAGCGGTGAAGTCTTCGTCAAAAAAGATCCGCTTGGCAATCCGGTGGATCGACGTCACCCCTGGAACCAAACCACCATTCCCAAACCCCAGAAGCGCAACTTCGATGACAAGTACACCTGGGTCATGTCACCCCGCTGGTTTGACCAGCGCACGGGGGATTACCTGGCGCTTGATACCGGCGGTGGTCCAATCGCCCGCCTTTGGACCACGGCGCTGGCCGGCTTGGTGGACTTGGGCTATGTCAAAGCGCCGGGCGACGGCTCGGTGCAGATTCGTCTCCCGAAGACGATGACAAAGCCTGAAGTAGAATTGACCTGGCGAATTCCGAAGTGGAGCAACGCCATCGAACGGAACCGCGCTCGCAGTTATTTCCAAGCCTACGCGGCGGCTGTGGCGCTGTATTGCGTTGAAAAGGCAATGGATGATGTCCGCAATGGCCGCACCGAAACCTTTCATCCGTTCAAAGTGCCGGACGAGGCCATCGGATGCGGTTTTCACGAAGCCGTGCGCGGTGTGCTCTCGCATCATCTGGTGATTCGAAACCAGAAAGTCGCCAACTATCATCCTTATCCGCCCACGCCGTGGAACGCCAGTCCACGCGACAGCTTCGGCACGCCCGGGCCTTACGAAGACGCGGTGCAAAACACACCCATCTTCGAAGAGAACGGGCCGGACAATTTCAAGGGCATCGACATCATGCGCGCGGTGCGAAGCTTCGACCCATGCTTGCCTTGTGGCGTGCATATGTACCTGGGCAAAGGAAAAGTTTTGAAACAAATGCACACACCCACCGCGCTCATGGGACTGGCGAAGAAATAGCCCCGCTTAAACCTGCTATGATACCTACAATCCAAGCCTCCCCGGAGGAAACGTACGACATTGAACTCGAACAGAGCCTGCTCCAGGCCAACGCGAAATTGGCGGCGGAAAACCGCGCGCAGTTGGACCACCATGGGGTCACGGCCATCGACTTCATGGGAGCGATCGGCTCGGGCAAAACAACGTTGATCACCCGGCTGGTCGAAAAATTCAAGGATCAGCTCAACCTGGCCGTATTCAATGGCGACGCCACGACGGTTGACGACGTCAATCTGATCGCGAGCCAGGGTGTGCCAACGGTCCAGCTTGCCACCGTCAACGGGTGCCATTTGGACGCCAACCTGGTGGGCAAGGCGCTCCTCAAGACTGACCTCAAGAAAGTGGACCTGATCTTGATTGAAAACATCGGCAATCTCATTTGCCCGGCGGAGTTTCCGCTTGGCTCACGGGCGCGGGTCGTCGTAGTGAGCGTGACGGAAGGGCCCTACATGGTGAAAAAGCATCCGCACATGTTTCTGGGCGCCGACCTCGTGGTGATCAATAAAACCGATTTGGCCGAGGTGATGGGCGTCAAAGTAGCGGACCTGGCCCGCGACGCGCATACGTTGAAGCCCGACCTCAAGGTGGTTCCCACCAGTTGCAAGACCGGCGCCGGTTTGGACGAGGTCGCGGCGGCCTTGCTTGCGGTCACAAAATCGGGCGTTCATGCATGAGCTGTCGATTGTGTCGGGGCTGGTGGAAAGTGTGCTGGATTTTGTAGCTGCGCGTTCAATCAAAAAGGTCCTCGGCTTGCGCTTGTGTGTGGGTGAGTTGACGCACCTTGAGACCGAGCAGTTGCGCTTTTGTTACACGGCCATGACCGAACAAACCGCCATTCACGGTTCCACGCTGGAAGTCGAAACGGTTCCTGCGGAAGTGAATTGCGCGCACTGTTCCTACCAAGGGCCGCCAAAATACTGGGACGAAGCTCTGGCCTCGGCGCCGGTGGCAACGCTGCAATGTCCGCGATGCGGCCTGACTGCGGAAGCAACCCGCGGACACGAATGCGAAATTAAAACCATTAAATATGTCACCTGATTCTGCCACCCTCATTCAACCACCATCTGCCGGTCCGGCCCCCTTGCACAACGGCAATGGCGCGCCCAAGCCGCTTGATGAATCAAATCAGCAGGGACACCGAATTCAGGAACTGATCGAACAGATTGATGCCCTGCCCGATCTTGACGCGCGCGCGCTCGTGCAGGAATGTTTGCAATCGGTGCTGGCTCTTCACGGCCAGGGCCTGGCGCGAGTGTTGCAACTTGTGCAGGACGCGGGCGCTGAAGGGCAAAAGATTCTCGATCAGTTTCTTCATGATGAGGCGGTGCGGAGCCTGTTGTTCATTCATGGCTTGCATCCCGTGGATCTCGCCACCCGTTTGGACCAGGCACTGAGCAAAGTCCGTCCCTACATGGAGAGCCACGGGGGCAATGTTGAATTGATCAGCCTCGAAAACGATGTCGCCCGGTTGCGGCTTCAAGGCGCCTGTAAAACCTGCCCATCCTCGACTGTCACCATGGAGTTGGCCGTCAGGCGGGCCATTGAAGAGGCGTGTCCGGACCTGATGGGATTCGAGCTGGAGGGAGTTGCTGAAACAGCGGACTCGCACGTGCCGCACGCGGCGCCTGCCTGGACCACCGTGGATGGCCTTGGGCACCTTAACAATTGCGATACAACGGCCGTCGAGTTGAACGGTGTTTCGCTCATTATTTGTAAAGTAAACGAAACCTTTTATGCTTATCGCAATCTCTGCCCGGCCTGTGGTGTTTCGTTTGCCCCGGGCGGACTCGATGAAGGCTGTCTGAAATGCCCGCTCGGCCATCGCTTTGACGCGCAACACGCCGGCAAGTGCATCGACAACGAAACCTTTCATCTCGATCCATTCCCGTTGCTCGCCCAGAACGGCCAGGTCAAAGTCTGGGTGGGGTGAACATGACCATGAACCGCGAGCGGGCAAAGATCATGGTGCGTGGCGCGGTCCAAGGCGTGGGTTTCCGGCCCTTCGTTTACCGGCTGGCCACGGAGCTTCAACTCGACGGCTGGGTGCTCAATTCGGCCCAGGGCGCGCAAATGGAAGTGGAAGGTCTGCGGCCAATCCTCCAGCAGTTCCTCGCCCGGCTTGAGCAGGAGAAACCACCGCACGCCGCCATTCACAGCCTCGAATATTCGCTGCTCGATGCCGTCGGCCATAGTGGTTTTGAAATCCGTGACAGTGAAGAGGACGGCGACAAGACCACATTGATTTTGCCCGATCTCGCCACGTGCGCCGACTGCCTCCGCGAAATCTTCGATCCGCGTGATCGCCGCCATTTGTATCCATTCACCAACTGCACGAACTGCGGTCCGCGTTTCAGCATCGTTGAAGCGCTTCCCTATGATCGCCGGAACACTTCGATGAAGCAGTTCGCCATGTGTCCCGAATGTGAGACGGAGTACCATGATCCGCGCAACCGGCGCTTTCACGCGCAACCCAATGCGTGTCCGAAGTGCGGACCGCGTTTGGAATTGTGTGACGCGACGGGCCACCGACTCGCCGAAGGCAACTATGCTCTGCTGCAAGCGGCAATCGCCGCACGGCGCGGTGAGATTCTGGCTCTCAAGGGTCTTGGAGGTTTTCAATTGATCGTGGATGCCGGCAATGAAGAGGCCGTTGCTCGCCTGCGCCAGCGAAAACGCCGTGAAGAAAAGCCGTTTGCCTTGATGTATCCGTCGCTGGAACTAATCAAACCGGATTGCCGCATCTCCCGGCTTGAAGCGCGTTTGCTCTCGTCTTCGGAAACGCCGATTGTGTTGCTGGACCGATTGCCAAACCAGGCCGCCATCGCTCCGTCCGTTGCTCCAGCCAATCCCACGCTTGGCGTGATGCTGCCTTGCACGCCGCTGCACCATCTTTTCCTGCGCGAGTTCGGCTCGCCGATTGTGGCCACGAGCGGCAACCTCGCCAGCGCGCCCATTTGCATTGATGAACACGAAGCTCTGGAACGACTGCGTGGCATTGCCGATTTATTTTTAGTTCACAACCGTCCCATTGTGCGGCCGGTGGACGATTCCGTGGCGCGGGTGATGCTGGGTCGCGAATTGGTTTTGCGACGTTCCCGCGGCTACGCTCCCCTGCCCCTGCATCTCAAACAGGAAATGCCCCGCGTCCTGGCGCTCGGTGGACAATTGAAAAGCACCGTGGCCCTGAGTCTCGGCAACGATATCTTCATCAGCCAGCATATCGGCGATCTCGAAGCGAAGGAATCCCGCCAGGCATTCGGCAAAATCGCCGGGGATTTGCAAAACTTGTACCAAGTCGCGCCCGAATTCGCGGCGTGCGACCTGCACCCGGATTACTTCTCCTCCCGGTTTGCGCAACAGACCGGCGTGCGAACGGTGCCCGTCCAGCATCACTACGCGCACGTGCTGGCCTGTATGGCGGAAAACGAACTGGATGCTCCCGTGCTGGGCATTTCGTGGGACGGCACCGGCTATGGCACCGATGGCACGATTTGGGGCGGCGAATTCCTATTGGTGAACGCGACTGGCTTCACTCGCGCGGCGCACTTCCGAACTTTCAAACTGCCCGGCGGCGAATCCGCCATCCGACAACCCCGCCGCAGTGCGTTGGGCATGTTGTATGAAATTTTCGGCGATAACCTGTTCGAACAAACCGATCTGATCCCGCTCCAAAATTTTTCTACGGTCGAACTCCGCATGCTGCGACAAGTAATGGCCAGGGGAATCAATGTTCCCCTGACTTCGAGCGCGGGCCGGTTATTTGACGCAGTCGCCTCGCTGGTTGGATTGCGACAACGGGTCAGCTTTGAAGGACAGGCCGCCATGGAGTTGGAATTCGCCGTCGAAAAAGGAGCGGAGGAAGTTTATCCGTTCGAAGTGCGGAAAAATGGAGCCATGGTGGTTGATTGGCAGCCAATGATTCAGAAAATTTTGGGCGATGTCCGACATGGAGTAGTCACCGGCGTCATAGCGGCCCGGTTCCACAACACGCTGGCTGAAGCAGCCGTCAGCGTCAGCCGCGAGGTCGGCATTCCACACATTGTTTTAAGCGGTGGCTGTTTTCAAAACAAATATCTCACCGAACGAACCGTGCAACGATTGCGGGCGGAGGGTTTTCGACCTTACTGGCACCAGCGAGTCCCGCCCAACGATGGCGGGATCGCCATCGGTCAGGTGGTGGCAGCGTTGCGCGCCAGCGGCTTCACGGGCGACAAGCAGAGCGTCAATCTGACCGTTGAACCGGAACTGTTGCTGCCCGCCGGTTGCAGCCACGAGCAAGGAGAAATTTAATATGTGTCTGGCCATTCCCGGAAAGGTGATCGCAATCGACGAAGATCCGCACGGCGTAAAAATGGCCAGGGCAAATTTCGGTGGCATCGTCAAACAAGTGTGCCTCGAATACACGCCCGACGTTCAAATGGGAGATTATGTTCTGGTGCATGTCGGCTTTGCCCTGGGCAAAATCGATGAAGAAGAGGCGATGCGGACTTACAAGGCTCTTGAGGAACTGAAGCAACTGGGTGAATTGGACGTCCCTGAGGTCAGCCTGCCACCGCCCGACGCGCCCGAACCAACCGAAGCCCGCAATGAAATATCTCGATGAGTATCGCAGCGAAGCGCTGGCCCAAAAGCTGGTGAATGAAATCCGCCGCATTCTTACCCGTCCCTGGGTATTGATGGAAGTGTGCGGCGGGCAAACCCATACCATCGTCAAGTACGGGCTGGACAATCTGCTGCCACCCGAAGTCGAACTCGTCCACGGGCCGGGTTGCCCGGTTTGCGTTACCTCGCTCGAAATGATCGATAAGGCTCACGCCATCGCCAGCCGCCCGGACGTGATCTTTTGCTCGTTCGGTGACATGCTGCGCGTGCCTGGCTCCGCTGGCGATCTGCTCATTCTCAAATCGCGCGGCGCGGACATCCGGGTGGTCTATTCGCCGATTGATTGCCTCAAAATCGCGCGCGCCAATCCCGACAAAAAAGTCGTCTTCTTCGCCATCGGTTTCGAAACCACCGCGCCCGCGAACGCCATGTCTGTCTGGCAGGCGCGACGCCAGGGCATTCACAACTTTTCCATTCTGGTGTCGCACGTGCTAGTGCCGCCCGCCATGGCATCGATTTTGCAATCGCCGTTGAATCGCGTGCAGGGCTTTCTCGGGCCCGGCCACGTTTGCACGGTGATGGGATTTCAGGAATACGAACCCATCGCCGCGCGCTATCAAGTGCCCATCGTCATTACCGGTTTTGAACCGCTTGATCTTTTGGAAGGAGTGTTGATGACTGTCCGTCAGCTTGAGGCTGGGCAGGCGCGGGTTGAAAACCAATACCAGCGCATCGTCGCCCGCGAAGGCAACCGCGTGGCGCAGGACCTCATCAATCAGGTCTTCGAGGTGTGCGACCGCAAATGGCGCGGCGTCGGCTCAATTCCCAAGAGCGGCTACAAACTGCGTTACGAATTTCGCGAGCACGACGCGGAACGCCTGTTTGAAGTCAAGGAAATCGACACGCAGGAATCGCCCGTGTGCATCAGCGGTCTGGTGCTCAAGGGCGTGAAGAAACCGCATGATTGCCCGGCGTTCGGCAAGGAATGCACGCCCGACCATCCGCTCGGAGCCACGATGGTTTCCGCTGAAGGGGCCTGCGCCGCCTACCATGCCTATGGACGTCATTTGCAACTCAAAGGCGAGCCCAAATCGAGACCGGCCCCGGAGGTGGCTGCGCCGTGATGACCAACTCCCTGGCCAAACCAACTGAAAACCATCGCGAGCGCATCCTCCGCAAATGTGCCGAAAGCGTGGAGATGAAGCAGAAGTTCTTCCATGAATACGCCGGGCAGATTGAAGCCATGGCCACGGACATGGCCCGTCGCTTTCAGCAAGGCAATAAACTTCTCGTCATGGGCAATGGCGGCAGCTTGTGCGACGCGCTGCATTTCAGCGTCGAGTTCACCCACCCCATCATTGAGAAGCGCCCCGCGTTCCCCGTCATTCCGCTGATGACGGATGTCGCCACCATGACCGCCATCGGCAACGACATGGATTACTCGCGCGTCTTCGTCAACCAACTGCGTTTGCATGGCCGTCCGGGTGACATGGCGCTGGCCGTCAGCACCAGCGGCAAATCGCCCAATCTCATTTACGCCCTCGAAGAAGCGCGCAAAATCGGAATGCTGACCATCGCGTGGGCGGGCAAGGACGGCGGACGCTTCCCACAGATCGCTGACTACTGCTTTATCGTTCCTTCCTACAGCATTCACCGAATCCAGGAAGTGCATGCGACCCTCGTTCATGTGGCCTGGGACCTGATCCATATCGTGTTGGGAGCGGAAGATGTCATTTGAACGCGTCAATCTCGCAGCAGCCCGCGCAAGGAGGCTCACTCTGCTTCCGGTTGTAATTGGATTCTTCTTACGCCGGCTGCTGCGTGAGAAAAGAATGGAATGTGTGCCGCGCCCATGAGCAACGAACCTGAAAGTAACGGCAGCGCGGGAGGGTTGTTCGGTTCATGTCCGCTCCCCATTTCCGCGCACAAGGAAATCGTCCTGGCCCACGGCAGTGGCGGGAAACTTACCCAGCAGTTGATTCAAAAAATGGTCTTGCCGCAGTTCGAAAACGATCTGCTCAATCCCCTGCACGATGGCGCGATGTTTTCGCTGAATGGCGCCAGGTTCGCTTTCAGCACCGACTCGTTTGTGGTCAATCCAATTTTCTTTCCCGGTGGCGACATCGGCGAACTGGCCATCAACGGCACCGTCAACGACCTCGCGATGTGCGGCGCGCGCCCGCTTTATCTTTCGTCCGCGTTCATCCTTGAGGAGGGCCTGCCGCTGGCCGATCTCTGGCGCGTCGTTCAATCCATGCGACAAGCAGCGCAGGTTGCCGGCGTCAGCCTGGTGACGGGTGATACGAAGGTCGTGGACCGCGGCAAGGGCAACAAAATTTTCATCAACACCTCCGGCCTCGGGCTGATCGATGCCGGCGTAAACATTCATCCCGGCCGCGCGCAGCCCGGTGACAAAATCATCATCAATGGTCCGATTGCCGCGCACGGCATTGCGATCATGTCGGTGCGCGAGGGCCTTGAATTTGAAAGCGAAATCAAAAGCGACACCGCGCCACTCAACGCTCTCGTGCAATCCATGCTGGCGACGGCTCCGGACATTCACGTCCTCCGCGATGCCACTCGCGGCGGTATCACCAGCGCTCTCAATGAAATCGCCGGGCAAGCGGGCGTGGGCATCCGCCTCCAGGAAGCTCACATTCCGATTGACGAAGCCGTCAAAGGCGCTTGTGAAATCCTCGGCCTCGACCCGCTCTACGTCGCCAACGAAGGCAAGTTCGTCGCCTTTGTGCGGCCGGAGGATTCCGAACTTGTGCTGTCGGTCATGCGCAAACACCCGCTTGGCCAGAAAGCCGCCATCATTGGCGAAGTTGTCGCCGAGCATCCCGGCTGTGTCACGATGAAGACGCGTGTAGGTGGCAATCGCGTGGTGGATATGTTTTCGGGCGAACAATTGCCACGGATTTGTTGAACGGTACAATTCAGTTCCATCCGCTCAGGGCAAACTCCATGATCTCGTCCGGAGCCCGGAATTCCGCGCCTTCAACGCACGTCGGTAGGCCAACACCTTATTGTCGTGCAAAATGACGTCGGCGATTTTGGGAAACCTTCGCGGTTTTCACACGCGAACACCACTTATGAAGACACGATCATCGACAAAAAGCGCCTCACGCCGGGGCGGCGCAAGAAGGAGTTCCTCGGTCAAGCTTTCCACCACAACTCGCAAAAAAACCGGCGGGAAAGCTTCGCGCGCCAAGGGCCGTTCCAAATCAAGCGCTGGCCGGGCTTCCACAGCGAAGCCGTCGGGCCGAACCAGCCGCTCCGCCAGGACGACCACCGACCATGATACAATCCGTCAATGGGTCGAATCGCGCGGCGGCCACCCAGCCGTGGTGGAACGCACGACCAAGGACGACGAGCCTTCCGGCATTTTGCGCATCGATTTTCCCGGTTTCAGTGGCGAGCAAACGCTGACGGAGATTTCCTGGGACCGTTGGTTCGAGATTTTTGACGAGCGCGGGCTTGCCTTTCTCTATCAGGACACCCGGTTGCGCAATGGGCAACCCAGCCGGTTCAATAAAATCGTCAGTCGCGGGGAATAACGCCCGCCGGCTCGCGCTTAACGCACCGGGACGGCGACTGGCCGATAGCCACTCCTCAGCAGCGCATCATGCATCGCGGGAACGTCGGTGACCGTGTCATCGTAGACGACTGTGGCCACCGCCTGCCCGCGGTCCACCGTCACTTCCTTTACTCCCGCGAGACTTCTGAGCGCGCCTTCCACCCGCCGCACGCATTGATCGCAAGTCATGCCCGCGATGCCGACGTGGACTGTCGCCATGATGCGAGCCTCACGAGGCAAATTGTCGATATTCGTTTTGTCCATAATTCCTATTCACCACGCTCGCATCGAATCCGCCGCGAAGCAAAACTTTTCAGCCGGTTGACACGGGGCACAATCCGGAGGAGCGTGTTATGCGAGGCAGGAATTAGCCGACAAGGGAGGCAATATGAACATTGGATTTATTGGTTTGGGCAACATGGGCTCGGCCATGGCCCGCAATCTGATCAAAGCGGGCCACACCCTCACCGTTTACAACCGCACGCGAAGCCGGGCCGAGGCGCTGCAATCCGAAGGCGCGAAGATCGCCGCGACCCCGGCGGAAGCCGCGGCCAACGCCGAAGCGCTGATCACCATGCTCGCCGACGATGCCGCCGTCGAGGCAGTGCTGTTTTCGCCCGGCGAAGCCATCTCGGCTCTCCGCGCCGGCGCTGTGCATGTTTCCATGAGCACGATCAGCGTGGCCCTGTCGCGCCGGCTGGCCCAGGCGCATCGCGAAGGGCGGCAGCACTATGTGTCCGCCACGGTCTTTGGCCGGCCCGATGCCGCCGCTGCGGCCAAGTTGTTCGTAATTGCCGCAGGCGCGCCGGAACAACTCCGACATTGCCAGCCCATCTTCGACGCTGTCGGGCAGAAGACATTTGTGGCGGGCGGCGATCCTCCGGCGGCCAACGTGATCAAACTCGCGGGCAACTTTCTGATCACCGCCACCATTGAAGGGCTGGCGGAAGCTCTGGCGCTCATTCGCAAACACGGCCTCGACCCAAACGCATTCCTGGAATTCCTCACCGGCTCGCTCTTTTCCGCGCCCGTGTATCGCAACTACGGCAGCATGATCGCCGCCGACAAATTCGAACCCGCCGGTTTCAAGTTGCCGCTCGGTCTCAAGGACAACCGTTTGCTCCTCTCCGCCGCCGAACAAGCCGAAGTCCCCATGCCCCTCGCCAGCCTCGTCCACGACCGCTTTGTGACCGCCCTCGCCCAGGGCCTCGGCGAAGCCGACTGGGCCGCCATCGCCCGCATCTCCTACCAAAACGCCGGCCTGAAGGATGGCCGGTGATGCTGGCCAAACTTCGCAAAATTTCCTGCATGAAAAGCTCGGGATTAATCGGCAAAAGCTCGGAATTCCGCAGGGCTGTCGTTTTGAATGCGTGAATTTCACGCATGAAAATCCCGGCCCTTGGACGGTTCCGCCAAAAAGCAGGCTTAATTTGGTTTAATTTACTTTAATTTGGCTTAATTCGCCTTAACCTGTCTCAGCAGAGCGGGCAGTCCTCCGCTTCAACGCAAGAAGCTCAAAAGGCGCTCGTACCTGGCAACCCTTTGTGACTGAATCTCGTTGGGATTCTCTGGTCAGCCACGCCGGAAATCCCCTTCCAAATCCTCCACGCTCATCTGTACCGGGGAAACGTGATGCTGATAGAGAAGATCGAAGAATTCCCCGCGTTTCATGCTCAGCATGGCAGCCGCCTGTCCCTGGGACAAACGCCCTTTCTCGAACCAACGCAACACCGCAGCCACCAGTATTTCGCGACCGAACTGTCCTGCCTCCTCACCAAGCAGGTGGATGGCGTCCTCTGGAACCTCGACTGTGACTTGAAAACTCATAACTGCTTCTGGAAGTAAAGTAGGCAGGGAATGGGAGAAAGACAAGCGCTTGCGGTAAAGGGGCATCGGCCGCGGATTTTCTTACTGGTTGGACATGCTACGACATTTATGTACGAATTCGCCAGTACTTCATACTACTAGACCCATCTGTCAACTCTTCTAACCCCATTCGTCCTTGCGGGGGAGTATTCATATTCATCAGGGTGTGCATGTCATGAAGAACATCGCGAGCAGCTCCGACATAGCTGTGTCCCAGAAAGCTGAGGTCGATATTTGAAACTTCGATGGTGTCTATGCCTTCAACGATCGTAACTGGCGGCTTGTAGCCAGCTCTTGGATAATCATGAAGGAAACTGGAACCCCAAAGAGCCCGATCTCTGTTGGAGATATACATCGTCGTGCGTGTCGACAACCGAGCGTAGGCGGCAGCAAGTTGCTTAAACAGGGCGCAGTCGATATCGGGAGCCGCGAGGAAAATTTGGCTGAACAAAAGCTTGAGATCTTTTGACACCCCGGCAAGGAGTGAGTTGAAGGCCCGGAGCAATCCACGGTTACCCATGCTGTGTGCAATCAGGTGTATCCGCTCCGCTCCGGCCTTCGTGGCTAGCGATTTCAGAAAATCGCGAAGAAAGCCTTCACTCGCTTCAACCGATGCAACGTCGGCGGCGTAATCCCTCACACGTCCTTTTGATGGCCAACTAAAGAAAACTGTGGCACCGGGGACTGCCAAGTCCGCTCCGATTTGGGCTGCCCGTATTGCGGCTTGGTCGAATGTCACATTGTAACCGTGGACGAAACAAAGAATCGTCCGTTCTTCGCAAGGCTGCGCACCGAGTGATTGGGAGAGAGCGACCCAAAAAAGATCTTCGCTGATTGGGTAACGGTTAGCGATGCGAAGTCGATCATCTTTCCATACGGGCCACTTCTTCCACCACGGATTCCCGATTTCGCCAATCTTGTGGAATTTTGGAACCACGACTTCGCATCGGCCATAATAAATCCGCTCGTCGCGCTCGGGGCCGAACCCTCGTTCGGGATGAACGGGATCGAGCGGTTGCCGGTTCGTGCCAAACCACACTTCGTATTTTCGAGGCGAATCAACAGCCAAGAGCCCAGTGGCGTGCTCGAGTTGTGGCACTTTGGAGAGCCCATCTGCCGGAAGATGAGCACGCTCTGACGCACTGATTCGATTACTTGATTCTATCATTTCGAACGCGCGTTCATTTGCGAAGTCAATACCGCCCTGCCGATACGTCAAATCGACTAGGTCTTCATTACTTTCACTTTTGATTTCGGCCAATGTTTTTTGAGCCGCGTATTCGAAATCCCGCTCTCGCGCGAAAGCACGATAAAAGCTGCGAGAGAAACCAAGCGAGAAGTCGAAAACGCCTTTTGGTTTAAACGTGATAAGATGTTTACAAAACGGCAGCAATTGTCCCGCACTTCTACCGACGGAACAGTTATTAAGAATAAGGCAATCGGGCACAACCTCTGCGTCCCTCAGTATTTTAGCGACAGATTTCCCCAGCTTCCGTTGAATTCGTCCGCGAGAGTTTTCAAGAAGAATATTTCCAGACGGACTCCCGTGTCCTGTAAATTGGAGAATTTCGGGACGGTTGGAGCGAAGTCTTTCAACCAGTTCACTCGCTTTACAAACGTAAGCGGTCGTAATATCCGCCCCGCTCTCGCTTGATGTCATGAAAGTCTTAATGATTTCACTTTCCTCCTCAAGAAGGTCCTTGCTTGTGGAGAACGGATCTGCTGCGACTAGCATCACGCGAGAATTTCGTTCAGCCATAAATAGTTTCCTTTTCGTTAACTGGGTTGGAGTTTTCCAAGTTTCGCGCCCAATTCGCGCTTCACGCTGTTGTTCACGTGGTATCGTTGCATTACCGCTGCTGTCAATGCCTCTTCCGAAAGCGCAGCCGTTATCTGCTGTTGCGACCACTCCTTTGAGCCTTGCAAAGCCTGTAACCCCATGACCGTTTCCACGAGCGCTTGCTCAAACCAAATGTGGACAACCTCTTCAACGATCTTTCCGGCGGCGTCCCCCCCCCCGAATTCTTTATGCCAACGTGCGATCATGTCCCTAAAAACACGAAAATCAGCGTTGATAAGAAGGCGATTCTGCTCCATCAAAAACCGCGCCGCTCTGTCCTCGAGATCTAAGGGCTCGCGAGTGCCCTCTCGAGTACTAATCCAATCTGCGCGCGGAAAAGGGTCTGGTTGAATTTTTTCACCGGGAGTCCCGTTCTTTTTCTGGAAAAGAGAGTAAATATTACCGATTGTGCCTCCTCGGCGTGTCGAGGAATTTACGTTTTCACCAGGTGATGTTTTTGAGGCAAACCGTCCGGGTCGCCCGCCCCGGACAGTCTCGTCGTCATCCAGTAGCAGATCCCCAGAGGCAGTGGGTCGATAGCGGCTCAACTTAAATAAATCCAAAATGCCCTTCAGCCTTTCGCGGACCGTGTCTGAGTGATCGCTCGAAGATGATCCGGCTGCCTTTTGCTGTATGAGCTCATCAATCTCGCGTGGCATCTTTTCACGGAATTCGGCTGCCCAATCAGACCACGGCAAAGGTTCGTTGTTTACGAGTAGACTTGTGCGCGATGTATTGGTCGTAAGGCGAACTTCATCGGTCGCATACGGTTCCACATAGATAACGACTTGCCGGTGGCCAAAAATCACTCCGAACTGCTGGAGCCGAGCAGCAGTGCTCCTGCCGCTTGTCAATTCATACAGTTCGTCCTGATAAAGAGCGGCAACGTGCCCTTTTGATGCGTAATAGTTCTCATCTTGGCTCAATGAATCCGAATCCTGGAGTATCCACCACCGCGCTGTCGCACCGGCGAGTTTCACCTCACCACAACTTATCTTGTGCTCTTCCAAATAACTTGCTTGGCCCGTAACTGTCCGCATTTTGTTACGAGCCGAGTCAGAGCGCGGGTAGTCCCAGCCTTCCCTTGCCTTAACGATGATTCCTTCGGGAAAGCGATAGAAGCGAGTGTTAAGAAATTTGGCGATCCACCGAGATGGCGACGGAGTACCTTCAGGTGGCGCAATCGTTTTTTCGTCGGTGGAATTTCCGAACAGGACAATTTTGGTGCCATGGTCACCAACTACTTCCGGCTTCACCTCGTCCTCCAACTCGACAAACTCGCTATAGCTGCCATCTGCACGTCTCTGCTGAATCAAGCCATAGGTTCCATCTTCTGGATTCCGCCACAGATGGATCATCGCGCCCTGTTTCTTCTTCCATGACAGGTATACCATGCCGGCGTGATTCCTTGTTGCAGCAGCAATTTTAGCTCCGACCCCATAGTTTCCGCTCAGTGACTGTTGAGCACCTGAGGATGAAAGCTTGTTAATGTGTTCCACCATCTCGGTGCCAGTCATCCCCTCGCCTGTGTCAATGACGCACAATTTCATCACGCCATCGAATTCGAAGTAGTTCCAATCGACGTCCCAAACAATCTCGCCCGGCTTTAGTGTTCTCTGGATCGCTTGAATGGAATTCTGGGTGAGTTCGCGTAAAAACTGGAGCGGGTGGCAGTCCTGGCCAAGACGGTCGAGAAGGAAGCCAGTGTTTTTGACAGTCATCGGCAGGGTCCTACCCCCGCCCGGAAGGGAGCGAGTGAACATAATTTTCCTCAATATGAGTGGTGGGTTTTAGCGACCACTCTCAACCGAAGTTGTTCCTTTCCGCTTCGGACAAGTAGGTGGCCAATACCAGCGACCGGTCCTCAGTTCGAGGAACTTGGCGAAGTGTAGTCAGCGAGGCGAGATGGCGCAAGCCGAAAAACTGTGTCAGTAAATTCTGTTCCTTGCGGCGTCTACGCCCAGCCTTGAGCCAGTTGAACGACCGTTCTCAAACATAAAAAAGGAGCAAGATCGCTCTTGCTCCTCTGACGATCTGGAAAGAAGGGCTTAACTACACCCCAAACTCTCCCCACAATTCAAACATTTATAGCACGCTCCGTTTCTGACAGCCATATGCCCGCAGCTTGGGCACGTGGGTGCGTCCTGTTGGAAGTGCGCCACGGAGTCGCTGAGGGTGTTCACCGTGCGTTTGGATGCGGCGGCGTTATGGCCGTTGCCATTTCCACCACCGTTGCCGTTGGCGGGTTTGAGTTCGATCAGGTCGGTGTCCTCGGATGAAATGGGGAGTTCGGGGACGGGGCGGTTGACCTGCTTTTTGACTTCCTCCATCAGGCCGGGCATGGCGAGCTCGGGCTGGTTGCGGTTGAGGGTGTTGGCCTCGCGGTAACCGGGGATGAACTGAAACGCCATCCAGCGGAAGACGTAGTCGATGATCGAGGACGCGTTGCGGACCTCGGGATTCTTGGTGAAGCCGGAGGGTTCGAAGCGTTGGTGGGCGAATTTCCGGAGCAGCGTTTCCAGCGGCACGCCATATTGCAAGGCCATGCTGGTGAGGGTGCCGATGGTGTCCATCAATCCACCGATGGTGGAACCTTCCTTGGCCATGGTGACGAAGAGTTCGCCCGGCGCGCCGTCTTCGAACAGGCCGACGGTGAGGTAACCCTCGTGGCCGGCGATGTCGAACTTGTGGGTGAGCGCGGTGCGGGTGTCCGGCAAGCGGCGGCGCAACGGTTGCCCGGTTTGCGCGCGCAGCTTCCCGACTTCGGCTTCGAGTTCGAGAATGCGTTTGTCAGCGGCCTTGGGATCGATCTTGTCGCCGCCTTCGTTGGTCTTCTTGGTGTTGAGCGGCTGCGAGCGTTTGGAGCCGTCGCGGTAAATGGCCACGCATTTGAGCCCCATTTTCCAGGCCTGCACGTAGGCGTCGCGAATGTCCGCCACCGAGCAATCCTGCGGGAGGTTGACGGTCTTGGAAATCGCGCCGCTGATGAATGGTTGCGCGGCGGCCATCATTTTCAAATGCGCCATGTAACGAATGCTGCGCTTGCCCTGGTAAGGCTTGAACGCGCAATCGAAAATATCCAGATGTTCCGGACGCAATCCGCTGGCCACAGGTTTGCCCTCGTCCAGCACGTCCTCGATGGTGTCGTATTTGGCGATGTGGGCGATGATCTTCTCGATCTCCGCGGCGCTGTAGCCCACGCGGCGCAAGGCCTCGGGCACAGTGCGATTGACGATTTTCAACAACCCGCCGCCGGCCAGCAATTTATATTTCACCAGCGCGATGTCCGGTTCGACGCCGGTGGTGTCGCAATCCATGAGGAACGCGATGGTGCCGGTGGGCGCGAGCACGGTGACTTGCGCGTTGCGGTAACCAGCCTTCTTGCCGCGTTCGAGGGCGCGGTCCCAGCAACGGCGCGCTTCTTCCTTGAGATAATTGAACTCGCGGCTCGGCTGGATTTCCTCGACGGCATTGCGATGCTGCTGAATGACGCCGAGCATGGAAGCGATGTTATCCCGGGCAGCCGGCTTGGAAACGTGCGCGCAACGGGCGTCCGCATAACCCTTGAACGCACCCATCGCCCCGGCGATTTCCGCGGATTGCTCATACGCATGGCCGGTCATCACGGCGGTGATGGCGCCCGCGAGCGCGCGGCCTTCGTTCGAATCGTACGGCAAACCGTAGCTCATGATGAGCGAGCCGAGGTTCGCGTAGCCGAGGCCCAGGGTGCGATAGATGTGCGAATTCTCCGCAATTTCCTTGGTCGGATAGCTGGCGTTATCAACGATGATTTCCTGCGCGGTGATGAAAATGCGCACGGCGGCCTTAAACCGCTCAAGGTCGAACACACCGTCCTCGCGCTTGAACTTCATCAGGTTGAGCGACGCGAGATTGCAGGCGGTGTTGTTCAGGAACACGTACTCCGAGCAGGGATTGGTGGAATGAATCGGCTCCGTGCCCTTGCAGGTGTGCCATTTCTGGATCGCGCCATCGTATTGCAAGCCCGGATCGCCGCAAATCCAGGTGCCTTCGGCAATTTTGTTGAGGAGCTGGTTGGCGTCCTTTTTTTCGAGCGGCTGGTTCGTGGTGATGGCGCGGGTCCACCATTCGCGGCCTTCCTCGGCCGCTTTCATGAATTCATCGCTGACGCGAACGGACAAATTTTCGTTCTGGTACATGACGCTGCCGTACGCGTCGCCATTGTACGAGCCGTCGTAACCCTGCTCGATGAGCGCCCAGGCCTTTTTTTCCTCCTTCTGCTTGGCGTCGATGAATTCCTCGATGTCACCGTGCCAATCGCGCAAGGTGTTCATCTTGGCGGCGCGACGGGTCTTGCCGCCGGACTTCACGACATTCGCCACCTGGTCATAGACCTTGAGGAACGAAAGCGGGCCGCTCGGCCGGCCGCCGCCGCTGAGTTTCTCGCGGCTGGAACGCAACGGGCTCAGGTCCGTGCCGGTGCCGGAGCCGTATTTGAACAGCATCGCCTCGCTGTGCGCCAGGCGCATGATGTCCTCCATGTTGTCGGCCACGGACTGAATGAAACACGCGCTGCCCTGGGGATATTCGTATTGCGTGCGGGCGCGTTCGGCTTCGCCGGTCTGGCGATTGTAAAACCAATTGCCTTTGCCGGAATTCTTGCCAATGCCGTACTGGTGGTAAAGGCCCACGTTGAACCAAACCGGCGAATTGAACGCGCCGTACTGATTGAGGCAAAGCCAGGTCAGCTCGTTGTAAAAGATTTCGCCGTCCGCCTTGCTGAAGTAACCATCCTTCACGCCCCAGTCCGCGATCGTCCGCGAAATGCGATGGATGAGCTGGCGGACCGACACTTCGCGTTCGGACGTGTTTTGTTCGCCGTAAAAATATTTGGAGACGACCACTTTCGTGGCGAGGATGGACCAGGACTTGGGCACCTCGACATTTTCCTGTTTGAAAATGACCTTGTTGGCGTCGTCAGTGATTTCCGCCGTGCGCTTTTCCCATTCGATCTGGTCGAAGGGGTTGGTTTTGGCATCGCTGAAAACGCGTTGCAAACGAATGGACTTGGATTTGGGGGCTTGAGCGGCGGCGGTCCGGGAACCACGCACGGCTTTGGACACATCCGCCCGAGTGCGCCGGGCGGGCGAAACAGACGACGACGATACTACATTTTCACGAACATCAATCATGGCTTTGCCTTTCGAACTGATTTAGTGTCAATCAAACTTCGCCCGCGCATTTCCGCACAGACAATGGGGGCGACCCGTCAGATTCGGTCTAATTTCATTGATTTTGGCCGTGGTTGAATCCAGCCAAAACCCCATTAAGTAGGGGAACCATGACAACTTATCCACTACCTGTTGTGGTGACAAGAATTTTTTGCAAAAAAGTTACGCTAACGTTATTCCCTGTGGAAAATGCGGGGAAAATCTTGCGAGCGAGCGGGTTAAAAACCTTATTCACAGCGGCGCGCTCCGCGCGCAAACACCAAACACCAAAGCCAAGCTCCAGAAAAATGGAAAAAAACCGAACACCGTAAGGCACAGCTTCTGCAAGAGCCGCCAAGGCCACCGCAGCCACATACGCCATTGGCGACAATGTCAGTGGCCTTTGCGGGAGACGAATTGATCAGCGCCTCGCCCGCCCTTTCCTGTGCGTGCTCGCATAGTTACCGCGCTCGTGCCGCGGTTTAAATTTGCGGATCGGCTCCACGGTTTTCGGACGCGGTTTGGGCACAAGCACGATCGGACAGCCCTCGTAGCCAAAGGCGCGGCGGATTTCGTCGGCGAGATATTTCTTGTACTGATCCGAGAACAATTCGTCGCGGTTCACGAACAGCAGGAACGTGGGCGGGGCTTGCCGCACCTGGGTGGCGTAAAAGAATTTCAACCGATGCCCTTGCGCGCTGACCGGCTGACGGCGTTCGATGGAATCCTGAATGGCGCGGTTCAACAACGCGGTGGGGATGCGCTGCTGCAACTGAGCCGCCACGTAACGCACCGCTTCGAGCAAACGATCGAGGTGAAAGCCCGACTTGGCGGACGTGAAGATCACCGGCGCGTAATCGAGAAAGAACAGATGCTCCTGCACCCACTGGCCGAACTCGCCGAGGGTGGTCAACCGCCGCTCGCGCCGCTCGTCACGATTGCGATTTTTCGTTCCCCGCCGTTCCAATTCCTCCTCGCGCGCCTTGCGAACCTGTTCCTCCACGAGGTCCCATTTGTTGATGACGATGATGCAGGCCCTGCGCTCCTCGACAATTTTGTCCGCGACTTTTTTGTCCTGCTCGGCAATCCCCGCTTCAGCGTCCAAAACCAAAATCACAATGTCCGAGCGCGCGATGGATTCCTCGGTGCGCTTCACGCTGAAGAACTCGATGGAATCATCGATCCGCCGCGTTTTGCGCATGCCCGCGGTGTCAATCAGGACATAGGACTGGCGCACGCCGTCGGTTTCCACTTCGAACGGCACGTCCACAGCATCGCGCGTCGTGCCCGGGATCGGGCTGACAATGACACGCTCGGATTGTGTGAGGGCGTTAATGATGGACGATTTGCCCACATTCGGGCGTCCGACAATGGCGAGCTTGAGCGGGCCGGTGAGTCGGCTTTCCGGTAGAATAGTTTCCATCCCCTCCCCCGCGCCGGCCGCGTCACCGTTGGTTTCTTCCGGCTCGGCTGCCTCAGTTGCCGGCTTCTCACTCTCAGCCGGCAGGAACGCGAGTGCCGCTTCCATCAAATTCTGGATGCCCTCGCCGTGAATGGCGCTGACCGGAAACAGTCTTTCGAAACCCAGCCGCGCAAATTCCGAGGCGGCGGTTTCCAGCCTGGACGTATCCACCTTATTGACCGCAACCAACACCGGCTTGCCGGATTGGCGCAAACGAGCCGCCACTTCCTCATCAAGCGGAACGATGCCTTCCTGGACATTGACGACGAGGACGATCACGTGGGCGGCCTCAATGGCCAGCGCAACCTGTTCGAGCGCCGCCTTGCCAATGACATCAGCAGCCTTTTCCCGGCGCAGCAACCCGATGCCGCCCGTGTCCACCAGCGTGAACGCGCGCCCGCCCCATTCCGCTTCCGCGCTGACGCGGTCGCGGGTCACACCCGGCTGGTCGTGAACGATGGCGATGCGTTTGCCCACGATCCGATTAAAGAGGGCGGACTTGCCCACATTGGGGCGACCGACGATGGCAATTAAACCAGACATGCTTCAACCATGGCGCAGAGAGCGGCGATGCGAAAGGTAAAACCAGCGGTATGGAAGCGACAAAGAACTCGCGCTACCCGGCGATACCCTGCAAACTCGCTGTGGTTAACAATGTAACATGGCTTCCGCGTTTTCTCACGCCTTTGCCGCCGTCGCGCTGGGCAAAACCTGCACCGGCAGGAAGTTGCCGTGGAAGTTTTGGGGATTGGCGATCGCCTCGGCCGTGCTGCCGGACGCCGATGTGATCGCATTTGGTTTCGGCATTCCCTACGAAAGCATATTCGGCCATCGCGGTTTGACTCACTCACTGGCGTTTGCGTTGGTATGGGGTTTCATGGTGGCGTCGTCCGAGTTCAAGCCGGTGGTGCGCTTCTCGCGCGAATGGTGGGGTCTCTTCCTCTTTTTCTTTGCGGTCACCGCTTCGCACGGCGTGCTGGATGCGTTCACGAACGGCGGCCTCGGCGTCGCCTTCTTCGCGCCTTTCAGTTCCGCGCGCTACTTTTTTCCCTGGCACGGGATTGAAGTCTCGCCGCTGACCATCCACCAATTTTTCACTCAGTGGGGCGGCGCGGTCGTGCGCAGCGAACTCAAGTACATCTGGCTTCCGTGTTCGGTTGTCTGGCTGGCAGCCTGGGTCGTGAGGAAGATTAGAAAAAGCCAAGCACCAAGTTCCAAGCACCAAGCACCAGAAAAACACCAAGCTTCAAACTCCAAGTAGTGCAACGCTACACCGGAGTTTGAAGCTTGGAGCTTTTCTGGAGCTTGGTGTTTACCTCTCCGGTGCCCTTGATTGCACGCAAAGGATCCCAAACCGGTACGCAAGCTGCTCTGCTACCCGCGTCACACCGGAGCGCCCGCAGTTTGGCCTCCCCAAGCAGATGGGCGTCATCGCCCATCCACGCGCGAACGGAATTCGCGTGTTGAGAGCAAGTTACAACGAAAACATGAAGCTTTGTTTCGGCACACGAAGAAAAGCGACCAGGTCCGGTCTAAGGCAACTATGTCCGGAAACGGGAGTCCTGTCCCGTTTAAATGCGCGTGGGAGAACCGCTTCATGATCCCCCGAAGCCTCGTTGCTTCCGCTGTCGACCCCGCTCCCAAAGAGCCTGGAGGCCGAAAAACCGGCTCCAGCGGAGTGGAAGACGCGCAGATGCTGTATCATTCCCTCGTCGAGCATCTGCCGGTTTGCGTTTTTAGGAAGGATTTGGAAGGCCGCTTCACCTTTGTCAACGCCCGGTTCTGCCGTCTTAAGGGCCTGCCGGCGGAACAAATTCTGGGGAAAACCGCCCGCGAATTCCCGCCCCAGGACACCTCCGCGCCTCAAGGCGCGAGAGATCACGATTTCATCGTCCGCACCGGCGAACCCATCGAGCGCGAAGAAGAATACCTGCATCCGGATGGCTCGGTGCAATATCTCCAGGTGGTGAAATCCCCCGTCTTCGATGCGGCGGGGCGGATCATTGGCACCCAGGGGCTGCTGCTGGACATCACCCAGCGCAAACAAACCGAGCAGGAGCTGGCGTACGAACGCGAACTGTTGCGCTCGCTCATGGACAATTCGCACGACCACGTCTATTTCAAAGATCGCCATTCCGCTTTCATCCGGGCGAGCGCCAGCTTGTGCAAACGTTTCGGCGTTACGGAGCACGAGATCATCGGCATGACTGATTTTGATTTCTTCAAGGAAGGCCATGCCCGGCCCGCGTATGAGGATGAGCAGCAGATCATCCGCAGCGGCCAGCCGATGCTTGGCAAGGTGGAAAGGGAAGTTTTGAAGGATGGCAGCGAGCTTTGGGTGCTGACCAGCAAAATGCCGCTTCGCAATCGCGCCGGCGAAATCGTCGGCACGTTCGGCATCTCGAAGGACATCACGGCCATGAAGCAGGCGGAGGCGGAGCTGGACGTGGCCCACAAGCAACTGATGCAGGCATCGCGCCTGGCCGGAATGGCGGAGGTGGCCACGAGCGTGCTCCACAATGTCGGCAACGTGCTTAACAGCGTCACCACCTCGTGCTCGCTGGTCACCGAAAAAGTCCGCGGCTCGAAAGCGGCAAGCATCTCCAAAATAGCCGCCCTGCTCCAAACCCAGGCGCAGGATCTGCCCGGCTTTTTTGCCAACGATCCCAGGGGCCGGCAATTGCCGGATTACGTCAACTCTCTGGCGGCCCACTTGAGCAAGGAACAAGGGGAGATCGTGACCGAACTCAACTCGCTGCGGAGCAATATCGACCACATCAAGGAGATTGTCGCGATGCAGCAAAATTACGCCCGCGTTTCGGGTGTGATCGAGTCGCTCCCGGCCATCGCCCTGGTCGAAGACGCTTTGCGCATGAATCAAGGCGCCATGGAACGCCATCACATCCAGTTGGTCCGCGAGTTTTCCGAGACTTCGCCTTTGCTGGTCGATAAACACAAAGTTCTCCAGATCCTGGTCAACCTTATCCGCAACGCCAAATACGCCCTCGATGAGAGCCGGCAAACCGGCAAAGTGTTGACGCTGCGTGTTGCGCCACATGGAAACGACCGGGTCCGGATTTCCGTCATCGACAACGGCGTTGGCATTCCTCCGGAAAATCTCACCCGCATTTTTGGCCACGGCTTCACGACCCGCAAGGACGGCCACGGCTTCGGCCTTCATAGCGGCGCTTTGGCAGCGCGGGAACTGGGCGGATCGCTCACGGTTTACAGCGCTGGTTTGGGAACCGGTGCGACGTTCACCCTGGAACTGCCCTCCCAGCCCGACAAAAGGGGGCCGGCATGAAGACCGCCAGGCCCGGACTGAATCGCCGCATCCTGGTGATCGATGACAACCAGGCCATCCATGCCGATTTCCGGAAGATTCTTTGCCCCGACGAAAGCAGCGCCACCGATTTGCAAACGGCCGAAGCGGCGCTCTTCGGCGAACCGATCGCGACGAAACGGCAAGCGCACTTCGAAGTCGATTCTGCCTGCCAGGGAAACGAAGGATTGGCGCTGGTCGAGCAGGCCGTGAAAGCCGGCCGCCCCTACGCGCTGGCTTTCGTGGATGTGCGGATGCCGCCGGGTTGGGACGGGATTGAAACCACCGCCCACCTCTGGGAAGTGGACCCGGATTTGCAAGTGGTCATCTGCACCGCGTACTCCGATTATTCCTGGGACGAACTCACGACCCGAATCGGCTCGTCCGACCGCCTGGTAATCCTCAAAAAACCCTTCGACCACGTCGAGGCCCTGCAACTGGCGCACGCGTTGACGGAGAAATGGCAGCTCCTGCAGGAATCCAAACGCAAGCTCGACGACCTGGAGAAACTGGTCGCTGAAAAAACCGGCGCGCTCCAAAGCGCCAATGCCCTGCTCGAAAAGGAAGTCGCCGAACACAAGCACGCTGCCACCGCGCTCCAGGAAAGCGCCCTGTTGCTGGACCTCGCGTCGGATGCCATTTTCGTGCGCGATTTTGACGACCAGCGGATCCACTTCTGGAACAAGGGCGCCGAGCATTTGTACGGCTGGACCGCCACCGAGGCCATCAATGGCGCCATCGCGCAGGCTCTGCTCGGCGACGTCTTCGCCAATAAAACCGCCCACGACGCGTTGTTGGAAAAGGGCGAATGGAACGGGGAAATGCGCCGGCTCAACAAAGCCGGCGATCGAATCACGGTCAACAGCCGTTGGACCCTCCTCCGCGATTCCGCCGGCAACCCGGCGTCCATCCTGACCATCGACACCGACATCACCGAAAAGAAACGGCTGGAAACCCAATTCCTCCGCACGCAACGGCTGGAAGCCATCGGCACCCTGGCGACGGGCATGGCCCACGATCTCAACAATATTCTCGCGCCGATCATGATCGCCACCGAGATGCTGCGCTGGCCGCTGCCGCCCGCGGATTTTGAGGAAACCGTCAAGCGCATTGAAGCCAGCACCAAACGCGGAGCGGAAATCATCAAGCAGGTGCTGACGTTTGGGCGTGGTGTCTCCGGTGAGCGTGTTCCCCTGCAACTCCGGCCGTTGCTGGAGGAAATGGTTACGATGACCCGCGAAACCTTTCCCAAAAACATCGAAATCCGGTTGAATGCCGCCGCCGATCTCTGGCCGATTCGCGGGGACCGGACCCAGATCCAGCAGGTGCTTCTCAATCTTTGTGTCAACGCGCGCGATGTTTTGACCGAACGCGGGCTCTTGTCCATCGAAGCCACCAACATGATGCTGGACGCTCAAGCCGCGGCTCAACGCCCCGGCTTGAAACCCGGCGCACACGTCGTGCTACGGGTGACCGATAACGGCTCCGGCATTCCGCCGGAAATCATTGATCGCATTTTCGACCCCTTCTTTACCACCAAGCCTCACGGCAAAGGCACCGGCCTGGGTCTGTCCACCGTCATGGGCATCATCAAGAGCCACGGCGGCTCCATCGTTGTCTTCAGCGAACTGGGCAAGGGAACTTCCTTCAAAATCCTTCTGCCCGCCTCGCCCGATGCCACCATCGCCAGCGGCCCGCACGACGTGGCAACCCCCAAACCTCTGCCCAATGGAGCAGGCGACACTATCTTGATGGTCGATGACGAATCCGAAATCCTGATGGCCAACCGGGCCATTCTTGAAAAATACCAGTATCGCGTCCTCACCGCGGCGGATGGCGCGGAAGCATTGGATACTTTTCGCCAACGACGCCGGGACGTCAAAGCCATCGTCACTGACATGATGATGCCGCGAATGGATGGGTTGGGCCTCATCAAAGCCGTCCGATCCATCGCCCCGTCCGTGCCCATCATCGCTTCGAGCGGACTGGGCCGGAACCTTGGCCGCAGCGAACGATCGGCTGAACTCGAGTCTCTCGGTGTGGGGAAATTCCTCATGAAACCCTACACTGCGGAAATGTTGCTCGCCGCCCTGCATGATATTCTCAACGGCGCGCAAAAACGAATCACCGCCGCAGCCTCGTGCTCCTGATCGATGTCAGGCCACAAAGCGGTTCCTGCTCTTGGACCTGGTGCATCCTCGTGAAGGAGTCTGGAAGTAAGAGACCTGTCTCGGTAGGGCGCGTCACTCCGTGCGTGCCGACGGCCGGCAGAGGACTGCCCGCCCCTACCGAGGCAGGCTCTTAATCTGCTTTAGCGGCCCGTTTCGCTTCGATCGCAATCGCCACTCTCACTCCGGATTGGCTTTCAACGCCTCCGCCTTCTTGAACTCCACCGCCGCTCGCGTGTTATCCAATTTTGCGTCCCGATAATAACGGGCCAGCATTTCGTGCGCCTCCGCCCGCGCGGAATTGGACCGCGCAAATTTAATCGCCTCCGCGATTTTCTTCGTCTCCGCGCTGCTGGGATTCGGCGGGAAACCGCTCAGATCGTATTCGCGGAAAATGCTGGCGCGGTCTCGAGGCACTTCGGATGGAGCGTCAACCGGATTGCCGGGAGACGCGGCTTTTGTCGGTGGATAAGGAACGGCCAGCTTCTGCCGCTGCTGTGCGTCCGCGCTGACCTGCAACGTGCAAAACTTTTCCCGGTCCTTGCCCCGCTTCCAATAAAATTCATACGTCTGGCCGCGCCTGAAAACCGTGTAAAAGTGGCCCGCATCATCCAATCGTGGAACCCGCACCGCCGCGTCAGCGCCCTGGTCGCGACAGGAAATGTTCAACTCCGGCAACCGCTGGTCAGGAAACGGATTGCCATCCGGAAACGTGATCGTCCCCGCCACCTCCACGCAATCAAACGGCACGCCCGCCACGAAATTCGTTTTCGCCAGCGCCAGCACCAAAGCCTCGTTGGCCGGCAATTTCCTCATCGTATCGAACCACACCTCGCTGCCCGCATAACCGGCGTCAACCCCGGCGCGGCCATCCGCCCGGGCGCTCGACCACCCCAAAGTCAGGCAAAGTATCAATGCCCCCGCCATGGCCGGCATCCCCCACTCCTTTCGGCGGCTGTTTAATGTCGGGGTGGCGACGGCCCGTCGCCACGTCATTTCTGTTCCCTTCGCCTTCAAATACGTTTCAAGTTGATAGTTCATAGGTCGTTCTACTGAATCGACACCAGACCTGGCAGTTCGTTCATTTGGACCTTGCCCGCCTCCATTGTCTGCGCAGACCAATGCCCCCCGGCGGCCTCATTTCAAGGCGCTACATTTTCAAACGATAAAACATTGTCGCTGCCGAAAGGGCGTTTGTAACCGTGTAGTTCGTGCCGACGATTGTCGGAGAAGGTCCAGAAGACCACGACGCCTGAGTTGACAATGAAGTTGATTTCTGCAGGCTAAAACCGCTTGCATTGGTTGGCCAAAATATAACAACGGTATTGTTGGTGATGGAAATACCCAACCGAGGAGGCATCGTTCCTTCCATGAACTGGTAAACCGAAGTTTGGCCTGTCGCAATTGCGTTTGTAACCGTTGTTCGAGAGAACTGTCCGCCCTGAGCCGTCACATCAACCCAGCCAAGTTGGAATGAGCCATTTCCTGTGCCGGTAAGTTGGATTTGATACAGTCCTTGAGGTGGCTTGTTGATAACGACTGTTTTTGACCCATTCGGCACAATGATTGTTGAACCATCCTCTTCCTCATCAGCTACGTCCGGTTGGTACCACGATTGGGGAATATTTTCGATGACCGTGCCGTCCGTCTGAATCCCCGTTTGCCTTCCCAAAGAGTCGGTGACAATAAGCGCTGCCGGTGATTGCACTTGCGTCTGCTGATAGGCAAATGGTGATGGGAACGTTAAAGCCGCCAGCCTCGGCTTAAATGCATTGTTCTTGTCCAATATGCTCTCTTGGAGCAACTCCTTTGGGTAAATGGCGCACCACCCTCCGTAACTGATGCCAACACATTGGGCCATCAAATTCGTCATCAAACCATAATGGGTTCCCGTGATATTGGCGAAAAAATGACCTGCTGGATCTGCGACAATGTAGTAGTCGCCCGACAAGCCGTAAAAATTTCCAACAAAATCACTGTGGCTTTTTCCCAATAATAATATGACATGACCGCCGCCAATTGTATTTGGGGTTAAACCGCTTCCCAAACCCAAATCAGTACGAAATAAAATGGGCTGCTTTAACCCGGTAAGGACCCCGTCAATGTTCGTCCAGTCCGAGGCAATACGATTGGACTGGGTATCGGACAACAAATAGACCGACGTGCCGGATGGCAACGGGGATGGCGACGAAAATTCCTCTTTTTCGTAATCAGGCGCCCCTTCGAGCCATGCCTTGGCTTTCGCCCATTGAAAACTGTTTGCGAAATCATCTGTTGAAACCCATCCATACTGCATGGTGTTATCGTATATTGAATGCGCGTCACCTGAGGCGTTGAGAGCGTGTAATGCCATTCCGAGCGACGTAGGGCCGCAGGCGTTCCCACCTGGAGTATAAACCGGAGAGGGATTTGGATTTTTAAACCGTTTCGGGAGGGTAAAGGCAACCCCGGCGTCATATTGGTTAATGTAGGGATACATGCTGTTAAGCAAGCCAGGCGGTCGAGTAGTAACGACGCTGGATGGCACAATTGCAGACGGCACCACCGAATTGCTGCTTGAAAAGTCATATAGCAACAGGAATTCCGGGGGCGCGCCGGAAAGTACCAAGCTCTGCCCGGTTATTTGACTTTGGTAATAATTGACCACGTTCTGGATGTAATTGGTGGGGTCAGGCGTGGACAAGAGCTGGGAAGAAATGGCGCCGAAGGAGAGTAAACTTGTATCATTTGGTCGCACTCCCAATTCCAAATCGGCGTAAATGGACCATGTGATCAGCAGCATTTCCGGAAAACCATGAGGCTCAATTCCCAAATCAACAGCCAAAAGAATTGTCGCGTCAGCACCGTAGGAATAATTGGTGGGGTAATCGCCACAATCACCAACGGGCATATTGTCTCCGGACGTCTCCAAATAATAAGCCCACTTCCCATTGAGATAAAGCATCCGGCCATCACCAACGCCTCCCTTTACAATATATTTTATTCTGGTATCGAATATCCTGTCTGTGGGCAGCCCATAAAAACTGTTTGTCAGCGCATCCGACAAGCTCGAACCAAATTCTCCCACACGGATATCCACATAAGTTGTTACCCCTGCGTAGCCATATGCCACGTCTTGATTGCTATCGCAACCGATATTTGTGACTTCGAAGAAATTGGTCCGGTTTGCCGGCCAGGTCAGCTCCATAGAGCCGTATCCGCCCCCTCCCCAGGTTGGATCGTAACTTGGTGTATTCGTCTGAAAATCGGGATGCGGGTTAAAGGTGAAGGACCGTTGGTTTGCCAACAAAGGCGTTGAGTTTTGAAAGCGGAAATCGAATTTTGAATAGTTTGCCGCGGAGAATGGGATATTACATGTGTCGGCATTGGCATGGCGCAAGTTCAACGCCAGCATGGCCAATAGAAGCACTAATTCGGCAACTCTTTTTAGACAGATACCCACCCTGATCATAAATTTCGTGTCCTTCCTTGCGACGCCCTCAAATCACCGTCCCATGCGGAATGACGGCATTCTTCGGAATGACCACAATCCCGTCGCGGATGAAGTAGAGCGGATGGTCCACGTTCTCGGGCTTGCCAGTCGGGGAGATCACCACGTTGTCACCGATGCGCGCGTTCTTGTCGATGATCGCATTTTCGATCTTCGTATTGCGGCCAATGCCGACGCGGGGACGGCCAAGTTTGTCGCCTTCCGTAATGGACGCCAGCGATTCATAGTAATCACAGCCCATCACCACGACGCGCTTGAGTTCGGTGCCCGAGCCGACCACGCTGCGGATGCCGATCACGCTCTGGACGATCTTCGATTCGTTGATGATGCACCCATCGGAAACCATGGCATGGTCGATGCGCGCGCCGTTGACCTTTGATCCCGGCAAAAAGCGGGGGCGCGAGAAAATCGGCGCGCTCATGTCGAAGAAATTGAAGCGCGGCAGTTCGGCGGTGACATCCAGGTTCGCCTCGAAGAAGGCGCGAATTGTCCCGATGTCCTCCCAATACCCCTGGTACACGTGGGAAAACACCCGATGTGTGGGGATGGCCCCGGGAATGATATGTTTGCCGAAGTCAGTCTGCGTGTTGTCGAGCAGTTTGATCAGCACGTCGCGATTGAAAACGTAAATGCCCATCGACGCGAGGAACAGTTCACGCTCGTCCTTGATGCCAAGGCTGGGATACGAGTCCTTGGGCACGTGCAAGGTATCGAGCACGGCCGGGTCCTTCGGCTTCTCGACGAACCGGGTAATCCGCCGGTCGGCGTCGATTTGCATGATCCCGAAAGAGGGGCAGTCCGCACGCGTTACCGGGATGGTCGCCACGGTCAGGTCCGCCGCGCTCTCGCCGTGCTGCTCGATGATGGGGCGAAAATCCATCCGGTAAAGTTGATCGCCGCTCAGGATCAGCAGGTAATCGAACGCATGGTTCAGGATGTGGATGAGGTTTTTGCGAACGGCATCCGCCGTACCCTGATACCACGAGGCATCCGAGAAGGTTTGCTCGGCGGCGAGAATCTCGACGAAGCCGCCGGAGAAATGATCGAACTTATACGATTGGGAAATGTGGCGGTGCAGCGAAGCGGAGTTGAATTGCGTGAGGATGTAAACGCGGCGCAAGCCCGAGTTGATGCAATTGGAAATGGGAATATCGACGAGCCGATATTTGCCGGCCAGGGGCACGGCGGGTTTGGCGCGCTCCTTGGTGAGGGGGAAGAGCCGTGTGCCCTGCCCGCCCCCCATGATGATCGAGAGCACATTGCTGGTGTTGATTGATTGGCGGCCTGATTGTGGCATAGGAAATCTTTGCTTGTCGGTCGGTACCCTGTACGTATATAACGCAGTCAGGGGCCAAAGGGCAAGCGACATTGCTAATGGCAGGGACGGCACGCGCCGCGTTCAGCGGCGCAACCGGATGCGCAGGTTGGGAACGCTGGATCAATCGTTCCGTCCGCTGAAACGCGGATGGGGACGCCTCAGCGCGGTTTCCCTACTGCTGGGAATGCCCAAAACAGCCCCAATTTGGCAGGTAAATTGCTAACGAAGACCTCTTATGTGCGGCATTGTTGGTTATGTTGGCAGGCAGTCCGCTGCCCCGATCGTCGTCGAGGGCTTGCGGCGCTTGGAATATCGCGGCTATGACAGCGCCGGTCTGGCCATTCTGGATGGCCAGGGCCTCGAATTGCGCAAGCGCAAGGGCAAGATCGATGAAGGCCTGGCAAAACTGCTCAAGGTCGAACCGGTGCCCGGCTGCCTGGGCATTGGCCACACCCGCTGGGCCACTCACGGCCAGCCCTCCGACGAAAATTCCCATCCGCACCTCGATCAAACCGGCAAGATCGCCGTCGTTCACAATGGCATCATCGAGAACTACGACCGGCTCAAGGAACGTATGCTCAAAGCCGGCCATCATTTCCGCTCGGCCACCGATACCGAAGTTCTCGCGCACTTGATCGGCGAACATTACGAAAAGCAAACGAAGGGCAATGGGAACAATGGCAGCAGCCTCCACCCGCTCACCCAGGCGGTTACGCAGGCGTTGCGCGAAGTGATTGGCACGTACGGCATCGCCGTCGTTTGCGCCGATCATCCCGGTGTGATTGTCGGCGCGCGACGCGGCTCGCCGCTCATCGTCGGCATCGGCGAAGGCGAACATTTTTTGGCCAGCGACGCCACCGCGATTGCCCCGCATACCCGCCAGGTCGCCTACCTGAACGATTACGACGTGGCCACGCTCACTTCCGAGCGGTTCGATGTCACCAGCCTGGGCGCGGACACCGCGCAAGTCCAGATCAGCCAATTGGAGTTCAGCCCGGAAGCGGCCGAGCGCGGCAATTTCGCGCATTACATGCTCAAGGAGATTTTCGAGCAGCCGCGCACCGTCCAGAACGCTCTCCGTGGCCGCATCGACGTGGATGAAGGCACGGCCAAATTCGGCGGCTTGAACCTGTCCAATGCCGAATTGCGCGCCATTGATCAAATCGTCATCACCGCTTGCGGCACAAGCTGGCACGCCGCGCTCGTGGGCGAATATCTCTTCGAGGAATTTGCGCACATCCCGGTGGAAGTGGAATACGCGAGCGAATTTCGCTACCGCAACGCCCCCATCGAGAAAAACACTCTCGTCCTGGCCATCACCCAGTCCGGCGAAACCGCCGACACTCTCGCCAGCCTGCGCGAAACCCGCCGGCGCGGCCACAAGGTCCTGGCCATTTGCAACGTCGTCGGCAGCACCATTGCCCGCGAAGCCGACGGCGGCATCTACCTGCACGCTGGACCGGAAATTGGCGTTGCTTCCACCAAGGCATTCACCTCGCAGGTCACCGTGCTGACGTTGTTCGCCTTGTTGATGGGCCGCATCCGCATGTTGTCATTGAATCGCGGCCGGCAGATTCTGCACGCGCTGGAGGCTATCCCCGCCCAACTCGAAAAAGTGCTGCAACAAGCCCCCGTCATCGAGCAAATCGCGAAAAAATATGCCGGAGCCAAAAACTTCTTCTTCCTCGGCCGCCAATACAATTTCCCCGTCGCCCTCGAAGGCGCGCTCAAACTCAAGGAAATTTCCTACATCCACGCCGAAGGCTATCCCGCCGCGGAAATGAAACACGGCCCCATCGCCCTGATCGACGAGCATACCCCCAGCGTCGTCGTCATCCCCTCCGACGCGATGTATGACAAAACCCTGAGCAACCTCGAAGTCGTCAAAGCCCGCAAAGGGCCGATCATCGCCATCGCCACCGAAGGCAATCCCAGCCTGGGCGCGCAGGTCGATGACATTATTTATATCCCGCAAACCATCGAGCCCCTCTTCCCCCTGCTCGCCGTCATCCCTCTGCAACTCCTCGCCTATTACACCGCCGTCGCCCGCGGCTGCGACGTGGACAAGCCGAGAAATCTGGCCAAGAGCGTGACCGTGGAATAGGTATTTGGGGAAGCCCGTCCGCTGGTATTTGCGGAATAAAGTTGGAAACTGACACGAGTCCTTCCTTTCCCGTGACCTGCCATGCGCGGAAACCGCTTAGCAGAAATCGGTTCGTTTTATCGCGCGGAACCCCTTGATTTTCCATTTGTCAATTGTCCTGCGGACAGTGAGAATTAAAAAAATGCCAGCAGCCGTACCAGGTCCAAGCAGCGCCTCTATTGTTTCCCATTCAGATGGCCCTTTACCTTACTATGTATAGTCCCTTTTTTTGCCGTTTATTCGCGGTGTTCTCCATAGTTCTTTTTCTGGTTCATGCCCGGCTTGAGGCCGCCATTTCGCCGATTGCTGCGACTGGCTACAATCGCGACCTGGTCGTCGAAAGCACCTCTTCCGGCCTGCCGTTCACGACGGCTGTCGAACTGAATCCCAGTGAAGGCAACGCGTTTTATCAGCACGGCCTGCCCGGCTACACCAATGGCCTGCCGGACACTGGTGCGTTTACTAGCACCAGCGGTGATGGCGCTCTTTTTCAATTGCAGCCGTACACCACCAACAATGCCCTCGTCCTCAGCAGCGCCACGGGCCTTTCCACCGGCACTCTCCTCCTCGTCACGCCCGCGAGTTACTCGAGCTTGGCCATCCTTGCGAATTCCGCCAACGGCGACAGCACCGGCTCCGCCACCCTCATGGTCAATTTCTCCGACGGCACTTCCCTCACCACGAATTACTACGCGCCCGATTGGTTCAACAACGCGAATCCCTCCCTTTACGGCATCGCACTCGGCGGCTTTGACCGCATCCATCTTTCCAACGGCGCGACGCCCAATGCCGGCAACAACAATCCGCGCTTTTACGAGACCACCATCAACCTGACCGGCAGCGCGACGAACAAGCTTATCCTCAGCCTCACGTTCGGCCAGGCCACCGGCACCAAAAGCGGCCTGTCCGGGGCCACCGCCGTTTACGGCGTGAGCGGCCAGCTCGTCGCCCAGACGCCCGCGCAAATCACCACTCAGCCGCTAAGCAATAGCGTGCCGGAATTGTCATCCGCCAGCTTTACCGCCGCCGTCTCCGGCAATCCAATTCCCACCGTGCAATGGTATCGCAATGGCAACGCCATCCCGAACGCGACGAATCTGACCTACACCATTCCTTCGGCCGCATTGTCCGACAACGGCGCAATTTTCCAACTCATCGCCAGCAACGTCGCCAGCAACGTCACTTACTACGCCACCAGTCAGGTCGCCACGCTTACCGTGATCCCGATTGCGCGGCCCATCAACGCCACCGGTTACAATTGGGACGTCGTGATTGAAAACACCGCTTCCGGTCCGCCCTACAATGCTTACGCGAGCGAATTGAATCCCGGTGAAGGCAATGCATTTTACCAAAGCGGTCTGCCCGGTACGAGCCTTGGCCTGCCGGCCAGTGGTTCGTTTCAAAGCGTCATGGACGGCTCGCTTTTTCAATTTCAACCTTACACTGGTCCCAATGCGCTGGTCATGAGCAGTGAGACGGGCATTTCCACCGGCACGCTCACCCTGACGACACCCGCGATTTACAACATCCTGACTGTGATCGCGAATTCCGCCGCTGCCAGCAGCGCAAGCGCGCCGACCATGACGGTGCATTTTGCCGATGGCAGCACCTACGCCACGAATTACAACGCGCCGGACTGGTTCAACAATTCAGGGTACGCGTTGAGTGGCTTTGAGCGCATTTCCTTGAGCACTGGGACCACCCAGGGCAATCCCGGTAATCCTCGTTTTTACCAGTCCACTGTGAATCTCGCCGCCCTGTTCGGCGTCACCAACAAACCGGTGGCCAGCATTGATTTCTCCCAAGCGCCCGGCAGCGGCTCAACCGGAGTTTACGCGTTGAGCGGCATCCCCGGGAGCCAGTTGCCGCCAACATTTCTTAGTGACCCCACAAATTTGACTGTCGCGGAGCTTGCTCCCGCCACCTTCAGTGCCAATGCCACGGGCTATCCTTACCCGGTGTTGCAATGGTACAAAAACGGCGTGGCCATTCCCGGCGCCACGAACGCCAGTTACACCACCAACGCCGCCGCGCTGGCCGACAACGGCGCACTCTTCAAAATGATCGCGGCCAATGTCATCAGCAACGTGAACTACAGCGCCACCAGCAAGGTCGCCACGCTCATGGTGGTTGCGGACACGACCCCGCCCATCCTGCTTGGCGCGCAATCGCTGGGCCTCAGCCAGGTGGGTGTTTATTACTCGGAGAAAGTTCAGCTTGGGACCGCGACGAACCTGGCGAATTATTCCATTACCGGCCCGAGTGGCAACCTCGCCATTCTCAGCGCCGCGCTCGACGCCTCGCAAAGCAACGTGGTGTTGAATGTCGCCGCCATGAGCAATGCCGCCTCCTATACCGTGACGGTCAATTACGTCACCGATCAATCGTCAGCGACGAACCAGATTGCCGCGAACAGCCAAGCCAGTTTTCTCGCCAGCCTTTATACGCCCGCCGGTGTCGGCGGCGCGGTTCCTCCCGGCTCTCAAACTCCCATACCTGGCGGACTCACGATCACCGGCGGCGGCACGGGCATTGGCCGGACCAACGATCAATTTCAATCCGGTTATCAAACCCAGACTGGCGATTTCGACATTGAGTTCCAGTTGACTTCGCTTTCGCTGGCCGACGCGTGGTCGGAAGCGGGCTTGATGGCGCGCGAAGATTTGACGACCGGGGCCCGTAACGCCGCCGTGCTCGCCACGCCCACCATCAGCGGCGCTTTTTTCGAATCACGCGGCGCGAGCAACACCGCCGCGACCGTGACTGGTTCCTTCCCTGTCAACTATCCGAACACCTGGCTTCGTCTTCGCCGCTCGGGAAACGTGTTCAGCGGTTATGCGGGTTTCGATGGAACGAATTGGACGCAGCTTGGCTCGGCGACTTTGACGCTGCCCTCCAACGTTTTTCTCAGTTTCGTCGTTTCGAGCCACAACACGAACACGACCGCGACGGCCTCATTCGTTAACATCACCAACGCGGTCAACCCCGGCACCAACGCGCCGTTGACTTTCGAGTCGCTCGGCCAATGCAGCCGCCGTACCAGCCTGGTCATTTCCGAAGTCATGTATCACCCGACGAACAGCGTTTTGGAATACGTCGAGATATTTAATTCGCGCGGCGAGCCCCAGGACTTGAGCGGGTTCCAATTGGGCGGCAGCCTTTCCTACACATTCCCACCAGGCACGATCCTTCCCGGCGGCGGGTTCGTACTCGTCGCTCGATCTCCGGCTGACCTCCAGGCCGCGTATGGGTTGACGAACGTTTTCGGCCCTTACACCAACAACCTCCCCAATTCCAGCGGCAGCGTGTTGCTGCTCAACCAGGCCGGCGCGGTCTTTCTCGAAGTGGATTACGACACGCAATCGCCCTGGCCCATTTCACCCGATGGCGCGGGCCATTCGCTCGTCCTCGCGCATCCATCTTATGGCGAAAATAATCCGCTCGCCTGGGCAGCCAGCGATTCTGTCGGCGGCTCGCCCGGCCGGCTTGAACCCATCACATCCGACGCGATGCGCAACGTGATGATTAACGAATTCTTGGCCCACACCAATGCCGGCCAGACGCCCTTCATTGAACTCTACAATCACAGCGCCGCCGCGCTGGACCTCAGCGGCTGCTCGTTGAGCAATGATCCGGCCACCAACAAATATATTCTGCCACCCGGCTCGGTCATTCCCGCGCGCGGCTTCCTTTCCTTCACGGCCAGCCAGCTTGGATTCACCCTGAACCCCGGCGGCGACACGATTTATTTCCGGAACGCCAGCGGTGCGCGCGTGCTGGACGCGGTGCGCTTTGCCGCGCAACAAACTGGCATTTCCACCGGCCGTTTTCCGAATGGCTCCGGCACATTTCGTCAACTCGCTTCGCCCACGCCGGGCACCGCCAACGCCGCAGTCCGCAATGTGGACATCGTCATCAACGAAATCATGTACGACCCGATTTCGCTGAATGATGACGACCAATATATCGAGCTTTACAATCGCGGCCCGAACCCAGTGAACCTGGGCGGCTGGCAGTTTGTCTCCGGCATCAGCTACAGTTTTCCATCCAATACGATGCTCGCGTCCGGCGGCTACATGGTCGTTGCCAGGAACACCATGCGGATGCAGGCCAATTACCCTTATCTGAACTCGGGTAATCTCGTCGGTAATTTCGGCGGCTCGCTCGCACACCACGGTGAGGCGGTGGCGCTGGCCATGCCCGATGTCATTGTCACGACCAATGATCACGGCGCGTTCATCACAAACAACATCTACCCCGTCGTCAATCAGGTCAGTTACGAAAACGGCGGACGCTGGGGCCAATGGTCGCATGGCGGTGGCAGCAGCCTTGAACTGATTGATCCGCGCGCCGACAATTCGCTCGCGCCAAATTGGGCCGATAGCGATGAAACCCACAAAGCCCCGTGGACGCTCATTTCTGCCATCGGCACGATTGACAACGGTGACGTTGCCGCGGACGAACTGCAGGTCCTCCTTCAAGGCACGGGCGAAGCGCTGGTGGACAATGTTCAGGTGATTGACTCCGGCGGCACCAATCGCATCGCCAATTCCAACTTTGAACCTGACGCCACAGGCTGGACTGCCGAAGGAACTGAATCCCTTTCCTCCCTTGAAACCACCGAGGGTTACCAAAGCACGCATTCCTATCACGTCCGCACGGTGGACAAGGGCGACAACCAGGTCAACCGCGTCCGCACGCCGCTGACTTCCGCGCTTCCCTCAGGAACGACCAACGTCACCATCAAGGCCGCCGCACGCTGGCTCAAAGGTCAGCCGGAAATTTTGCTTCGCTTGCGTGGCAACTGGCTTGAATGCGTCGGCGAACTCACCACCCCTTCCAATCCCGGCACACCCGGCCTGCCCAACAGCCGCTACGTCACCAATGCCGGGCCAGCCATTACCCAGGTTTCGCACTCGCCCGTGCTGCCGACGACCAATCAGCCCATCGTTGTCACCGCGCAGGTCAACGATCCCGACGGCCTCTCCTCAGTCACATTGAAATATCGCATTGACCCCAGCTCGACGTACTCGTCTACCACAATGACAGACGATGGCACCGGCAACGACGCAGTTGCAGGCGATGGCATTTACACCGCCACGATTCCCGGCCAGCCCGCCATTTCGCTCGTCGCTTTTTACATCCAAGCCACGGACAATTCCGCCGCGCACGTAACCGCGGCCTTCCCCAGCGATGCTCCCACGCATGAATGCCTCGTGCGTGTCGGTGAATTCCAGCCCACCGGAAATTACCCCGTTTACCGCATGTGGATGACGCAGGCCAGGTCCAACACCTGGAATGCCCGCGCTCACCTCGACAATTCTCCGCTCGACATCACCTGGGTTCTCAACGGCTCACGCGTCATCTATAACGCCTCGGCTCTTTACAAAGGGAGCCCATATATAGCCCCTGGCTACTGCGGTGTGACGTGTTCAAGCTGCGGTTACGCGGTAAATTTTCCCTCCGATGATCCTTTCCTTGGCGAAACCGAATTGAAGATTGACTGGCCCGGTGGCCACGGCAACGAAACGACCGCGTTGCAGGAGCAAATGGGCTACTGGATTGCCGACCGCATTAATCTGCCGTTCAGCCATCGTTATACCATCCGCCTTCACGTCAACGGCGTCACAGACGATTCGCGCCACACTACATTTGAGGCTGTCATGGAACCCGCTGGCGGATTCATTGACGAATGGTCGCACAATCAAACCGCCGGCGACTTCTTCCGCGTCGAACGCGCCTTCGAATTCAGCGATTCCGGCAGTCTCACCGCCGATCCCGAGCCGCAATTGGCCGAATTCACCACCACCAGCGGCGCGAAGAAACGCGAAAAGTACCGCTGGAATTTTTTGGTCCGCACGGAGGACCGAGTCAATAATTTCACCAATCTCTATACGTGGGTCGATGCCGCCAATGCCGCCTCACCCGAACCCTACGCAGACGCTCTCTCGGGTTTGATGAACATGGAGGAATGTATGGGCATCTTTGCCACCGAGCATATCATCGTGAATTTCGATTCCTTCGGCCATCAGATTGGAAAAAACATGTTCGCGTTCCTGCCTGTCGGCGGCAAATGGCAGCTTTACATGTTCGACCTCGACTGGCTCATGCTCGCGGCAGAGCTTAATTCTTCGACCTACCAGCCGAGTTCCGCGCCGCTCTTCAACTCCGAAGACCCAACGGTTTCGCGCATGTATGCCTTCCCGCCATTTGCCCGCGCCTACTGGCGGGCGATCCAGGCCGCCGTTAACGGCCCGCTGGATCCATCGGTTTGCGTGCCGGTCATCAACGCCAAGTCGCAATCGCTCTTCGCCAACGGGGTCAACTGGTGCGACAGTCAGACGCTCACGCCGCCAACGGCGGTGATTTCCTGGTTCAGTCAGCGGCGGACTTATTTGCAATCACAGCTTGCCACCGTCGCCGCAAACTTCACCGTCAGCCCGCCCATCGTCAGCAATAATGTCGCCACGATCACCGGCTCCGCGCCTATCGGCGTCCAGACCATCTGGTTCAACGGCGCACAATATCCCGTCACGTGGACCACGGTCACGAACTGGTCTGTCCGGGTTCCCCTGCAAACCGGCACGAACCAGCTTGCCGTCACTGGCGTGGACGTTCATTCCCAACCTGTCTCCGGAGCGAGCACCAACATCGCGGCAGTGTATAACAACACGTTGCCCCCGCCAATCGGCCAGGTGGTCATCAACGAGATCATGTACAACCCGCAAATTCCCGGGGCGGATTACATCGAACTGTTCAACACCTCCACCAATGTCGCATTCGACCTCTCCAGTTACGATCTTCACGGTGTGGGCTACACGTTCCCGCCCGGCTCGTTCATCAGTCCCACGAACACCCTCGTGCTCGCCTCCGATCGCTCCACCTTCGGCGCGGCCTACGGGGTCAGCAACCTGGTATTTGACACCTACACCGGGACCTTGCAAAGCAGCGGCGAAACCTTGTCCCTCCAAATTCCCTCCACCAACGGCGGCACGAATGTCATTGTGACCCGCGTCAAATACAGCAGCGCTGCCCCATGGCCCTCAGGCGCGAACGGCAACGGTGGCTCGCTTCAGTTGATTGACCCGCATCAGGACAACTGGCGCGTCGGCAACTGGTCCGGCGCTTCGCTCAGCCCCGCTGCGACCAACACCGTCCAAGCCGCACTGCCATCTTTCCCGCCGCTCTGGATCAACGAAATCGAAGCTGACAACGTCAGCAGCATCACCAACAGCGCCGGGCAACACGTCCCGTGGATTGAAATCTATAATCCCAGCTCGACCGTCGTTTCGCTGAATGGCCTTTATCTTAGCACCAATTATGCGAACCTCACCGCCTGGGCCTTCCCATCCACTGCCAGCATCAACCCCGGCCAGTTCAAAATCATTTTTGCCGACAGCCAGGTCGGCCTGAACACCACGAACGAAATCCACACCAGCTTTACCTTGCCCAGCGGAGCAGGCTCCCTGGCCTTGAGCCGGCTCGACGCCGGCAAGGCCGAAGTGCTCGATTACCTTGATTACACGAACCTGCCGTCCAACCATTCCTACGGCTCATTCCCCGATGGACAAAGCTTCGATCGCCAGCAATTCTTTTTCGCCACGCCAGCGGGCACCAACAACGGCAATAGCGGCCCACTCACCGTCGTCTTCAACGAACTCATGGCCGGCAACACCCACACCCTCCAGGACCCCGCCGATGGCAACAAATACGACGATTGGTTCGAACTCTACAATTACGGCTCCAACCTCGTGGACCTCACCGGCTATTACCTGACCGATACGCTCACCAATACCACCAAATTCGCCATTCCCTCCGGCTACACCATTCCGCCTGGCGGTTTCCTCCTGGTCTGGGCTGACAAAAAATCCACCACCGGCAGCTCCGACCTCCACGTCAATTTCAAGCTAAGCAAAAGCGGTGAGAGCATCGGCCTCTTCAACAGCCTTGGCAATGCTGTGGACGCCATCACTTTTGGAGCGCAGACCGACGACATCAGTTTGGGCCGCTACCCCAACGGCGGCGCCAATTTTTATCCCATGGTCGCTCCCACGCCGCGCACGAATAACATCTACAACACCGCTCCCGTATTGGCCGCCCTCAGCAACCGTGTCGTCGCCATTGGCCAGACCCTCGCCTTCAACGCCAATGCCATTGACAACGACCTGCCGCCCCAGACGCTCACCTTCACACTTGGCGCAGGCGCGCCTGCTGGGGCTTCCATCACCGCCGCTGGTGGTTTCCAATGGACACCCACCAACGCCCCGGCTACGAACACCATTTTTGTGACTGTCACCGATAACGGCACGCCGAACCTCAGCGCCTCGCAGTCCTTCACCGTCGTGGTCGTTCCGCCGCCGGCAGTGGGCGGGATAAATGCCTCGGCCGGCCAGCTCACAGTGGCGTGGTCTTCCGTGGCGGGACAAGGTTATCAAGTCGAATACAAGACCGACCTCTCCGCGCCGAACTGGATTCCCATCGGCAACCCCATGATCGGCACCGGCGGCCCAATTACGTTCACTAACGCTCTCACGGACAGTCAGGACTTCTTCCGCCTGCGCGTCCTCCCGCCTTGAACGAAGGGAAAGCTCGGGGAAATTGAGTTGCGGTTGCCACCCTTTGAATGGAAGGCAGCAGAGTATGATTTTGACTCCAATACTCCTGTAGGCATTTCAGTTTGATTCGCAAGTCGCAGCCGTCCTGGAACTGATTGGAAGCAAAATTGACAGATTGCCGCTTCCGTGCCAAAATGTGAGCCGTTCATCATGGCGTCAAATTGACAAGAGTTGGTTTGCCTCTCTCATCTGAGCAGCTCCAACCATCGCGCGCGATTTCATCCCGTGGCAACACCCTTCCTGCTACAGCACCGTCGCCAGTAGTGGGTGGGTGTGCGACCGGCAAACGAAGCGCGCGAATAGATCGATTACCGGCATGATGAAATCATTACTCAGATACGTGCAGCCTTTAATACTATATGACTCCAGGAACCACGCCGTACTGGCTGGACAAACATTCAGGCAAATTACCAGTTAATGTTCTCGCATCCCGAAAAATCACGCCGGGAATTGCCATTGCGTTCGGCGCTGTTTTAGCCCTGATCCTTCTGTCGCCGTCCATGGAGGCGGCGGGAACGTGGGCTCCCCTGACGCACGCACCGCCGGCCGGAGTTATCAATTGTCTCCTGTTAGGCGATGGAACCGTGATGTGTGGAGACAGCGGCCAGAATTGGTATCGGCTGACGCCGGATAATCAAGGCAGCTATGTTAATGGCACGTGGACCACCATGGCGGCAATGCACGACACCCGCCTCTTCTACGCCTCACAAGTCCTGACCAACGGCAATGTTTTTGTCTGCGGCGGCGAATACTACACGGGCAGGGGGAAAGCGGAAATTTACAATCCCCTGGCGAATGTCTGGACGGCGACTCCCCTTCCCGGAATCGGTTATTCCGACGCGGAATCGAAAATGTTGCCCAATGGAAATGTCGTGCTGGAACATAGCATCTATAATGTCGCCAGCAATAGTTGGACTACGGTCAACGCTCTGCGGGGCCAGGGGGAGGCCTGTTGGGTCAAGCTGCCCGACGACAGCATTTTGACGGTGGATGGCGGGGCGACCACTTCCTCACGCTTCATCCCGTCGTTAAATCAATGGATTTCCGATGCCACCTGTCCCGTGTCTCTTTACGGGTATGGCTTTGAGGAAGGAGCTGTATTTTTGCTGCCTAACGGGAAGGTGTTTTTCATCGGCGGCACGGTCAACACCGCCATTTACACTCCGAGCGGAAGCACTGCCGCCGGCACCTGGGTGGCTGGACCCACGATGATCTTCGGCACGAACGCGCTGGGAGCAGTGGACGCCCCGGCCGCGATGATGGTCAACGGCAACATTCTCTGCGCCATTGGCCCCACGAATGGGTTCAATCCCCCAACCTATTTCTATGAGTACGATTACATCAGCAACAGTTTTACCCAGGTAAATGGCCCCACCGGGCTTACCTACAATAACGCTCCCTTTGGCAGCACGATGCTCGACCTGCCGGATGGAAACGTGCTCTTCGTCGGGGGCCAGACCAGCACTCACCTTTACGTCTATACGCCCAGTGGCGCACCGCTGGCGATCGGCCAGCCGGTCATCAATGGCATTACGGAAAATGTGGACGGTTCGTTTCATTTAACCGGCACCGGGCTCAATGGCATCACCGGGGGCGCCGCGTACGGGGATGACTGGCAGATGGATAGCAACTATCCGTTGGTGCGAATGACCAACAGCGTCACCGGCAATGTCTATTATGCGCGAACTTACGGGTGGAACAGCACCGGGGTGGCCACCGGCAGCCGAGTGGTGGCGACGGAATTTTCGCTGCCGTCAAATCTGCCGGCGGGGACGTATTCGCTGGTGGTGACGGCCAGCGGCAACAGTTCGGCGCCCGTGACGTTCACCTACGCGCCGCCCGCGGCGCCGACTGGATTGGTTGCGACCAATGGTCTCAACGCGCAGGTCGGCCTGTCCTGGAACGCGGTTTCCGGAGCGACGAGTTACAACTTGAAGCGTTTTACCAGCAGCGGCGGGCCGTATTATTCACTGGCGGTCAACCTGGCCGGCACAAGTTACACGGACACGAATTTGGTCAATGGGATGTCTTATTTTTACGTGGTGTCGGCGGTGGGCAGCGGCGGGCCGAGCGCGAACTCCGCCCAAGTGATCGGAGCGCCAGTGGGGCCTCCGCCGATTCCAGTTGGATTTAGCGCCCGTCCCGGCAATGGACAGATAATCTTGAATTGGGCGGCCAGTTTTGGGGCGACCAGTTACAGCTTGAAACGTTCGACGGCGAACGGCGGTCCTTATGTAACCATAGCCAGTCCCGTGAGCACGAATTACACCGACAACGGATTAGTGAATGGCACCACGTATTATTATGTGCTGTCGGCTTCGAGTTCGCACGGCCAGAGCTCGAACAGCGTGCAGATCAGCGCGATCCCCTCGACGGTCGCCGGCGGCCTGATCGGCTATTGGAAGTTTGATGAGGGTTCGGGAACCACGGCCACGGATTCCTCCGGCAATAACAACTCCGGCGCGTTGGTAAACACTCCAGCCTGGGTGCCCGGCAAAGTTGGGCCGTCAGCGCTCCAATTCAATGCCGCGAATTTGCAGTTCGTTTCGGTTTCGGATTCAGCCAGTCTCGACCCGACCAACGGCCTGACGATCACGGCCTGGATCAATGCCGCCAACTGGAGCGGGAACCGGCGCGTGCTCCAGAAGGGAAATAGTGACAATCAATACCGGCTGCTGGCCGAGGGCGGAGTGTTCAAGTTCGATCTGACCGGAGTGGGCACACTGACCACGACGTTGCCGTCCGTCAGCACGTGGATCCATGTCGCGGGGACGTGGAACGGCACCACCATGGTGATTTATTATAACGGCGTGAGCAAGGCCAGCCTCGTGGCCAGCGGCACCAATGGCACCACCACCGACTCGCTGGCGATCGGCGCAAAAAACGGCAGCGGCACCGCCGGCGATTATTTCCAAGGCTCCCTGGACGATGTGCGCGTCTATAATCGTGGTTTGAGCGCTTCGGAAATTGCCGTGGTCATGGCCCCGCCGCTGGGAGTGCCGACAGGATTGACGGCCACGCCAGGCAACGCGCAAGTGAGCCTGACCTGGGCCGCGGCTTCGGGAGCGACCAGTTACAATGTGAAGGGCTCGACGAACAATGGAGGCCCGTACACCATCCTGGCCAGTCCAACCTCAACGGTTTATACCAATACGGGATTGGTCAACGACACGACTTACTACTATGTGGTTTCGGCCTTGAATGCCAGCGGTGAAAGCGCCAACTCCGCTCAAGCCAGCGCCACACCGTTTGGGCCGCCCATTACATTGACGGCTTCGACGCCAGTAAATGGGCACTTCAGCCTGCAATTCCCGGGAACGGACGGTCAGAACTACGAAGTCGATACGTCCACCGACCTGACGAACTGGATCCCGGTTTACACGAACACATCGAGCGGCGGCGTGTTTATCTTCACGGATACCAACGCCACCGGTCCCGCGCTCTTCTACCGTGTCCGACAGTGAGAGCCTGATGGACTTTCGCAGGCATTTAATGAAGGGGTGGAGACATCTTCGTCGCCAATCCATGTCCCCTTCCCTGCTTGTGGGGATGAAGACATCCCCACGATTGCACTTTTCTCGATGCGGCTTATCCATTGAAGCCGTTGGGGAAGAAGCCGCCGCTGTTGGCGTTCACCTTTAGGAAAAGGATGTTGAGCACCTGGCGCTCGGTCCGGGAGAAGGTCATGCCGAAGGAATTGACTGGAGCGATGTTGGCATTGCCGTTAAGAACGACGCCCTGGTCAAGGCTCCCGACGCCATCGAGTCTGTCGCGCAGCGCGGAAAGATCCTGGGCTTCCGTTTGAGCCGTGGTTCCAGCCTCGAAGAGTTTGGCGCGGATGACGCCAGCGTGAGAAGCCTCATCGCCGAGGAATCCCGCGAGGGCGGAAAGGATGGTTCTATCAATGACGAGTGGAAGCACTCCGCGATAGAAGGTCACGGCCACATCCACAATATAGAAAGCGCCGAGCAGAAAGGAAATATCATCGGCAAAAGGGTCAAAGGTTTCCCCGGTGGTGATGATGCCGGCATCCCGGGCGAGAGTGTTGAAGTTGAGTTCGAGGTCAAGGGTGGGCCGCGTGACCGCAAAAAAGCCCAGCACTGAGCGGAGATATTCGACGTGCGCGCGGTCGTCGGCGGCCATTTCCGAGGTGTATTGCTGGATGTTTGAGTCGGCGAAGGGAACCTGAGCCCCGCTCTTGATGAGGACGCTGCCGGGGCGGCCAAGACCGCTTATGCTGACGCCTTCAGCCGTGATGTCCGATCCGGTGGTGCCGAAGGTGAAGTACGTGGCCTTCAGGTACTCCAGGTTCAGCGCGAAGTTGAGGATGTTGATGTCCGAGCGGCCAAGCACGCCGGGATTGGCCGCTCCGGTTCGGGAGGTCAGTAAATTCAAAGAAGCCAGTCCCAATGCGCCGAGGCCCAGGCCTTTTAAGGCCTGGCGGCGTGTGGTTGCATTTGCGGCAGGTGGAAGGATGGAGGATGGATTTCTCATAATGGTTTGTTCCAGGTTGTCTGTCTGTTCATCTCTGAACTGCGTTGTTGTTTCCGGGATTTCGGAACGTGCTCAGTTCGAGGTGGTGCGAAGCTAGCACGGCCTGCCGTCGTCGCCATGGGGTTAATTTCTACTTTTTGCGCCATGCCTACCTCACTGCATCGCTCCTGAAAACGGCGAACCGGGCGTTTCCCGGGCTGAGACTGGCATTGGGGCGGAGCTGGAGCTCCGCGCTGAGCACTTCACTGAGGCGTTAAGCGGGCCGGGATTTCACTGCGTCAGCAGGACACGGTAAAATCGTTGGTGGTTGGTTCCGAGGGTGTCGAAGACGCTGGCGGTGGTGTTGCTGGCGGTGATGACACTGCCAAGGTTGTTCCAAACGGTGGGCTTCACGTTGCTCGTGTATTGGGGTTGGTACTTGTGCCCGCTGCTGGTGCTCCAGGTGAAAGTGAAGTTGGTCCCGGTGCGCAAGCTGGACAGAATCATCGGCGGGGGCGGCGGCGCGGCCTGGAGCGCAGGCGCTGCCATGACAATGCCTGAGCCCGAATCGCGGTCCCAACCGGCGCTCATGATGTCGAGCGCCGTATTGGTGAGACAGGCGCGAATCTGCGCGGAACTCAGGTTCGTTTGATAAGACTTGAGCAGCGCGGCAATCGCGGCCGCATGTGGAGCGGCGGCGGAGGTCCCATAAAATGGCGTGAAACCAGGCACGCTGCTGCTGACGCCATCGGCGGCTGTAATATCCGGCTTCAGGCGGTTCGTCCCGCCGGTCGAAGAAAAGTTACCCGGAGTGATGGCGGAACCGTCCGCATTAAAGAAAACCTTGCGCGGGCCGTCCGAACTGAACTTCTCTACCACGTTGGTCGTGGCAAAGGGGTTCGGGTAAGCCTTGGTCGCGTCCACGGCAGCCACACAGAAGGCGTTGCTGGCGCACTGATGTCCGGCGGTGTTGCCTGAAGTGCCCAAGCCCAGGTGCGAGTTGCCATCGGACAGCGCCGCCACGTGGAGAAAGCGCGCCGCGCCGGAATGCTTGACGACCAATATCCAGCCATTCGCCGGCGATGTGCAAGCCTCGAAGGGATCCTGGCTGCCGTCTTGGGTGGCATTGGAAAAATCATAGATTTGGGTGCCTGCGGAATTGAGCACGAACAGATCGTAGTCATTGGTGGCCGCGCCCAACGGGTCGGACCAAAACAGGACCACATCCGCTGAGGAACTTAATACGCGGTCGTAAGTGACGGCACCAAATTTATGCATGCGCCCGCCGGATTCATTGAAACCACTGCCGGTGATCACGGAGCCGACTGCGCCACCATCAACGAAATCTCCCTCCCAGGTGCTCGAGGTTAGCTTATCCAGATTTCCGTCATTGCCTGCCGCCGAGAAATACAAAGCCCCGCTGGCGGTGACCGTGTTCACCGCTTGCGCGATCGGGCCGTCCTGAAATGGCGACTCATCCCCATAGCCGAAGTCATCCACGATGATGTCACAACCGGCACTGCGGAGGTCGAGAATGTTTTGAGCGAAGCTGGCTTCACTAATGCCTGCGGTCGCGAAGAAAAGCTGCGCGCCCGGCGCCAGGTCATGGATAATCTCCAGCATGGCCGTCCCCTCTCCGGTGCCCGGTGTCCCGTCCTGCCCTGGCAATACGGTGACCGGCCCCAAATCGCCGGAAGCTTGAGAATTGGACAAGTAATCGATGCTGTCCGAGAGCACGCCGACTTTGACACCGGCGCCGCTGGCACCGAAGGTACTGCGGGCCGTGATGGCGCCGTGGGCAGCGTCGCCTTGGGAATCGACGCTGCCGGTGCGACGATGCCCCTTGATCGCGCGCCGGATGAATTTTACTTCCCCCCGCGCTGCCAGGCTCTCAAGCTGATTCAGACTGACGAGCGCCCGGATTGCGTGAAACGCCGGCACGCTGCTGCGAATGGCTCCGCCGGAGCGCTGGATTTGCGCGAGGAGCGCGTCAGTGACCTGGGCTTCGATATCGACCAGTACACGGCCATCCGTTTGGAATTCGAGATGGGATGGCAAGTTCGTGAGAGCGGGATTGGAAATCTGATTGCGGTCCCGCTTGAGCTTGAAAATGAAATGGGAATCAAGCTTTTGGTGAACCGGGGAACGCGAGAGCTTTTCCTCGTGCAGGGCGGAGATCTGCGCCATCGCCGTGTCACTAATCTGATCCGGCCCGGCGGCACGCGAAGGGAGCGCACCAAGGCACGCACCGAAGCCAACGGCGGCGACAAATGTAAATCGAAGAAAACGTCTCATTTATATCGTAAATACAGCACCGCTACTCTTGTGCCAACGGGATTGAATTCGCTTGAAGCTGTCGTCGGATGAATCGCTTGAATCAGGTTTGTCGCTCTATTTTCGTTCACAAGAAAAAGTTTACAAACGAAAGCGCTCTTAAAAGGCGGCTTTTTTGTGTCTTCTTTTGAGGCACATTGAAAAACCATTAAACGGTCGCAGAGGGTGGGCAATGATTCGAGTTGCAAGTTTCACATTGCCGGATGAACTTGAATGCCATCACGTTCGGCGGCGGCCGGAGTGACGGGACCTGGCTGATGGCGCAACGGAGTAACATACCAGGAAAGGAAAACAACGTATGAACAGTTTCAAGGTCAAGGACGGGACGGAAATCTATTTCAAGGACTGGGGCAAGGGACAGCCGGTGGTGTTTAGTCACGGATGGCCGTTAAGCGCGGACGCGTTCGAAGATCAAATGTTTTTTCTGGCGTCGCGAGGTTACCGGTGCATCGCCCATGATCGGCGTGGGCATGGGCGGTCAAGCCAGCCCTGGCAGGGGAATGACATGGATACTTACGCGGACGATCTGGCGGCGCTGGTGGCGGAATTGGGTTTGAAGGATGCCATCCATGTGGGGCATTCCACCGGCGGGGGCGAGGTGGCGCGGTATATCGGGCGGCACGGGACGACGCGCGTAGCCAAAGCGGTGTTGATCAGCGCTGTGCCGCCGGTGATGCTCAAGTCCGTATCCAATCCGGGCGGGACACCCATGGAGGCATTTGACGAAATCCGCGCCGGGGTGCTGGCGGATCGATCGCAATACTTCAAGGACCTGGCGATGCCCTTTTATGGCTACAACCGGCCCGGGGCGAAGGTTTCCGAAGGCGTGCGTGACTCGTTCTGGTTGCAGGGGATCCTAGCCAGCCTGCCGGCGTGTTACTTCTGCATCAAGGCGTTTTCGGAAACGGACATGACCCAGGATTTAAAAAGATTCGATGTGCCGACACTGGTCCTGCACGGGGACGATGACCAGATTGTGCCCATTGCCGATTCCGCGCTGCTGTCGTCCAAGATGATCAAGAACGCGAAGCTCAAGGTGTACAAGGGCGCGCCGCACGGGATGTGCACGACGCTCAAGAACCAAGTGAACGAGGATTTGCTGGCGTTCATTAAAGCGTGATTTCCAGTCCAGAGTCCGAAGTCCAGGGTCCAAAGCCGGAATAGCTCCATCGTAATGGGAGTATTACTTGGTGGAGGCGTTGCTCGATTCCATCGCTTGACATTCCGTTTCGCGGGTCAACAGCGGGCAGTACGGGTCCAATTTGCGGCCAGCGCAAAGAAACTGCGGCTTTCGGAGGCGTGGCCACGACGGGCATCCGCTAGGCCGAGAAAGCACGCGTTCAGAGCCTTGTCACACCCTCGTCATACCGGCCGAGTTCAACGAGGCCCTCTACAATCCGCCTGAAGCATAAAATGGGGAGGATGGAGGGCACATCCACGAAGGCCCAGGCTAATTGCTTCCAAATTTAACTAAACAAAAATATTGACAAATCCAGGACTTGGAGACAATTTTGGCCCGGCATTCCCCCGCCCTTGAGCGGAGGTTCAGGCAGCGACAATAGAGTTGCGATGGCCGTCTAAGGAATGCCGCCAGGCAGCACGAAGGGATGGATTTACCCGAGTTCCTTTGGGGAATCGGGAACGGTTCTTTGACAATCAAACCAGGCCCCCGGTTTCGCTGGAAAGCCTCCCACCCTCACCAGGGTTCCAGCCTTCGTTGAGCAGCTACCGGGGCGAGACAGGCCCGCCACCCAGGGGGCAAAATTAAAGCAAATTAAACCAAATTAAACCAATTTGCTTTTCCCCTTGTGGTGCAGCGTTTCGACACCACAATCTGTTGTAGTCTTTTGGCCGGTCCAGGTTTCAGTCTCCAGCTCCAGGAACAAGCGAAAACAAGGTTAAACAAACCTGTTTTTTGCGGCTGAAATTCCGGTATCCCACGTCCTTGTCCGGTCCGTTTCCACTTGGCGGGAAGAATCCAACGATTAAGCTCAAGGCATGGCGCTTCTAGTCAAGAACGGAGAGATCGTAACCGCCAGCGAACGTTACGTGGCGGACATTTGGTGCGAAGGGGAAACCATCACGCGGATCGACCGCAACATTGCCGCGCCGCCCGGAGCGGAGGTGATCGATGCGGGCGGGAAGCATGTGTTTCCCGGGTTTATCGATCCGCACGTTCACATTTACCTGCCGTTCATGGGCACGTTCTCGAAGGACACTTACGAAACCGGCAGCAAGGCCGCGCTCGTGGGCGGCACGACGACATTGATCGAGATGTGTTGCCCTTCGCGCAAGGACGATGCGCTGGAGGCGTTCGAGTTGTGGATGAGCCAGGCTGTGGGCAAGTCGGCTTGCGACTTCAGTTTTCACATGGGCGTGACGAAGTTTGACGAGAAGACGGCGTCGGAGCTTCGCGAGATCGTCAAGCGCGGCATCAGCTCATTCAAAATTTTCCTCGCGTACAAGGGAGCGTTCGGCATCGATGACACGGAGCTTTACCAAACGCTCAAGTTGGCGAAGGAACTCGGTGTCATCGTCACGGCGCATTGCGAGAATGAAACGCTGGTCGCGGAACGACAGAAGGAATTGCTGGCGGCTGGCAGGACTGATCCCGGTCAGCATCACGAAAGCAGGCCGCCGGCGGTCGAAGCCGAGGGCGTGCATCACTTGATGACCTTCGCGGAACTCACCGGCGCGGCCACGTATATCGTTCACTTGAGCTGCAAGGAAGCCTTGGATGAAGCCATCGCCGCCCGGCAGCGCGGGGTGCGGGTAAACGTCGAGACGCTCATCCAATACCTGGTTCTGGACAAGACGTACGCGGAGCGTCCGAATTTCGAGGGCGCGAAGTACGTGATGTCACCGCCGTTGCGGGACGCGCGCAATCAGGCGGTGCTCTGGAACGGGCTGCGCTCGGGTTTGGTGAACACGGTCGCGACCGATCACGCGCCATTTGATTTCCAAACTCAAAAGCCCATGGGCAAAGACGATTTCACGAAGATTCCGAACGGCATCCCATCGCTCGAAGAACGCATCAACCTGCTCTACACGCACGGAGTGAAAGCGGGAAAGCTGGACCTGCATACGTTCGTGGATGTGGCGAGCACGCAGGTGGCGAAGATTTTTGATCTGTTTCCCCGCAAAGGGACCATTCAACCCGGCAGTGACGCGGATTTGGTGATTTTCGATCCAGGTTATCGCGGCGTCATCTCAGGCAAATCGCAAACGATGAACGTGGATTACAGTGCGTTCGAGGGTTGGAAGATCGAAGGACGGCCACGCGACGTGACGGTGCGCGGACAGGTTGCGGTAAAGAACGGGAAGTTCGTGGGCACGGTCGGTCGGGGACAGTTTCTGAAACGGACGCCGAGCCATTTTTAATTAAACGCTGTGCTGAAAATATATCTCATCAATGTTAGCGCCAATTCCAGCCACCGAAAGCAGGCGCGCAGTCCCGTTTTCACAAACGATTCATTCCGGTTTGTTACATGCCGCAGTAACCCGCCTGCGAGCGGGGTCGGCTTGGCGCACAAATGAATTCAACAGTTGGCGAAATCGCGGAAAATGAGTTGGCGGCGGTTCAGAAGAGTCAACTTTACAGCCCCGATCTCGCGCCCGTGCCGGCTGAGCGGCGGAAATGGAAGGTTGGGAATTTCGCGGCGCTGTGGATTTCGATGGCGGCGTGCATTCCCACTTACATGCTGGCGTCGTCGCTCATCGGCGAGGGCATGAATTGGTGGCAGGCGATCCTGACGATATTCCTGGCGAACGTGATTGTGCTGATTCCGATGGTGATGAATGCGCATGCGGGAACGCATTACGGGATTCCGTTTCCGGTGTTTTGCCGCGCGTCCTTCGGCACCCGGGGCGCCAATGTGCCCGCCCTGCTGCGCGCATTGGTGGCGTGCGGCTGGTTCGGCATCCAGACCTGGATTGGCGGCAATGCGATTTACAAAATCCTGGCGGTTTTCTTTCCTTCACTGGCTGCGGAAACCGCCGCGAATGCGTTCGGCATCACCCTGCCCCAGTTTCTTTGCTTCCTGCTGTTCTGGGGCGTCAACATGTGGGTCATTTACAAAGGCATCGATTGCATCCGTGTGCTGCTGGTGATCAAGGCTCCGCTGCTCATTATGCTCGGGCTGATCCTGCTGGCGTGGGCCTATCGCAATGCCGGAGGTTTCGGGCCGATTCTTTCGCAGCCGTCGGCATTCGAGCCGGGACAGCCCAAGAGCGGCCAGTTCCTGGCTTTTTTTATTCCGGCACTGACGGGCATGGTTGGGTTTTGGGCAACGCTTTCGCTGAATATTCCTGACTTTTCCCGCTACGCCCGTTCGCAGAAGGACCAAATCGCCGGGCAAGCGCTCGGGTTGCCGCTGACGATGGCGCTTTACTCGTTCATTGGGGTCGCGGTGACTTCGGCGACGAAGATCATCTACCAACTGAAGGAGCCGATTTGGGACCCGGTGGATGTCCTCACGCGCTTCACGAATCCGGTGGTATTGGTGACGGCCATGCTGGCGCTGTGCATCGCCACGCTCGCCACGAATATCGCCGCCAACGTGGTCAGTCCCGCGAATGACTTTGCGCACCTCGCGCCAAGGCATATCTCGTTCAAAATGGGCGGGCTGATCACCGGGGTGATTGGCGTGGTCATGATGCCGTGGAAGCTGGTTGCTGATCCCAGCGGTTATATCTTTACTTGGCTTATCGCGTACAGCGCCCTGCTCGGCCCGATTGGTGGCATCATGATTGCGGATTACTTCGTGTATCGAAAACGCCGCTTGAACCTGATCGCTTTGTACGATCCGAACGGGGAATACCGTTACACGAACGGGTTCAGTGTTGTTGGATTGGTGTCGCTGGTGTTGAGTGTACTGCCGTGTTTGCCGGGGTTTCTGATGAACGTGAAACTGTGGCCGAAGGGCTGGCCCGCTTCGGGTTTCCTGCTCGGGATTTACAACTATGCCTGGTTTGCGGGATTCGTTCTCGCGTTTGTCATCTACCTGGCTTTGAGAAGGCTGTTCCCGGAACGCGGCGGCGGAGAATCACAAGGATCGAAGTAAGGGTCCTGTACTTTCTCAGTCCCACCAGAAATAGAAGCTTTGCGATTTATTTAGCGCCAGCGCCAGCCGTGCAATATCGCCGGAACCCTGGGTGACAATGTCCGGACAGAACTCGTATATCTTTTGCGCGAGGCCTCTTGTGTTTTTTATGGGTTTGGTGAAGCGCCCCTCGCACCAATCGAATCCGGCTCCAGTCAGGACGAACGGCTGGGACTTGGCCAGTTCGTCCAGCCATCGAATAATGTCCGCAGTGTACAAATTACAATTGCAGCCGTTCGTCTGGAATGCTTGGAGAATGAGCTTCCAATCGGCGGTAGGCAAAAGCGCCAGTTTGTCCTTCCCGGAAGTGTAACCTCGCTTTATTCGCACGAGATGATAGCCACGCTTTAGAAATACCGAATGATGCTCTTTGAGAATCTTCCCGGCCTGCTCCTTTGCCAGTTCGAATGCGACACAACCGGCCAAGGGATCCGACTCGTCTTTGGAAAGCGGCTTCGCCTTCACGCCGCACAATCGGGCTAAATCGCTTATCGCCTTTTTGAATGCACCGGCTTTCGCCGCCTGCCGGAAATCGGGAATTTCCACAGCGGTTTCCGGTTTTTTCTCAGGGGTCTCTACGCGAAGCTTTGGTTGGACGTTCAAGTCCTTGCTTAGCTTTGCTCCGGATTCCTTCAGCTCCTGCGTCAGGTCATCTTCCGGGCCGGACTTTTTGATCAGCTCGAGAGCCCTGCGGCTTTCCCGATCCAAATCCTTTCTTCCCACCATTTTAAGAAATATGGCCTGGTCTTTGGCTGCCTCGATGTTGTCATAAGCGAGGTCGAGCGCGGTTTCACCTTCGCTATTCGTTGCGTTCACTTCCGCACCAGACTCCAGTAACATTTTGACAATTTCCATGTTCCTGGATCGGACGGCGCCCATCAAGGGCGTGAAATGTTCTTTGTCGCGTTGGTTCGGATTGGCTCCTGCATTCAGCAGGGCGCGCGCAATTTCTGTCTGCCCCATCAAGGCCGCATTGACCAACGGCACACCGTCTTCCAAGTCTTTTGCCCCAGATCGAGCCCGGATCAGTAAGTCCACGACCTGCTTATGCCCCGCGCTGGCGGCGTATCGCAGTGGCGACGAGCCGCCAGGCATTACGGACGCGCCCGCATTAAGGAGGACTTTGACTACCTCAGCGTGTCCTCCAAGTGCCGCGACGGCGAGTGCGTTGAATCCGTTTTTGTTCACGTGATTCAGGTCGGCTCCCAATTCCAAAAGTGTTTCGACAGCGCTGACATGCCCGCCGCCTGCAGCTTCCATCAACGGCGATTCGCCGCGTTTGCTCATGGCGTCCGCTTTGGCCCCGGCTTTTGCCAAATCGCGAATAATCTCGGCCTGCCCACCTACGGCAGCATAGTGCATCGGCGACTTACCGGAGCGATCTCTTGCAACCACGCTCGCCCCCGCTTCGACCAGGATCCGAGAGGTCTCGATCTGGCCCTTGTTCGCCGCGTGCATCAACGCCGTGCGATTGTCGGACCCACCGCCACACCTCTCGTCCACGTTGGCGCCGGCCTTGAGCAGCAGTCGCACGGCGTCGGCCTGCCCATTCTCCGCCGCGCAAACCAGTGCGGTGCATCGAGCCTCGTCTGCCACACCGCGCTGCAGGTTAACATCCAACCCCTCGGCGAGGAGTTCCCGAAGGCGCTGGCAATCACCTTGCGTCGCAGCTGTCATAAAGGCAGCCTCGGACGATCCTTCGCTGTATTTTGGACGCTTCGCTCCCTCATCGGTTAGCAATTTGACCATTTTCTGATCATTGTCCTTCAATGCATAAACCAGCGCGGTGAATCCCTCCTTGTCAACGGCCTCCAAATCGGCGCCCGCCTTGATCAACAATTTGGTAATGTCTGCACAACCCAGGCGTACCGCAACAATGAGAGGCGTGGAATCGTACGCTACGGGAGGGTTGGGAACGTGAGTGATTCGGCAGCCCCCTTCCACTCGCACTTCCGGCTCGCCGAAGTCCCCGCAGGTGATTGTCCCTTTTTGATTAATGTCCACGCCGGCGCCCAGCAGCGTCAGCACAAACTTCGCCCGCCGTTCGCTCACCGCTGTTAAGAGTGCGGTGGATCCAAATTTGGGTTCGGCATTGACATCCACCCCTGCCTTGATCAGTTCCTTCGCCACGGCCAGACGGTCAGCACTAATTGCGCTGGTAAGCATGTTTCCATGAATGCCCTCGCCATGAATATCGGCACCGGCCTTTATCAAAGCACGCACGATTTTGACATTCCCTGACTGAATTGCACGCTCAAGCGGAGTGCCGGCTGGCGCATCGTAGGTCACATCCGCCCCGGATTTGATCAGCAGCAAGGCCAGCTTGGTGTTGCCGGATCGTGCAGCCGGGCCGAGCTCGCTATCGGGTGCAGGAGCACCGGCCCCGAGCAAGGCCTTTATTACGTGGTAATATTTTTCCGCCACAGCAGCCGCCCGCTCCTGCTGTTTCCTCGGTGGCTTGCGACCGAACAGGGGAGCCTTGGTCATGTGAGCGGTGGCAAAAGCCTCGTTACATGCCATCGCGGCCAGTTCCGCCGCCTGAGCGTCCGGCTTGTAACCCTTCTTCAGAAATCCGCGTACTACTGCAAGGTCTCCCGCTTCGACCGCTGCATCGAATGCTACTTCCGTAGATTGTGGCCTGGGCTTCTTCGGCATTGGGCTCCTTAATAAAATATAATAGACCTAATCTTGGTTGTACTGTTCGCCTTTCGGGAGGCTACAGTAATCCCTCCCAATTTCAATCCCGGAAAAGTGGGGGGCCAAAATGGTTCTGAACGGGGCTTGGTGAACGCCTCCCTACACCAGTGGAACATTCTCCAAGGCGGGAATCTGGCGTTCTCAGGGCTGCCGGATGCAAATTTGTTGATTGAGTTGGTCACCCTTTTACCGAAGACTTTTATGAATATGCCGCAACTATCACTATTGCGTCGCGCCCTGCTATTCGGCGTCGCACTCAATCTGTGTCTCATCGTCGTCCGGCTGTCGCTTTACCGCCCATTATTGGCGATGCCTGGAGCACTTCGTTTTATTGTGGAGCCAGTGATCGGATTGGTGGGTTGCGGGCTGTTCACCCTGGCGGCGACATCTGGCAAGAGCGTAAAGCTCCAGGAGGCGTTGTGGACGGCCACGACCTGGGGAATCATTGGTGGTGCTTTGCTTGTCGTTCACATGGTTCTGGAAAGCTTCGGCCAACATATCGGCGAGAACAGTTGGATCACTTTGGCATTCATGTCCATCACGTTCTTGCTGTGGGGCGTGGCGGGGTTCGTGGCGGCGCGTAACACGGCAAGCGCAGCGCTGGGTTTGTTGGGAGGATGCTGGAGCGCGGTAGTAAGCGTAATTGTAGCGGTGAGCTTTGGATTTGTACTGATGTTTTTTGATGTTCCGTCGCTGGACTATGTTGGCACGTGGGCGGAGTTCAAGCAAAGTGGCTGGAGTGACGTGCATGCCTTTGCTATCGCCAATTCATTGGAAGCAGGATTTACACACCTATTGGCGGGGCTGGTGTTGGGCAGCATCTTTGGGGCAATCGGTGGCGGCATGGCCCGCGTTTGGCCAAAGCACCCGGGATCACAATTGGCCTCCTCCTAGACATGGCCGACCGGTCGGATACAAAATATCAACGGGCAAAGCTGGAACTCTGCATTCCGTCTGCCCAAGAACCGACTATGCCAGCTTGAGATATTCCAAGACAGCTTTCGGAGGGCCGTTAAAGGTGGCGAGCGCGACGTTGCCCTTGAACTTCAAATCCTCCATGCCCTCGCGCGTCGTATAAAAGCCGGTTGCGGTCAAGTCGCGCATTTTGGCGAAGAATGCCGCGGCGGTTTTGAATTCAGCAGCCGCTTTGGGCTCGTAGCAGATGTCGTCGCAAATTTTTGATTTCTGTTCGTCCGTCGCGTCGCAGAAGATTTTGTCGAATCGCTTTTTCGCCTCGGCGTCCAGCCAGGCAAGACCTTCGAGGATTTGCTTCTGATCGGCTTGCTGAGTCGGGTACGGGGCACTTACCCATTCATCAATGAAGTCGGGAACACCCACCTGAGTGGCGCTGGGTGACTTGTCGTCTTTGGGGATGATGACATCGCAGAGCGCAGTGACGGTGCGCAATTGATCCTTCGTGAGCGTGCGGTCCCACAGCTTGCCGGGGTGCAACAAGTCCGGATCGCTCAAGGTGTGTTTGATTCCCGAACCTGCCGCGCCGAAGGCGTCCAATTCCAGCATCGGGTAGGCAGCGAGCGCGGCGGCCACCCATTTCAACGCTTCACGGCGATCCATTCTTTTAAGTTCGTTGTCCATAGGTTGCCTAAAGATTTCCTTTCTTCAATTGGTCCATCAAATACTCGCTGCTGCGCATGGACAGGGCGAGGATCGTGAGGGTTGGGTTCTTGTCGGCGTTGGACGGGAAAGGGCCGCCGTCCATGACGAACAAGTTTTTCACGTCCCAAGCCTGGCAATATTGGTTGAGGACGGAGCGCTCTTTCTTCGCTCCCATGCAGGTCGTGCCGACCTCGTGGATGATCTTGCCGCCGGGTTCGATGGCTTTGGCGCCCTCCATTTCGACGGGCTGCATGACTTTGCCGCCCATGGATTCAATGATCTGCGCGAAGGTCTTTTGCATGTGGGCGGCCTGGCGAATTTCGTGCTGGTCCCATTTCCAATGGAACCGAAGGACGGGAATGCCCCATTTGTCCTTCACTTCGGGGTCGATTTCACAATAGCAATCGTCGTTGGGAATCATTTCGCCACGGCCATCGAACCAAAGGAATGACCCGTAATACCGGCGGGCATCCTCCTTGAACTTTTTGCCATAGGAACCGCCAGTGAACTGTTCCAAGCCGTCAAAATCGCCTGCATGGACCATCCGGCGTCCGCCGCCGAACTCAATGTGATATCCGCGCGGGAAGTCGAGTTTGTTGGCTGCTTGGTCCTTGTAACCCCACCAAGGCATGTACATGTGCATGCCGGAAACCCCTTCTTCATTGTGAGGTGGAACATTCTCCAAGGCGGGAATCTGACCGCCAAGACCGGCGCCCACCGTATCCATCAAATAGCGGCCCACCTTCCCACTGCTATTAGCCAGCCCGTTGGGAAACAGGTTGCTCTTGGAATTGAGCAGAATGCGGGCAGACTCGCAGCCGCTGGCGGACAAAACCACGACTTTGGCGTTGGATTTGCGCTCTTCCTTGGTTTCTTTATCGATATAGATGACTCCATTCGCCTTTCCGGACGAATCCAAGGTCACCTCGCGAACCATGGCATCGGTGATGATATCCAGGTTGCCGGTTTTCACGGCGGGCGGAATCAGGACGGTGGTGGACTGAAAGTTCGCCTTGATGGAGCAACCGCGCCCGCAGGAAGTTGCATAAAAGCACGCAGCCCGGCCGTTCAGCGGTTTGGTTAGAATCGCAAGGTGAGAGGGAATGACCGGGATGCCAAGCTTGTCGCAATACTTTTTGGTCAGCAATTCGTAGGCGCGAGGCTTCGGCGGCGGTTGCAAGACCCCAGGAGAAGAATTTGGCGTGTTCTCCAATCCTTCGTTCGAGCCGAACACGCCGATCAGCGCTTCAGTCTTGTCGTAGAAAGGAGCAAGATCCTCGTATCCAATCGGCCAATCAATTCCCAGGCCATCCCGCGCCTGCGGCTTGAAATCATACGGCCCCATGCGCAGGGCGATGCGGCCCCAATGGTTGGTGCGGCCTCCGAGCATCCGCGCGCGCCACCATTGGAAATCGGTTCCCGGCGCGTTGGTGTAGGGTTCGCCCGGCACACGCCAGCCGCCGTCCACGGTGGCGTCAAAGAAACCGAACGGTTTGTCCGGAGTTGCGGCGGCCCGCAAAGGCGCATCCTTGGGCAGATTCCACATGGCCGTTTCGGTCACAGGATCGTAGTTCCGGCCGGCTTCCAGCATGAGGACTTTGACGCCGGCCATCGCGAGTACATAGGCACTCATCGAGCCGCCCGCGCCGGAACCAACCACAATTACGTCGTAGGACGCCTGTGTTTTGCTGCTCGTAATTAGAGGCATGGGGGAATTAAAGCGAAGAAAGGGAAGCCGGTCAATTGCGAGTTCCCTTCTCTGTGAGGAACGGTACAAAAAAGAAGGGCCGGACAACAGGTCCGGCCTTTTCACACGGCACACTTGAGAACAAAGCGCACCAACAACAAAGAGAGGTTACGTCAGGATCCGGTTTCTGTCTTGTCACCAGTACTGGTGACAAGGGTGGGGAACGCGAATGAAGGCAATGAGGGGCCGCAAGAAGGCGCAGCCAGGCGATCATTGGATCATTTGCTGAGCCGGTAGAAGAGATTGCCGGCACCAACGGGATTGGTAACGACGTTCAGGCCCGCAGAATATACCGGCGCAGGTGTGACCGTGACCCAGTTGGTCGAGGTCAGGTCGGCATTGGACTGCAAGGTCAAGCCCTGAGCAGTGGCAGGCCAGGAGAGAATGGCGTTGGAACCGCTGACTTGCAGGCTGAGCGCCGGCTTGGGCGTGGCGGTGATGGAAAGCACCCAGCCGCCGACGATTTCTCCGGCTCCTCCGGGGGAATCGTCCACGACATACAGTGTCCAAGGACCATTGGGAGCGGTGCCGTTGAAGGTGGAGAGTTGTGGGGTAAAGGTCTGCGTGACCACAAGATTCGTTGGCAGTGACGGCCAGACGAGATTGGTGCTAATAGTGCTGGGCAGATACGTCCCGGAAGTCACCGCCGTGTCGTCGAGAATCGATTGCGATGCGCTGTCATCCAGCGTGACGTTGATGTTGGTGACAAAATTCGGCCCGCCCACTTCACCCCAAAGCACGACATTCTGTCCTTGCGGTCCGACCAGCAGCATGTCGATGTCGTTTGGGAAATCATGGGTGACGTCAAGCAGGCGCACGGTCACTTTGTTCACTGTTCCAACGAGGTTCGACACCGTGATCGTCGAGGGATACGGCGTAGCCAGGGTCGGCGGGCTGTCACTGTCGTTAATGATGATTGTGGCCGGCGAATTCGTAAAGAGGGCGGCGGTGGTAACAGTCAAACTCCAACCGCCGGCGATGCTGCCGGTGTCCCCAGTCTGATCGTCCACGACATACAAATTCCACGTGCCGTTGGGATTAATGCCCTTGAAGGTGGCGAGGAAATTGGACGCTCCGGGTGTTGGCGCGGGCGTGGGAAAGCTGACGGACGGCGGATATTTGGCGGGTTGATAAAGCCCGGAAACCAGCGGGCTGTTTTGCGGCAATGGGGATGGCGCCGCATCGTCCAGCGTGACTGTGATATTGGAAACGGAGGTCGCCCCGCCACAGTGCGAAAAGATGACCGCGCGTGAAGAAGTCGTCGGGGCCACGAGCAGCAGGTTGACCTGCGAGGGCAACGTGTGGCTGAGATTGTTGATCTGAATGCTTACGTGCGACACGACGCCGGTGAGGTTCGAGACCGTGATCGGGGAGGGATAAGGACTGGCGGCGGAGTTGTCGTTAATCGTGATGGGGGACGGATTGGAAAAAGTAGTGGGATTGGTCGCGGCCAGGCAACTTGAAGCTGTGGCCATCAATACTGCAAAGATCCGTTTCATCGACAAGGCTTTCCGCAAGCCGCACCCAAGTACCGTCACCCGGCGCAGCGTGATGCTTCTGACGCGGTCGGCTGCCATCCACGTGGAGAGCCTCCCGCCGGTGAAGGAGGTTAGGAATTCAGCGCCAGCCTGTCAAAGCTTTGTTGAGGAGTCGCCACCGAATCATCGAATGGCGCAGCTCAACCAAAGGTAGGGACATTGTGTTGCCATGTCCCGCCAGCGTTGAAGGGGACGGCGCAAGGCACCGTCCCCTATCCGATACGCTAAAGTAATGAGATGCAGCCCTTACCGAATGATGATCTGGCCGAGAATGTTCTCGCGCGGGACGGGGCCGTAGGAGCGGCTATCGATGCTGCGCAGGCGGTTATCGCCCAAAAGAAAATACTGGTCCTTGCCGCAGGTGATAAGCTGCTCCTTGAGCTGGGAGTAGGTGTAGGTATGCGTGTTGGGCAATAGATACGGTTCAACCAACTGCTTGCCGTTCACATAGACCTTGCCCTCCTTGAACAGGACCGATTCGCCGGAGGTGGCAATAATGCGCTTGACCGAATAGCCGTGATCAGCCGGGTCGCGCAGCACCACAATGTCCGAATGCTGCGGATCACGATCGTGGAAAGCCCAGCGATTGAGGAAGTAATGCCCGCTCTCCTGGAGTGTCGGCACCATGCTCACGCCGACAACCTGGACGGTTTCGAGCAGGAAGCGGCTGATGGCGGCGTAGCATCCGGCGCTGAGCACGAGAATGAGCAACAGCGTGCCAAGGTGCCGCGGGAAGCTGCCGAACATGGTTCGAAACCTCGCCGGGCTCTGCGCAAAAACCTGAGCGGCCGGACGCGTCTCCGGCACGGAAACCATGGTCAGTTTCAGCCCCGGCGTTTGGTTGGAAATCTTGTTCGTCATATGCGCTTCCAATAGAGCCGACCCGGGTGGAAAAGCAAAGTTGAACGATTACGGATTGCGTTCGGGTATGTTACGGACGCGCGGATCGGGGCCGTTCGCGCACAACCTCGCGGGGCTGCTTGTCCTCGCGCAGCCCCAGGAAGACGGGCTGGCGAAGGTGGCCGTCCCGGGTCCATTCCGAAAAGCGAATCTGGCAGACCAGGCAAGGTTCGAGCCACGTGCACCGCTTCATTTCGGCGGCCGTCACACCGAGGCTGCCCCGCTCGGTTCGCGGCGTTGGCAGGTTGACAAATGGGCAGGCGGGGCGGACCAGCTTCTGGAAGCGGTCGTAAAGCGACTTGAGGGAAGTGTGATCAAATCCGGTGCCGACCTTGGAGGCGAACACGAGCTCGTCGCCTTCGTAGTAGCCGACCAGAATCGCGCCGAAATAGGAACGCGAACCTTTCGGCTCGGTGTAACCGCCGATGACAAATTCCTGTTCCAGGCTCCACTTGAATTTCACCCAGGCGCCGCTTCGCCGCCCCGGTTCGTAGCGGGAATCGCGCTGCTTGGCGATGAGGCCTTCGAGACCGCGCGCCTTCATCTCGCGCATGACACGCGCCGAATCCGCCTGGATGCTCGCGGAGAACCTGACCTGCTCCGGGGCGTTGACGATCAGTTTTTGCAGCATCTCCTTGCGCCGCACGAGCGGCAGATCGCACAGGTCTCTTCCTTCCAGGTTCAGCAAATCGAACGCATAGTAGAAGATGCTCGGTTTGTGTTCCACCAAGTGGTAAGCCTGAAGCAGTTGAAAGTCCGAGCGCCCCTGGGCGTCAACCGCGACGACCTCGCCATCCATCACTCCTTCGGGAAAAGGAAGCTCAAAAATAGCTTGGGTTATCTCCGGGTATTTTCCGCTTAAATCTTTCGCAGTGCGGGATATTAACGACAGCTTGTTCTTAGCCTTGATGGCCAGCGCGCGCACACCGTCGAACTTTATTTCGTAAAGCCAGTCCTCGCCCTTGGGCAATTCCTCGACGAGCAGACATTGCATCGGTGGTATGAAACGCGGCTTGCCTCTCGGAAGTTTTTTTGCATCCAAGGTCATCGCTGCTTTCGGCCGGGGTTCGCGCGAGACCGTCCGCGAACTCGTTATCGTGCGCCTGGCCGGTGTCGTTTTGCGATTGCTGGACCATTGCGGACCGTTGCTCGAAGCAATCTGATCGAGGGAGCGATGCGTAAGCGCGGATTCGTTTTCGGCGCGACTGGAAATCGGCTTCAGGTCCTCACCGCTTTTGATCAACAGCCATTGGGGTTTGCCGCTCGATCTCGAACGCATTCTGACGAGCGTCCAATCCCCCTTGAGCTTGATTCCTTTGAGGGCAAGGTGGATTTTTCCGGATTCGAGTGCGTGCAGTGGTTCATCGTCGCGGACCTCATACGCGCCTTTATCCCAGACCATCACCGTTCCCGCGCCATAATTACCCTGCGGGATGGTGCCCTCAAAATTCGCATACTCAATTGGATGGTCTTCAACCTGGACGGCGAGACGCCGATCGCCCTTGCGCGTGGGAAATCCTTTCGGCACCGCCCAGGATTTCAACACGCCATCCATCTCCAGACGGAAGTCATAATGCAAGTGCGAGGCCGCATGTTTCTGAACAACGAACAGCGGTGCGCGTGATTTGGACGTGCGTTTAGCCCTGCCTCCCGGGGGTTCGAGAGTGCGCTTGAAATTCCGGCGGGCTTTATATGTCGTGAGGCCCATGTATCATCAAGCCGCGTGGTTCTTCTGTCTGCGCCGGCGGCTCTTGTTCCCGCTGCCGGCTTCGGCTTCGGCCTGATCCAAACTTTCCTGCAACACAGCCGCCAGGTCGATGACATTGGTTGCTTTCCGTTTCTTCGGTCCCTTGCCCGGCGGCGTGCGTCCGCCGTGTTCGATTTTCTCGTGGATCAGGTTCAGCAAGGCGGAACGATAATCGTCGGTGTATTTCTCCGGGTTCCATTCGTCAGTCATTCGCCGGACGAGGTCGGTGGCCATTTCCACTTCACGCGTGCCCACGTCGAGATTGGCGGGAATTTTGAGACTCGTGGGCTTTATCAATTCGTCCGCAAAATGCATCAATTCGAGCACGAGCGCGTTTCCCTGGGGCTTGATGGCCGCCAGATGCTGGCGGCTTTTGATGACCACCTTTGCGATGCCGACCCGTTCCGTGCGCCGGAGTGCCTCGCGCAAAAGGGCATAGGCTTTCGCGCCCGACTTCTGCGGCTCGAGGTAATACGGCTTGTCGAAATAGACCGGGTTGATTTCCTCCAGACGCACGAAATCGATGATATCAATGGTCTGCGTCGCCTCGACATCGACGCGGCGGAAATCCTCCTCTTTGAGAACGACATACTTGCCCTCGTCGTATTCGTAGCCTTTGACGATCTCTTCCCACGGCACCTCGCGTCCGTCCGTCTCGGCCACGCGCTTAAAATTCACCGGGCTCAAATCCGACGCGCGGAGCATGCGAAAACTCAGGTCTTCATGCCGCGATGCGGGGTAGAGAGCGATGGGTATGTTGATCAAACTGAACGTGATGGAACCTTTCCAGATGGGGCGCATGACAAATGTGTAATTAAGTGGTTAAGGACGGTAAATCATTCAGAGTGCGGGCAGTTTTTGTTTCAGCGTGAGAGCCGGCGCGAACAGGTCGCCGTGTTTGGCCACTCGCTGCAAAACCTGATCGGGCAAAAACGAAAGTTTCGTCCCGTCCTTTTTTTTCAAAGCAGCCTCCACCTCATTCCAGGTCAGCGGCGTTGAAACCGTCGGATTGTCTTTGGCCCTTAACGAATAAACGCAAACGGTGGACTTGTGCCGGTCGTTTTGGCTCCAATCGACAAGCACCTTGCCGCGGCGCAAATCCTTGCTCATTTTCGCGACGACCAAGCCGGGGTTCTGCTGCTCAAACGATTCCGCAAGCTTGCGGGCGAAAGCCTTGGTCAGATCGTGGATCGTTGGAGTGTTCAGGGGAACGCAGACTTGCAACCCTTTGGAGCCAGAAGTCTTAACGACGCTTTGCAAGCCGAGTTTCTCAAGCACGTACTTGAGCCAAAGCGCGACTTCTGCACATTCAAGGATCGTTGCCGGCGCGCCGGGATCGAGATCAAACATTACCATGATCGGGCATTCAACATTGGTCCGTCGCGCCAGCGAGGTATGAAGTTCAAGGTCCGCGAGATTTCCCAGCCAGACCAGCGTTGGAAGATTATTGACGACACAAAAGCAGATTTCCTCCTCCTTCTGCTCTCCCCAGACCCTGGCCGTGGCGACCCAATTGGGGCGTTCCTCCGGACAATGCTTCTGGTAAAAAAACGGACCGTTGACACCGTTTGGATACCGCTTGAGGGTGAGCGGGCGGTCCCGAAGATGGGGCAATAACACGGGAGCGATCCGGATGTAATAGTCAATCACCTGCCCTTTGGTGAACCCGGCTTTCGGATACAACACTTTGTCCAAATGCGTCACCGGAATTCGCTTTCCGTCCACCGTGAGGACACTGTGATCGCCTGGCGGAGAAGCCGGTCCGCGCACGCGCTTGCGCACCGCCCGTTTTCGTTCCATAACCTCGCTCATGTTACAAAGAGCCCACCAAGAGCTCTCAACAATATGCCACATGTCGAGGCAAAGGGGAGCCTTGGGCTTCTGCGGTATCGACCCCAAGCTTAAATGCTACCAAAGCCAGCCGGACGACGACGGCGCTTCAAAGCCTTTTATTCTGGCTCGGGTGCTGGGATTGGCCTGAGTGGGGTTGAAGCACAATATCGTAGCGGGGATCCCCGAATTTTAAGACCACCTGGGTTTGGCCCAGCTTATGAAGTCGGCAAAAATCCATCGCCTGCAAGGACGTGCTGAAGTTCATGGCTTTCTCAATATCGGGCGTCCAGTCCCAATTTTTCATTAAGAATTGACGCGACTTCTGATGCTGCAAATAGATCTTCATAGCATTGCCAAAGGGACCGTTTCCGCCGTACAGCACAAGGAAATAGGAAGAATTAAAGTCACACTAGCCCGCAAACATCGAAAAGCAACTACAAACTCCAGCCCCGGCGGTAGTCATGCTCGATGAAGTTCATGGCTTCAGCGCAATTCTTCACCTTTAACGCGCCGGCGTCCCATTCAATTTTATGGCCGGTGCGATAGGCAACGTTGCCAAGCAGCACAGCCTCCGACAAGGCTCCGGAGTAATCGAAGTTACAAGTCGTGGGCGTGCCGTGTTTGCAGGCTTCGAACCATTCGTGGTAATGCCCGATGGAATCGGGGATGGACGGAGTCGGAGCAACAAACCCGGTAAATTGAGTTTCCGGAAGCAACTTGCGCCGCTCATAATCGGCCAGCAGCATTCCCTTGTCGCCGACGAATAAAACGCCGTTTCGCCAGCCTGGCACTTTCCCTTCGAGCACGAGGTTGGGGCGCTTGCCTCCATCATACCAGGTAACGCGGAGTGGATCCGATGCGTTGGGACGCGGGTATTCGTAACGAACAATCAGCCAGGCGGGCGCGGTCTCCGAATGCAAGGGCGGCCCTTCGGCCTCAATCGTAAGCGGATGGCGCAGGTCCAGCGCCCATTGGGCCAAATCCAGGTAGTGACAGCCCATGTCACCAAGCGTGCCGCTGCCGAAGTCCCACCAGCGCCGCCATTCCCTGGGCAGGTATGCGGGGTGATAAGGACGCGCGGGCGCGGGTCCGAGCCAGAGATCCCAATGCAAATATGCGGGAACCGGCGGCGTGTCCGCTGGGCGTTCTCCGCCGGACCAACTTTTCTCGCACCAAACGTGGCATTCTGCCACCCTCCCAATCGCCCCGGATCGCACAAGCTCGACCACGCGCCGATAATTTCCGCCCGCGTGGATCTGCGTTCCCATTTGCGTGGCTCGCTGATGCTTCGCAGCCAATTCCGCCACAAACCGGGCTTCGGAAACGGTGTGTGCCAGCGGCTTTTCGCAATAAACATGCCGGCCAGACTTCAACGCCGCTGCGGTAATGGCTGCGTGCGTGTGGTCTGCCGTGCTGACGACCACTGCGTCGATGTTTTTCTGGTCGAGCAGTTCACGAAAATCAGTGTAGGTCCTCGCCTGCGAAAACTTTTCGGCGGCGGCGGCGAGGTAATGGTCGTCGATGTCGCAAAGCGCGACGATGTTCTCACCAGCCACGCCGGCGATGTTGGAAGCCGCGCGATTGGCGGTGCCGATGATGCCAAGATTCAGGCGTTCGTTTGCGGAGCGGCTGCGGGCAGAGGCATCGCGAACGCCGAGCCATAAGCCGGCGGCGGCGAACGTAGCGTGGCGCAGAAACTCACGCCGAGTCGTAATGGGTCTGGTCATGGTCAGGTACGTTATTCAAGTTGTAGCATTCTAGGAACCCGACCACTTTGAAGCAAGGACTCAGTGGGAGAAAACGGCATGTAAACCGGCACTGTTTGGAGTGAACGTCACCGATGTCAGGTAAATGAGTAACACCAGCCGGCCAGCGGTGACTCTGGGAGCGAGAGGCATACTTGCTTTAGAGTCTGGAAAGGACTGAATAATTCTGTAATCTGGTTGTAAAGCTTCATATGGTTCGATCCATTAAAAAGTCGCGGATTGATCCGAGGCTTCCGCTTACTTGTATTACATGGCCAAGTTATATATGTTTGAAATCCAAGGAAACTGTTGACATCGGGAAGAAAAACATATGTAATTGTGTGAACAAATCACACTTTCTGATTTCTTGGCCATAGAACAGCTACGGACGAGCAAATGAGATTTGCCCTGCAAAGAACGAGGGGCAACAAACAAGAGTGTCTTCGTATTTAAGATTGTGCGCTAATAGTGTCCAAACGCCAGCAATCAGTCCGGCCGTTAGAAAATTGATTATTTAAGCTGAATCCGCGACATCAACATTCCATGAAAACCCCAACTACTACTGCGTTTCTCACCCACATCGCGGCTGGCTTTTTGCTCTGCCTCTGCCTTTGCACAAATAATGCCAGTGCTGCCACGAGTCTTTTTTTCGATGCCAACGGCCCGGCGGCCGGCTACGGGGGGAGCGGCTCCTGGGATGGCACCAACTGGGCCACGGCGTCAGGCGGCACATTGCCGACGGGAAACTGGGTGCAGGGAGACTTTGCCCGGTTCTTCACGACCACCACGCCTTTTACCATCACGGTGGGCAACTCCTTCACTAATGTTGGGATGTTTGTGACGGTGGATGGCGTCACTCTGACCATCACCGCCACCAACGCCAACGGTAATTTGAGCATATCCACCAATGGAGGCGTTCTGGTTAACGGAAGCTTTCTCCAGGGATTTCTCATCGGCGCCACCACTACGGCTGGAACCGCGAATTTAATCATCAACGCCCCGGTGGTCGGCCCCGGCGGAATCGAACAGGAGCAGAGCGGCGCTCTCTATTTGCTTGGCACCAACACCTATGCGGGAGGAACCGAAATTACCGGCGGCCAGGTTACCTATTACAACAATAACAGTTCATTCGGCACCGGCGCCATTACCGTGGCCGGCACCGGCCAGGCGCTGGTTAGCACCGCTTCCACGGCGCTTACCATTCCCAATAAATTCATCTTCCCAACGGCGAATTTTACTTTGAATCTGGCGGGCGGCAATCCCGTGGCGGGCGCTCCCGGCACAACCTTCTCCGGCACCTTTACCCTGCCCTCTTCGGGAACCACCACTCTCTTGACGTCCGTAACGAACACCCAAGTAATCGCAATTAGCGGGGTCATCAGTGGCGCCAGCGCGCTGGCGGTTGGCGATAACGGGGAGCTGATCTTAAGCGCGGCGAACACCTATTCCGGCGGCACGTTTGTCAATTCCGGCATCCTCGACGCCAAGGTCCCCGGCGCCATCCCCGGCAAAGTCACGGTCACCAACGGCATGCTGGTGCTGGATGCTCCCATCCAGGGAAATATCACGGTCACAGGCGGCTCGGTGCAGATGAACGTCTCCAACGCCATGTCTGGGTTTGCAACGCTCACCCTGCCCAGTGCAAGCACCAATAGCGCGAACCTCAATTTTACGGGCACCAACAATATCCTTACTCTTAATTTCGGCACCAATTCAATGGCGGCGGGAACCTGGGGTGCGGCCGGCTCCGGCGCCACTTTTACGAACTCCGCTTTCACCGGCACCGGCATTCTCTATGTGTCAGTTTCGACGGCCACCAATTTCTATTGGGATGCCAACGGCTCGGATGCCAGCGCCCAGAACAATGGCAGCGGCGGTGGCAATGGAAATTGGGACAATGCCACTCCTGACTGGTGGACTGGCGGGGCTTCGGACACCGCGTGGCAATCAGGTTACATCGCGAACTTTGGAGGAACAGCCGGAACGGTGACGGTGGCCGCCAACGTCAACCCGGACGCGCTCCTGTTCACCACGCCCGGATACGTCATAAACAATACTGGCGGCTCCGCCATTAGCGTTAGCAACCCCGTGACTTTGATCGGTATTCCCTCCGGCACCACCACCATCGCCTGTCCGATCGCCGGACAAGGGCTGGACATATTCGGTCCCGGCACGCTGGTCTTGAGTGGCAGCAGTACCTATACTGGCAATACCTTGGTCAGCAACGGCACCACGTTGAGTGTAAATACCATTGCCGACTCCGGAATCAGCGCCATTGGCTACGGCCCCATGCTCTTGCAAGGCGGCACACTCTCCTACACGGGTGCGTCTGCCGCCACTACGGCGCGTCCCTTCCCGGTACCCGCGGGCGCTGCGCCTGCCATCAACTTGCCTGCCGGCAGCCTCACCCTGAATACTTCGGTTACCAGTAGCGGCGGTTTCATCCTCACCAAAACGGGCAACGGCACGCTGACCTTTGGCGGCACGAGCGACAACGCCTTTTGCGGGCTGAACCTCGTGGGTGGCACGGTCATCCTTAACAAAACCGTGAGCGGTCATTCATTGGGCAACCCCGTTACCGTGGGCAGCGGCACACTGCTTCAGTTGAGCGGCAGCGGCTACGGCCAGGAGATTTTCAGCGGCGCCCCCGTCACGATCAACAGCGGCGGCCTGTTCGATTTGAACGGCCAGAGCACGCCATTGAGTGTACTTACCCTGCCCGGCAATGGTATTAACAACGGAGTGTTGACCAACAGCAGCGCTTCCACCGGCACTCTCACTGCCACCACGGTGGTGCTGGGCGGCAATACCACCATCAACAGCACCGGCCCCATTACCCTGGGGGGCACGGTTCAAGGCTCCTTCGCCATGACCCAGGCGGGCAGCGGCCTGCTTACATTGACCGGCGCCAATACTTTTAACGGCGGACTAAACATCAACGCCGGCACTTCGGCGCAGATTAATAATGGGGCGGGCGCGGGCCAAGGGACCATCGCCATGGCCGCCAACAGCACCTTGGGCGTGAACATCTCCAACGGTACACTGAGCAATCCGGTTAACGGACCCTCGTCGGCCATCATTAACTTCATCGAAACTTCAAACCAAAACACAACCGTTAGCAGTCCGATGACTGGCTTCACGGGCACCATCAATTGCCCCGCCAACGCGGGTGTTCCAGGCAGCACGTCCAAGATCCAAATGACCAGCACCGCCTTTACTATTAACCCCGGTGCAAACATAAATGTCGCTGCTGGCGGCACCCTTTATGTCGTTAATCCTGGCGTCGTAATTCCCTGTGCCTTGAATCTATATGGCCTCGGGAACATCGAGCCTTATGGCGCATTGCGGATTGAAAAGGGCGCGTTGATCAGCGGGCCGGTCACCTTGTTTGGCAATACCACCATCGGCAACGGCGTATCTGGCGCCGCCAATCTCGCCACCATCAGCGGCGCCATCAGCGGCGCTTTTGGCGTCGCCTACACGGCCGAGCCGGGCACGATTGTGCTTTCAGGCGCCAACACCTATACCGGCACGACCACGTTGACCGGTTGCGTGGTGCAGGCGGGCAGCGCGGAAATCGCGGGAATCAGCGGGCCCTTTGGCAAATCAGCCGCATCCAATCCCGGCTCCATCGTCTTTGCCGGCGGCCAACTGCAATACTCGAGCGTGAACAACAACGACTATTCCGGCCGCTTCAGCACCGCTGCCAACCAGAAGTATAATATTGATGCGAACGGCCGGACCGTGACATTTGCGACGCCGCTGAGCAGTGTCGGCGGTTCGCTCACGTCCAGTTCCTCCTCCCCTGGCGGCATGCTCGTTTTAAGCACCCCCAACACCTATACCGGCGCCACGACTAACGCGAGCGGCACGCTGCAACTGGCTTGCGCGGAAATTCCCGGAACCAGCGGACCGTTGGGCCTATCGGCTGCAATTAACCATGGATCCATCTTCTTGACCGGTGGCATTCTCCAATACACGGCCGCGAATGGCGCGAATGATTACTCCGGTCGTTTCTCCACCAACACCGCCAGCGAAAGTTTCAACATTGATGTCAATGGCCAGAATGTGGTTTTCGCGTCCGGGCTGTTAAGCACCAACGGCTCATTGACGGTCAGTTCCACTGCCGCAGGCGGCTCGCTGAGCTTGCGCGGAACCAATGTCTATACCGGCGCCACGACCATCAATCAAGGCGGCACGCTCATCATCGCGGGAACGGGTTGCCTGGGCACCACCAACGGGGTCACCAATTATGCGGGCGCCATTACCGACAATGGGACGTTTAATTACGCAAGTTCTGCCAACCAGGCCTTGTTGGGGGCCATTTCCGGGATTGGCTCGTTGATCCAAAGCGGCGCCGGCACACTTACCTTAAGCAATGCGGCCAACGCCTACTCCGGTGGCACGACTGTCAGCAATGGCATTCTGAACGTCAACGCCACCGGGTTCATCCCGGGCAACGTGACGGTGGCTGGAGGCGTGCTGCTGCTTGGCAGCCCGTCCGCGCTGGACTCGGCTGCTATCCTTACCCTGGCCGCAACCCCCGCCGCCGGCACGGTGAATCTCAATTTCTCAGGCGTCCAGACCGTCAGCGCCCTGAATTTCGGCTCAACCTCGATGCCCCCGGGAACCTATGGCGCGACTGGCAATGGCAGTGTCACTTATCAGAACGCCGCTTTCACCGGCGGCGGCATCCTCAACGTTGTGGGTCAGGGTGCTTATTGGGACCCTGCCTTTGCAAATGCAGCTCCCGGAAGCGGCGGCCCCGGAAGTTGGGACGCGAGCGCGGCCAATTGGTTCATCGGGAGCGCGGATACTGCCTGGGTTGCGACCAATATCGCAAATTTTGCCGGCTCGGCAGGCACCGTCACGCTGAATGCCAATGTGGCCGCCAGTGGCCTGACCTTCGCCACGCCGGGTTATGACCTTAGCGGAGGCGCCACGCTGACTTTGAGTGGCTTGGCGAGCAACGGTACGCCGATAATTTCCATTCCCGCCGGCAACACCACGATTGACTGCGCCCTTGCCACCGCAACCTCGTCGAACACGGTGATCGTAGCCGGTCCCGGCACGCTGGCATTGACCGGCCCCAATGCGGGCATTACCAGCAGCTTGACGGTCGCAGGCGGCGCAACCTTGAGCGCCAACAGCATCGCCGACAGCGGGACCAGCGCCATTGGCGTCGGCACGAGCCTTACGCTTTTCGATGGCAATCTCACTTTTACGGGCAGCTCAGGCACGTCGGCACGCACGCTTACCTTGTCAGGCCCAACGACCGCCACGCTGACTGTGCCCGGCGGCAACACCCTGGAATGGGACGGCCAGATTCATAGTGTAGCCGATACAGCCGCTCAGAACCTCACCTTTACCGGAGGCGGCACCTTAATCTTGGGCGGAGTGCTGGATAACTCCAGTCTCTTCATGGCTATCAATGCGGGCACGGTGATCATAAACAAGAATTCCACCAGTACTGTGCATGGGCTGGGCGGCGGCGTCAGCACCGTGGCCAGTGGTGCCGAGCTTCAATTAAGCGGCGCTGGCAACTTTGACCTTTTCAGTGGCTGCGTCCTTACTGTCGCCAGCGGCGGCGTATTTGACTTGAACGGCCAGAGCGACAGCTTCAGCACGCTCACCCTGTCCGGCAACGGCAGCGGCGGCGGGGCGCTGATCAACAGCAGCGTCTCCCCTTGCGGCATCACCAACGGCGGCAGCGGAATTGTCCTGGCTGGCAACGCTACAATTAGCGGCAATGGCAACATCCTTCTGGCGAGTACGATTAGTGGCAATGGCATGTCGCTCACTTACAACGGCAGTGCTCAATTGATTTTGGGCGGCGCAAACACCTACTCCGGCGGACTTAACGTCGGCGCAAACAGCACCGTGGCGCTCAGCGCAGCGGCAGGCGGCGGCATCGGGCCTGTCGCCGTCGGCGACAATGGCACTTTGATCGTGAGCTATACTACTGCCATCAATGTGCCGAACACGATCACCGGCGGCTCATCCGCTACCATCCAAGTCAATGAACCCACGGGCAACACCCGTCTTTCGGGTTCGCTCTCCGGTTTTAGCGGCACGATTAATTGTGAAAGCGCGACCAACAACAACGGCCAGTTGGTTATAGACCAGGTGTACAACGGCCTCTTTCCCATCAGCGCCAGCGCGACCTGGCACATTATGAATGGTGCAACCCTGGATCTCGCCACGCCGTTCACCGTGGATCCCGCAGCCGTGGTCATTGACGGTGTGGGGAATAATCAAATCTTCGGCGCGCTCCGGCTCGATGCGTGCAACCAGCAGGGGAACGTGCTGCTCAACGGCCCAAACTGCCTGATCGGAGACGGCAACACCACCGGACCGAGCACCATCAGCGGCATCATTAGTGACAACGGCAATGGCTACAACTTCACCAAGGTGGGCGCCAATGCCACCATTGTCCTCACGGCCGCAAATACCTACTCCGGCGGGACGATCGTCAATAACGGGACGCTCGCGATTGGCGCGACGGGTTCCATTGCCAGTTCGTCCGGTATCAGCCTGACCAACGGAACGGCCCTGGATGTTTCCGCCGTTAGCGGCGGCTACTCCCTGGGCAGCAGCCAGGGGCTGACGAACTTTGGCGCCGCTACCATCGTAGGCAGCCTGAATTTGAGCTCAGGTGCACCGCTCACACTGCTCTGGACCAACAACGCCTCCGTGCTGACCGTCACCAACGGGACCCTGACCCTGGGCAACAACCCTGTGACCGTTACGATCCTGGGCAGCAGTGGCCCGTTGCCGGGAACTTACCCGCTGATCACGGGTGTCAATGGCGCCAACCCCGGCTTGCTGGCCGGCTCCATCGCCAGTTCACCGCTGACCGTCAACAACCAGATCGTCAATACTATCGCCTCTCTGGCCATCAGCAACAACACGCTTTACCTCAACATTGTCTCGACCTCACCAACGATCCTCAGCCAGACGCCAGTCAACGGTGGCAATACCAACCTGCTGTATGCTGGAGCCCATTCCACCTTCTCAGTTGCCGCGCTCAGCGCGGCGCAATATCTGTGGTACACCAACAACGTGCTGGTGGGCGGCGTCACCAATTCAACCCTCACCCTCACCAACATTCAGGGCGTCTCACTGGCGACTGTTTGCATCGCGACCAACGCCTTCGGCACCGCCAGCGCCACCTGGAACGCCATTATCCTGCCGGATCCCACCAATCCTTATCCGATGACAGTGCTGGCGGACAATCCGCTGGGTTATTGGCGGCTGAACGAGCCCGAACAAGGCGGAGGCGATCCGGGTGTCCTCGCGGATGATTATTGGGGAGGCAACGTCGGGATTTACACCAACGTGAACCTTGGGCAGGCGGGTTATACCACCAACAACGTTCCAGACACGGATCCTGCCGAAACGTCGGCCCTGTTCGGAACCTTTGCTGGGGTGGATAGCGATGCCTATGGCATCCCGGGCATTAACTTTGCCTCGCCCGCCAGCACCAGCCCCACTTTCTCAGTTGAAGCATGGGTGAATGGCTTCCTGCAAACCACAGACGCCGGCATCGTTTCCCTGGGTTACGGCGGCGGCGGCGAGCAGTTTAACTTGGATACGGGCAGCGATTCAGGCAACAATCACCGATATCGCTTCTTTGTGCGCGACGCCGCGGGCAATACGCATGGCGGAAGTTCGACAATTCTCCCGTCCCCCGGCTCCTGGCAGCATTTGGTGGGGGTTTGCGACGAATCCAACGGCGTGGTAACGCTTTATGTTAATGGAGTTGTGGCCGCCAGCGGGGCGGTCTCGGCCGGGGCTGGCCTGTTGGCTACCACCAGGCACATGATCATTGGTTCCCGTCCGTCAAACTCAACCACCAATGTTAACAACAATCAATTTGTCGGTGCCATAAACGACGTGGCCGTTTACAACTACGCCCTGAGCGCCAGCCAGGTGGTGGCCCATTATGTCTCGGCTGGCGTACCGCCCTCGTTTTCACAAGTGCCTCCGGCGGCTGTGACTATCAATGCGGGCGCGACGCTGACGCTTCCGGCGATCGCCTTGGGCACTCCGGGATTGACTAATTCCTGGTTCGATGTCAATGGAGGCACCAATCTCCTGGCCGGGACCAGCACCTCGAACACGCTTAATTCAACTCTGATCATCAGTAATGTCCCGGCCAGTTTGAACGGCGACACCTTGCAGCTCACCGTGTCGAATCTTTATGGTTCCACCAACATTTCCGTCGCTCTGACTGTCAATTCCGCCCTGGCCGCGAGTGTGAGTCCGACCAACGTGGCGATAACTGCAGACGAGCCATTCACTTTCACGGTTCAGGCAGTCGGCACGGCGCCAATCACCTATCAGTGGTATGCCGGCAGCCTCAGCACACCGATATTAAATGCCACCAACGCCTCCTTTATGGCGATATCGACACTCGGCGACAGCATCTATATTTGCAAGGTCACCGACCTGACTGGATCAACCAATCTGCCGGTGACGCTGACAGGTCTGCCGTATCTTGCCTTGAACTGGAACGGCATTGGCTGGGCGGCGGTGAACCAAAGCGGCACCTATTCCACCACCGCGTTCAATAACAACGTGTTAACTCTGACGGACGGCGGTGCCAACCAGGTCCGGGGCGTCTTCTTCGATATCCCGCAATACATTGGCGCGTTCGAGGCTTCCTTCACCTACCAGGCGGGCGGCAGCAAGACGGCGGACGGCATCGCCTTTGTCCTGCAAAACGATGCGCGGGGGGTGACCGCACTCGGAGGCGGTGGCGGCCTGCTCGGTGTTGGCACTAATAATCCCATCACTCCCAGCGCCGAATTGGAACTCAACCTGTATACGGGCAACAGCCAGATCAGGGGTTACGCATACTATACGAACGGCCTCACCGGTCACTTTGCAGGCAATAGCAATTACACGGCGCCCGGCAGCATCAATCTTGCCAGTGGTAATCCGATCAATATCGCCCTGTATTACAATCAGGGAATGTTGTCCCTGACCATCACGGACACCGTGGCCTTGATTTCGTTCAGCACCAATTTGAACGTCGGCAATCTGCCCGCCAGTGCAGGGGGGAACTTCGCCTATGTGGGCTTCACTGGCTCCAGCGGCGGCTCCACTGCCGTGCAGACCATTACCGGCTTCAAATTCCTCAGCCTGATGCCTTTGACGGCCCAGCTTTCCGGGACGAATATGATCCTGACTTGGCCCGCGGACGTATCCCTGTATCAGCTGCAATCCAACACCAACCTGGCTGTGCCCAACTGGGTGGACGTGACCAATTCCGTCTTCACCATTGGCAATCAGAATCAGGTAACGGTACCGGTGTCTGCCACGCAGGCGTTTTACCGCCTACAATTGCAGTGATGGTCAATCCGACCGCAAAACCGGCAAGGCAGGAGCCGGCCCACGCGCGCAGACAACGAGGGTTCAACCTCACTACCTCTGCCACCGAAGTCCGCGGCTCCAGCGATTCGAGTTGCTGAAGCCGCCGACGGAACGCCACGTTGAGCCGCCGGAGCGTTTACACTTGAGCTATTGGAAACGAGTGCTTGCACCGCAACAGCACAACACCGCCCGGCTACCCGTGGACCAACGAAGCCCAGCAAGCCTTGACGCTGGCAGTCACGGAAACGACCTCGCGGCCACTTCCGTACCCACATGGGTGAGTTATATTGTCTCGGCAGCTTCCGACCCGACCGTTGCCAGTCACGCCGGTGCCGATAGACTCTGTGGACGGAACCGGAGGTTTGTTTACGTGTATCCATAACAAACAACTGTTCGAACAACCTCATGTCGCACTCAGTAAAAGTGTCAGTAAACTAGTTAAAACAAGCTACTGAATGGCAGTAGGGTCAATATGCTTGATTTGCCTGAAAACATTGGGCAAATCTGACCCAGAACGTGGTTGCAGCGGTCGATTCCGACCCTTGCTTCCATCCCCGCTTTCGGGGATACCGCTGGGCCAAGTTTGGTGTTTAGCTTTCCGTAATTGTTCCACCGTGAATCACCAGATGCACCGCCCACAACTTGTGCACGTGCCAGGACGGCGAACCGCAGTCAACAACGAATGCCAGCAGAATGACTTTGGCGAAACCCAAAGCGAGCCCGTCATGACTTCAAATCATCACTGAAAAGAGCGCATACCTATGAAACCTCTTCCTTTAACAACCATCAGGAGCAAAGACCACAAACCAATGAATGGCATGCCACACAGTGTGATCGGCATGATCATGATACTGTTCGGTGCAAGTTTGAGTTTGCAGGCGCAAACCGGGCCATTCACCAACGCGGATTGGCCGCCTACGATCAATGCCAATGCGGCGGTGGATTACGTCATTTTGGATACGAGCGCTTCATTTGCATCGACGCCGGCAGGCTGGAACGCCAGCATGCATTTGGCTGGCGGAGGGGATCAAGCCTTCACGCTGGCCACGCTGGACGGTTTGGCAGGGGATCAAGGAACCTCGGCTTTCTTGAATATTGCCGATCCGAATTACGCGCAGTTTGGGACGGTGCCGGTTGTGGACGTTTTGTTGCAAGTCTTTGGAGATACCAGCCTCTACAATTCTGATGGGAGCGGGAAAACCATCACCTTCCGCGAAGGCGTATTGGGCACTGAACTTCCTGTCAGCGCGGGCACTGTGCCCCTCGGGGGCAACAACGGGCATTGGAACTGGATGCTGTTTACCATTACCAATCCCGTCAGCCCCAATGTCCAAAACACGTCCGGCTTGCGATATATAGGCTTTCAAACGTCCACCCCGGGTCCGGGCACGGAGAATGGCGGCGTCAACGACGGAACCTTGCGCATTGAAGGAGTTTCGGGGATGAGCCTTCGGGCAATCGCCGTGGGGCCGGCAGGTTCTTTCGGCACGTCGAATGCCATTAATGTCTTCCCACCGCCTGCGGTTTGTGATCCCGAACCGACGACGGTAAATCTGGCATTCGTTGACATTAATGCCGGCGTATCAAATCACCTCCAGGTTCTGAACGACACCGACCAGACAATTATTATTTCGAATAATGTCGGGCCCGCGGGCGATCTCCGAAAGGCGGTTCAAGCCACGGCGTCATTTATGAATTTTGGCATTATAAGCAATTACCTCGGCGAGCCTTGCAACCCCTCGCGCGCCATGAAGGTGTGCGTTGAGTTCTATGACGATCCAGCATTGACTGGAGCCATCTTTGGGCCGGAAAGCTATGCGGTAGATAATCTCGGACACACCGCGACCTATACAGGACCGTTCTATACGCTGAAGGGCAGTGGCCAATGGCTGAAGGTGGCCTTTTGGATTCATGCAGTCAATTTGACCGGTGTTAACACTGGGACCCTAACCGGGGGCCCACGGCTTCAATTCGCCGGCGGGTTTCCCTTCATAGACCGCGTCGAGTTGGGCGTCGTTAGAATAATCGGCCCGCTGGCCAATGCGGATCCCGAGCCCGGCTATTATCTGGACCCGGCGATTTGTTCCACAAATTACGGCTATTATTTGGATATGGATTTGCAAATACCCGGAGTCGCGACCAGCACCACTGGATTGACTCCAGGCGACTCCGGCGGCGACCAACAGATGGTCATCGAAATGGCCGGTCCGACCAACGACCTGCGCCTGTCAGAAGCGCCTACTGGTGGAAATAACAACCTCCAATTCGCGATCAGGCCTGACACCAATGGTCTCCCCCCGTTCGGGCCTACGTACCAGGATAACGCCGACGTGCTGATGGCGCTTACTTACTACGACGATCCGGCCATGATTGGCGCCAGACTGTACCCATGGCCGTACAACACGCTGAAATTTGGCGTGGGCACCATAACATTTCCAAATCAATTAACCGGGACGAACGTGTTCGGAACTCCCTACAGCTATCGGGAAACCTTAACGGGCAGTGGAAAGTGGAAGGTGGCCTATTTTGAACTCCCCAACGTGAACCTGGCGGGTGTCAATCAAGGCCCGCAATCGGTCGTGCGATTCCAGACCGATCCGGCAACCAATGGGATCCCTGCGTCGGGATATATTCATGTTACACGCGTGCGTTACTGCGTGGTTCGCCCGTGCGGATCGCTGGAAGGGATCAATGTATTTCAGAACGTGGGGGTTGCGAATGCAAGTCCCTTCGGCGTGAAGTGGCAGGGCAGCGCGACGGTACAAGCAGCTTCCGCTGTTAACGGAGGGATTTGGAGCAATGTGTTCAGCATTACGAATCTTTTGACGAGCACGAACATCTATACGCCCTCGACCAATGGCACGGCGGGCTTCTTCAGGCTTACATTTCCCCCATCCCCCGTGCCATAGACAATTGAAGGTTGATTTGAGACAATAACACGGTGGAATCTTCAGCGTGCTTCGGCTGAGGGTTCCACCTTTTTCACCCTGAAGACCCAGTCCAACTGAAGTCGTGACTCGTAATATCGGAATTGGTTGGTTTGCCCTGATCGTTGGCGCAATGATTCAAGCTTACGCGGCACCCGTGTTCACGGTTGTGCCGGCGGGCAATGCAGGCTTCGACGTGTCCGCCGACGGCGTGCTGGCGGCGCCGATCCGTCTGGCCGTGAATGGCGCAATCCTGGCAAACACCGTGACGACGAATGCGAGCGGTGTGACTCTTTCCGGTCTTCATACCTCGGATCCACTGGCCGTAACTTTCGCGCCTGATGATTATGTCAGCATTACGTTGTCCAACTCGACGAACGCGCCCGAACCAATCGTTCAATTCAAACTGACCCTGCTTGGTTTCAATACCAACCGCTGGCTCGCGTTATTTCCAGACGGGCCGGCGCCATTTCACTTTCTGATTTGCCCGATGCCCACGGCTCAGGTATGGCATCAGCGCGGCTGGCTGAATGCCACGCCCTATGCCGATCCATTTCCGCTGTTGCAGGATGTGCACAGCGGGTCTCCCGAAATTTCATGTCTCTGGAATCGGAATTGGAGTTACATCTGCCCGCTGGGCGCGCATCCGATTCCGATGATTGGCCTCTGGGACCCCAATGCCAATCTGTATGTCGGTTACGACTTCCAGCAAGCGCGGGCGACCGACCAATCGGAACGATACATTTGCACGGCCTATTGCTGGCGGCAATCTTCGGTAACCAACTTCATCACCCTAGCCTACCCATACGGGGGCGTGCGTTATGGTCAGCAAGTGTATCCACAAGGCGGAGAAATCCTCTCGTCCAGGTTCTCCCTGGTGATCGACGCTGCCCTGCCTTCCACGGAGGATCCCAACGAACGCTTCCAAACCCGCTTGTTCAACCGCTACACCAACTCGCTTCCGCGAGTGCCGGCAATGAATGATCTTGGATGGGTTCCAGGCGCGGCGCGGCTCAACGACTTTGCAGGGCCGATCGGGGCGAACCTGTACGGGCCTGGCACCGAAACGACCTTCTACCCCACCGGCACCGTTGTTTTGCAAACCTGGCAGGGTTACCAGGAAATGCCGGTTGATACCGCGGTTCGAAACGGGGATTTGACGACGTTGAATTATTTGCGGGGCAACGTCGAATCTCTGCTTGCCAACTATGCGACGAATTTCACCGCGGGCGGGGACTCCTGCCTTTACTGGCAAAAACCGTTGTCCGGCGCCTGGCTGACCAACTGGGGGGGCGCGCCGGTAACAACACTTCATAATTCCGACTCTTGGTACCTGGGCCGCGTCCTGGTCGAACTCTATCGCTACGATCTAAAGCAAAACCAGGTCAAACCTCAATACCTCCCGGCCATCGATGGCATCTTCAATTGGGCGAAGCATTTTGTCTGGAGCCGCAATGAATTCGTCGATGTGCCGTCCTCCCCTTTCGCTATTGGGAGCACTTTGTGCTCCTCATTTTTGTTGGATTATTATTACACGTTTCGAAATGACGCTCAGCGCGGAACCAATGCAGCGCTTGCGCTCCACCTGGCGGACATCGTTACTTGGCGTTACCTCAATTTGTGGGCCATGGACTCGGACCAATCTGATAGTGCGCTGGACAGTGCCTTCCTTGCCGAACCGAACAGTGGCCGCGATTGGGCGGGCCTTGGCTGTGCCAATGAGGTCGATTGGGTTATTGACACACTGGCGCAAGTCTATGTGCAGACCGGCGATCCGCGAATGCGTTATTATCTGCGCGGGATGTTGCAGCGATGGCCGCTTCTTTACCAGCCAACCACTCACGATTCCCTGGCCGATTATGGCGGCTCCGACTCTCTCTCGGAGGGATTGGGACTCTTTGACGGTTCGGGCCCTGGCCGAGGCAATCATTATCCTTATGGTTTCGCGCCATCGCTGACGATGTGTGAACCCATAAGCAATTCCACGATGCGCGTGGTGGCCGGCGCTCAAGCCTGCATCGCTTTCAACCAAAATGGCACTGCCTGCGACGTCACCGATTATCGCACCGATGGCACCGGACCTTGCTCCTTCCGCATCGTCTCCAGCTTGTCCGGGTCATTCGATGTCAGCGTTTCCTGTCCGTTCGTAGATATCTCCTTTTGGTCTGTCACAAGGGTGCGGAATGGTCAAACCAATCCCATGACTGCGAACCAGCTTATACATCCCACGCAATCACCCAGTTCGGTATATTTAAAGCAGATGCAGAATAACGACGTGGTGACCATCGGATCGGTATCCCCAGGCGCGCCGATTATCACTTTTGATACGTCTCTGGTTTACAGCCCGACCAATCCGCAACCGGCAACCAATGGGCTTTTCATAACGTTGCCGCTAACCAAGAACTATCAGTTGCCTCAAGATTGGACGGACTTGAATTCATTTGCCGGAATCGTTCCGGGACAACATTGGAATTGCGGCGTGCCCTATCGGCAGGATGTGCAGGCAATCACCAACCTTGCCGCGCTCAGCGCCCCCGGCGCGACGGTTGTTTTAGTGGCCTATTCGCCCAACCCAACGCAGACATTGACCCAGGCTCCGGCGCTAGTGCTTGATGATGCAACCCTGTTGCCGTTGAGCGCAAATCCCGTGCTGGCCTGGCAGGCGTGGCCGATTATTTTCAAACAAAAAGTGTTAATGGATTATGCCGTATTGCCGAACGGGCGCTCGGTCAGCCAGGTGGATCCCAGGGGCACACTGGTCATGGGCGCCACCGCATTTACCGGCGGCACGAACGCCTGGCAGCCAATCCAAACGGCCTTGACCAATGCTTCTGCGGTCTTTGTTGCAGAAGAAACCCAGGCCCTCGCGCTGCTGGCTCTTCAGGCAAGTTATGCGCAATTGCCAACGGGCAGGATCGCCTTGCTGCCAATGAACACGGCGGGCGCGGCGGCAAACTTTGCCGCTGCGACTGGTCTCGACAAGAAATGGGATATAATCTCCGAACAACAACTTGTGGATTCGAACTGGTTCAATGCGGCGCGCTATCCGCTGGCGTTTCATCTGGGCAATGAAAACTATGTCAAGACGGTGGTGACAAATGGCGATGGCAAGACCGCCATTACGCGGTATCTGGCGGGCGGAGGCACACTCGTCATTCTGGCCTCGGGACCATTTCCATTTTACTACGGTTACGGCCCAAACGATGCGCCGGGACCATCCGACCCACTCTTGCCAACTTTCGGGATTCAGATTCAAGGTTTCGAGCAGGCACCGTCCGGCATTTTTATGCAACGGAACACGAACCAAACTATCCTGCAATCTGTGCCGGCGGTTTTCCCGTTCCCGCCTGGCGACCAGCGGCTCCGCGCCATCACCGCCAGCGCGGTGAACCCGGCGAATCGTTACCTTCCCTTGATCACAGCCTGGGCCAATGGAACCAATTACGGCGACGCAGCCGCTTTCATTGCCTTTGGGACCGGGTCCGCAAAAGGCGGGAAAATACTGTATGTCTGGACCACTTTGCTTTCGGGACCGCAAGGGCAGGCGATTATGTCGGATGTGGTGAGTTGGATTCTGGACGCAGCGCTGCGTCCGCCTCCGCCGCAATTCAATTCAATTCAGGCGCCTGATAACCTCCATGTGGCATTTAACTTCAATGCGAAATCAAACTTGGACTACGTCGCCCAATACCGCAACAGCCTCAGTACCGGCTCCTGGTCGCCGCTAATTGATTTTTCCAGCGCGCCTACCAATCGCTCGATCTGGTTTACAAATAATGTCGGCGGAACATCCGCAAGATTTTACCGTCTGGCGGTCGGGCCGTGATTAGAACCAACTCTACAACCGCCACGCAAGGGCTTTTTCCTGTAGCTACGATCGCTGCCGCTTTGCATGGTAAATGAAATCATAACACGCTGGCCCTGGCAAGCCTGCAGGGCCAGTGCACGAGTTGTGAAGCTTCCGGACAGGGACGAATTGAATGATCGTCAATTTTGATGGTAAGTTTCACACGCACTGCTGCGACGTCAAAGCGCTTCACGAATTATCAATCAAGGATGCCGCAGGCGGTAATACACATTCGTGGTCGCGGGATTGATGATGATAACCAAGTTGGTCCCGCTTTGCGAGTTGGATATGTCAAACCAGAGGTTCGGGTTGGCCACGTTAACGCTGTTAGATTGAGCAATCCAGCCAAGGTGTGTGCCCGGCCACCTTAGTGACAACGTGTTGCCATTAACACTCAAGGTCATATTGGTCGGATAAGACGCGGTTGGCACGCCAATCGTAATGCTCCCCGAGGCGGTCGTTGACGTCTCGACGCCCGTTTGTCCCGTCCAAGTCGCAGGGAAAAAGGCCGGGTACGCCGCAGCCAATTGAGCGTATGTGTATTTGCCGGATGCCAATGGAGCGCCGTTGATGGTGACATTCTTGAACGTGTCGTCTTGCGTCAAGTACATCCGCCCATTCAGGATCAGGCTGCCGTTGGGGTTATTGATATTATAGGTGGTTTGCAGGGCGCCGGCGCTTTCAATGTTGATGCTGTTGGTGCCCAGGGCATTTGAAGCGCTGCCGACAAGCGCTCCTGAAACGACGTCCCAAGTCCCCGTGTAAGTATTGTTGGTGCCGGCGATGTCCAGGGTGGTGACAACGCTCGGTTGGAATGTGACGTTCGGGTAACCGACGTATTGTATATTGCCATTGCCAGTCAACGTGGAAGTGATGGTGATGGAACGGCCGCCGGTGGAACTGAGACCGGCAATGGGCGCGTTCGCCGCGATGTTCAACTCCCCACCCCCGATGACGGAGGGATTGTTATTGTCCGTGAACGAAAGTATTTGCCCGCCGTTCATGACCAATTTTTCGAATCCGGTCACGCCGGGGCTTTGACCTTTCAGGATGAGGGCGCCCGCAGTTGTAATTGCGCCGGCGTTATATACACCGTCGCCTTGCACTGTCAGAATGTTTCCCGGAAAATTGGTGGACGCGGTGGTGTTCGGAGTGCGCAGTCCGCCACCCGGCGCAATAAAATACGTGCTGCCCGGGAAAGCCACGGCTGAGAAGGAAGCGGGATTGCCGTCGCTCCAGGCCGAACCCGTGTTCCAATCCTGCCCGGCGGATTCGGCCACGGAATTGGTGATGGCTTCGGCAGGGCTGGCGGCATTAATGGTCAGCGAAACAATGGAACTGGTGGCGGCCCCAAGGGTATTGGAGACCACGAGCACAAAGTTGTTCGCGTCCGACTGCACCAAATTGGTGATTGTGAGCGTGGCCGTGTCGGCCCCGCTGATCCGGCCACCGTTGGTGACGTTGAAGTAATTTGCGCCATCAAAAGTCTGCCATTGGTAGGTCAATGGCTGGCTGCCGCCGGCCAATGCATTGAAGACCGCCGTTTGTTGCTCGTAGAGATTTTGAGAAGCGGGCTGCACTGAGATGACGGGCGCAAAGCCTGAAATCCCCGAAGCTGCGCCGAACATTTGCTCCAATTGAGATTGGCTCAATGCTTTCGCGTAAATCCCCACATCATCCACTGTGCCGTCGAATTGTCGATTGCCGCCCGCGATCCCATCTTCCCCAATCAATGTATTGGCCGAAAAGGCCTGGACGACGTGCGAGTAGGCGTGTGAGGACGAAAGCAGTCCGTTGGTGTTGAGAATACAAATGCTGGCGTTCGTCGGCGTGATCACCAACGCCACCAATGACCAGATCCCGGGCGGAGGAGCGATTTGTGAGTTCCAAGTATACGTGCCGGCTTCGTTGTTCCAGGTATAGCCAAGCGTTGGGTTGCCGTTGGCATCGAAAGCGCCGGTAAAATTCATCCCGGCGACAGTTCCACCTCCGCGACAAAAGATGAGCCCCTCAAACGCAGCCGGGGCAGCAGGCTTGATCCAGGCCGTGAGCGTGACGGTGTTCGTGTTGAGGTTCAGCGGCGGTATGGTGACATGCGAGTTGCTCGTGAAACCAAAGAATCGCACTGCCAGATTAGTTGGGGAAAAGAAAGGCAGATTGTCGCCAGGCTGCGGGCCGGCGATGTTGTAATTTGGATTGCCGTTTTGCGCAGCAATTCCATAAATGCCATCGTAATCGCCTACGAAATCGTAAGCCGGAGAATTATTGGTGGCGGGATCTCCCGCTTCATCAAACATATAAAAGGCCACGGGGCCGGCGGCAACCGCCGCGCCTTCGTAACCGGACGGCGCAAGCACCGTCAATGGCGCGATGCTGCTCGTCACCGAACCGCTTGAATTGGTGACAATGACGTCATAGTTGCCGGCATCGGCTGAGGTCACATTGCTGAGTCTTAACACGGCCGTATTTGCGCCGGAAACGTGGCCGGCATTGACCAGAGGCGATCCGTCCTTTCGCCAGATGTAACTGGGCGAATTCGTGATAAAGAGCTCCACAGAAAAATGGGCCAAGCCATTGCTGTAACTGCTATCCGGCTGCGGTTGTCTGCTAATGACCGGCTTCAACACCATGTCGGTGATGATCAGGTCAATTGAATTGCCGGCTGTGTTGTTGGTCAAGTAGCCGGAGGGGTTGCCCGTGGCAGGAAGAATTGCGCCGAGAGTTGTGAGCACATTATTGCCGTCCACCAAGCCCGGTGCAGCGGTCGAGTATTTAACTAATTTGATTTGCGCCGGGAGGGAGGTTATTCCCGGCAGCGCGGTAATATTAATGGTATTGGCCGAACCTGCCGTGGCAATTGTGCCGACGGTTATGTTGGTGCCCGCAAAATTGGCGATCAACATGCTGTCGTTGAACGCCAGCGTGCCGCCAATGGCAAGCTGCGAACTGGCGGCGGAAACATCCAGGGTCGAGGAAGTGTTGTTGGAAATGGAGGAACTGCTGTTGATGGAGGCAGCGCTCGTGAGGAGCAAAGTGCCATTATTTATGATCGTGGGGCCGGTGTAAGTATTGGCAGCAGCCAAGGTGAGCATGGCATTGCCCCGTACCGTCAAACCGCCCGCCCCGGACAGCACATTGCTGATGGTCACGGCGTTACCACCCGTGTCGAAAGTGAGGCTGCCGGAAATCAGATTGACGGAATTGCTCCCGCTTGTGCCGGTGAAGCCGTTGAAGAAGTCACCATTGGGTGCCAGGGCAGAAATTTTGCCGCCGTTAACGTTGATGGCACCGAAACCCGCGCCTTTGCTAAACCCATTTACGGACATGGTGCCACCGTTCAAATTAACCGTTCCAACGTTCCCGGCCAGATCAGCCACGCGAATGACGGTGGCGTTGGCGAAGCTGGCGTTGTCCTGAATGGTAAACGTCCCCTGGCCCGTGCCGTTATTGCCGATCACGACGATGTTTGGCGTCGTGGCCGAATTGGCCCAGGTGGCATTGTCCTTCAAGAGCAGCGCGCCCGAGCCGCTGTTGTTGCCGCCGATCCAGAGCGCCGTGGCGGGGCTGCCGCCGGGCTGATTCTGGTTCACAACCGCATTTCCGGAGACGGTCATCAAATTGTTGGTGTTATTCGCGGCTGCGGAGCCGATGACCAGTTTTGGCAAATTCAGTGTGCCACCCGTGACGTTATAGATGCCGTTCGCCCCTGCGATGCGGCTGTCAAGCGTGACGGTTGTGTTTCCACCGCTCACAATAATGGCCCCATTATTGGCAACAATCTGTAGAGCGCTTACGGTTGAGCTGCCGCCAGCAATCGCCAGCGTCCCGTTAGCAGTCACTTGCAAATTATTAAGGCTCGAATTGCCGGAAAGTGTGAGGACATTTGTCCCCGTTTTCAGCAAATTGCCACTGCTGAGACTGCCGCTGTAACTCGTCGGAACATTGTTGCCTCCTGCTGTGAGCGTTACGATCGCGCTGTCCTGGTTGAGCAATGAAATATCGCCGCTTCCCGCCAAGCCGCCGATTGCGGGGGCGGTTATGCCTGACGCAAATCCCAACCCATTCGCGATGCTGTTGCTCACCGTGCTGTTCGCCAGGTTGTTCGATAAAATGAGCTGTCCGTTGTTGATCGTGGTCAGTCCGCTGTATGTGCTGGAGGCAGCCAAGGTCACTGTGCCAGGGCCATTCTCGGCAATACCGCCGCTGCCGGAGATCAAATTGGTTATTATGATATTGTCAGAGCGATCGAAAGCGAGAAACCCATTGTCCACGATGGACACGCTGCCCAGGCTGCCATTCGTGTCATTGTTCCCGAGTTGCAAGGTGCCACTAATGATGGTCAACGCGGCAAAAGTGTTTCCGCTGCCATCATCCAGAATCAGCGTTCCACTGCCGTCCTTAATCAGGGCGGCGGTGTTGAGATTGAAGTTCCCGGCCAGGACGTAGTTCTTGCTCGAGAAATTCGTGAGCGAAGTAGGAAAGCGATTGCCGGCCAGCGTTACTGTGATCGGGCTGCTGCCAGAGGCGCTGTCGTCCAAAGTCACATTGTTGCTTTCCGCGTAAGTCGTCGAGGTGCCGTTCGAAATCAGTTTCCAATTCGCCGTGTTCGTGTCCCAAATGCCATCGCCAACTGCCCAGGCGATCGAAGGCAGCGCCTGCGGGGTGTAAACCAGCTTCAACTGCTTGTTCGCTGCGTCGTTGATGACGCTGGCCGTATAACCCGCCACGGTCGGCAGCGTGCCGGCGACGAAGCTGCCCGAACCGGAAATCGATCCGTAAGAGATTAAAATATAGGTACTTCCCGACAGGCCGGTGCCGCTCACATTCACGGTCACGGTACCTTTGAGAGCGAGGTTGCCATTGTCCCTAATGACGGGTGTGGTTGTAGTCCCATTGGCTCCGAGAGTGAAAACGGTGGCAAGGCTTCCTGACGTTCCCAGCGTCAGGCTGCTGTTTGTGAGTGACTTCCCAGCGGCGTTTAATTGCACCTCAAACGTTGTGTTGTCCGCAACTGTGAACGCCCCTGCGCCAGTGGCGCTGGCCGGGACAGCCAGCCAGCCGCCGTTGACGATTGTCGGGCCAGAGTAAGTATTCGCTCCGGTCAATGTCAGCGTGCCGTTTCCATTCTTGGTCAGTCCGCCCGAACCGGAGAGCACATTGGTAATTGTGATTGTGTTCCCGCCGGTATCAAAATTCAAACTGCCTGACACCAGGTTCACCGAGTTGTTACCGCTCGTCCCGGCAAATCCCGAAAAAAAACTGGCGCTGCCTGCATTTGCCACAATCGAGCCATTATTAACATTGATTGTGCCTGTTCCCGCCCCCTTGCTGAATCCCGCGCTGTTCAGCGTCCCACCGTTCAAATTCACCGTTCCAACGTTGCCGCTCAAATCTGCCACGCGAATGAGCGAGCCGGTCAAACTAAAAACGGCGCTGTCCTGAATCGTGAACGCGCCCTGGCCGCTGCCGTTGTTGCCAATGACCACGCTGTAAGTCGCCTGACCCGAGATAAAGGGATTGGACCACGATGCGCTATCCTTCAACAACAGCGAGCCTGACCCGCCGTTGTTGCCGCCGACCCATAATTCATGATGCAGGCTTGAACCAGATTGATTTTGAATCACCAAGCCGGTCCCGGAGACGGTCATGTTGGCTCCCGTGGTTCCCGAATTGGCGCCGAGCACCAGCTTATTTAAGGCGTAAGTCCCGCCGCTGACGTTGATCGTTCCGCCAGTAAGGCTGATGCGCGAATCACCCGTGTTCGTGACAGCTCCGCCGCTTATGGAAAGATTGCCGGTAGTGCCGGTCACTTGCAGGTTCACCGAGTTCAGCACGCCGCCCGTAACGGAGACATTGCCGTTCTGGGCTTGAAGCGTTGTTACGGAAAAGTTATCGCCGTTGGTGATGAGGGTGGTGGACCCGGCGATGTTGTTGATGCCCGTGTCCGCCGCACCAGGCACCCCGTTCGCAAACGGCGAGGCCGTATTGGTCCAATTCAGTGGATTTCCATAATCACCGGCGACGGAATTGGTCCATTGATAAGTGGCCGCTTCTGCCAAATTGGCGAGCAGAAGCGCCGCGGCGACAAACGCCAGATTCGGAAGATTATAGATACAGGGTTTCATATTATCGGTAGGGTCAGGTCAGTTCAGGGTCTCGGGTTGCAAATCCTTTGTTTGGCGCTGGAAACGGAGTTAATTCCCAAGGCGCGCGCCAATTGACGCGCATCAGACGACAAAAAAGTTTTCGGGTTCACGGCTTGCCCGCGAAAATCTCATTTCCACCCCGAAACCGTCCATTACACTTAAGTGTAACACTTCAATTTGGCTTGCCCTCAGCGTAAAGCCCGTATTGAGTAATGCTGAAATCAAGTCCATGGATTTGCGCGTACAACGCCGCATTGCATCGAATGGCGTACCTGTCCGTCCCGGCAGGTCGTCGCGTCTTCTGCGGCTTGGGTGCAGGGCGAAGGCCTGGTTCAAAGTAGTTGCGCTTCTGGGTCTTCTCATTCCCACCATTGTATCTGGCGAGGAGCCAGCTAATCCAAAGCATTATCGGAAAGTCATTCGACAATACGCGCTCATTTCCGCCAATGATTTTCCTCAACGCGATCCGCAGGATTGGCGGCTGCTGGGTTCGAACGACGGCGGTAAGACCTGGACGACACTTGATTCACGCAAGGGCGAATCATTTTCGGCGCGTCATCAAAGGCGCCTTTTTAAGATTGCCAATACCAATGCTTTCGAAATGTACCAGCTCCAAATTGACCATATCCGCGACCGGAAGGTGGCGAATTGCGTCCAGTTGTCCGAAATCGAACTCATGGGAGAGTCGGAAGCTGATCTGGATCCCGTGCCGAATTTCAACGATGTCATCGCTGCCCAGGGCGACAATCCCCCGGCTGAAACGGTCCGCAATCTATTCGACGGGCGCGTTGAAACCAAATGGCTTGACCGTCCCGCGGACAGGATCACCTGCGCCTCATGGATCCAATGGCAATATTCACCTCCCGCCGACGCCACGATCACCAATGCAAGCCAATTGCTTTCACTGCGAGCCCGCGCTGGAGACGGCTATCCGGTCCGAATGGAAGCCATCGTCTGCAGCCAGCCGAAAGACAGCCACAGGCTGCTTTTGGTTGATACTACGGAAGGCATTGAACTTCGTAATGTTCCAAATGCCGCGCAGTTCAAGCCCGGCCAGCATGTCCTTGTGACCGGAGTCAGCGAGTGGAACGCTGATCATGTTGATATATTACGACCAGGCGTGCAGTTGCTCGGGCCGCTAACGCCAGAAAATCCCGAGTGGGTTCCCTTGGAACAACCGCTTGCGAGCCAGGAGCAAAAATGGGTCGAGATTCGGGGCCAAATCGAATTTCCCACCGCCTCGGGTGACAAACACTATTTTGATGTCCAGGACGCCGCGCGCAGCATGAAGGTCCGTCTGCTGCGATGGGACGCCTCCCACCCTTTGCCGCCGTCCGGCACGCAAGTTGCCGTGCGCGGGATTGCGCAAGGTGCCTTTGACGACCGAGGCCGCTGGGTCGCCGCCAACCTCTGGGCTTCCGGGACTGACGCCATCTCGCTGATTAGTCCAGACAATGCCGGTGGGGGCCCCACGCTTTCGCGGCCCGAGGCCGCAAATTTAAACAAGGAAACCAACAGCCTCACCAAAATCGAACAAATTCGCAAACTCAGCCAGGACGAGCTTAACAAGCGTCCGCCAGTCAAAATTCGCGGCATAATTACCGACTTAATCGGCGCTTTTATTCAGGACGACACCGCGGGAATAGAAGTGGCCTTTCCCGATGCCGAAAGCCGGAAAATCACCGGGCCCGGCATGTTTGTGGAAGTCGAAGGTTGGGGCGGTGTGGGTGATGTCGGCAATCCGATCGTTTCCGCCGACCACATCACCGTAATCGGCAGGGGCAAGTTTCCCCCGCCGCAGCACCTGTCTTTAAATCAGTTGATGAGCGGGCGGATGGATGGCCAATGGATCGAACTGGACGGGGTGGTTCGCTCGACCGACGGAGCTCACCTGCTCATGATATCTCAAGGCCAGGAAGTTACGGCCAGTGTTGGCCGGGGTTCCATTGCTATCGTGAATGGCCTCGTGGATGCCGCGGTGCGAGTTCGCGGCGTCGGCGTGACTGCACTCGACGACAACGGCCGCATCCAGGGTGTGCATCTGCTCATTCCATCGCTTGAACACGTTGATGTTCTTGAACCGCCCGTGGATCCGTTCTCAAAACCCATTCAACCCATCGGCAGCCTGCTGGGGCTGAATGTAGCGCGGCAATCCTCTCACCGTGTTCACGTGGAAGGCACTTTGACCTTGCTCGACAATCAAAGGTTTTTCCTTCAGGACGATACCGGCAGCGCGATGGCCATTTTCCAGGAAGATGTCGCATTGGATCCGCGTTTTGGACGCTCCCGCTGGCTTTTTTGGCGCAGCCAGCAAACGAATTCAGCTTTCAAATTCAATCAGGATCTTTCGCCGGGTGACCACGTGCAGATCGTCGGTTTCCCTGAAACGCACGGCTACTCTCCTGTGCTCACGGAAGTCATTTTGCGCAAAGCCGGCAGTGTCGCCGCAGTCGAACCGAAGGAGGTCACCGCCGGCGCCATTGCCTCCGGCACCTTGGACTCCACGCTTGTCACTCTCGATGGCATCGTGCGCGGACAAAACATTCTTGGCACGCACGTGGTCATGGCATTGGAATGGAACGATCGTGCTTTGCAGGTGCTTGTCCCGACCAACACCAGGCTCGCCGCCATCGTTCCCGGCACTCGTGTGCGCGTGACTGGCGTATGCCAAACCGATCCCATGCCGTACGCGGAACTGGGCCTGCGTGTGGGTTCGGTGCGCGTCCTCGCGCGCTCGCCCACAGACCTCGCCATCCTTGCCCGTCCCCCGTGGTGGACAATGCAACGCGCCTTGGCCGCGATGGGCGCAATGGGATTTGTGATTTTCGCCGCGTTCATTTGGATCAAACAATTGCGCCGCCAGATTGAGGAACGCACTGTCCAGCTCACTGCGGAAATCCAATTGCGCGAACAAACCGAACGCCAGCGCAGCCTTGAAAAAGAACGGGCGCGCATTGCCCAGGATTTGCACGATGACCTCGGCGCCAATTTGACGCAGATCGTTTTTCTCAGCCAGCGGGTCGAGGATGCGCGGCAACATGCGCAGGAAAGTGAACGTTGGCTGGGGTTGATTCCCGCCACCGCCCGGCGGACCATCCAGTCGCTCGACGAAATCGTCTGGGCCATCAATCCGCGACACGATTCGCTGGAGAGTCTGGCCAATTACCTCAGTCAGTTTGCGCAGCAGCATCTCATGCTCGCGGGCGTCCGTTGCGTGCTCGACGTGCCCACCGTGCTGCCCGCCGTGCCCCTGAGCGCCGAAGTGAGGCACAAACTGCTGCTTGCCGCACGGGAAGCTTTGCAAAATGTGGCCACGCACGCATCCGCCACCGAAGCGCGGGTGACTCTGCAATTGGATGATGAAGCCCTGGTCATTCTGATTGCGGACGACGGCGGCGGCTTTGATTCGGAGCACGCCCGCAGCGGCGGCAACGGGCTTCATAACATGCACCGCCGTCTGGAGGACATCGGTGGAAGTTTGGAAATCGTCAGCAGTTCGGACAAGGGGACGACTGTACGCCTGCTCATCCGGCGCGATCAGTTACACGGTCGTGTAATTGGCACGACCGGGCATGCTGCCCCAGGCTATGAAAATGGTCAGCACAAATCTTGAAATAGCAGAGCCGCCAACAGGACGGCCAGTGCGCGTTTGCGTGGTGGAAGACGACCATGTTGTTCGCGAGCAACTGGTGCATCAACTCGAAAATGCCGAGGGCTTTGCCTGTGTCAGCAGCCATCGCTCGGCCGAAGCCGCGCTCGAAGAAATACCACGCCACCAACCGGATGTTGTGCTGATGGACATCAACCTTCCCAAAATGAGCGGCATTGATTGCGTTCGGCAATTGAAGGGACAAATACCCCGTACGCAATATGTCATGCTCACCGTTTACGAGGATGCCGATTTGATTTTCAAATCACTGCTGGCCGGGGCCGTGGGCTATCTCCTCAAGGGCAGGACTGGGTCCGGCACCCAGGTTTTGGAGGCCGTTCGCGACGCCGCCCACGGCGGCTCCCCTCTGAACAGCTTGATCGCCAGAAAGATTGTCCAGCACTTTCATCATCAGCCCTCCCGGCCCGGCGTTGAACAACCGCTCTCAGCTCGCGAACGCGAAGTTTTGGAGTTGTTGTCAAAAGGCCTGCCCTACAAGGAAATTGCGGAAATGCTTGGGGTCGGCATCGAAACTGTGCGGAAACATTGCCACAATATCTACGAGAAACTCCAGGTCAGTTCACGCACCGAAGCCGTGGTGAAGTTTCTCGGCAAATAATCCTTTTACGAACCGGCCGCTATTTCAGCGCTTTTCAGTGCCAGTCTCAATAAAATCACCGTGATCACAGGAGGCAGCCGGGGCTTGGGCCTTTCTTATCCGCTTCGAGCAGACCACCGCTCGGAATTCGAGGAAGAACTGGTTTACACCGACCGGTTGTGGCTGGCGGTTTTGCCTGTGTGCATTTCTTTGGCATGGTCAAGCCTCGAAAACGGAGCGATTGACGGTTTTTGAGATCTATTTGTTAAAGTTGGCCGTATCCTTGGCCCACACGGCGTGAATGGCCGCCTCGTCGCCACTTCCGGCGGGAACTGCATCACTGGGGTTGTTGGCGTAATACCAGCGCATATCCGATGCACTTGCCGTGCGCCCACCCGGCATTTCAACGTAGCCGTTGGTGTCCTTGTTCCGCACCCAATCCCAGGCGTACTGCAGCCACCGGGCGCGATACTCCTTGCTTTGCAGGCCAAACCAGGTGATTTCGTCATAGCCCCAGACCCATAGGAATTCGCCCTGAGCATTGGCCTGTCCGGGATGGCGGCTCCGCCCGTAATTATCGAACTCTACGATGTAGGGCAAGTGTTCGCACGTCCAACCGCTAAACGTTTTACCGCCTTTGCTGCGACCATAGATGGCGTCGGTGAAACCGGCTTGCAGGATGGCTTCCTGGGGCTTCTCCGGGGTTTCCTTGATGCGTAATGGGAATGCGTGGAAATCCAGGATGGGATTTCCGTCGTGCATCAATCCACCGGAGGGAACGTGGCCATTGCAAAGGACCATGTGACGGCGCGCGTGCTTCGCAGCGTATTCTCGAACGAGGCTGATAAGATGGAACCAATTGGTGTTGCCGTGATCGTTTCGATTCATGATTTCCACTTGCCCAAAGTGGATGCCTTCGCAGCCGACATCGATATACGATGCTGCCTGATAATAAAACCAAAGCTGTGTTTCCATCCGGCTTTCGTCCGGCACTTGGGCGTTGCCCATGGGACGGCGCTGGCCCGGCGGATAGATCATGTCCTCGTAGCGGAAGTTCCTTTGCTCCACCGGTTGCCCAAGATCTTTGAATACCCAATCCGGAATGGCGATTTGACTAACTCTCGGCCCAACGGTCTCAAAGACGCAGCCTTCCAGGATCATTTCCGGGTCCGCTCTTAAAACCCGCGGCGCCTCTTCTTTTGCCCGCTGGATGTTGGCGAGGAAGTTGTTCTCCGCGCCCCACAAACACAAGGCGCGCGCGACGTATTTGGCTCCACAATTGGTGAGCATGCGGATATCGTCGGTCAAGGGGCCGCGCCCGTTCAACAAGCCTTCAACGCAAATGGACCGTGATAAGTAATTTTCAAGGACTTGCCGCGAGATTTTGCCGTCGAATTGAAATCCACCGGCGCGGGCGGTCGAATTCGCCTCGACGGCGCAGGCCCGGTGCCCGACTAAGAGGCAGGCGAAGGCCGCTGCGATCGAACACAGAGTCCCAGCAAATGGTTTCATAGGTAAGTTCGCATTGCATGCTAAGATGAAAGCGAGGGCTGATTCAAGCTCGGGTGCGACGAGGACGAGTTTGCCCCTCAGAGACAGCCGTCACGGATAAATCAGCCGGAAAAAGCTGTCCCCACTGGTGTTAACTGGAACAAATGCTCGGTTTGTCAGGCTCGAACCGGAAATATTTACCCAGTTGGTACCCAGGCCAGGGAACAATTGAGAATGAGATAGAACGAACTCACCTCCAAGGCCCCCGCACGTAGCGGCACGATGCTGTCAAACGGGAAGAAGTTTGCCGCCGTGAGCATATGCACAGCCCGCAGGATTAAGCGATTGGGCAGCTTTCGAGGAAGCGTGCGTTTTTGATATTCCAAATCTGGGTCCAGCTGCAACTCTTCGTGCTGGCCTACAATCTGGGCAACTTCCTGCGGCTGGCAGTGCTGCCCGGTCGGTGCGCCACTGTGCGGGCCGTAGAAGTGGGCCGTGTCGATATGGTTCACGCCAGCAGCCACTGCCTCGCGGACTACGGCGACGGCCCTGTCCGGATCCTTGGGCGGCCCCCACACGCCCGGGCCCGGCCAGTTGCATCGCGCCATATCCCATCCGATGAACCGTTAAGGATGTGCCGGGAAACGTGAACCAGCCGCCGAGCGTGGTTTCACTTATGGGTTGTTCATATTCGCCAGAAGGTATTATCGCACATTCCTGGCGCTTTTCAGGTCGGGGCCAAACGTGATGCTTTCACCTCTTTTCATTCTATGTTCCACTGAGCGGTCCCGGTACAGCAATCGGCACGATTCACCGTACAAAGAGCGAACCGTTGCCGACGTCAATTGACCCGCTTTCCAAGTTATCGACACCTCGAATCCTCCACGGGCGCGCAAGCCGGTAAAGCTTCCAGCTGTCCACGAGTCTGGTAACGCAGGCAACAGCCGGATTTCTCCAGCGCCGCTTTGAAGCAGCATTTCTGCAATTGCAGCCGTGGTGCCGAAATTTGCATCGATTTGAAATGGCGGCGCGGCATCAAACAAATTGGGATAAACTCCGCCGCCACCGTCGTAGCGCATTGCCATTCCCTGCGCCGGTTCAAGCCCTTCGCACACCATTCGCCAGGCGTAATTTCCATTGCCAAGCCGTGACCACAATGCGGCTTTGTGGGCCAGCGACCAACCCACGCTTTCCGTCCCGCTACCCGCCGGTGTTGCCGGAACCGCGCCACGTGCTTCGAGAGATTTGCCAGCCGCCTGCGCAAGTTCCGGTGTGCGAAACGGAGAAATCTCATCGCCGGGGTACAAACCCCACAAATGCGAAATATGCCGATGATGGGGATCAACTTCCTTATAGGGTTCCAGCCATTCCATGATGCGGCCGTCCGGACCGATTTGTGTGGGCGCGAGCCGTGCGCGTTTGGCAATGAGGTCATTGCGAAAATCCCCGTCGACTCCCAGAATCCTCGACGATTCGATGCAAGCACCAAATAAATAGCGCACCAGTTGCTGCATGATGGTTGGTCCCATGCAAATGCAGGCATCCTTGCCGTTGATTTCAAAGTGGTTTTCCGGTGAATTGGCTGGAGCGATGACCAGCCAATGATGCGTTGGCTCCGCTATCAAGAGGTCGGAATAAAACTGTGCGGCCCCTTTCATGATGGGATACGCCCGTTGCAGAAACTCGCGATCTTGTGTGAACAGATAGTGATCCCACAAGTGCTGACATAACCACGCCGACCCACACGCGGCCGCGCCCCATGAAGCGGCTTCGCCGGGCGAGGTAAAACCCCATGGATTCGTGATAACATGCGCGACCCAGCCACGCGCATTGTAATAATCATGGGCGGTCCTGGCGCCGGGGCTTTGCATCGATTCAGTCAGCGCAAAAAGCGGTTCCGCTAGTTCGGAGAGATTACAGACCTCTGCGGGCCAATAATTCATTTCCACGTTCATGTCCAGATGCCAGTCACCGGTCCACGGCGTGTGGATTTCTTCAGCCCAAATGCCCTGGAGATTCGCAGGAAAGCCACCCGGTCGAGACGAGGAAATCAACAAATAACGGCCAAAATTAAAATAGAGCGCCGCCAGGGATGGATCCCCCCCGCGCTTTTGTGCCAACAGGATGCGTTCAGGCGTGGGCCTGGCGACGAATTCCGGACTGGCGGGTTTCAGGCGGAGCGAAACACGCCCGAAATATTTTTCGTAGTCCGCAACGTGCTCCTTTCGCAGTAGCTCATAGGTTTTCATCTCGGCCAGGTCCAAATCGTGTCGTGTCGCTGCCACGGGGTTTCCGTTTTGACGCCCGGCGAAGCCTTGATAGTCCGTTCCTGCCGCAATCAATAAAATAACTTCGTCGGCCTCCTTGACTGTCAGGATATTCTCAAAAACAGAAGAGTTGCCGCCGCGATTCAGAACGCGAATGCGTGCGGCAAAACGCAGGCCGGTGCCACCCAAACCATCGTCCAATTGTCCGGTCATGAGCAAGCCGTTGTCGGCATCGCTGGCGGTTTCGAACCGCTCCGGGCGGTCCAGCCGGGCTTCGAAGGAAATCGCCTTTGCCCGGCTCGCGCTCAAATGCAAAACCAGCACTTGGTTTGGCGCGCTGGCGAACATTTCCCGCATAAAAGTGACACCGCCGCGGGAGTATTTCACCCGCCCCACGGCCTGCTTGAGGTCCAACTCGCGGCGGTAATTCTCGACGGGAGCATTGGTGGCGGCCTGGAACAACAACCGGAGATTTCCCAGCACCTGATAACATCCGAACTGGCTGTCACCGGTGCCATTATTGGATCCGGATCCCTTGCAGGTGAAGTTCGCGTTTACGAGCGCTTCAGCTTCGACATTCTTCCCATCGAGCAGGAGCTTTTGAATTTCAGGCAAAACTTTGTACGCCTCCGGTCGGTCGGCGTCCTGGCGCGAACCTGACCAGACGGAACTTTCATTCAAAACGATTCTTTCCTCCGTGACGCCTCCGAACATCATGGCGCCAAGCCGGCCATTACCCAGCGGTGTGGATGCCGTAAAGTTGGTCGCTGGCGCGTCAAACCAGATAGTGGTTTCCGGGGTGAAGGATTCCCTTCCGGATGCCGGGCACAAAAGCGTCACCCAGAAAGCCACGGCACAAGAAACGATCAATGCAATTCGATTACGCATGCCTCTATCGCTTTCGAACACGACGGCAGGATTCCGTCGCGCATCAATTGCGCACCGGTGAAAATCCTGCCCGCTTGCTCCAGCGGCGCGCGGCCGGGAGCCGGATTGAGTTCACTGATTTGGTACCTTCTCGCCGGATCCAATCCCTCCGGACGAACCGTCCTGTTTTGGCCTTCCTGCAACTGAAACACAAATATTACCGCTCGCGATTGGTCCGGCGACACAAAATTCAGAGCGCCGCGAATTCCCTGATGCGGATCTTCCAGCCGGTACAAATCGCCCTGCGATGTCACCTCGCGGATCGCTTTATAAGTGCTGATCGCTCCGGCGCAAATTGCTTTATCCTGCGCCGATAGTCGCGTCAGGTCCAGGTCCATCCCGAAACGCGCGCTCATCGCCACGCCGCAGGCAAAATGCATCGGACGGTCGCCCCAGTGGGTAACGTGCCCCGCCATCGCCGTCGAGGGAAAGAAATACGAGTAATCCCATTGCATCGGCACGCGCGCAACCGGGTCCGTGTTGTCGCTCGGCCAGAATTCGTGGAAATGTTTTAACGAACCGTAATCCACGCGTCCACCGCCACCGGAACAAAGCATCATTTCTGTGTTGGGAAAAGTCTTCGCCGTTTTTTCCATCAAGGCATCCAACGCCTGCGCATAATCAATCCACAGTTCCAACTGTCGATCCGGCGCGAGATACGATGAGCCGGGCTGGGTGAGATAGCGGTTGCAATCCCATTTCACGTAACTAACGCCGGGCACGCCCAAAATGCTCTTGATCGTATTCCACTCGAATTCCTGCACGGCGGGTCGCGTCAGGTCCAAAACCAATTGGTGCCGCTGCAATTCGGGTTCACGTTTCGGCTGGCGGATCACCCAGTCCGGATGTTTTTCAAACAGCTCGCTCTTCGGGTTCACCATTTCCGGCTCGATCCAGATGCCGAACTGCAGGCCCTTTGTATTAGCTTCCGCGGCCAGCGGTGCCAAACCTTTGGGGAACCGTTGCCGATTCGGCTGCCAATCACCCAAGCCCGCCTGGTCGCTGGTGCGCGGGTGTTTGTTCCCGAACCATCCGTCATCCAGCAGGAACAACTCGGTGCCAATTTCCTTCGCCGGTCCGAACAACCCGGCGATGCGCTCAAAGTTGAAGTCGAAGCCGGTTGTCTCCCAGTTGTTCAGCAGGACTGTTCGCGATTTGTGGCCGTCGCGCACTCCGAAATCACGCGCCCAACGATGGAACTTACGACTCATGTCCCCAAGCCCGCTGCCACTCCAAACCCATAACATAATCGGCGTCGTAAACATCCGGCGCGGCGGCAGATGATAGCTTGAGTCAAACGGATTGATGCCGCACACCGCCCGCACGCCGTGCCCGTATTCATCAAAGGCGAATTGAAAGTTGCCCGACCATTCCAATCCTCCCGCGAGCACCTGGCCGTTCGTCTCGGATGCCTTTCCATTGAGCGAGAGAATGAAGAACGGATTGCGAAACTGGTTTGCGCGCGTTCCAATTTTTGAATCCAGAACCTTGGTTCCCGGCGTAATCTGCTCGGTGATCGGGCTCAACATCTCCTTGGCCCAATCGCCAAAGAAATGCGTCAGGCAAACATTCGTGCCAACCAACAGCGAGCTTGAAGCCATGCGTTCCAGGATCACTACTCTTGGTTCCTGGTGCTGGATTTCCGTCCACTGCTCAATGACGTCCTCATCCCGGTGGGTGCGAAAACAAAGCGTCACATCGAACGGATAAGCCGGATCGCGCAAATGCACTCGCGTCAAATCAATTTCGGCGGACTCATTGGTCCGGGTCATGCCGCAATAATGCAGAGCCGTGGAAGTGTTGCCGTCTGCGTGTATTATCTTTAACGCTGGTTCCCCAATATACCCATCACCTGCCTGTGGATAGGACTCGGAGTCCCTCTCAAGGTGTCTCTCCCGGTCAGCATCACCTACTGGAAACTGATAGAGCCGGCCATCGTCTCCAGTCTGAAATCCCAAGCTGAAAGATTTGGTTCTCACCTCGAATCCCTCATAAGGAGACAAGGCAACCGGAGCGGCGGTGCCATCGTCCATCATAATAGAGGATTCGGCCCAATCGGCATGATCATCACTGGTCCCGTCCCCGCCATCGGTGACGCGTAATTGCAGCACTCGCACTCCTGCCAGGTCAACGTCCGCGGCCTTGGCCGTTTGTCGCCCAGCCATCACTCCGCTTCGCCACAAAATTTTGCCGTCACCGGCGACAATGAATTCAACACTCCCGCGAGCTTGGGCGCTGTCATCCAATCCGACCTTTGCCTGAAAACGGCGACCGTGACCGGCGAGATCCACTCGCATCCGGCTTTCCGCATGCGTGCCAACGCCTTTGTCGAATTTCACGCCATTGATGATGAGAGCCCCTCCTGATATCTCGTGGTCGGCCATGGGGTTGCCCCAACCCGCAGTCATCTTCCTGAGATCGAGGGATGAAAGCCAAACTTTTTCGCTTGCCAGGGATTCGCTGACGAAAAGGAAAGCGCTGATAAAGCAGGTAAGGGTTGCAAGACGATTGATCTGTCGCATGATTTCAGGCTTGGAAAGAGGGACGTCAGCGAATACGAATACGAACCTGCCATTTCATGCTGGAAGCCCCCTGAACCAAGCCACACCACTGCCGGGCAGCGGCAGTCGTCAACGCATCGGTGCCTGAATTCGTCGGTTCCATTGCGAAGTGATGATGTCCGTGCCAGCCGCCCCGTGTCAGCCACAATCCGAGGCCGTTATTTTCAGCAGGGGTCCACTCAAATTCCACGGCGTCACCGTTCTGACCATTGTGAATGGCCGCGAACCCCGCTTTCAACGGTCCGGCGAAAACCTTGGAAGAGTCGCCCTCTGGAATAGCCGAATCGAGAGCCTCAACCCACCCCTCTCCATTCATCGATTTTCGAGTGGACGGCGGCAGCACGAGACGATCACCCGGCTGCAACCTCAAAAGCGGGTGCATCGCCCAAATGAAATATTCCGGCACTGAGCTTCGGTTGACCAATTGGTAGTTGAGCCGAATCACATTTTCATCAAGTTCGATGGTTCGTTCGAAATCGAGCGGGGAGATGTTTAGATGGACGGAGGTTTTCAACAAGCCGCTTTTCCAGGCTTCGCCATCCACGTCCCATGCCGCCGCCCAGACTTCTCCGTGATCGGGCAGTTTTCGCCCTTGCCATACACAAGGCTCAATGGTCGGCAGACACTCGTCCATGCCGACGAGTGGGCCATTGGAAAAATCGTCTCCCAGGCAATTCTGAAACAGGTTCAATCCCTCGGCCGGGTGCCACATCCATTCCCGGCCCGTGCGCCGATTTTTCAGCGAAATGATTCTCGCTCCGAGTTCCGGCACGACCGCAACTTCCGCGTCTCTACTGCTGAGCACATAAACCGCAAAGTCTTGTTCGCGCCGGACGGTCGCATGGCTGGTCACCACCTTCATGAAATCAGATCCTTTAACAAGTCCGCGGCGAGAGCATGATTGGGATCGCGCCGCAAGACTGCTTTGAGGAGCGCAGCCGCCCTTGCCTTGGCACCCAGGCCGAGATGTGCCTGGGCTTGCAGGAACAAGGCCGTCGTCGCCTGCCGGGACTGCAAATCATCGTCGAACAGCAGAAGGGTTGGCAATGACGTGGCGAAGTAGTCGATTTTCGCCGGCGCCCTTTCCAAGTTTCGGCCAAACGCGAGCAAGTCGCGCAAAAGCTTTTTGGCCTCGGTGCGCTGTCCCAGCTTTTCCAGCGACCGGGCGGAATAATAGGTCATTTCACTGAACGCCCGCACACTCATTTGCTGGAAGTCGCCTTTGAAAGTTGCCGCTTTTTGCCAATATGACCGCGCCAAGCTTTTTTGGTCGAGCGCTGCAAGCGCGCAGCCCAGCCAATAATGAATGTTGCTTTGATTCGCCAGCAGGTGCCTGGCTTCGCTCAAGTTGCGCGGCGATACAAGCGCTTTTTCAAAATGCGAGCGCGCCAGGTCAAATTCGCCCCTCTCAAACGCCGCGCGGCCCACGCCCAGATGCGCGCGCACGTGTTCCGCCAAAGGCCCGCCCTCGCCGCCTTCCCAAGGTTGAAATTGACGGCCCGCGAGTAATTGTGCCGCCCTTTCGTGCTGACCTGTCTGGTTGTAAAGGGCGCATAGTTCGACGCTCAAATCGTCGCGTTGGCGCACGAGAGCTGGATGTTTTTCCATTTCCCGCAGCCGCTTTTCGGGCTTTTTCCCGAGCCGTTTCCAGAGTTGATCCCGTTCATAACACAATCGGGCGTCTGTCGAATCGGCTTTGAAGGCCCTTTCATACGCCCGCTCGGCCCTGGAAGGGGTTTTCAAGATATTGAAGTAGCCAATTCCAAGATTGCGCCAGGTTATCGAAAAACTTGGGGCCAACGCGGCACCGCGCTCCCAAAGTTGAATGGCTTCGCGATGACGGCGACGATCAAACAACAGGTTGCCCAAGTAAAACGGTGCGCGGGCATCGCGTGGGTTTGCGCGCATGGCCGCCTGCAGGATGGCAATCTCCTCGAGCCGGGCCGGAAAGCAGTAATCCGCCGGTTGCGCGGCCGCTTCGCGGAAAGCTTTCAGCGCACCTGCCTTGTCCCCTGATTTTTCGTACAACCATCCGAGCGTGTAGTAAACGAGCGGCAAAGCGCCCCAGCTCTGGTCCGGCAAATCTCCACGCGCTGGCGCCGGGCCCTGCAGAACGCTCGCAGCCTTATCGAAAAAGCCGCCGCGCGCATAATCATGCGCCAGATCCAGCCGCGCCTGCCAATTACAGGCGATTGTTTGATTGTCCAAATCCCGTGTCCACCAATCGAGCGGATCCAGCCGCAACGTCGATTGCAGTAGCTCCGCGGCTTCGTCCGCCCTCCCCAATTCGCGCAGTACAATGACCTTTAAATTGCGGGCGCGAAGATGGTTCGTGTCAAATCGGAGCGAGTGGTTGAGATGTTCGAACGCCGTCGCCCAATGTTTCCGTGAGCAATTGATTTCCGCCAGCGCATGATAGGCCGCACTCGCCCATGCCTGATTCCACGTGGACTTGTAGAACGCATCATAGGCTTCGTTGTCGCGCCCGAGGTGGCGCAGGCAAAGTCCGAGATTGTAGTATGCCTCGCCATCGGCCGGGTTGGCGTTTCGGCGCGTCAACCTCTCGATCGCTTTGCGAAAGTGGGCCTCCGCCGCTGCAAATTCGCCTCGCCGCAGATGCCATAGACCCAGCGCATTGTTGCAGCGCGAATCGAGAGGATCACGCCGCAGCGCCTCACGCCAATACAATTCCGGCAAACGCGTTGCATGACGATACTGCTCGAGATGAAGACCGGTTATGAATAGTTCGTCGGCACTCGCGATGTCCCGCGGCGCGGGCGGCTCAGTGGCGGGCGGGGGCACCTTGCCCGCTGCGCGCGGACGCGGCTGAAATGCGGCGAGTTCCCGCCCCGTTTCGTCGGTGACACGTAAGAACAAGTCAGTCTCTTTGACCGCTTTTGGCAATTTGATAGTTTCAACCAAGGGGTGCTCCGGTGAGAGGTCTCGAGTATAGTGCGCCAGTTCCCTTTGTTGGGCGGACAGTGTAACCACGCACCGGGGATATTTCGCGGTCACGGCGACACCGAATTGCAAGTCCCGGCTGCTTAAGTGCAAGCTGACGGCGGCGTTGAGGTTCGCGGACTGTGCCGGTCCAATTTTTTGAATCGGGTACCAGTACTGGCTCCACGTTTTGGTTTCGCCAGGCTGTAGAAAACTGAAATCCGGCTGATTGTCAGTGTACACCCCGGCCATAATTTCGATGTACGGCGCAAACTCCCCTTGTGTGTCCACATCGGTCAGGTTGCGGTCCCAGGCATATCCAAAATCGTGATTGCCCCAGGTCCACTGTTTTTTGCCGGGAGAGATATGGTGATTGGCCCAGTGGACGATGCCGGCTTGTGCCCGATGATCGTATCCGCCGAAGAAATCCTCATGGCTGCCCATGCACATATAAGAAGTAGGCACCGGAATATTCGCATAAAAGGAAAGATCGTTGTGTGCGTAAACAGGCAGTCCATCCTTTGCGTCTGATTTCCCGCAGTGAGGCGGCACAAATTGGGAAGGAATCTCGCTTTTCGGAATGCCCTTTCTGCCGCGCTCGCCATAGTTCACTCCATAATAAAAATTCTGGGCCAACGGGTATTCGCTCATCGAGCGCCTGGCGTGGTCGGCCACATAATAAACATCCGGCGGGAAGAAACTCTGATAGTATTCGTGGACGCGGGTGGCCACATTGGCCCACCAAAGGAACGTTTGCACGAAGGGTGTCCGGTTGTAAACGCGCGCCTTCAGTTCAAGGTAGGATCGGCCCGGGTGCAGGCACACGCCATGCATTCCCTTCATGCGGCACATCGGGTCGTGATCTCCGCACCAGATGGTCTTTGAGCCATCCGCATGTTCTTCAATTTCAAAATCCACCGGCAGGAACGTCGCTGGACGGTGATGCTGCGGCCAATTGAACTCAATCCCACCGGAAATCCATGGCCCGGCAAGGCCGACCAAAGCGGGCTTGATGACCGGCTGATCGTAAATCAAATGGTAGCCGTTGGTTTTGTCCTGCAAGACATGAATACGTCCGCCAATTTCCGGAAGCACCATCGCCCGAATGAATTCGTTTTCGATCCAGACCGCCTTCCATTTCCGATCAATTGGTTTCTCGGCGATGCGATCCGTGAACGGCAAGGGATAGACTTTTCCGGAGCTGCCTTGGTAAACACGTTTTTCCAAAAACATCGGATTCTTGTCCGGCGGCTCCGGAAGGTAAGTGGGAATCACGGCTTCCGTCACGGAAACCGAAACCAGGCCGTCGGACTTCGCGGGACCGATCGGCGCGGACGTTGCGGCGGCCGGTTTTTGCAAGCCAGGAGAAGCTGAAGCGGACCCGCCATCCCGGGCGATTCGCTGGCCTATGCTGCTCTTTTTCAATTCCACCGTTCGTGCCGCGTCAATAGACATAGAAATCCGGCCTCATGGGATTAAGGTTTGTTCACCAACTCCCTTTCAATTTCTTCGAGTGATTTGCCCTTGGTTTCCGGCAGTTTGAGCTTGATGAATACAAACCCGGCGACGCAAATCGCCGCGTAAAGCCAGAAGGTCCCCGCTGAACCGAGTCTCGCGTTGAGGATCGGAAACGTGTAAGTTAGGATAAAGCAGGCGATCCATAGTGCCGAAACCGCCACCGCCATGCCGGCCCCGCGAATGCGGTTCGGGAAAATCTCCGCGATCACCACCCATGTCACGGGCGCGAGCGACATCGCGTAACAGCCAATCGAAGCCAGCACCAACAATAGCATCGGCAACCCCTTGAGGCCGATGCTGTAACCGCAGCCGAGGGCGAGGTAGATGACCGCCAGTCCTGCGGAACCCAGTAACATTAACGGCCTTCGCCCCCTGCGGTCCACTACGCCCAGGGCAACCAAAGTGAAGACGAGGTTGACCGAGCCGGTCCAGGCGATGTTTTTCAGCACCGTCGAGATGTCGTAGCCCGCCTGCCGGAAAATCTCCTCAGCGTAATTGAAGATCACATTGATTCCGCACCATTGCTGGAATACAGCGAGCACCACTCCCAAGACTAGCGCCTTACGCATCTTCGGCTCGAGCAAATCGGAGAACCGCACGTGCTGAGCCTCCTCCATGGCCACCGACGACTGGATCTCAGCCATGGTGGCATCCGCGTAAGCTTCGCCGCCAACCTTACTCAGGATGTCCCGGGCCTGGCGCAACCTTCCATTTTTGGCCAGCCACCGCGGACTTTCGGGCACAAACATCATACCGACCACAAATAACAATGAGGGCGCGGCTGTCAGGCCGAACATCCAGCGCCAACCTTGTTGACCAAACCAGGAAGCGCGAATGAGCTCGTCGGTTGCGCCGGGCGGCAGGTCGCGCACGAGGAACCAGTTGAGATACTGCGCCAGAAGGATGCCGATAACCACGGTGAGCTGATTGATGGCAACAAGTTTGCCGCGCATCGCGGCCGGGGCGACTTCCGCGATGTACATGGGCGAAAGGTTGGAGGCCAGCCCGATGGCCACGCCGCCCAGCATTCGCCAGATGATAAACACGGTAAAATTGCCGGCCAGGGCGTTGCCAATGGAAGTTATGGCAAACAGCAACGCCGCTCCCAGCAACAACCGCTTGCGGCCAACCCTGTCACTCAGAGCGCCGGCGACCAGGGCGCCGGCAAGGCAGCCGACAAGCGCACAACTGTTGGCCCAACCAATCTGTGCTTCACTGGTCAATTCGAAGTATCTTTGAAAGAACGGCTTTGCGCCGCCGATCACCACCCAATCCCAGCCGAAGAGGAGGCCACCCATCGCCGCGACGATTGAAACGAGCCACACGTAGGTGGGGTTGTCGTTGCTCCTTACACCGGAGGTTGTCATCGGAGCGGGTGCGATCATACGAGTTGGGTGCGGTGGTGTTTAGGGATAGGTCAGACGGAAAAGGCGACCCGAGGTAGCTGCATCGGTTGGTACGGTCCAGGCGTTTGTCTGCCTGGAACCGATCAGATCCGACCAATTCATGCCCGAGGCCGCGGCCAGAATGTTGGATTTGGTTTGCAACCGCCAACCGGTATATCCAACCGGCCAGTTCAACACCAGATTCGCTCCGGCACGAGTGGCAGTGAGATCAGCCTGATGCAGCGAGGTCAGGACTGCCGTGTTCGTCACTGAGCCGCTGCCACCCGTTACTTCCACGGCGTAAAGCCCGGCGTCGCTGATGTTGACAGGATTGATGGTGATGCTGTTGAGGACCTGTCCGCCCAATACCGTTCCGTTTTTCCTCCAAACGTAGCTGAATGGAGGGGTGCCCGAGGCGACCGTCGAGAAGGTGACCGAACTACCCACAACCAACGCCTGATTGGTCGGTCCAGCAGCACTCGTATTGCCCGAACCCAACCGGAAAAGCTTTGCCTGCCGCGCGCCCAGGCTCACGCTCCACGTCGTCCCGCTCACTGTAAAGACGGCTCCGCCCCAAAGGTCCTGCGCCACATAACTGCCGGTGATACCGAGCCTGCTCAGGTTCAAGCTTTTGATCACGCTGGAGGCGGTATAGTTAAACACCGCCACATACCAAGTGCTGCCATCCTGGCACACGAAGACGTCCGTGGGGTTGGTCCCCGTATTTCCCTCCACGGGCCGGAATCCAACGGCTGCCCTGGCCACCTCGCAGATGCCGGCATTGGTCAGGCACGTCAGCGCCAGAGATTGCCCAGCAGCGGAAACCAGGTCGTCGCCGTTCAAAAAAACCGTTCCGGAGATCGCACAACTGATCAACCGACTTTGGTTTTCATTGGCTGTTCCACCGGCAAACTTCATCAAGTCCGGATCGCTGTATTGGTAGAGCCGGTTGTTGATCCACCAGCCATAGGAAACCGACTCCATCTCAAAGGCTGTGTCGCTAATCGTGGTTGAAGTATCGCACGCAATACGCCGCGAATGTGCATACTCGTATGGGAAAATTGGCGCAATCGATTCGTTGAGGAACATGCGGCCGTTGTTCTGCGCCGCCAGATATTGCATTCCCTGGTTATACGCCTGAATGCCGGTAATCACGTTGGTATCGTAATGCGCGCCCTCCATCGCGCCATGGCTTAAAAAATCCAGTTTGAGATAGTCAAATCCGTGGCTTTTGAAGTAGCACATGTAGTAACCGATCATTTGCCTGGTGCCGGGGTGCGTCGCGTCGAGAGCTATGCCGCCATCATTAGTCTGCACCTGCCCGTCGGGCGTTCTCAGATAAGCATCACTCCATCGATAGCTGGCGCCCGTCATAAAATAGTTCGAGCCTTGCGAAGCTGTTCCCCAGTACACAAACGGCGTCCAATAGATCCCGGCTTTCTGGCCATTACTGTGGCAGTAATTTGCGAACTGCTGCAATTGCGCATCACTTAAGTTGTCCCAGCCCGAGTCCAGGTTGACGTAAACCACCCCTTTGTCGTGGAACTGATTTGTTTGAAGATGGTTCTTAATGAAACTGGATACGGCGGTTGCATTCGAATAGCTGACTCCCATGCCGTAGGCGTACCAACTGTTCCAGCCGAACGGCACTCCACCGCTCCAGGCCAGCTTCGGCGCGACGGCCGCATTTGCATCCGCGTAGGCTTCCATCACTGTCCGCCAATCCGCGCCGAACCCAACGAAGACCGTCGGCGACACGATCGGATTGCCCGAGACCGAACCGTGCGGCAGCACATCGCGAGTATCGCTGGATGTCACGCCGCCGTAAACGTTCAGCACGTTCAGCCGGTTGTTTGCGCCCTGAAAATAAACCCCGGTTTTCCAAATGTCATGCGTCACAGAACCCACCACCAGGCCGTTGCGCGTGGTGTTGTCGTAGAACGCCGAGACTTCATAGCTGCCGTTGGTGTTGTTAATCGGCATCGCGTTATAGGAAAAGCTAAAGGAGTCGTTGTCGAAAGGCACGACCAAGGCCCGATTGTCGTTGTAGCTGCCGATGTCCACCCCGCCGGGCGTGTCCATGACGACCGGCCCCATCCAGCGCGATTGCAGCCCCGTCCCATAAACTTCCACGCGCGTCAGAAAACTGTTTTCCTCATCCAGGATGAACACCTGTTTCATCGTCGGCAGGCCGCTCCCGGTCAACGTGATGTCCACTTCGTTGTTCGTGACGGTCCAGGTACGGTTCGAGTAAACGGTGCCGGTGATGTACGTCTGCAGTCCCACCCCGCCGTAAAACCCGGCGACCTTGAGCACGTTTTGCCAGTAAAAGTTCGCCCGCCCAGTGCTCAGGTCGTATTCCAGTCGCACGTTCGTATTGGTCATTTTCAGCGTGTGGCCAACCTGGCTGGGTGGCAAAAGCGGACTTGCCTCCGCAGCCGCGCCCCAGAGCAAGCCAAGCGCCAGGCCTAAAACAGTTGTGAGGCTTTGGGGCCTGGATGTGTCCATCTATCTGTGTTCGTTCTCACCAAAAACCGTTGGCTGAGTCCACTTTAAGTGTGTCGGGATTCAGTGGGAACAAAAAGTTCTGAGCGTGCCCGTCACCAAAGAGCGTCGGAAAAACAGGCTTGCCCCGGTCGTTGTGCCACGCACTGGCCTGACTAAAAATGCTGCGCGTATCGCGGTCGTACCACGGAAAATCTGCCAATATGACTTTGGTTACCGGCGCGCGGCCAATTTCTGAAGCCGTTATCGGCCCTGCATTACCGGGTTGCGGCCACGGCCAGTCAGCGGCTCCCCCCACATGTTGCACGCCGTAGGCGTCGAACCAAAAAGCCATGTAGTAGCTGATCCCATACGCGTCCCAGCAGGATTTGACATCGGCGTATTGAGCGTCCCCGTGATCGGCAGGACAGCGGAAGACGTTAAGCGAATTGCCGACATACCGATTCAGCGGCCGATTCGTGGGATCCACCTGGCCGCCGTTTGGAACCACGGCCGAATAGCCGGGATCTCCTGGCTTGAGCGTCGCAGCCTGCCCGCCATAGGAAACCCACGTCAACCAGACGGGATAGTAGCCGGCGTTGTCGTCGGGATACATGGCGAGGGCTACGCCTTGCTGCCGGACGTTATTATAGCAACTGACGCGTTGCGCCTTCGATTTTGCCCGGCTCAACGCCGGCAACAGCATCCCTGCCAGAATCGCAATGATCGCGATGACCACCAACAGTTCGATCAAAGTGAAGGCCCGCCTCCGGCGGTTGGTGGCAAGGAACTGCATAAACATTACAGTTTGACGCGGAAGAATTTTTGCCGCCCCGTAATCGCATTTGTGTAGGGACTGCTCACGCCGGAGAGGTCATGGTAGCCGCCGGAGACATTGGTGGACTCCTGCAACGTGCCGGATGGCCAGGACAAAATGATATTATTGCCTGAGTTTACAATGCTCACCGTGGCAGGAACGGACGCCGTCGCGTAGTTGATGCGCGTCAATGTCAATTGGGAATTGCCGGTGCCGTCGGTGTGAAGACTCAAGGTTTGGCCCGCTGAAGCCATCAAATTCGTGAACGAAACGACCAGTTCGGGTGAATGTGGCGTATTGAACGTATAGCTCAGAGTGCCGGACGAGTAACTCACCGCAGTGGCCGTGCCGGAGGGATCGTATAAGCCGGGATCGCTGACAAAGCCTGAAATGATCACTTGTCCGTATGTGTACTTTGTGCCCAATCCCGCAAGTCCAACACCGTTCGTGAATTGCACGCTCAATGATTCCCCTCCGTCAATGGACTGGCTGTTGGCCCCGCCTGAGATCCCAAACCAATTATAGTTCTCATGCAGATTCGCGGGGATTGTTCCCGGCGTGTCGGCGTAGCCGTTGAGCGTTATCAAACCATCCGGTGTGGTATAGGTTGGCGAAACTTCATTCGGAATATCAGGCCCGATTATGGTCTGTGTGCTGGCATAACCAACACCACCGATTCCGAACTGGCCGCTGGTATCTGTGATAAGTAGCGTCTGTCCCGCGGACGCTGCGCGATTCATGAAGTAAAGCGGATGGACACCACCATCGGCAATCGACACGGTCAATGTGCCGCTCGCATAACTTGAACTCGTTGCTCCCGCGGAGGGATCCACCAAGCCGGGGTCACTCAGAAAACCCGAAATGCTCAGCGTCCCGCCCGAATATCGGCTGTCCAGTCGCGCGAGCCCGAATCCATTGGCGAACTGCAGGGACACGGAAGCGTTGCCGCTGACCGTGCTCGGGCCGGCTATGCCGAAACACTCGTCCAGGTAGCGGCCAAGATTTGCCGGCGTGGTCGCGTTCAAATCGGAGAATCCCCGAATGGTGAGTTTGCCGTCCGTAGTCGTGTAACTGCTGCTGACATTGTTTCCAATGTAGGAGGGCTGAACTTGCGGCCCGGCATGCGCTTCCTGAATGTTCATTCCGCGAAGAGCGGCAAAGGCGGCGGTGGCATTTCCGTTGGTAGAAGCCGCCACGGTCAATATCAGATTAGAGCCCGCCGACGCCGCCGGATTGGCGAGGATCAACTGACCAGTATCCGAACCACCGCCGTCATCCAGATAATCAAAACTCAAGACCCCGCTGGAATAGGTTATGGCGGTGATTCGCTGGACGGAAGTCGGGACGCAACTCGCCCCCGGATCCGCTGAGAAACCGGAAATGCTGATGCGGGCCAGATTGCCGCTTCCAGAACCGTTGGCCCCGGTGTAGGTAAAAAACAACATGGCTGTGCCGACGCTCTTGTCTAATTGGATCGTCACCGATTCGGTCCCATCAATCAAAGCGCCATTTCCGACTCCGGAATCCACGCCCAGCAGGATCCACCAGTTCCAAAGATTGGCGGCCGTGGTGGCATTGGCATTGGCCCAGCCGGCCACGGTGAACAAATCTTCGGCGGTATCCGCCGACATCGAATGAGCATATCCGCCAGCAAATGGAGCGTCCGACGCAAAGGTCACCCGGCCATCCGTATAAGCATCGGCGGACCCAGCCCAAGCCAGGGCCAGTAGTAAGGTGGCGGCGGTCAAAAGACGTTGATGTGTTTTTGTCGTCTGTTTTGCAATCTTCATAAAGAGAAGCGATTGTTGTTGCCCAGTGTTCCAGTGTTTGGCTATGGGCCGAATATTGCACGGACGCGCCTCGCACGGAATGGACGATTAGACGCGACGCATGGACTTTTGACCGGTCGCAGGAAGGGATTTCGTGCTGTAACGGCGTCGATGTTCGCTCGGCGAATGGTTGTGCATCTTGCTAAAAGCCCGCGAGAAATAAAACTGTTCGGAGAATCCGAGCTGGTCGCTAATTTGTTTGATCGGCAGGTCGGTGCTATTCAGAAGTTGAACCGCGCGCTGCATGCGCAGGTGATTCAAATAGCTCAGCGGGGCATAACCCGTCACGCGCCGGAACAGCGTCGTATAGTGCGAGCGTGAAAAGTTGACCAGTGCTGCCAGAGTCGCCACCTTCAGCGGTTCGCCCAGGTGCCCCCTCATAAACTCGACACTGCGGGAGATCTGTTCGCGAACGCTGGGTGTTCCGTATCCATATTCTTCCCGGTGACGCAGGATCGATCCCATGAGATGAGTCAAAGCATGGGCGGCGTAGATCAGATGGCTCGGTGTAAAGCCATGTTCCAGCGCCTCGACCACCTCTTCGAATAATGAGAACAGGTAAACGTCGCCTGCGAGTGACACCACCGGCTTTTCCTTCGCAACGCCCAATCGCGCCAAGTAAAAGGGCATATTGGCTCCCACCGCGTGGAACCAATGAATGGTCCAGGGAGTCCTCTTAGCCGCGCCATAAACATGCGGAGTGGAAGCTGGCACCACCAGGAGTTGATTGGCGCTGACATTGTGCCGGCGACCGCCGATATCGCACCATCCGTCGCCTTCGGCGCAATAAATAAAAATCGTTTCTGGCGCCCCTTTTTCGCGCGCGCAAGTATGACCTTTGGCCTTGGGATAATACCCCGCATCGGTCGGAAAGACACCTTTAAGCAGTGGGTCCCGCAAGGCTCGCTCCAGGACCGGGCGCGGAACTACCACGATTCGTTGCCCTCTGAATCCCTCATGTTTCTGACGCCATTTCATCGCGAATGGCCTCAAGGTTTACCAGAGAAACAAAAAAACCACCACATATTACGACGGTTTTCAGCCAGGAACAATCGCCCGGTCCGATCGATGTCACTGTGTGTCATCGATAAGCGCGAACGTGAAGCACCCTGGCAATAGCTGGAACTTGAGGAAGTTCCCTGACCTGCCTTGGGATGGCGTGCCAAAACCATCGCGTTTGGCTACGGTTGGTCGTTCAGGAGGTAGGCGAGGAGGGAGCGGAGTTGGGCGCGGGATTGGATGAGGCCTTCGGGCATGGGGGAACGGTCCTGGATTTGGCGGGAGGTGATTTTGGTTTTATCGAAGACGCGATGCGTGCCGTTGGGCAGGAGCAGTTCGAGCTTGTCGCTGGTTTCAGTGACGACCAGACCCGCGACATCGTCGTCGTCGGTCAATTTCAAGGCGGTCCAGCGGAAGGCGGGGGTGACGACTTTGTTGGGAACGAGGATGGATTCGGCGAGGTATTGGGCGGAGAAGCGTTTCCCCGCATCGGCCAAACTGGGTCCGCCACCACCGGCGTCGGTGGGTTTGATGGCGTGGCAATTGGCGCAGCCGATGGTTTTGAAGAGCTGACGGCCTTCATCGGCGCTGCCCAACTTGGCTTCCGCATTCCAATCCGCGTCCCGGTATTCCGCCGGCAGTTCTGTGGAGGTGGCGGCCGTGGCGCTGGCGATGGGCTTTACGATGGCGTCATTTTTGATTTTCAGAATCGCGGCGGCCTCGGCATCAGTGCGGGGATCAGCCAGCAGACGGAGGTTGAAGGCCGCCTGTTTGGCGACTTGTTCGTCGGCGTCGTGCAGGCGGCGTTGGAGGGAGTCGAAGATTTTTTCTTCCTCGGCGCTTTTGGTTTTCTTGCGCGCCCAAACTTCGGCCATGGTGAAGTTGGCGAGGCGACCGAGCGTCTTGAGTTCGACGGCTCCATCAGCATATTGGACTGTGGAGGCAAAATTCGGCGCAGCAGCGGGATAATCGTCCGGCAAAGGCTGTGTCACGGGGGGAACGGTGAGGCGGCGGCCGAGCGCGAGGACGCCGACGAGGCGATCGGCGGCGGCGGGTGCGTCCGAGAGTTTTTGGAGTTGGTCAGTAGTGGCTTTTTGGGCGAGGATTTGGACGGCGGTCTGGCGCAGGTAGCTGTCCTGGCTGCGGGCGAGTGCGAGAACGGCGTCGTAAGGGAACTGATCGCCACGATCGAGGATGTCGATGAGAGCGGCGTGGGCGGCGCGCGCGTTTGTGCTGGCGAGATTTTTTTCCAGCGTGGCGTAGTCCTGGGCTTTCGGTGGTATGACCTTTCCGCGCCGGGAGAGTTCGATGTGCGCACGGTAGCGGCGCGACCAGGACGCGTTTTGGGACTCGGCGACGAGTTGCGTGTCGGTGGCGGTAGTTTCGTTCCAGGCATCGAATGGGGCGTTGGGCGCGTCGTCGGCGAGAGTGATCATAACCAGGTCGCTTTTGACGACCGGGGAGGCTTCGTTGGCAGCCATATAGAGAGTGGTCACGAAGATGCGTCCGCCGCGTCCGACGGTGACACCCACGGGGCGGGCCTTGTTTTTGCCCGCCAGGAATTGGCACTCATCGGCTTTGAAGCTGGCCCCATCGGCGTGGAGCGGATAACGCAGGAGCATGGCTTTACCCCATTCGGCAACGTAGAGGCAGCGGCGGAATTTTTCGGGGAGAAAAGCGTCGTTGTAGTAGCCCTGACCGGCGGGGACGTAGCGACCGAGGTTGGGATTCAGCGTGTCGAGGAGGTCGGCGCGCCAGGGCTGTTTTTCGATGAGCCAGCCGCGCGGCCAGGCAAAGTCGGCGTGGGGCGTGATGTGAAGCAAACGACCGGGAACATATTCGTCCGGACGGGACTCGTGGTCGTTGTCGTTGCTGAACAGGTTCCAATCGGAATCGAAAGCCAGTCCGCAGGGATTGCGGAGGCCTGTGGCGATCACGGAAAGCCGGTTGCCGTCAGGGCTGACGCGGAGCACACCACCGCACCCGGTGAACGGAGTGGTGTTTTCCCCGTGATAAAACGTCCAGTGGCCGAAGTGATCGGGGCGTTTGAAGTCGCCGTAGCCGATCAGATTGTCGCCGAACGAAACGTAAAGGTCGCTCTCCGGGCCGAACACGAGGCCGTGAAAGCCTTGGTGTTCCTGGAAAAAAGCCAGCGGCGGCAAACCCCAGAGCAGCCGTTTGGGTTTGAGCCCGTCGCGGTTGGTGACTGCGCCCGCGAGCAGATAGACTGCATTGTGGGTCGCGACGTAAAGATCGTTCCCGCGAATGGCGATGTCGCCAATCCAAGAATTCGCCGGGAAGCGGAAGAGCAACTTGCGCGGTTGATAAAGCCCGTTTGGGTCAGGCTCATAAACGAACAGACCCTCGCGCGCGCCGACGAAGAGCCGTCCTGCGCTGTCACATTGCATGCCGAAGAATGATTCCTTGGGGTCGGAATCAATGACGACCGCTTTCAGTTCGGGATCAGTGAGGGTGTAATTGGAATCGTCGGCAGCAGCCGAAAGAAGGAAGGCACAATAGAGAAGCAGGGAAAGGGATTTCATGTTTTTTGCTGATTCGCGGACGACACGGAGGCATTCTCCATGTCCGGCACAGGATTTCCAGAACGGAAAAGTCGCAACCAATCTTTCCCGCGCACCGAAACCATCTCAAACTATAGGCTTAGACGATTACCACTACGGGCTCTAAAACTAAGGTGAGACATTCCCGTTTGGCTCCAAGGGAGGCAGATTTCGCAAAGGGCAGCGATGGTAAAAGATGGCGTAATTGCCCCATGAGATGGAGAGCATGACCGGGCTCCAGAATGCGTTCCGCGACGTCAGCGGTATACGCGCTTCTCAACGGTTTGTTATGACTTTGTGTTTTGAGAAGCACAAAACTGTGGAAAAAACTTGATTTTATTGAAGATGGTGCGCGCTGCAGGTTTCGAACCTGCGACCCCTACCGTGTGAAGGTAATGCTCTACCACTGAGCTAAGCGCGCTGCCCGCATCGGCGTTCCTTAACTGCTTCTGTTTGAACGCCATGTGACATTGTGCCAGAGGCATACGGAACGCGCAACTCGATTTTGCGGGTCTCCGTAAGGCGGATTGTTAGACGCTCTGGCAGTTCTCTCTCCCCTGCTCTTCCGCTTTCGCGCCGGACACGCTGCTTGAAGCGAACCTGGTATTGGCGGCGGGTCGATTCCATGGCCCCGCCCCTGGCACGCTGCCTTGCGGTGGGAGTACGTTCCGCCCGCTGGAATACGGGCGGGACATTGCGGCGCGATGTCCCTGCCTTCCGAATAAGAACAGTGCGGAGATGCGCCCGGCTAAACAGCCCGCATCAGCCGCGATACATAATGAGCACGCCGTAATCGGCCAGCAGTTTCTGGCTGCTGATGTCGATATGGCTATAGTTGAGTGGGGTAACGCTGACGACGTTGGCTTCGCCGACCTTGGTCAGAAAATTGGTCACGGTCTCATCGAAACGGTCATGGCCGACTTCCACGCAATCAATGTGGCGGATGGTTTTGACCCGCAAATGCCGGTCCGACTCCTTGGCGGCAACTTCCAGGGGGACGAGAGGTTTGGCGATGAGCTTTTCCGTGGGCGTGGTGTGCACCGGCACTTTGAGCTGCATCTTGACCTTGGCCGCCGCTGAGCTGGCAATGGTGGGAGCGTGCTGGCCTCCCGGAGCCCACGCGCTGCCCGCGGGCGCTTCGCCGTCGGCACTCGCGGTGCGCGGCGCTCCGTCGGGCATGGGGATGCGTATGGTTGAACCACAGGCGGGGCAGGCGATTTCCTCGCCGGCTCCGGAGTCATCCACTTCCAACTCCTGGCCGCACTTCGGACAATTGAAAATCAGGTCCATAATCGCGATTGGGTTGCTGACTGGATCGTGGCGCCAGATTAGGTCGTACCGGCCCAACTGGCCAGAAGAAAATTCAGGGGATGATGACGCGAAGGCGCCCGCGCTCCAGGCTGAACGTGGCGGGCAAATGGCCCATGCTCTCGCCGTCCACTTCCACGGGAGTGCGCCTGGGGCTGCTCAGCACAAGGCTTTCGACGCGAAAACATTTGGCGACGCTCGGAGACAACGCCCGGCGTGCGAGGAACACAGGGGCGCAACGGAGGAGGGTCAGCCAGTTCGTCCGCGGAAAAACGCAAACCTCCAGCAGCCCATCCCGCAGATCGGCTTGCGGAAAGAGCCGGTACTTTCCGCCATAGAAACGGCCATTGCCAACGAGCACCAACTCGCCGGTGGCCAATTCCTTGCCATTCGCCGCGGTGATTTGTGAAGCCTGGCCGCGCAACGCCACCACGCCGGCCCACACATACGCCAGCGGGCCGAATTTTTTCTTCAATTGCCAATCCACGAGCTCGATGGCCCGCGCGTCCAAACCGGCCCCGGCGAGTTGGGCGAAGTAGCGGCGTTCGACCACGCTGTTGACGGCACAACTCACGCCGGGCAGGTCGATGCGGGCCTCGCGTCCCTGGCGCAGCGTTTGCCAGGCGCGGTTTAACTCCATCGGCAGGCCGATCTCCTTCGCAAAGACGTTGACCGTGCCCAGCGGCAGCACGCCCAAACGGACGCGTTCGAATCCATCCGGCACGTCGCCAATGCCATTAAGCACCTCGTTCAAAGTCCCGTCGCCGCCGGCGGCGACCACCGTATCGAAACCTTCGCGGATGGCTTCGGCCGCCAGCGGACGCGCTCCGCCGGCGGCGGCGGTTTGTTTCAGGGCGCATTCCGCCCCGATGGTATCCAAGTGGCGGCGAAATCGCCGGGCCTTTTCACCTTTCGCGGTGGGATTGAAAATAACGCAAATGCGCACCCGGGGATTTTGGTGAACCGTCCGCATCCGAGTCGAGGACAAACTCTGCGAAGATCCGCAAGGGCTTGGAGTGCGGCGGTCGCGCCTCTAACTCGGTTCGCAGGGGACTTTTGGTGACAGCGAAAGGATCCTTGAGGTTGACCTGGACAGCACTGGATGTGGGTGGCCCTTGTGTTGAGACGTTCGAATGAATACTTGAGATGGCGCACCTGCCACGAACTCCAAGAAGCTGCTCCGGGCACCAATCAAAACGGGGGATTCGCCAGGCTGTTGGCTGCCTTACTGCTCAAAAAACTCCTAAAACCTGCTATTGGTCGCGTACGGTTTCAATTGGACGGTATCCGCACTTAGGGCACTCGCAACTACGAGCGACGCTGGCGCGATCAAGTTGCTGACCGCAATGACTACAAACTAGGCCGAGACGCTTGCTAAAGAATTTTGTAAAGACCACACTTGCAACACACACAGATCCCATCCAGAATGCAACCAGAACGTACGCAATAGGAGAATCAACGCGTGTCGAGCCAGTGAGCAACCGCGAGACACAAATGAATGCAAAACCCGATAGTCCCCAATATAGAAACAGGGTCAAGTCTCTCAACCTGGCGGCTGACTTCCGAAGCAGGAAGGAGCGCATGCGGGAGCTTCAACTGAAAACCATGTCGGACGAACTGCTCACGGTGGAAGTAGAAGAAGGCGCTCCTCTTATGGGAGTCTGGAACGCATTGTTGAATCTGTGTGCTCGCAACCGCCGATCAGTCAGCAACCAATAGCAGGCTTGGAGCCAGCTTTTCGCATGGCAGCTGCGCTGGGCGCAGAGCCTGCCGGAAGGCAGCTTCGCGTTACTGACGGCCCGCAACAATAAGGTCGGGACGGCTTTCATTTATCATTCCGAACGCCCCAACATCAGGGCCACCACATCCCGTGTTGTCCAAGTCAACCAAGCGGAGACTTTCAATGTGGATGCGCTTGCAAACGCAACCGATCCGGCACAGATTGCTGTCCGACAGCAGGCCCAATAGGCAATTCAGCAAATTCAGGCAGCGATAAAGGGCGCTGGTCTATGATTGAGAAGAATCCAAAACGGCTGACTTTCGCGCTCCTAGACCGCAAACGAGGAGTTCCGGAACCGGCTCCTAGCGAGGAATATCCACTCCCTGCTTGGTATCGCTCTGTGCGCGAATTGCCGTTGGACGAACTCGGTATTGAAGACATCAGCAAGGCAGTCCGACAAAACATTCATCTTGAACAAGTGGTGCCATTGGCATTGCGGCGGCTGGAATCCGAACCGCTTGCCGGTGAAATGTATGATGGCGAACTCCTGGTTTCGTTGAAGTCCGTTCCGTTGGAGTATTGGTCGAAGCACGAGGCTGAACGGCTGTCCTTGAAATCGGCAGTTGAAGCGGCTCTCCAAGAGGAAGCCATCGCCGACAATGTTCGCCGAGACGCAGAGGAACTTTTGCACCAAACGACGCCAGGCTGCTGAGGGCATGACTTCGATAAGAGCATTACAGGTTCTTGGTTTGGCCGCTGTCGGACTTGGAACTGCACTTTCCCTCATCTCACTACGGGCACCGATGCGTGGCTGGGTGGGTGTTGTTTTGTTGCTGATCGCCGCATTGGCTTGGAGCCTTATTGAGGGTGGAGAAAGTTCACGCCCATCGAGCCTGCCCCCATTCCTGGCCTTCCTGCTCATCGCCCCCATCGCGATTGTGTATTCGTTTCGCGCTCGCCGAGTCGCGCCTGACCGTGTGGCGGCATTGGCTGCTTTTGCAGGGTCATTCATCATCGCGGCGTTCTTGCTGTTCATGATGGCGGGCATTCTTTATTCCTTGTTTGCCGTGTAGTAAAGGCCGCGCTACCACTTGAACTTCGGTTTATTCCGGGCTTGTTCGGGCTAATTGGGTTTATCCTTTGGCAATGGGCTCTGTCCCCCGGTTATGCCCTGCGATGGGCGTCTGTCCATCGGCAAAAGGTTTTGTCACGGGTCTGTCACGGCTTGTCACGGGTCCTGTCACGGGTGGGGATTCATGGAAGGCCCGTCTTCATTGAGTTGTCACGCTGTCACGGGTCCAGCCCCCTGGGGGCGGGGGTATGCCAGTGCGGAATGCGGAGTAGTGATGCGAGATGTGGGATGCGCTCCAGACCCGGTTTCAAACCGGGTTCGAACGGGTGGAAAACGATGCGGTGGCAGGAAGGGCGCGGCGTTGGACTCAAACCGTGGTCGTCATTCCGAGGGCCACGGTCAATTGCGGGGCGACGTGCTCCAGGTCGGCAACCTGCTGGGGCGGCAGGCCCAATTCGAGCGTGCTGGTGGGATTCCAGGACGAACAGGGCACCATCAACTCGGCCTCGAGGGTCTTGACAATATGTTCGGAGCGCGCCGAGCCGCCGGAAACGTAAACATGGCTGACCGGCCGGTCCTGCTGGTGCTCGAAGAAGTCAATCGAAGCGCGCAGTTCCCGGCCAAGGGCGCTCAAGCCGGCTTCAAGGTTCGAGTGTACTTCGGCCGGCATGCCCACCTTGATGCCTTCGGCCTCCGCGTACGATATGCTCATGGCTTCCGCCAGGCCCTGGGTCAGCCGGTCGCCGCCGATGGATACCACGCGGGTGGCTACGAGGTCTCCCTGGTTCAGCAAACAAATGTAACTGCTCTTGAATCCGATGTCGGCGAGGGCCACGGCCGATTTGCTGAAGATATCCGGCATGGCGAGTTCAAAGGCGTTGACTGTGCTGATAAGGTTGGGCACCACTTGATCGGCAATCAAGCCGGCCTGTTTGACCGCGGAGCGCAGATCATTGATAAGGGGAGTCCGGGCTCCGCCGACGATGACCTTGTTTTTTTGTCCACCCGTCTGCGGCGAAGCGCCCGGGAGCCGGGTTGAAGGGAGCTGCCAGCAATCAAACACATGGTTGCTCAGATCCTGCTGGAGATAGTTCTTGCTGTTGTTCTTGAGGATCAGCCGCATGTCCTCCATCGGAATTTGTGGCAACTCCGCGTGCCGGACCACGCAATCGCTCGCGCCCACTGACAGGCTGGCGTACTTGGTCTTGGCGTCGAGGGTCTGGGAAACTGCTTTGAGGTGCGCGGCCAGCACGTCCACGGTAAGGGTCTTTTCGTAAAGGGGGGCGTCAACAATGGCGTATTTCACCAGGGTCATGCCAGCGCCCTTGCGGCGCACGTGAATGGCTTTGGTGGTGCGCCCGCCAAGGTCGATGGCAACGATTTCGTCGCGTTTCCGGGAGCGTTGGTTAAAAGGCAGATCCAGACTTAATTTCATGCAGCGATTAACCACTGGCAGGATTTATGCCACCCTGAGTCCCGGTCTTCTGCATCGCACCTCGATTTCGAAACCGGCTCCAATCCCGCGCAAACAGCCCATGACGGCTGGCTTCCCCGCCGCTTGAACATCTTGTCCGGCCCAAAGGATGTTTTATGCAGCAAGGTCGCCGGCGGCATTCGTCACTTTTTTCAAGACACTTTTGCCCCGGAATTGGACAGGTGTTCCGCATGAAACATGGCCGGAAAGCAAAGAGGCAGCGAAAGCTCAGCTAACTTCGACATATCTACAGGGCCGCCGGGCGTGTAGGACTGGCACATCGACTGCTAGCTTGGTGGCACGGCGTCTGCGAGATCAGAGTGCGATTACGCCTGTGCTGGTCGCCTGATGACGTTCTGTATGAAGACAAAGCCGCGGCAAAGCCAGCGACTAAGGAAACTCAAGGCCTTCACATTAGTGGAGACCATGATGAGCATTACCATCCTGGCCGTGGTCTTCGGTTCGAGCATCCTCTGCTATATCCAATCCTGCCGGCGCGCGGAATGGTCCGGCTACTCCCTGGCCGGCCAGGCCCTCTGCGTCCGGCAAATGGAACAATTTCGCGCGGCCATTTGGGACACTCAAAGCGTGCCGATCAATGATCAGACCACGAATATTCCGGGAACCGTCATTACCATCCTCGAACTGCCGATTACCGGCACCAATGCGGTCTGGGCGACCAACTACGCCACCGTCACCACCTTGAACGTAACCAACTCCTCTGCCGTGATCAAAATGCTCACCGTAAACACGGTCTGGCCTTGGAACGGGAAGACCTTCACCAACACGCTTGTCACCTACCGCGCCCCGGATCAATAAAAATGAGAATTGCCCGAGTCCAACCCAATCTGCGCGCCACCCAAGCGATGACACTGCCGGAACTCCTGGTCAGTATGAGCATCCTGGTGATCGCCCTCGCCGGACTCATTAGCGTCAATCTCTTCGGCATGCGGTATGATGAACTGACCAACAGCAAACTCGGGGCGAGCGACCAATCCCGGTTGAGTTTCAACCTGATGATGGAAGAGATTCGCGCCGCCAAGAACGTGCTGGTGGGGAGCGGCTCCTTCACCAACTTCACGTCGGTTACGAACGGGTCCGCCCAAAGGGGCGATACGATTCAAATCCTGCCCACCACCAACCTGAATACCTACATCTACTATTATTTCCTGACCAACGCCCCCAGGGATTCGAGCTGGCTCATCCGCATCTCCACCACCAACGGCGGGACCACTTACAACAGCAATGTGGTGGCGAAAAATATCACGAATCTTACCAGCTTGTGGCTGACCAATGCCTGCTGCTTTCAGGCGATGGATTACACCGGGACCAATATTCTGATGCAAAGTCCCACCAACTACACCCATAATTACATCGTCGCCGCACTGTTGCAGTTCTACCAATACCAGTATCCGCTCACCCGGGTCGGCACCAATTACCTTTTCAACTATTATCAGATGCAGTTCATGGCGGCTCGCCGCTCACCGTAACCTCAGCATCCCATGAGAATCAATTGCCCCAAACGCCGCGCCAACCAGTCAGGGTTCAGCTTGTTCATGACCTTGGTTCTGGTCGGCCTCGCGCTCACCGTGTTGGCCGCCACCGCGAGCCGAACCATGACCGTGTCCCGGCTGAACGATCGCAATAACACCTACATAATGGCCAACGCGGCGGCGGAAGCAGCCACCGAAAAAGTCCTTGCGCGGATGATGCTGGATTTCGAAAGCGGCGGGTTGACCTCGATTACGAACAACCTCAGCTATTATCGCGGCAGCACCATGGTGCCCACCTCAAGCGAGAACTCGTGGTGGACCAATTTTGTGTTTTCAGACGGCCAGGGTCATGTCAATTCCACGTACGTGATGCAGACCACGACCAACGCCAGCGCCCCCTTCGTCCAGCTTGAAACGCAGTACCCAGGGTTAATGGCCTTCGCCGCCACCTACCGCGTCCTTTCCAACGTCAAGCCGATCTTCGCCGGTAACTACGGATTTACCAATGCGGTCCAACAGGACGTTCAGATGGCGGAAATCCCGGTTTTCCAATTCGCCATTTTCTATAACAGCCCGCTGGAATTTACTGGCGCCGCCACGATGACCGTTTACGGGCGGGTCCATTGCAATACGAACATCGATGTGGGACAACCGAGCAACGCTTCGCTCACCTTCAGTTATTTTGTGACGAGCAGCGGGATCATTACCAATCCGCCGCTGGCGGGATTGGCCACCAACACGCTTACCGGGGCGATTAATTACAGCGGCACGCCCGCACCAGGTTGGGGCACCGGCGAGCCGGTCCTGACTCTGCCCATCGGGGACACCAACAATTCCGCCTCCTCCGTGCGTGAAATCATCAACCCTCCGGCGTCCGGTGAGTCCAGCACCAACCCAATCAGCCCCCAACGCTTTTACAACAAGGCGGACCTGATCGTGATGGTCAGCAATAACACCGTCAACGTGACGCTTAAGAGCACCCCCTCGGACACCAGCCCGATCGTCTTTACCAGCGGCACCACCAACTGGACCAACAACGGGTTGAGCACCTGGGTGGGCACCAACACGGGCAACTTCGCCTTCTATGACGCGCGCCAGGGCAAGAACGTGCGCACCGTGCAGATTGATGTCGGCAGGCTTGGCGCCTGGATCAAATCCAACACCAACGCCACCGCCAAATGGTCGGCCGCCGCGCAAAATCCCTTTAACGGCGTCATGTACGTGGGCAACTACAACGACGTGACCAATTCCACCTACCTGGATGCGGTGCGGCTCACCAACGGGATTGCCATCGACAACTCCACCAACGCGATGCCCCTTGGGCTGACGGTGGCCACAGTCAATCCGCTTTACATCCAGGGCCATTACAACGCCACCAACACCTCCACCAACATCAATTATCTGGGCAGCAGCAACGTCGTGGGGTTGCCGCCCGCCTCGGTGGCTTGCGATGCGTTGACCTTGCTTTCGCCGAGTTGGAACGACGCCAACAGTACCGGGACACCGAACTGTAGCAGCCGCACTGCGAGTTCCATGACGATGAACGCCGCCATCCTCGCCGGGAACGTCCTTACCACGGGCTCTTCCTCAACCACGTACAGCGGCGGCGTGCAGAATTTTAGTCGCTTGCTGGAGAATTGGAGCGGTCAAACGCTCACGATGAACACCTCGATCGTGTGCCTGTTCACCAGCGCGCAGGCCACCAACCAGTTTGTGCAACCGACGGGCAGCGCCAGCACCGATTATTACGAAGCGCCGACGCGGCACTTTTATTTCAACGCGAATTATTCCAACTCGGCGGGCCTGCCTCCAGGAACACCTTATATCGACCGCATGATTCGGGCCACCTGGTGCAGCGCGCCGCCCAACACGCTCACCTATGCTCCGTCGCCAACACTGGACTTCGTGCCGCAATAATTTTATGCAGCGCTTGCGAAACATAGTACTGCTGCTGGCAGCAGCCTCCACGGCGGTTTCCGCCCTCGCCCAGAATTATACGCCGGCGCCATTGGGTGTGGTGGTTCAAAAGGAAGATCTGCACTTCGCCGAGGACTTTTACCGGGCGCTGGTGACGGTCGGAACCAACAAATTCGCCTTCTTTCTGCCCGAAGGGTTTCGCCTGAACAACAATCCGGCGGACGGTTCCATCAAACTGATCAATCGCGAGGGCAGTTGCAAAATCACCTTCTCCATTCTTGGGCCGGTGCCGGAAACAGGCGAGCTGAATCCGGAAACCTACCGGGCTTTGCTGCTCGAACAGCACCCTGACGCAAAGATTCTTGTGGAATCTGCCCGCGGTGTTGCCGGACAGAACGGACCCGCCTTCGACTTGGAATGGAAAGGCCCCAGCAGCATAACCCAGTCCGCGCGCGTTCTCTTTGTCGCTTCCCCAATGGGCGTTCTGGAATTTATGGCCGTCTCCACCCCCAACAACCAGGCGTTGATGCAGAATAGCTTTGGCAGGGTTACGGGATCTTTCTGGATCAGCCGGGACGGCAAGTTCGAAGTTCTCCACCCGTTCACAGGCTCATAGCCTCCCTACTGTGAAACTCAAGCAACAACAAAATACGCCGCGCGCGAAAGTTCGCGCCTTCACGCTGGCGGAGGTCGCCGTGGCCCTGGCCATCGCCGTCTTGTTGGTAGCCAGCATCAGCCTGGGATTCGTCCAATCCGCCCGGCAGGCGGAGTGGTCGGCCTACAACCTGGCCGCCCACAGCCTCGCCCTCCAGGGCATCGAACAGGCGCGAGCGGCCAAGTGGGATCCCCTGGCGATCGTTCCTGTCGATAGCTGCACAACCAACAACTTTCCGCCTGTAACCACCAACCAACTGGACGTTCCCATGTCCGTGACCAACGGAATCGGAGTCACTTACGCAACCAATACCTGGACGATTACCATGGTGTCCACCAATCCCTACCCCTTGAAAATGATCCGGGTGGACACGACTTGGCGGTTCGTCACCGGCAGGGGAATCAGCCGGCTCTACACAAACACAGTCGCGACTTTGCGCGCTCCCGATCAATGAAAACCCGCTCCTTTTCCTCAAATCTGCCCGCCGCTGCCTGCCGGCGCGAATGGGCCTTCACCATGACGGAAATGATGGTCAGCGCCACGCTTTTCCTCCTCTTGGTCGTTGGCGTCCTTTACGGCTATATGTTCGGGCTGAACATGTATCAGATCACCAGAGTCAAACTGGGAGCCAGCGACGACACCCGCAAGGCTGTCATCAGGCTCACCGATGAAATTCGTTCAGCCTGGAAAGTTCAGATCGGCACCGGGGATCTAAGCACGTTCACCGAAGTGGCGTCCAACGCCCTTCAGCAAGGGAACGCGCTCCGGATTTACATGGAAACGGATAGCACCAACACCTGGATCCGTTATTGGTACCAGACCAACGCGGCGGCCGCCAATTACTCCAAGCTGCTGCGAACCGAGGATGGCTTCGTCTCCAGCCTCGTCATCGCCAATTCGATCACGAACGCCGTTCCCATTTTCACCGCCGAAGATCCCAACGGAAATATTCTCAATAACAATATCAACAATCAAGTCATCGGACTAACGCTGCAGTTTTATCAGCTTGAATATCCCCGGGTTAACATCGGCGCGGGCAATTATTACGATTTCTACCAGTTGCACACACGGATTACGCGTCGAACGCTGTTCTGAATTATGAAGACCCATTCTTCTCAATCACCGGGCCGGCAGGCTTACATCCTTGTATTGACCCTGGTCTTTCTAGGCTTGAGCGTATTGTTCCTGGCTTGCGCGCTGAGTTGGAGTTCCCAAAATACGCGTAACACGGACCGTGGCAACGAGTACTACACCAGTTCCGCCGCCGCCGAAGCAGCCACGGAGAAAGTCCTGATCCGGATCGACCGCGACTATGTCCTGAGCGGCGAGGGCGCCACCTTCAACAACATGCCGAGTTACCGCGCTACCATCCCCACCAATACCGACGATCCGTATTGGGGGAATTACACCTTTACCGCTCCGCCCAATGGGGTCGCCGGCCTGGCCGTGAGCCGAATCGCGCCGTATCAATTCGTGATATTGAGCGGACAATACGCGGGCCTTTTCGGTAATCGCGCCACCTACCGCATCGCGGCCAACGCCCAGTTGAACGGCAGCCGTTACGGCCTCAAATCCAGCGTCTGGCAGGATGTGGGCGTCGAGGCCATTCCGATATTCCAGTTCGCCATCTTCTACAACATGGACCTCGAGATCGAGCCCGGCCAGCCCATGCTCGTGACGGGGCGCGTCCATTCCAACAGCAACATCTATACCATGCCGGGTTCAGGTATCTCTCTCACCTTCTCCAACGATGTTACCGCCTCCGGCGCCGTCTATCCGAGGAGCATGCCGGGCGATCCCAGTCACACGCCCTACGCCAACCCCAATATTACCTATGATGGCAACCCAGGCCAGCCTTCTGCCAGTAACAGCACTTTGAATCTGCCCATCGGGACCAACAATTCGCCGAGCAACATCTACGCACTGTTGCAAATCCCGCCGGCCTCCGAGCTCAACACTTCTCCCATGGGAACCAACCGCTTTTATAACAAGGCGGACGTGATCATTCTGGTTTCCAATAACAGCGTCACGGTCACCAGCGGTGTGGGCGTGGACAATCGCGCGACGATCATAACGAATGCCGGCCCCGCGGCATGGACCAATTTCCTCACCACCAACGCGACCTTCTACAACGGCAGGGAGCAAAAAACCATTCTCACCACCGAGTTTGACGTTGGCAAATTCAGGGCTTGGGCCGAGCCCAGCACGAACGTGCTCAAAGGAAGAATGATGAACAAGACCACGGCGGACATTGTTTATATCGCGGACATGCGCACGCCACCTGCTGGCGATGAAGTGGGAGTACGGCTGGTCAATGGCTCTCAGTTGCCGAATAACGGCCTCACCGTGGCCTCGCCTGATCCGGTTTACATCAAGGGAGACTACAATACCACCACCAATGGCATTAATTACTCCACCAATGTGAATACCACCGCTTACACCTACCCGGCATCGGTGCTCGGTGATGCGATCACCATTCTTTCCAAAGCCTGGAATGACGCCAACCCCAACAACTCCACCGCTGCGACCACAACGATCAATGCGGCGTTTCTCAGCGGCATTGTTCCCACCACTACCAACAGTTACAGTGGCGGAGTCGAGAATTTCCCGCGCTTCCTGGAGAATTGGGGCAATGGCGTTACTTTTTGGTATAACGGCTCCATGGTGGTGATGTTCAACAGCGAGATCGCTAAAGGCCTCTGGAATACCGGCGGTTATTACACTCCCCCGACGCGCAGATGGGCATTTGACACGAACTTTTATGATGAGTCGAAACTGCCGCCGGGCACGCCGCAAATCCTGATCATGGAACGTCTGCACTGGGCAATAATGCCGCCCAACGCCGACCCGGGGGATACCTCCACGTTCAGCCCCACGAACTACGCCGCCTGGCCGATTCTTTAATCTCATCGCTATGAGGCCCTTGCAACTCGACGCTGCCAACCCCGGTTCCGCGCGGATGCCCCGGCTGGGGATGGTCGCCTGCCTGCTTTTCGCTGTCCTCATGGACTGCATGCCTCTTCCCGCTGCGGAAGAAGCTTTTAGCGTGGTGCAAAGCACGCGCGAACAGCCTGAAATGGGCACATTCCCAGAATATGTCGTCCTCACCGGGGCCAGTCGCGTCGGCGTTCTGCCACCGCAAAATTCCAGGGTCGAAACCGATTACGCCGCAAGGCGGCTCAAGCTCCAAGTCCAGGACTCCAAAGCCAGCATCGTACTGGAATTCACCACGAACCGTTTCGGGATCGTTACCACCAATAGCAGCGCCAGATTGCTTCAACTCGTCCAGAATCGTTTCCCGGATGCCGCAATCCAGCCAGCCAGAATCGCATATTTGGGCACCGATAAAGGGTTGGCTTTCGATGTCGAACGCACCACCGTCTACAAAACCAGGCTGACGACCCGAATGGCCTTCGTGTCAACCCCGGATGGACTATTGGAGATCTCAATGACCACCTCCACCGATTACTTTGCTTCCTTGGAAGGAACATTCACCACGTTCCTGGGGTGCGTCCAGATTCGTCCGGGCAAACTGTCGGACGGCTGAGCTGCAACCAACCGCTGCCACACCCTGTGGGCGGAAAGTTCTTCAATTCCATCGCGATAGTCTTGCAGTTCAGCCGGGATTCTCTTAAAGCTTACGGCTGTTATGAGTAATCAGACTGAACCTAAGCTGCCCAAACTGCCATTCTTCCTCGGTGATATCGTATTAATCGCCTTGTCCATCTTCATTTATTTCCAAAGCAAACTGCCTTTGTCCCCCTGGGAAATCGGTTTTGTGCTGGTTTGCTGTGTCGTAGGTGCAGGACTGGCGATTACTCCCTACGTGCTCGAATTCCAGGCCCTAGTCCGCCGTGGCGAAACCACTTCCCTGACTTCCAGCCTCGAACAGATCAAGGACTTGCAGTCGCTCGCCGCGCTCATCGGCGCCGCCACTGCGCGCTGGCAGACCGTGCAGGAGCAATCCGACAAAACCGTCGGCGCGGCAAAAACCATCGCCGAACGCATGGGTGCCGAAGTAGCCGCATTCACTGACTTTCTCCAGAAAGCCAACGATGGCGAAAAAGCCAGCCTCCGGGTCGAAGTCGAAAAACTCAAACGCACCGAAGGCGAGTGGCTGCAATCCGTCGTGCGGATGCTCGATCATATTTATGCCCTGCACCAGGCGGCGTTGCGCTCAGGCCAGCCGGGCCTGATCGAGCAACTCGGCAATTTCCAAAACGCCTGCCGCGACGTCGCCCGCCGCCTCGGCCTGGTCCCTTTCGTGCCCGCGCCCGAGGAATCGTTCAACCCGCAGTTGCACCAGCTGGCCGATGGAACTGAAAACCCCGTCTCCGAGGCGAAAATCGATCAAACCATCGCCACTGGTTTTACCTTCCAGGGCCGACTGGTACGCCCTGCCCTCGTGATCCTGCGCCCGGAAGTTCCAGCCGGCGAGCCCGGTCCGCGTGCCTTCGCCCCCAATGGCAAGCCCGCGCCCCTGCCGGAGAAAACGCTGCTCTAAGGCAGAGCACACGGGCAAACACCGAGCTCCAAACACCTGAAAAACTCCAGGAACAAGCACCAAACATTAATCATTGGGGTGCTTGGTGTTTGAAGTTTGGAGCTTTTCTGGCGCTTGAAGCTTGAGGTTTGGAATTTATCCCCTAAGCCGCTTGGACGCCGATGAGATTACATTCTGCAACAGAATAAACAGGAACACCAGCATTCCCGCCACGATCCGCGTCCACCAACTGTTCAAATCACCCTTAAACGTGATCAGGGTCTGAATCAAACCCAGGATGAGCACTCCCATGACGGTGCCCGCCAAAAATCCCACGCCGCCGCTGAGCAGCGTGCCCCCAATCACCACCGCCGCTATCGCATCCAACTCCAGCCCGACACAGGACGCGGGGTCGCCTGATTGCGTGTAAAACGTGTAAACCACACCCGCCAGCGCCGAGCAAAAACCCGATAGCGCGTAAATCAACACCTTGGTTCGAGCCACCGGCAGCCCCATTAGCCGCGCCGACTGTTCATCGCCGCCCAGCGCATAAATGTAGCGGCCGAACCGGGTATAATGCGCCACGAAGGTCGCCAGCACGAACATCACCACAAAGCAGGTTCCCGTGAAAGGAAAGCTCACCCGATTATTCAACGGCAGCGAAAGCCGCTCGCTGACCGTCTGAAGAAAGAAGTCATTCTGGATGCCGTGCGACTGCGGATGGATCATAAATCCCACGCCACGCGCCAGAAACATCCCCGCCAGCGTCACGAGAAATGGCGGCAGCTCGAACCACTGAATCAAACTTCCCATTGCCGCTCCGAACAATGAGCCGACAATCAACGCCGCCGCAATGGCCGCCAGAGGATTTACACTGTGGTCCTCCACCAGCGAGGCAATGAGAATACTCGTGAATGCCACCACCGCCCCCACGGACAAATCAATCCCGCCGGAAAGGATTACGAATGTCGCGCCAATCGCCGCGATCCCGAGAAAACCATTGTCGCCGATGAGATTCACCGCGACACGCAGGGAGGAAAAATTGTCAAACGAGACGCAGCCCGCCACATAAAGCCCCGCCAGCACCAAGGCCGTCGCGAGCAACGGAAGGTAGCGGCTTGCCAGCGGGAACTTCATGAACCCCTCCGTTTGAGCAGTCCGGAAAATTTTGTTCGCACCTTGGGAGATTGCAGCAGGCACACGACGAGAATCGCCAGCGCCTTTGGCACCGGCGCGATGTCCGCGCTCACATTGCGCATATACATCGTCGTCGTCAGCGTCTGAATGAACAACGCGCCCACCATTGCGCCGACCAGGTAAAACCGTCCGCCCGTCAGCAGCGTTCCGCCGACCACCACCGCGAGGATCGCATCCAACTCCAGGAACAGGCCCGCATGGTTCGAATCGGCGCACTTGATGTTCGAGGCTGCTACGAGCCCCGCCAGCCCGGCGCAAAACCCGCTGAAAACATAGACAAAAAATTTCACCGTCGAGGAATTGACCCCGGCATAAGTGCTGGCGGTCTGATTGTCTCCCACCGACTCAATGAACAGGCCCAGGGCTGTCCGCCGCGTGAGCAGCGCAGTGATCAACAGCATCCCGCCACTCAGCCAAACTGGAAAAGGCAAACCCAGCAAATGACCGTTCCCGATATAAGTCAACCACGGTTCCGTGAACGTGATGATCTGCCCATCCGTGATCAACATCGCCACCCCGCGTCCGGCCACCATCAAAATCAGCGTCGCCACAATTGGCTGAATGCGAAACGCCCCTACGAGTAATCCATTCCAACAGCCCGCCGCGATTGCCACTGCCAGCGTCACGCCGATCACCACCGGGAATGACACATTGGTCGTGTTGATAAGCCGGGCCGCCACCGCGCCCGCGATCGCCATGACCGCCCCTACGGAAAGGTCCACGCCTCCGGTCGCAATCACCAGCGTCATGCCCAGCGCCAGCAGCATCACCTTGGAACCGTGATTGAGAATGTCGATCAGCACGCCATAAAGATGACCATCGCGCACTTCAAGTTTGAAGAAGCCGTCCGTAAAGCACAGATCAAACAGCAACAACAGCGCCAGCCCGGACACCGGCCAGACGAGACTGCTCCACCAGCGAGCCTGCTTTTTCTCAAATCGTTCAGTGGCCATGGCCGTGTTCGGCGATCATGTGCATGATCTTCTCCTCGCTGATTCCATCGCCAGCCAGTTCGCCGACTTTCGCGCGATCGCGCAGCACCACCACTCGCTCGCAAGCGCGCACGACCTCCTCCAACTCCGAACTGATGAACAAAATCGCCATCCCTTGCGCGCGCAATTCCTGCATGGTTTTCTCGATCTCTGCCTTCGCTCCCACGTCGATCCCGCGCGTCGGTTCGTCCAGGATCAGCAACCTTGGCTGTGTCACCAGCCAGCGCGCCAGCAAAACTTTTTGCTGGTTGCCGCCGCTCAAGTTGCCCACCGCCTGCTCCGGCCCCGGCGTGCTGATGCCCAGCCGCCGGATGAATTCGTCCGCCAGTTCAAGCTGCCGCTTTCGTGAAATCATCTGCCCCAGCCCTTGCCGTGCCTGCAACGCCAGCACGATGTTTTCCCGCACCGACATCCTCGGGAGAATGCCCTCGACTTTGCGGTTCTCCGGCGTGAACGCAAAACCCGCGCGGATCGCCTGTCGCGGCGAATGAAACGACGTTCTCCGCCCATCCACCCGCATCTCGCCGGTCTGCGCCTTGTCTATCCCAAAAATCAACCGCGCCGTCTCCGTGCGACCCGACCCCAGCAAGCCCGCAAGACCAACCAACTCACCCCGCGCGACGCTCAAGTCCATGGCCGTGACCGAACCCGCGCGGCCGAAGTTTTTGATTTCCAGCAGCGGCTCCGCTTTAACGTCGGCCTCACCCGCTTCCGCTCCACGCGCGCTTCCTTCCGGCTGTGTGATTTCGCGCCCGACCATGTGACTCACCAGTTTCAACCGCGGCAGCCTGGCCGTTTCAAATTCGCCTACCAGCTTGCCGTCGCGCAACACCGTGATGCGATCCGAAATTGCATAAACCTGATCCAAAAAATGCGTGACAATCACGATTCCGGTGCCCTGGCCACGGAGCTTGCGTAACACCGCGAAAAGTTCCCCCACCTCTTTTTCGTCCAGGCTCGAAGTCGGTTCATCGAGCACCAGCAGTTTCTCCGAAACGTCCAGCGCCCGCGCGATGGCAACCAGCTGTTGCACCGCGATGGAACATGAAGCCACCGATTGCGAAACATCCAGTTTCAAATCCACCCGCCTTAACGCCCGCTCGGCCCGCCGCGCCATCTCCCGCCAGCGGATCATTCCAAAAAAAGTGGGCTGGCGTCCCAGGCAAATATTTTCGGCCACTGAAAGATGCGGGATGAGATTGACCTCTTGATAGACCGTGCTGATGCCGAGCGCCTCCGCCATCTTGGGCGAGCGCGGATTGATCTCCACGCCTTCGAGCCGCATCGTGCCCCCGTCGCGTGGGTACACGCCGGTCAGGACCTTGATCAGTGTGCTTTTGCCCGCGCCGTTCTCCCCCATCAGCGCGTGAATCTCGCTCCGCCGCACGATGAAATCCACTCCCTGCAAAGCCTTGACCCCCGGAAAGCCCTTCACGAGCCCGCGTATTTCCAGTAATGCTTTCGGCTCCGTTTCCATGCGAATACGTGCGGCGTTCCAGCTTAGCGGAGCAGCGCGGCCGCCTGAAAGCCAGCCTCATTGCGGGGCGCTCCGAGTTTTGGAGTCCCGGCTTCAGCCGGCAGAGCTGCGGCCTTGACGAGGGAATTGAAAGTTTTCAAAACCATAGTATTCGCGAACGCCCGCCGCCTGAACGCGGGACTCCAGACCCGGATTCACTGTCCACCAGGCCTTCGCCCGGCATCAATACTTCCGATTCGGCAATTCCGCCGCCGCCTGCGACTGTTCAAACACGCCTTCGATGACCTGCGTGCGCTTGGGCAGCTTCTTCTTGGCGAGTATCGCATCTACCGCGTCAAAAAGCTGTGGGCCAATCAGCGGATTGCATTCCACCGTGCAATTCAATTTACCCGCCGCCATTGCCTCGAACGCGCCATGCACGCCGTCAATCGACACAATCAAAATGTCCTTGCCCGGCTTCACACCCGCTTCCTCCATCGCCTGGATCGCGCCCAGCGCCATGTCGTCATTGTGCGCGAACAGCGCCGTGATCTGCTTTGCGTCCGGGCTCTTGAGGAACGATTCCATTACTTCCTTGCCCTTGGCCCGCGTGAAATCGCCGCTCTGCGATTTGACAATCTTCATGCCGGGATATTGGCCGATGACTTCCGTGAATCCCTTTTTGCGATCAATGGCCGGAGCGGAACCCGGCGTGCCCACCAATTCGGCAATCACCGCTTTTCCGTCGCTCGCCTTCGCCAGCCACCGGCCCGCGCGCCGGCCTTCCTCGACGAAATCCGCGCCGATAAACGTCACATAAAGCGAATCATCCGTCACCGCCACCGCGCGATCCGACAGCACCACCGGGATCCCCGCCCGCTTGATCTCGCGCAACACCCACTCCCACCCCGTTTCCACCACCGGCGAAAACGCGATCACATCCACCCCTTGCGCAACGAACGACCGCAGCGCCTTGATTTGGTTTTCCTGTTTCTGTTGCGCGTCCGCGAACTTCAGTTCGATCCCCCGCTTCGCCGCCTCAGCCTTGATGGATTCCGTGTTCGCCGTGCGCCACCCGCTCTCCGCGCCAATCTGCGAAAAGCCCACGACGATCTTCTTCTCCGCCGCCCGCGCTCCGACTGCGCATATAGTGGCCAACAGCAACGAACCCAGCAACCCCTTGACCAGCGACTCCGTTTGAGAAAAGTGTTTTTTCATACGATTTACATTATTGTGCGTTGCCGCCTGTAATACAACCTTCAGCCCCCCTCGCCAATCAAAATTAGGCACATCCGGATGCTGCCCCCGCACATCCCGACGCTTCCCGCGCACCGGTTTGCGATTGATTTATGCCAGCGGGCTGCTTTCATCCACCCATGGGCGCCATGAAAGATCTCGTTGACCTCTGCCAGGACCTTGAGTCCCGCGCCAGGAATCACGAGGACATCGCATTGTTTAACAAAATCCAATCCCTCACCCTCTCCTTGCAGTCAGATCACGCGGAAATGTTGGAACGCGACGTCCGGCTCATCCAGGAGAACGCGGAACTCAAGAAGCGGCTGTCTGAAATCCAAGCCGAAGAAATCATCATCCGGGAAGGGATCGAATTTCGTCGTGGCCCGCGCACCTTGGGCGAATGGCTCGCCTTTTGCCCCAAATGCCACCTGCCCGCCCATCAAATACGCGGCAACGAGTGGGTCCAATGCACCGCCGTTTGCGGCTGGCAGGTCAAAGCCGACTTGCCCCGGACTCTGGCCATCATCGGCGGGATGAGGACCACAGCCAGGTAAAAACCGAGGCTGCCGGCATTTTCTTCGGTTACACCGGTCGAACCGCACTCCGTAAATTCGGGCTCGCCAGGCACAACTGCGGGGCGGATTAAATCCCGCCCCAATTTGACACCGTCCTTCCCATGGCGCATTTTCTTTTCAGCCGTTGACCGGCCATCGACGGTGGAAACCATTGGCCGACCATTAATCATTAGCGAAAGGAAAGCCGTGAAATTACGGTTTGAAGTAGATCAGGCTGCGTGCCTGAGAGCCGGGATTGACTGCCCCCATTCAATCGTGGCAGTTGAAGTGAACCCCGCCAAATTGCCCCAGGAAGAACGCGACTTGCTCGCGGATCGTCTGCAAGGCATCGACCTTTACCCATTGGCGCTTGATTTTGGAGCGCGTGAGGGTGACAAAGGTGAAATCGAGGTGGTCGAAGGTCCTTGTCGGCGACTGGACACAGCTACCGGGCGAATCGTTGCGAACGCTCCAAGTTTTGACGCGCTGATGGCCGCTGTCCGCGGAAATGAAAATTGGATTCGGAGCGAGGAAAAGAAGGAGAAGAAAAAGAAGGCTTAGAGGATTACGTGCCAGGGCACGTGACGTGAGTTGAAACCATCATGATTTGTCAACCCCGGTCTGAATAGGCCGGGGTTTTTTACTTTGCCTGATATATCTGTCTGGTTCGGCTACAAGATCTTAGCCGTAACCATGCAGTAGGATTTCATTTTAGGCGTTGTTTTTATCCGCTGAAGGCAGGTCGGTTTTCTACTGCATTGCAGTTGGGAAAGGGACTGAGGATTT
>JAJPHR010000054.1 GCA_021325145.1 Verrucomicrobiota bacterium | reverse complement strand
GGAGCACCCGGCAGAGTTTAAGCGCGGCGCACAATTCGCGCAGGTTGGTGGCGCCGGCGAGATTGATAACATGCGGATTGCGCGCGACTTCGTCGCGGCCGAATTCGTCCTCGGTGGCGCGGTAGATGTTCGTGGCGATGCGGAGACACGGTTCGGCTTCACTCCCGAGACCAAAGATCAGCCAGCGGCATTTGGCGCGGCGCTGGATTTGAATGGCGGCTTCGGTGAAGCGTTCCTCCGGCCAACGTTTGGCGGGGCCGTATTCCGCGCTTGCGTTGAGTCCGAACCAGGGTTGCGCAGGATCGAGTTTCAGCCGGGCAATGACCCGGTCGATGACTTCAGGAGTGATCACGAGCCGCGGCGGCAATGGTTCAGGGTTTGCGCCCAGAGCGGCGGCGAGGTGAAGGTATTGGTGGATGTGGTGAGCGGTCAGCGGCGGATTTGCAGCCGCCGGGGCGGGGGCCTGGCGAATGAGGTTTTTGATCTCGGCGGCGGAGCGTTTGTGCATCGAGATCATGCCCGGACGGGGCGCGACGCGTTGCGTGAGCAGCCAGTTGCGCCAGGGCCGCGCGTAGCCGATGCGTTGCGGGATGCCGGCCAGCCAGAGTTCCAACGCGGAGCGCGGGGAGTTCGGCAGCGCCAGGCCGAGATCAAATTTCTCCGCGCGCAACCTTCGGCCCACGCTCCAGATGCTCTCAGTTCCACTGAAGGTCAGCACCGCGTCGATGGCCGGGTGGCCGCCCCAAAGGCCCTTGAGCTTCTCGGGCGTGAGCAGAGTGATGCGGGCCTCCGGGCGCGCCTCGCGCAGCCGCTGCAAGGCGGGGGTGGACATGACGGCGTCACCCAGCCAGTTCACGCCTCGCACCAGAATCCGTTGCGGCGGGGTGGAGGGCATTATTGACAAAGCCCCGCGAATCCCTCGTTCATAGTCCTATTGAAACGCCGGCTCGGTCTGCGGTTCCGGTTCGCTCGCGGCGACCGGTTTGCGGCCCGGTTTCCAGCGGTTGTGGACCCAAAACCAATTGGCGGGGTCGCGTCGCACGGCCTCTTCGAAAGCGGTATTCACATCCTGCATGATGTCCGCCACACTGCGCGGCCGTCCGTCCAGGTGCGTTGGGATGGCGTCGCCAACTTCGATGCGCCAATAGCCAAGGCGGGTACGAAAACAAATGGCGGGATGCAACGGGAGGTCGTAGCGAAGCGCAAAGACAGCCGGCGCTTTGGTGGTGCTGCATTCGCGGCCAAAAAACGGCAGCCGCACGCCATGCGCGCCCGAATGCTGGTCCGAAAGCAATCCCAGGATGAGCCGCCGCTCGTTCAGCGCGGTGCGCAGTGCAGCGCCTTCCTTGCGGCGTTCGAAGAACAGGGACCCATTTCGCTCGCGCAACGAGAGCAGCAGAGCATTCAGGCGCGGGCTGTTCAACGCCCGGTAGGTCGTCGCTCCCTGGTAACCCTCGAGCAATTGCACGGCGCGCGCGAAAATCTCGAAATTGCCGAAATGCCCGATGGCAATCACCTTGCTGCGCAACCGCTCGCGGTCGTCCTTGGGATGGAGCTTTTTGGCACCCATGACTTCCATGTGCGGCTTCAACTCCTCCAGGCTCATGGAGGCGGTTTTTATCGAACACGCGTAATTCTCGCCGATGCGTTTGAAGTTCTCGCGCGCCAGCGCTCGAATTTCCGCCGGCGCGCGCTCCGGCAGGGACAGCGCCAGATTGCGGATGGCCACGCGGCGATGCCGGGCATCGAGCCAGTAGGCCAGCGCCCCGCCGGCGCGTCCGATACGCGCCACCAGGGTCAAAGGCAGCGTCTGCAGGAGCTTCACGAGCCCCAGCGCGATGAAGTACAATAAAAAATCCACTGTTCAGCGGAAGCAAATTTTTCGGACGCAGTCCTGAAAATCTTTCGCGCCACTCAGGATCTTGATTTCCACCCGCACGAAATAGATCGGCAGGTCGCGCCGGTCGATCTTGGGAAATCGCACGGCGTCTTTTTGAGTGGTTACGATCAGTTCCGCTTGCCGTTTCTTGCTTCGGTTTATCGCATTTAGTATTTCCTGCTGCGTGAACCGGTGGTGGTCCGCGAAGCGTTTGGAATATACCATGATCCCGCCCAATGTGGCTAGGCTTTGTTCGAAGCTTTCGGGTTGGGCGATGCCGCTGAGGGAAGCGACTTTGCGGCCCTTGATCAGGTCAATCTCGGAACGTTTGCCGGTGAAAACGTCCTCAAAATAAAGCGGGTGATGGATGCACTCGATAATCCCGGCGGTGGAATTGTATTGGGTGATGCGCTGCCGCAATTCTTCCGTTTTGCCGTCGCTTTTCGTGATGAAGATGTAATTGGCGCGCGCCAGATGCGAGGGTGGTTCACGCAAAGTCCCGCGCGGCATCATCATTTCGTTGCCAAAAGGTTGCTGGCGGTCGATCAAAACGATGTCCTGCCGCCGCCCGCGCAGCTTCCAATATTGGAACCCGTCGTCCAACAGCAGCGTGTCGCAGCCGAATTTTTCAATCGCATACCGTCCGCTTTTGACCCGGTCCTTGTCCACCAGCACCACCACGTCCTTGAGGTTCGAGGCGAGCATGTACGGTTCGTCGCCCGCCGTCTCGGAATCGAGCAGGAGCGATTTGCCATCGGAAACCACCCGGGGCGGATTGCTGTCATCCCGGAAAAGCAGCTTGTTCAGGAACCGCTTGCGAAGGGGCGGTGGAGTGGAGCGATAACCGCGGGAGAGGATGGCGACGGTGCGGCCCTGGTCCTGCAATTCGCGCGCGAACTTTTCCACCACGGGCGTCTTGCCCGTGCCGCCGTAGGTGAGATTGCCGATGGCGATGACCTGAACTCCCAGGGTGGAATCGCGCAAGATGCGGACGTTATAGAGAAAACGGCGCGCCTTGACTCCGACCAGCAGAACGAGTTTCGAAACCACGGACAGCAGCCCGCGCATGAGCGCCGCCCGGTAGCCCTGGCGCTGCTCGAAAATGACCTCCAACCCGAAGGTCATGATTTTTTCCGTCCAAACGCGGAACATTTCGCGCATACCATCGGAGTCTGCCAAGCAGGGCGGGTGAGAGCAAGGGGAAGGGATGAAAAACACCAGGCTTCAAACACCAATGGGGGATGCGGTGAGCCTCCCGGGCATTTGGAGCACAGGCGGGTGATGAGGGCGCCGCCGCACGAAAATCACTTTGTTGTCCCGAAATTGGATGCCGCCCTGGTGAATTATTCCCATTTTATTCTTTTTCAAAATTCCGTTTGACTCGCGCAATAAAGCAATCGAAGGTCTGCGCCAGAAAGCCGGGTAAGTTGTGGTCTTCCGGATGGAATTCTCGTTCTTGGCTTCTTGTTCCGAATCCGACTATGCACTCAATTTGTTTCTGGATGGCGGCCAGTTTTGTGGTCGCGGTGATTTATGCCTCTTTTTTTGAATGGCTGTTGCACAAATACTTCATGCACCGGCCGGTGGGAAAATTCGATTATGCGTTTCGCGCGCATGCGCTCGTGCATCATCAAACCTTCAAGGCGGACCACACCTATCACCTGATTCATGACAAGGACAAGGAAACCATTCCGATGGCCTGGTGGAATGGGCCGGTGCTGATCGCGGCGGGAATGATTCCATTCCTGCTGACGGCCTGGTTTACGGGCGCGTGGGGAGTGGTTTGCGGTTCCGTGCTGGCGTGCGCGGGTTATTATGGCGCGTATGAGTACATGCACTGGTGCATGCACCTGCCCCGCAAGCGCGACATCGAGCGCTCCGGGATTTTCTTTCGCCTGAACGGCCACCATCTGCTGCATCATCGTTATATGCACAAGAACTACAATGTTGTGCTGCCGTTCGCCGACCTTTGTCTCGGCACGTTGTTGCTCCGTTCCAAGGTCCATTTCAAACAAGCCGAAGGTCCCTCGGTGCCGAATGTTCAACCGCGTGCACGCAAGCCCAGCCTTCCCAAGCTCGCGGCGGTGAGGTGAAGACCGATGGGAGGGACATCGCGCTGCGATGTTCCCCGCCCGCGTCCAGCGGGCGGAACGCGCTGGCCGAGATGTGCAATCCCGGCTATTCGTTCCGTCGCCTGACGCTACGCTCGGCTACGGTGACAGCGCAGCGCGCCGTCCCTACCCAAATCAAAAACCATTTGCCTTTAACGCTGTTTTGGTAACACTCCGCGCATGAGCAAAAATGCCTCACGTAAATTCGCCGCCTACCCGCGGCTCAACCCCCTCGGCGTGGGCCGGAATATTTCGGCCGCCGATTTGATCGACCAGACTTTCCTCGCTTACAACGGCGGACGCCTGCGCGAAGCGGCCAAGCTGCTCGCGGAAAAGATGCTTCCGCGCGACGGTTACGTCGGGATGAGCCTTACGGGGGCGTTAACGCCCGCCGGCCTGGGTAAATCGTGCCTCATCCCGCTGATGAAGGCGGGTTTCGTGGACTGGATCGTTTCCACCGGCGCGAACCTTTACCATGATTTGCATTACGGGTTGGACATGAAGCTTTACGCCGGGTCGCCGTTCCTCAACGACGTGGATCTGCATCGCGACGGCGTGATCCGCATTTATGACATTCTGTTCGATTACAATGTGCTGCTGGACACCGACGCGTTTGTCCGCGAAGTAATCCGCGGCCCCGAATTCCAGCGCACCATGGGCACGGATGAGTTTCACGCGCTCCTTGGCAAATATGTTTATGAACGCGGCCGAAAACTGGGGCTCAAGGATAGCTCCATCCTCGCTTCGGCTTACGAGTGCGGCATCCCGATCTTCACGAGCAGCCCGGGCGACAGTTCCATCGGGATGAACATCGCCGCCATGGCCATGCGCGATTCGCTTCTGCTGCTGGATGTGAACCGCGACGTCAATCAAACCGCGGGGATTGTTTATGAGGCGAAATCGACCGACCATAAATCCTCGGTATTCATTCTCGGCGGCGGGTCGCCTAAGAACTTCATGCTCCAGACCGAGCCACAAATCCAGGAAGTGATGGGCATTGCGGAAAAAGGCCACGATTATTTCCTCCAATGCACCGACGCCCGACCGGATACCGGCGGTTTGAGCGGCGCCACACCGGCTGAGGCGGTAAGCTGGGGCAAGGTGGATCCGGAGACATTGCCCGACTGCGTGGTCGCCTATGTGGATTCGACCATCGCGCTGCCGCTGCTGACGGCCTATTGCCTAAGCCGGGTCAAACCCCGCAAACTTAAGCGGTTGAACAACCGCCGGGACGAGATTTACGACCGCATCCGCGACCAGTATCTAAAAGTCGGCACGGTGACCAAGATCAAAACGAGTCGCAAGATCGCCAAGCGGGCGAGTAGCGCAGGGCTTTAAACCGTGGCGCGATGGCTCCTTTCCAAAACGGCTCAAAGGGAGGTTGTACCCTCGCGGATGGGCCTCAACTTTGCCCGAAAATTGCCCTCCAGCCAACGCTTGCAATCCTTCCCAAGGCAATCCATGCTAAGTCATAGTTCTGCGCTCGGGGCCTTGCAGTTGCCTCGGGCGTGACATCATGAGTACATCTCCTGAAGCAGATTTTGATCTGGAAAAGCTTTTCCTGCCCGCGTGGGCGCAGGAATCCGCGTCCGTTAACCGTTACGCCAAATACTCCGGCGAAGAGCGGCCGCCTGACCGCGACCGCAAGTTCGACGACCGCCGCGCGCCGCGCCGTGGTGGTCCCCCCCGCCAGGGTGGCGGGCCTGGCGCCCGCGATGGCCGGCCTCCCCGCCGCGATCAGCCCGGTGGACCCCGGCCCGGCGGTCCGCGACCAGGCGGTCCGCGTCGTGAAGGTGACCGTCCCCAAGGCGGCAGACCCGGTGGTCCGCGCGGAGATTTCCGGCGCGACGACCGCCGTGATCGTCCCGAGCGGCGTGAAGCTCCTCCACCGCTGCCGGATGTTGGCGTCACGTTCCTGCCGGATGATAAAGGCGTTGAGTCGCTGTCGCGCCAGATCAAGATGAGCGGCCGGTCGTTCCCGTTGTTCGACATTGCGCACATGATTTTGCAGAAACCGGAGCGGCACCTGGTTCGATTCGAGACCACGCCGAAAACGGAGGGCAAGCCGGCGCAGGCACTATTCGTTTGCGCGATTGACGACACCGTCTGGCTTTCCGAAGACGAGGCGGTGAGCCACATTCTGGAGAAGCATTTCGGCATGTTTTATAACGCCGAAAAAACTCCCACCGATCCGCCCAAGGGCACTTATACGTTTGTGGCCCAATGCGGCATGAGCGGCACGATTCTGGGGCCGCCGAACTATCACGATTACCAGAACCAACTCCGCAAGTTGCACGCGGAACGGTTCTCGCGGATGCCCTTTGAAGCGTTCAAGGCGCGCGTCAAGATCGTCAAGGACGAGGCCGTGGTGAAGAAGTGGATCGAAGAACAGAGCGTCAAGACGGAGTATGTGTGCCTGAACGTACCTGAACCCATGCGGCTCAATACCCGCGAGGAGGTCGAGAAGCATTTCCGCGAGGTGCACCTGCCGAACATCATCAAGCAGGTGGACAAGCACACCCTGACCGGCGCGGCCAGCCGGCAACTTCGTTCCCCCGGTCTGCAGCGCCTCGTGCGTTCCGCCTGGGAGGACCAGAAACGGTTTCCTTTGCAGATCGCCACGGTGCTCAGCCAGCAATTCGCTTCGCACGGGCTGCAATTCTTCAAGGTCAATAAGACCGTCACGCATGTCTCGGTCGCCCGGCCGCATTACCTCGATTTGGAAACAACGCCCGTTTCGGCGCAGGTCAAGCAGATCGTGGTGTTTATCGACGCCCATCCCAAGTGCACCCGCCGGTTGCTTATCGAGACGCTCGCGCCTACTCCCGCACCGGTGAAAAGCGAGCCGCTTCCAGTGCCCGTGCCCGCGCCTACGCCTGCACCCGAGGGTGCTGCGCCCACGCCCGCCGCGCCAGCAGCCCCCGCCGCCGAAGCCGGCCCCACGCCGGAACAAGCCGCCATCATCGGCGACCTGCATTGGTTGATCCATCAAGGCCACGTTATCGAGTTCGCCAACGGCGTGCTCGAAACCGCCAAGAAACCAATCATCAAACCGCCCAAGGCCCCCAAACCCACGCCGCCCGCGCCCGCGCCTGAATCCGCCCCTTCGTCGGAAGTCCCGCCGGATGGCGCCGCGTCGGAAGGCACCGTGGTCGCGCCCGAAGCAGAAACCGCGGCGCTCGGTTCCTTGCCCTCAAGCCCGCTCCCGGCCGTCCCTTCGCCCGCCGGAGAAACACCGCTTCCACCCGAATCGCCTTCCCCTGAATCCGCCGTCCCGTCCGCGCCCGCTCCCGAAGCGATCACCCCCGCTCCTGCAACATGAAGTCTTTTCCAATCCCAACGGGATTGTGTCCTCCAGCCCAGGGTTGCGAGGCACGAGCTACCTTGGGAAAATCGGCACGCAGGATCGGCAACCCCAAAGGGGTTGTGGCCTCTGCCCGCCACTTTGGCGGAGGCGATACAAATACATCCGGGAACAGGCCCAACCCTTTCAGGGTTGAAGAACATTTTACCACGCCGACCCAGGGTAGCTCGTGCTTCCCGTCTCCGCTGCGCTCCGCCGCGGCACGCGCAACCCTGGGCTTTGCGGCGGAATCCCTTTGGGATTCTCAGTTTCAATTCCAGAAAGTAGAAGCAGAAAGGTTTTGTTGTGCCCGGGCCGCATACTGATATGCCATTTACCAAATTGGGTCTTTCCAACGCCATGGTTGAAGGTGTCAAAGCCATGGGCTACGTCGAGCCGACGCCCATTCAACTCCGCGCCATCCCCCTCATCCTGGCCGGCCAGGACGTCATCGGCAGCGCCCAAACCGGCACCGGCAAAACCGCCGCCTTCGCCCTGCCCATCCTTTCCAAACTCAACGAACACCAGCGCGATCCCCGCGTCCTCATCCTCGAGCCCACCCGCGAACTCGCCGCCCAGGTCGAAACCGCCATGCGCGACTTCGCCCGCTTCACCAACCTCCGTTCCACCGTCCTCTACGGCGGCGTCGGTTATGGCCGGCAAATGGACCAACTCCGCGAAGGCGTGGACATCCTCATCGCCACTCCCGGCCGCCTGCTCGACCACATTGGCCGCGGCACCTGCCGCCTGAACCACATCCGATACCTCGTGCTCGACGAAGCCGACCGCATGCTTGACATGGGCTTTCTCCCCGACGTCCGCCGCATCGTCGAACGCTGCCCGCGCGACCGCCACACCTCCCTCTTTTCCGCCACCATCCCCATCGAGATCGAGACCCTCATCAAATGGGCGATGAAACATCCCCAGACCATCGAGATTGGCGCGCGCCGCTCCCCCGCCGAAACCGTCAAGCACGTCATCTACCCCGTCGCCGAGGACCAGAAAAGCGACCTCCTCCGTGAACTCCTCGAGCGCGTGAACTACGATTCCGTCATCGTTTTCTGCCGCACCAAACACCGCGCCGACCGCATCGCCCAGGTCCTTAAACGCAACAACCACGCCGTCGCCGTGCTCCATTCCAACCGCACCCAGCGCGAACGCGAAGAAGCCCTCAAAGGCTTCCGCAACGGCCGCTTCGAAGTCCTCGTCGCCACCGACATTGCCGCCCGCGGCCTGGACATCGCCGACGTCAGCCACGTCATCAACTACGACGTCCCCCAGCATCCCGAGGACTACATCCACCGCATTGGCCGCACCGGCCGCGCCGAGGCCACCGGCGACGCCTTCACCCTCATGGTCGCCGAGGACGCCCAGCATGTGCACGCCATCGAGCGCTTCATTGGCCGCAAAGTCGAGCGCGTCAAGCTCGAGAACTTCAACTACAAATACACCGCCCTCTTCGAAGAAGGCAAACCCGGCCAACCCACCGGCTTCCCCCGCAAAGTCCGCGGCGTCCGCCTCAGCGGCGGCTACTACTTCGGCCCCGCCCGCCGCCGGAAGTAAAACACCCAAGGTTTGGCTCAGAATGGCGTTGCAAAAAGTTACAATCGTAGTCATATCACCGCGAAAATGAGCCCCGTTCTCGCATCCCGGATCCCCCGGGCGAGCCGTGCCGGAATGGGGATCCTTCTTCTACTCCTATTCCCTGATGTTTGGACCTTGGAACTTCCCAGGTGCTTGATGCCTGGTGTTTTTAACACATGCCCCCTCTGGACCCGTCCCAGCGCTTGCGAAGGCGGGTCCCAAGGCCGGTAAACATTGTGTTTTCTGCACTTTGAACCCGTCCCAACTTCCTACGTAATCCTTCCGGCCTTAGATTCCGGACCTTGGACTTACCAGGGATGGATTTGGATCCAGCCGTTCCTTTGCGAGAGGACATTCATGCGGCCAATTTCCCACCATTGCTTGTGCAAAAGTGGCCACCAAGGACATTCTTGTTTTGCAAGCGCTGCCATTTGTACAATCGCTTCCTGAACGCCCAAGTAGAGCAGCGAGCGCTGCAGATTCGAGACCTTTCCGCTGCGTAATATCCAGGTTGTTATTCCGTCGAAGACAACCGGTAGAGTCAAGGCACGAAACCCCAGATTAGCCAGAAAGTGGACAAACAGCCTTTCAGGCTGCTTGGTGCTCAAGATCGAGTCCAAGCAGAGGCCCAGCCAAACGTCGCGGCCAGTTTTCGATTTTGACAAATCAGCGCTCCAAATAAAGAAACAAAAATCGCCCAGGATTCTAATCGAGGTTGCTTGGTCAACGTTGGGATCGGCTGCCCTGCGCAATAACCGCTTTGCAAGTTCGCTAGGCTCAAATCCTTCTGATTCAGCCAGACGCCTCAACGTCTCGTAGGTCTCGGAAACAAAGTGGTAGTTATGACGCAGCAACGTTATTATCGCGTCCTCGTACTGCTGATCGTTCAATAAGTTCCTTTCCCTGGCTGCTCGAAGTAAAGCTTGGCTCCCAAAGCATGAGACCCCGTGCGAGTTGGATGCAAGTGAGCGCATCGGGGCGTCATCTGCGTAGTAAATCACCGCTCGCGACTTGGCAACCAGAATGGGCTCATAATATTTCGCACCGAGAAATTCTCGAGCGGTCGCCATGTCTTCCGTGGACACGAATCCAGCATCAAGACCGACTAGTTCCACCGCGGGACTTTTCAAAAACTCACGGATGTCGCGCAGGAGGGAAAGACGCTCCTGTATCTGCTCTGGCCCTGCTTCGGATCGGATTAGCCGGCCCTCATGATAGCCAATAGTTAAGCAGGAGTTTCTGATCTCCATTTCGCGAATGTCTTCTACAATTGCTTCGAATATTTTCGTATGCACGTAGACTTTCAGAGACAGTTTGGGGAGTAGATCTAGACACTTGAGAAGCCGTAGTGTGAAAAGCGCGAAGGCATCCACTGATATGGCAGTTGCCGCGCGTGCGGTTTGCAACTCTTTGGCCTGCTCCTCCGATGTTCCGTATGCTGTGCGGACGTGCAACTTTGTGTGGCCAATAAAACCCATCCAAGCCTGAAACGGTGTTAGCCCGAGTTGCTTGGCGAGAATCGACATGGGCAGATCTTTGTCTCTCGTGAGGTCTTCAATTTGGCGTGCATGATCCGATCGCGCCTTAGCCATCGCGATAATCGACTTAAGATCATTCTCGAAAGGAATTGCTTTTATGAAACCTGAAGGATGTTTGTTTAGGAATTCCAAGCTGCGCTGGAATGCCTTCCGGTGCTTCTGGTCGAGTTTGAAGTCTGGCGGGCAGTCCAAAACCGTCTTGACCAAAGCCATGTGCGCTCTTGGATTCTTGCGTGCCCCGTTTACGGCAGCAAAAGCATAAGCAACGGCCTCGTGATGTTGCTTTTTTAAAGTGGAAACAAGGCCAAGTCCGATGAGCACATCTATATCTCGCGCCGCCTTTGCGTAAGCCTTTTTCAGAACACCAAATGCCTTGTCTGGTTCGTCCAGACGAAGATAGACCTGGGCCAACATCTTCTGATGCTTCACTACATCACGGACCTCGTGTTGGACCAGTGATTCAAAATGCTTCTGAGCCGACCGCAGATCGTTGGCGTGATACGCACACCGCGCAGCCAATTCGTGCAACGTCGGGTTGAAATCCGGTTGTGCTGCGATTCTCTTTGTTGCAAGCGCGAAACATTCGAGAAACTTCCCGAGGTTATGAAGGCACGCGAGATAATTGTCTAGCAGTGGGAAATGAATAGAGTCCGCTCCCAGCTTAAGGAATCGTTCTGCCGCGCCAGCCCAATCACGCCGGTGAAAATGAAACATCGCCGCGTGAAGTATCGTGTGTGGATCATTGGGCTTAGCGGCTTCAGCGCGTCCTACGTCTTCCTGTGCGGCGCTCAAATCCTGCAGGTCCTCGTACAGAGATGCCCGCGCGCAAAAAAGACGCGCGTTGTTAGTAAAGCGTGCAAGGCCGTCTTCGATGGTGCCGAATGCGGCGTGGATTTGATGAACTGCGAATTGTGCTCGTGCCTTAAGCTCAAAGAACAGGGGTTCTGTCAATAACTCGACGGCCACTGCAGGATCGTTACCGGCCTCCTCCAGCAATCGTTCGGGCTCCGAGTTCATTTGGAGCGATTCAAGCTGGCGAATTTTGCCTGCGAGCCTGGCTCCGGCATCCATCAATTTACCAGCTACTTCATAAGCGCTGGTGTATTTGCCCAACCGCATCTCGGATGCCCATAAATTCGTTAGTGTCGTGGTATCTTCAGGGGCGCATCCTGCTGCTTCTCTAGCCGCTTGTCCGGCCCTCTCGTCATCCCCAGCCAGTTCGTAAAATGCAGCGAGATTTGTCAGCGTTTCTCCAAGCTGAAATGAGCGGGCTTGTGACCGAAGGCGTTCTGCAGCCCTTTCGCCGGAGTGGATCGCTTGGCGAACCCGTTCATGCTCGATCTCCGTTAGGCTGAATTTGTTCATCTCGCGCAGCATCCTTCGTTTTACCAACGGAAATCCTACGCTATTTGCTAGCGTTATCATCGCGTCCGTTGACTTGTCGTTTTTGGAAAGAGCCGTTCGCGCCGCCTCTTCGGCCTTCGGATAATTCTCACGCTTCAAGTAAGCTTGAGCCAGCGCTTCAAAGTAATGAGCATTCTCGAATTGGCGCTCTTCGAGTAGAGTAATTGCCCGATCAACATCACCTTGTTCGTTATAGACGCTGGAAATCAAATAGTGTGCTTCGTAACAGTCGGGAGAGGTTGTCTTTATCGCCGTCAGTATATCGAGTGCTGTTTGAAATTCCCGACGGTGGATATGGGCAGCCGCTTTGTTCGTTTTAGCAATTTGCTCATCCGGTTTGAGCGCATACGCCTTGTCGAACCAGATCGTGGCTTCATCTTGCCGGAACTGTTGCCAGAGACTTGAACCTAGGTTCGTGTACGAACGAAACAGCAGTGACGCGTCGCCGAGAGACCCCAACTCTTCTAAATCTGCAATCAACGTGCGGTACTCCCTTTCGGCAAGAACTATTGATCCATGCATGAGCTCATCGCGAGCCCGATCAAATCGCTTTTGATTCTGACTTTTTAAGTGCTCAGCGCCTTGAGAACCCTCAGCCATTACCGACTTAAACGCGCTCTTCACGACCGTCTCCAAAGAACTCGGTAAGTGTTGCAAGGCATTCTGTGTTTTGGCGAATCCCGCGGAAACCTCTTCTTGAAGATCCGAAATAATCTCCTCTGCCATCAAAGAAGCCGGGGCTTGATGAGGTGAGCCGCCACAAGTGGTGGCGAGCGTATCCATTGGCAGGTTCTTCAATTTTTCCCAGAGCGAATCGATATCGAGCACGATTATTTCGATCTGGGGATTCTGGGTTCTAAGCTCGTTGATCGCGGCAGCGCTGAGTTTGCCAATGGCTGCCTGAGGATGATTGTGAACGAAGGCCCAACTCTTGAGCTGGCCAGCCAAAGTGTTCGACGCGGTTTGAAAGTCTGCCTTGATTTTTTCGGCCGTCTCCGGGTCGTTGAGTTCGCTAATGCGGCTTGGCGCATAAACCTGATAAACAAGCTGTTTACTAATGACGAAGCCATCAAGACCACCATCCCCGCTCGTTTTGCGAATTTTTTGAAAATCGCCAACAGGGTGAAGGAGTCGGGCGAGGTCTTCAAACCAGTTCTGAAACGCCTCATTGAATAGGCTCCTGAATTTATCCCGAAATTGCAGGCGTTGAGTATCAGCAGAGTACATGGGCATTTATGAATATTTATTCTTCGGCCTGCTCCAGCGGCAACTTCGCTGCTTCCTCATGAGGCGAGGGTCGCAATCGAACGAAGCCACCAATTCAAATGCCAATAGAATAGCAAAATCCCCTGTATGCGCAATTCAAGTAAACGATTTGGCGCCTGGGTGTGTTCCGTGGACCATTGTCGAAAGAATAGAGTGAGTCCAACACGCGTGCGAGATAGGGTTAGTTACTAGTTTATTGTATTTGGCTCGTCACCAATCCCTTTCTGCGTATTCGGCGTATTCTGCGGTCAAAGAATTCACACCCCTTTGTTTGCTTCGTTTCCTTCTGTGGATGTTCCCCCATTTTTTGCCTTCGCCCGGAACTCTCCCGCAGAGTGGGGAATTATTTTGTCGTCCCTGACGGGACCGGGTTCGGAATGCGGATGGGATGAACGGGGACAGCCACGAAGAAGCACAAGAAGCATAAAAATGGGAAAATGGACGGGGATGTTTGGCCGCCAATTCGAGCTGCCGTTTCCTTTTTTGCGCTTTTTGTGCCTTTTGGTGGCAATCCCCTTCCCACTCCGCACTCAGGATGGGGCTTATACCTCATCAAACGCCCGTGATTCCCGTTGTATCGTGGCATGAACAGGTCGAATCCCTGGCGAAAATCGAAACGGGAACCATGAAAAAGATAATCTTGACCATCATCATCGTCCTCGTGATTCAAGCGCTGGCCTTGTTCATCTTCATTTTCAGCGGCGCGTACAACGTCAGCACCTCCAATCACGACAGCGGGTTCGTCAATTGGTGGCTGGCCACCAGCGCGACCCGCTCCGTCAAGCATCACGCCCGCGGCATCCGGGTCCCGCAATTGGACAACCCGGCGATGGTTCAGGAGGGCTTCAAGCATTTTAATGAAATGTGCGTCGAATGCCACGGCGCGCCCGGCAAACCGCCCGGCGAAATCGCCAAGGGCCTCTGGCCCCCCGCTCCGGATTTGTCCATGGCCGCTTCCGATTGGACCCCGGCCCAATTGTTTTGGATCACCAAGAACGGCATCAAATTCAGCGCCATGCCCGGCTGGGGTACCACCCACTCCGACGAAAAAATCTGGGCCATGACCGCCTTCATCGAAAAGCTCTCCAAACTCTCCGCCGCCGATTACCACCAAATGGAAACCAACACTGTGGGCGGTGAGCCGTCCCACGAACATTAGCGCTTTCCCGAATCCTTTATCCCGCAGCGTTCCCTTCCTCCCTGCTTCTTCAATTGCACCCCCGCCCTCCTTGCGGTATCCACATGATTTGCTGTGACAGAACATTTTGGAAACAACCGCCGGTTCCGCCTCCTCTGCCTGGCCCTGGTCCTCGGCTCCGTCATTGCCTACGCCCCGCTCCTTCACAGCGGATTCACCAACTACGACGACCCGGAATATGTCACCGAAAACCCGCACGTCCGCTCCGGATTAAGTTTGGAAAACATTCGCTGGTCCCTCGCCAGTTCCCACTCCGCCAACTGGCATCCGCTCACCTGGATGTCCCACATGCTCGACTGCCAGCTCTACGGCTTGAAACCGTTCGGCCATCACCTGACCAATCTTCTCTTCCACGTCGCCAACACCCTTGTCCTCTTCGCCCTGCTCCGCCGCACGACTGGAGCCCTGTGGCGCAGCGCCCTCGTCGCCGCCGTCTTTGCCTGGCACCCCCTGCACGTGGAATCTGTCGCCTGGATCTCCGAACGCAAAGACGTCCTCAGCACCTTCTTCTGGCTGTTGACCCTGTGGGCCTACGCTCGCTATACCGAGGAGTCCAAAGTCCAAAGCCCAACGTCAAAAGTCTTTTACGCGCTGGCGCTGCTGTTGTTTGCTTTGGGCCTCACGGCCAAGCCAATGGTCGTTACCTTGCCGTTCACGCTGCTCTTGTTGGACTACTGGCCACTTTGCCGCCTGGCAGGGACGGTGCGCTCCGCCGTCCCCGTCGCCGAGGAAAGCATCAAGCGACAGAATGAACCACCCGAAACGACCGCTGCGCGCTTCACTCCGTTGCTCCTGGAAAAAATCCCATTCTTCCTCCTCTCCGCCGCTTCCAGCATCATCACCTTTCTCGTCCAAAAACACGGCGGCGCCGTGGTAACCACCGGCACCCTTTCCATAACCAGCCGCATCAACAACGCGCTTATTTCCTACTGCCGTTACCTCGGAAAAACCTTCTGGCCCACCAATCTATCCGTCTTCTATCCCCGCCCGGACCATTGGCCGGCGGGAATCGTAATTGTCGCCGCGATGGGCCTGCTCGGTTTTTCCATCCTTGTGCTCGCCTTGCGACGCCAACGTCCCTGGTTGCCCGTCGGATGGTTTTGGTATCTTGGCACACTTGTTCCCGTCATCGGCCTCGTCCAGGTCGGCGACCAGTCCATGGCCGACCGTTACACCTACATCCCGATGATCGGAGTGCTGATGATGCTCGCGTGGAGCCTGCCCGATCTTTCCGGAAAGGGGCGCGTTGAGCGTCTGGCCGTGCCGATGCTTCCCGCCTTGCTGGCAATCGTGTGTATCGCGCTGACCTGGCATCAAGCCGGTTATTGGCAAAACACCGGAACCCTTTTCCGCCACGCGGGCAAGGCAGCACCGGACAATTACGTCGCCTGTTGGCATCTCGCCGATGACGATGCCGCCCGAGCCAATGTTCCCGGCGCCCTGGAAATGTATCGCCGGACCCTCGAACTCGCGCCTACCTGTTTTCAAGCCCGCAACAACCTCGGCAAACTGCTCCTCGACCAGGGCCATCTTCCCGAAGCGGTTGACCAATTCCAAAAGGTGCTTGCCCTCAAGCCCGATCATCCGCGCGCGCACAACAACCTTGGCATTGCCCTCTCCCGGCAAGGCCACGCGGACGAAGCCATCCGCGAGTTTAATGAAGCGCTCAGGTTGAACCCCGATTACGCCGAGGCTCACAATAACCTCGGCACGGCCTTGCTCCGGAGCGGCCGGGCTAATGAGGCGATCGCTGAATTCCAAGCCGGCACCGCCCTCGATCCCACCGACGCCGACGCGCAATTCAATCTCGGCGTTGCCCTCGAAGGCCAGGGGCGCCTCGACGAAGCCATCGCGCGATTCCAGCAAGCCGTGCAGCTTCAGCCCACCCAGGCCGACGCCCACAACAGCCTCGGCGCGGCCTTGGGCCGGAAGGGCCTCCCCGACGCGGCGATTGCCCAATTTCAAGAAGCCATCCGCCTGGACCCCAATTCCGCCGAAGCCCACTGCAATCTCGGAATCATGCTTGCCGCCAAAGGAAATCGCGGCGAAGCAATCACTCATCTCACGCGAGCGCTTGCCCTTCAACCCGGCTACCCCGAAGCCGCGCAACGCCTGCAAAGCTTGACCAACGCGCCTTGAGCGCGGTTCTCCGAGGCATCGCCATCCATCTTGACCGCCTCCGCCGAAAGTGCCACAAGTAGCCTATGATCAAATCTCAAGTCGCCGCACTCGCCGTATTGAGCGCTGTGGTCTGCGCCGGAGCAGCCGACTCCGCCGTCCACACCTTCAAGAAAATTCAGCTCTCGGACAAATTTTGGTCCGAAGGCGCCAACTTCGGCGATTTCAACCACGACGGCAAAATGGACATTGTGTCCGGCCCGTATTGGTACGAAGGGCCCGATTTCCAAAAGCGCCACGAATATTATCCCGCCAATAAATTCTTCACGCGCCAAAAACCCGACGGCACGGATGAGAAGATCGAAGGTTACGAAGGCGCCCTCGGCACGAATAACACCTACTCGGACAATTTCTTCGCCTTCGTTTATGATTTCAACCACGACGGCTGGCCGGACATTTTGATCTACGGTTTTCCCGGCAAGGACGCCTCCTGGTACGAAAATCCAAAAGGCCGCGACGGCCATTGGCAGCGGCACCAGATTTTTGACGTGGTGGACAACGAATCGCCCGCCTTCACCGACGTCAACGGCGACGGCAAGCCCGACATCGTTTGCAACTCCGGCGGCTATTTCGGCTACGCCACCGCGGATTGGAGCGATCCCGCCAAGCCGTGGAAATTCCATCCCATTTCACCGAAAGGCAACTGGCAACGGTTCACGCATGGTCTTGGCGTCGGCGATGTCAACGGCGATGGCCGCGTGGACATACTGGAAGCCGGCGGTTGGTGGGAGCAACCTGCCTCGCTCGAAGGCGACCCGGTTTGGAAGCTGCATCCTTTTCCCTTCGCGCCCGGCCACGGCAGTTCGCAAATGCACGTGTACGACGTCAACGGCGACGGCAAAAATGACGTCATCACCGCACTCGCCGCGCACGGTTACGGCCTGGCCTGGTACGAGCAGGTCATGGCCAACGGCGAAATCACCTTCACGAAACACACCATTCTCAACGAGCAGATCGGCAAGGAGAAACCCGCGCCCGACAAATACGGCGTGGTCTTTTCCCAACTGCACGCCGTCGATCTCATTGACATGAACGGCGATGGCCTCAAGGACATCGTTACTGGCAAACGCTTTTGGGCGCACGGCCGCCACGGGGCTGACCCGGGATCAGACGATCCCGCCGTGCTCTACTGGTTCGAACTCGTGCGCGGCGCGAACGGAACGGTGGATTGGGTGCCGCACCTGATCGACGACGATTCCGGCATCGGCACGCAGGTTGTGGCCGGCAACATCCAAAACCAAAAATTTCCTGACATTGTCGTCGGCAACAAGAAAGGCACCTTCGTCTTTCTGCACGAAACCAAATAGCAAGCCTGGCATCGAGTGGAAAAAATATTTAACCGGGGGCTTCCCGAATCATCCAGTTTGTGTTAGACTAGTCAATGACCGATTGATTTAGGTGATGATTATGGCTACCATTCCTGCATTTGAAGCAAAAACCAAATTTGGTGAATTACTCGACCGAGTACTTGGGGGTGAGGAGATTATCATCACCCGGCACGAGAAACCGGTCGCTCGGCTCATTCCAGAGAGGGGCCAGAGACTGGAAGAGGTTCGTCGCGCTGCGGAGGGTCTTAAGACTCTCCAACAGGAAATCGCCGCTTCAGCTTCTGGCAAGCGTCCCGTCTCCTGGAAGGAATTTAAATCCTTCGTTGAAGAGGGACGCCGATGAGCGATGCCTTTGTGGCTGATTGTTCAATCGGAGTTGGCTGGATACATCCGAGCCAGGCAAATGAGTTGACCATGCGATTGCTGGAGGATGCAAAAGGAGGCGCGCTGGTATATGTCCCTTCGATTTGGCACCTGGAGGTCGCCAATGCCCTTTTGGTTGCGGTTCGCCGAAAACTAATGACCGAAGTTCATCGCCAGTCAGGATTGGCGCTGCTTAGCCAGCTTCGAGTTGTCCTGGATCACGAAACCAGTAGCGTCGCCTTTACTACAATTTCCGAACTGGCGGTCAAATATTCCTTGTCGGCGTACGATGCCGCTTACTTGGAATTGGCTCGCCGGAAATCGATGCCCCTGGCTTCTCGCGACGAACCATTGAAAGCCGCGGCGAAAAAATCCGGCGTGAAACTTCTTTGATCGGAATTTCGACGGTTGAACGAGGAAACGCTATCGCCGGCTTTCCGCTCGATACTGGTGATGGCTCCCGCAAGCGGGTTACTGACAACCTTTCGAATACGCTATGTCTCTATCGCGTCACAAGCCAATGAGTTCCGTGTAAACTTGTGTTGCGCTGGCACCTTGTTACTATGCGTGCCTCTATGCCGTTATGACAGCTCATCCAAACATGAAATTCCTTTCTGCAGTCGGTGCAATTCTTCTCGCGGCCTCCGCTTCCACTTCATTCGTGTCTGCCGCCGCGCCCGGGGGCATCAAAGCGGTGGATAAGCATGGCAAACCGCTCAACCTGGATTTTGAAGACGGGACCCTGCGGGATTGGACGGCTACGGGCGACGCCTTTAAAATGCAGCCCGTCCAGGGCGACACCGTGTCGCGGCGTCGCAGTGACATGCAGAGCAGCCACGAGGGCAATTACTGGGTCGGCACTTATGAAATTGCCGGGGATGCTCCGCAAGGGACGTTGACGTCCGTTCCTTTCAAGGTCACGCATCCGTATGCCAGCTTCATGGTGGCTGGCGGCAGTCACCCCAATACGCGCGTCGAATTGGTTCGTGCGGACGATCAAACCGTCATTTTCAAAACCTCCGGATACGACAATGAAAAACTTCGCCCGGTGGTGGTTGATCTCGCGGCGGAGCAAGGCAAAACCATCTTCATCCGGTTGATAGACCAGGAAAGCGGCGGCTGGGGCCATATCAATTTCGATGATTTCAAGTTCTATGCCGCCAAACCGCAATTTCCAGACGCGCTCGATCCCGCCAAAGTCGCTGCTGATGACATGCCGCCGGCAGACGTCATCAAGTTCGCCGGGCTCTCGCCCGAAGACGCCGCCAAGGAAATGACCTTGCCTCCCGGCTTCAAGGCCACGCTGTTCGCCGGCGAACCGGATGTGAAACAACCCATCGCCTTCACCATCGATGATCGCGGGCGCATTTGGGTCGCGGAGGCTTATACGTATCCCATTCGCCAGCCGGAGGGCCAGGGCAAGGACCGCATTCTCGTGTTCGAAGATACGAATGGCGACGGCAAGTTCGACAAGCGCACCGTGTTCATGGAGGGTCTGAATCTCGTCAGCGGCCTCGAAGTCGGTTACGGCGGAGTCTGGGTCGGCGCGGCTCCATACTTCATGTATATCCCGATGAAGGATGGCGACGAACCGAAGCCTGCTGGCCCGCCGCAAATCCTGCTGGACGGCTGGGCTTACGAGGACACGCACGAAACCTTGAATACGTTCACCTGGGGTCCGGACGGCTGGCTTTACGGGTGCCACGGTGTGTTCTCGCATTCCAGCGTGGGCAAACCCGGCACGCCTAAAAAAGACCGCATTCCCGTTACCTGCGGGATTTGGCGCTATCATCCCACCGAACATAAGTTCGAGTATTTTGCCGAGGGCACGAGCAATCCCTGGGGCGTCGATTTCGACGAACACGGCCAGTGCATCATCGAGGCCTGTGTCATCCCGCATCTCTGGCACATGATCCAGGGCGGATATTACGAACGCCAGGGCGGGCAGCATTCCAATCCCTACGTCTATGATGATATCAAAACCATCGCCGATCATCTTCATTACGCCGGCAGCAAAGGTCCGCACGCCGCCAACGGCCGGTCTGCCGCGATGGGTGGCGGCCATGCGCACGCCGGGCTGATGGTGTATCTCGGCGCAAGCTGGCCGGAGGAATATAAAGGCCAGTATTTCATGAACAACATCCACGGCGCTTGCATCAACGAGGATTTGCCCGAGCGCAAAGGTTCCGGGTTCGTGGGCCATCACCATCCCAACTTCATCGACTTCAACGATTCATGGTCCCAGATCCTCAATTTGCAATACGACCAGAATGGTTCGGTGTACATGATCGACTGGTACGACAAGAACCAGTGCCACCACACCGATCCGAACGGCCATGATCGCACCAATGGACGCATTTTCAAAATCGCCTACGGCGACACCAAATGGACGCCGGTCGATCTTCAGAAAAAGAGCGATGCCGAACTGGTCGCGCTCCAGGCGCATCCGAACGAATGGTACCCGCGGCATGCCCGCAGGATTCTCGAGGAACGCACCCGGGAGAAGCCGCTCGCGCCCGAGGCCAGGCAATTGCTGATGTACTTTCTGAATCCGGACAACCGTGCGATCAATCTCAAGCTGCCCGACTTTGGAAAGCCGATCGCCCGCGAAACGCTCGAACTGCGCGCGCTCTGGACCTTGCATGCCGCTGGTGGTTTCAACGAGGACATCGCGCTGAAATTGCTGCGCAAACCCGGCGAGTACGTCCGCGCCTGGACGATCCAATTGCTGGCCGAAAAGAGAAATGTCTCGCCCGTTGCGCTCAAGGAATTCGCGCGCCTGGCCGCCACGGATGAGTCCCCAGTGGTTCGGCTCTATCTCGCGTCCGCGCTGCAACGCGTTCCGCCGGACCAACGCTGGGATGCCATCACGGCATTGGCCAGCCATGCGGAGGATGCGGGCGACCACAATCTCCCGCTCATGGCCTGGTATGCCGCCGAGCCGCTCGCCACCGTCAACATTGACCACGCGTTGCAGGTCGCGGAGAATTCCAAACTGCCGCGCCTGTTGCATTTTATGACACGCCGCGTCGCCGCCCTCGGCACACCGGAGGCTTTCGCCGTCATCACGGCCCACCTGAACAAACTGCACGACGATCCCCACCGCCTGGACATTCTGAGCGGGCTGAGCACCGCGTTGAAGGGCCAGCGCAAAGCGCCGATGCCCGCGGGGTGGGAGGCTGCCGAAACCGCGCTCGGAGCCAGCGCGAATGCGGCCATTCGCGCGGAGGTGCAATCGCTCTCGCTGACGTTCGGCAGCGCGAACGCGCTGGCTGCCTTGCGGAAGACGTTGGTGGATCCCCAAGCCGAAGTCGCGGCGCGGCGGACCGCGTTGGAATCCTTGCTGGGCGCGCACGATGCGGGGCTGGCGCCTTTGCTTCAACAATTGTTGCATGACGCAAACTTGCAGAGCGGCGCTTTGCGCGGGTTGGCGGCTTACGATGATCCGAACACTCCCGCCGCCGTGCTCGCGGTTTATCCGTCCCTGGATTCAGCGCGCCGACGCGATGCGATCGGGACGCTCGCCTCACGGATCGGGTTCGCCAAGGCGTTGCTGGCCGCCATTGCTCAAGGCTCGGTTTCCGCCAAGGATCTGACCGCCGAATCCGTGCGGCAGCTTCGCAGCCTCAAAGACGCTGAACTCGAACAAGCCATCCAAAAACTTTGGGGCGTCTCCCGCGACAGCAGCGCGGACAAAAAGAAGGAAATCGACAAGTACCGCCATATTTGGCAGGCCGGCGGCTCGATGCCGGGCGATGCTTCGCGCGGCCGCGCGGTCTTCAATCGCACCTGCGTGCAATGCCATACCTTGTTCGACACCGGCGGAAAAGTCGGGCCCGACCTCACCGGTTCCAACCGCGGCGACGTCGAGTATCTCCTGCTGAACATTGTGGATCCAAACGCCGTCATTCCCAACGATTACCGCTCCTGGAACGTGGAAACCAAGGATGACCGCAGCATCACCGGCATTGTAACCAAACAGGATGACAAGTCCGTAACGCTGGTGACCGCGAACGAAGTCATCGTACTGCCGCGCAACGAAATCAACTCCCTCAAGCAAAGCGAATTCTCCATGATGCCTGAAGGGCTGTTGCAATCGCTCAACGATCAAGAGGTGCGCGACCTGCTCTACTATTTGAGCCGCCCCGGCCAGGTGCCGGCCGCGGCCAGCGCCGAAGTGCCGGCGAATCCGGCGGCATTTTTCAACGGGAAGGATCTCACCGGCTGGGAAGGCGACCTGTCGCTCTGGAAGGTTGAGAACGGCGAGATCGTCGGCCGCACGGCCACCGGGCTCAAGCACAACGAATTCCTCAAGAGCACGATGATGCTCGATAATTTCCGGCTCGTTCTCAAACTCAAGCTGACTCCGAACAAGGAAAACAGCGGCGTGCAATTTCGCAGCGAACGCTTTGGCGATTACGAAATGAAAGGCTGCCAGGCGGATGTCGGCGCCGGTTGGTGGGGCAAGCTCTACGAAGAAAACGGCCGCGCCATTCTATCCGACAAACCCGGCGATCCCTTCGTGAACGTGGACGATTGGAACACTTACGAGATCCTCGCCGTCGATGGCAAAATCCGCACGGCTCTCAACGGCCATCTTTGCGTGGATGTGGACGATCCGAAAGTCGCCCGTCGCGGCATCACGGGCCTGCAAATGCACGCTGGCGGTCCGCTCGAAGTCCGCTTCAAGGACTTTCAACTCGAACTGAATCCAAAGTTCGAGTTGAAAACAGTGAAATAAATCGCCCCACCTGGCAGGGACATCGCGCTGCGATGTCTCTGTCAAAACAGCGCGGCTGTTTTGAGATGCTTGTCAGAGCGTCGGCTCTTGCTCGGTCGGGTTGGGCAGGTCAACGATTGGTTCCTGCTCGCGAATGGCCCAGGTGAAGAAGATGCACACAACGAGGAAGATCAGATTGAACACGCCCAGGACTTCAATGACGGTCTTGAACGAATCGTGAAAGTGTTGCAGGGCGATCCAGTAGCCGAGTGCCACCAAGGCCAGCACGGGAACGCATTTGAAACGCGAGTGGGCCATGAGATTATTCAAGAGCACATTGGCCACCGCCAGCGGCACCATGCTCCACGCGAACAACGGAATCAGCGGAACGATGGAGACATATTCCGGCTTGGAAAAGACCTTGATCAGCAAGCCCGAAGTGAAGGTCAGGCCGATGGCCGCCAGCCCGGCGAGGCCCGCGGTGCCCAGCAGGGTCAATAACATCAGGTTGTTTTTTTGCTTGAGCGCGGAGCTGTGCACCAGCTTGGGAAACATCACCGCCACCAACGGGGCGGTGAACAGGACAATGGCCCTTGCCAGCGTGCCGCCGGTGCCGTAAGGCGCCGCGGCGCCGTCGGCGCCCAGATATTTCTGCACCACGATGGCGTCGGCACTGAACAGAAATTGGCTGGCTCCGCAACCGATGGACAGCGGGATGACCTGGCGCAACCATGGCCGCGACTGGAACGCGTCACACGCCTGGCTCCATGCGTCGCGGTTCTGCCAGATGGCGACCGACAAAGCCGCCGCAAAGCCGGTGAACGCGCCCACCATGACGCCGGCGGCTGTGGCGCTCACCAAAAACACAAATAAACCGGCGATGGCCACCCGGCCCATCGCGTTGAAGACCGCGGCCCATCCCAACCAAAGAAAGTTTTGCCGGCCCTGCAAGAGCCCCTGCCAGATCGGCAGCAAAAGCATCAACAACCCCGTCGCCAGGGTCAGCCAAAGCGAAATGGTTGAGCCGAGTTTCAAACTCTCCCGGATTTGGCCGTGCCAGATAATGGTGACCACCAGCATCACCAGCCAGATCACGAAGATGCCCCTGGTCACCGCCCAGACGGTTCCAAACAACTGGCGGCGTTGCGCGTCGCTGATGGCCGCCGAGGTTTGCTGGGCGAACGTCGTTTGCAGGCCAATAGCCGGAATGGTGACCCAGTTCAGCACCTGGATGAGCGCAACCAGTTCCGCGTATTCGGCTTTGGAAATGAACTTGGCCGAAAGAAAATTGACCAGGAACATCAATGCGCCGCCGCCCACGGCTGTGATGATCATCCACCCGCTCTGCCGGAAGAAGCTGGCCTTGTGTTTGGCTTCAATCATCGCCGGCGATTCAATGGTCTGCGTCTGTGCAAGCATGAAGTTCCTACTGTAGCAGGCGTCATGCCCACTTCAAGGCAGTGATTGAAGGAATTTGAGGAGCAAATCCTTGCTTTTTTCAAGTTCGGCCAGGGAGATCCATTCATCAGGGGTGTGCGCCTGGGCAATGTCGCCGGGCCCAAACACGATGCTGGGAATGCCTCCTTGCGCCAGCACAGAGGCGTCACAAAAATAATCCACCCCCACCGGTTTGGCCTGGCCCGCCGTTCGCAAAAACTCGCGGACCAACGGCAATCGGGCGCTGGTTTCCATCGGCAGGCAGGGTGCGCTCTTGGTGTTCCCCAGCGTGGCCGACAACCCGTTCTGCCGCAGCAACGACCAGATTTCACGCCAGATGCCAGCATCGATTTCACCTGGGAGCGTGCGACGGTCGATGGTGATGGAACAAGCCGCAGGAACAATATTGGTCTGGACGCCACCCTGGATTGTGCCGACGTTGACGGTGGCGTGCCCGAGCAAAGCATGTCGCCGACGACGCAGTTGCCGCGCATACCGGGTTTCCAGCAGATCCACGACGCGCGCCATTTCATGCACCGCATTCCGGCCCAGGTCGGGCCGCGCGCCATGCGCCGCCTTGCCGCGCGTCTCCAGCTTGAGCCACAAATTGCCCTTGTGTGCCGTGACGATTTCGAGGCGGGTCGGCTCGCCCACGATGGCGAGGTCGGCTTTCAAACCGCTTGCGGCCAGCGCGCGCGAGCCACCCTGGCCCATTTCTTCATCAACCAACCCGGCGAAAATAATTTCGGTCTTCGCGGGGCGCTTGCCAGCGCGCGCCAGCTCCATGACCGCCGAGAGCATGGCTGCCACCGAGCCTTTCGTGTCGCACGCGCCCCGGCCATAAAGGCGGCCGTTCTTCTGCCGCGGGACGAGCTGGCTCTCATCCATGACATCCACGGTGTCCAAATGCGGCGCGAGCAGAATGCGTTGCCTGGCAGTTCCCGTTGGAGACAGGCGGGCCAGCAGATTGTTGCGCCCGGGAAATACTTTGTGCAGATCAATGTCCAACCCGGCGGTTGCTGCCGTCGCAGCCAGAAAATCAGCCACGCGATGCTCGCCCGCCCGCGGATGGTCCGCCGGCAGCAAACTGCTGTTCACGCTCGGCAGAGCGATCAATTCACGGAGCAGTTTTTGGGTCCTGGTCATTTGCGCTGCGGTTCAAGCCGCAGTGCTTGAGTATCGCCGCTTCTGGCCGAACTTCAAAGCCAAACTTACTTTTGGGAATCGACTCGCGAAAGCGCTTAAAGTTTTACGCCGCAGGCCGCTTTTTCAACCACTCCACAAACCGTGGAATGCCTTCCTCGATCCTGACCTTCGGCGCGTAGGCGAGGCAGCGTTGGGATTTGGCGAGGTCCGCATATGTTATCGGCACGTCACCGGGTTGAGCGGGCAGGCGTTGGAGCACCGCGGTCTTGCCGAGCGATTGCTCCAGCAATTCGATGAGCCGCGCGAGCGTCACGGTGTGCGAATTCCCGAGGTTGAAAATCTCGTAACCAAACGTCCGTTCCGTGCAGGCCATGATTCCGTCCACAATGTCGCTGACGAAAGTGTAATCGCGCGCGGTTGTGCCGTCGCCGAAAACCGGGACCGGTTTTCCCGCTGTAATAAGTTGGGCAAACTTGTGAATGGCAAGATCAGGGCGCTGGCGCGGGCCGTAAACGGTGAAGAAGCGAAGCATCGTCACGTCCAGGCCATGGACGTGGTGGTACACGTGGCCCAACCCCTCGCAAGCCACTTTGCTCGCCGCGTAAGGAGAAATGACCGAGGCCACCGGGTCACTTTCCGCGAATGGCACCTTTTGGTTCACTCCATAAACGGAGGAGGACGAGGCGAGGATGGCCTTTTTCACTCCGTGACGACGCGCGGCTTCCAGCACGTTGACTGTGCCTTCGACGTTTACCCGTTGATACAGCGCCGGATCCTCCAGGCTGGGACGAACCCCCGCGCGCGCCGCGAGATGAATCACTTGGTCGAAGCGATTGGATTGGAACAATCGGTCCAACTCTTTTGCGTCCGACAAATCGCCATGGACGAAGGTGAATTTCGCGCCCGCTGCGGCCACTTCATCCAAATTGCGCCGCTTGATCGCCGGGCTGTAAAACGGATTTAAATCGTCGAAGGCCCAAACGGCATGGTTGGAGTGCAGCAATCGCTCACAAACATGCGAGCCAATAAACCCCGCGCCCCCGGTAACCAGGAAATTCACCTCACCAATATGAAGTTCAGGGTTCAAGGTGCAAAGTGCAAAGTGACGCGTCCACCTGAGAATGGACCTCTGCGCCCCCTTCGTGTGCGAGGCAGGCCATGCAGAATCACTTTGCGCTTTGCCGGACAAGCTTTGGCCTCCATAATTGATGTTGTGCCTGAGCCACTCTTACAACTTGATCTGCCGGGCTTCCGCAAACTCAAAAGCGGCAAGGTGCGTGAAGTGTTCGATCTCGGCGACCGCTTGCTTTTCGTCGCCACGGACCGCATCTCGGCGTTCGATTGCGTCATGCCCAATGGCATTCCACGCAAGGGTGAAGTCCTGACCCGCATTTCCTACTTTTGGTTTGCGCAGACGGCGGCATTTCAAGCGAACCATTTGCTGTCGCAAGCTGATGATCCGCTGCCGCCCGAGCTGCAACCATTCGTGGCACAACTCGCGCGGCGTTGCATGATCGTGAAGAAGGCCAAGCCCCTCGCGATCGAGTGTGTCGTGCGTGGCTATCTCGCCGGAAGCGGCTGGAAGGAGTATCGCGAACGCCAGACCGTTTGCGGGATCAAGCTGCCCGCCGGTTTGCGGGAGTCGTCCGAACTGCCGGAACCGATCTTTACGCCCGCCACCAAGGCCGAATCCGGACACGACGAAAACATTTCCTTTGACGAAGCCGCAAAACTCGTCGGCACGGTGATTGCCGAAGAGGCGCGCGCGGCCAGCCTCAAGATTTACAATTATGCCCGCGCATACGCCCGCGAGTGCGGCATTATCATTGCCGATACCAAGTTCGAATTTGGCCTGCACGAAGGCAAACTGCTGTTGATCGACGAAGTCCTGACGCCCGACTCCTCGCGGTTCTGGCCCGCGGACCAGTACCAGGCGGGCCGCAGTCAGGCGAGCTTCGACAAGCAATTTGTGCGCGACTACCTCGAAACGCTCGATTGGAACAAAACCCCGCCCGCGCCCGCGCTGCCGCCTGAGGTCGTCGCAAAAACGCAGGCGAAGTATCTGGAAGCGTATCAACGGCTGACGGGCAAGAGCTTGTAACTTGCGGCAGGCTTGCGCACGGCGCTTTAAGTATGGAGTCCCGCCTTCAGGCGGCGGGGCGCACGTAGACACGATGGCTTGAAAACTTTCGACACGCTCGACCATGCGCAAGCGCCACCGGCTAAAGCCGGGACTCCGAACCCCGGAGTGCCTCGGTTAAGCACCGGCGCGTGTCCACTAAATTGACACTGGGAGCCAGCGAAGCCTGATGCAAACGCTCGTTGAAGATTTTCTCCAGTACCTGCGGCACGAACGCGGGCAATCCGAACATACCCAGAAGACCTACGCGGCGTTGCTGAATCGTTTTATTGCCTGGGCGGGGCAACGGAAGCTGACGGATTGGAAGGCGATTGAGCTTTCACACCTGCAATCATTTCTGCTGCACGAGCGGGAACGCCCGCTGGAAAATCAACCCGAGGAAAGCGCGCGCAAACTGAGTTCGGAAAGTGTCTATCTGGAAATTGCTGCGTTGCGCGCGTTCTATCGTTTCGCGGAGAACGAACGCTTGCTGCCGGTAAACGCGGCGGAGCACCTTTCCCTGCCGCGACGCTGGAAGCGATTACCCAAAGCCTTGACCAACGAGGAAATCCAACAACTACTCACGCCGGAAAATCCCGAAACGCCGCAGTCCCTTTGCGATCTGGCCGTTCTCGAACTGGCTTATGCTTCGGGTCTGCGCCTCGCCGAACTGCGCAACCTGCGCCTGGAGCAACTTCATCTGGACGCGGGTTTTGTGAATGTCATCGGCAAAGGCAACAAGGAACGCGTAGTGCCGTTGGGACGTCAGGCAGTAGCCGCCATCCAGCGTTATCTGGATGCAGGCCGTCCCAAACTGGTCACCCCACGTTCGACCGCCAATGTGTTTTTAACTAAACGCGGCACACCATTCGCCGCGGTCACACTTTGGTTGCGCATCAAGAATCGGGTCAAACGCGCCGGCATCGCGCGCAACATTACGCCCCACATGCTGCGGCATAGCTTTGCGACCCACCTGCTGGAGCATGGCGCCGACCTGCGGGTGATTCAGGAATTGCTCGGCCATGCCAGCATAAGTACCACGGAGATTTACACCCATGTGGGCGGTAACCGCCTGCGCGAAGTCCATCGTAAATTTCACCCCGGGGAAAGACCCAGAAAGTAGAATTAACGTTAACCTTATGGAAATTGCTTAAATCCAGCGAGGTTCTCAAATCCAATTGGCAGGGTTAATGCTTATATTCACGATCAGCAGTTACCCCGCGTAATTGCCTTCATGTGTTTGGTTTGGTGTATGCAAAGGGCCAGCGTTCTCCGCGCTGGCCCTTTATTTATTTCATGGCGGCAACCATATGCGTGCTCCTTGTAGGCCACGTTTGTCATCCGCCGGCCATAAAAAATCCACTGGTGTTGATTATGGCCTGGGCGCAATCATGCGGGTATGAAGAATGCGCCAGTCGAAAAGAAAAATTCCATGGCCAAATACGCTGCCTTCCTGCGTGGCATCAATGTCGGCGGCAATAAGCTGGTGAAAATGGAGGATTTGAAAAAAGCTTTCCTGGCGTTGGGTTTCCAGAATGTCAAAACGCTGCTCGCCAGCGGAAACGTGCTTTTTGAAACCTCCAAATCGAGCACGAATGTTCTCGCCGGGAAGATCGAGGAAAAATTGAAATCCGCCCTGGGGCATGAAGTTGGCGTGATTGTTCGGCCGGTCGCGGAACTCCAGCGTCTGGTCGATCTCAACCCGTTCGAAAAAATAAAAGTGACTCCGCGGACCCGGCTTTACGTGACCTTTCTCCCCCAGAAGCCGAAGGCTGTTTTAAAGCTTCCCTATGAGTCGCCGGAAAAGGATTTTCGGATTTTGCAAGCCTCGGAGAGTGAAGTGTGCAGCGTCATTACCCTTTCACCAACACGACAGACAACTGAACTGATGGCTTTTCTGGACAAGGAATTCGGGAAACGAGTCACGACGCGGAATTGGAACACCATCGTCAAAATCCTGAAGGGCTGATCGGCGCAATCCTCGCCAGTCCGACTGGAGAACGATAATCACCAACTTGATGGCGTGCATCTGGATCGTGGTTGAGAATTCCGCCACGAATTGAAAGGTAAAACCCCGCCAAGCCCCTTTGTTCGATATTCTTCGTCGAAGAAAATTGAAAGAATAAATCCTTAAATTCGGCATAATACGGTTATGAAATCTCACGCGATCAGAAAAGCCGCTCTCCTCACGTCCGCTATTGGCCTTTTGACTGCCACCGCCTTTGCCCAGCCCAGCATCTCGTGGCAGGTCCCGGTTACCATTGCCGGCGCTTCCGACGTCAGCACCAACGGAAGATATTTTGGTTCCTGGGCGCCTCAGGATGGCAGCGCCAACACGTTTCCGGTCAACGGGGTAGCTTTCCAGGGTTTCTCCGATCTGCCCGGCCTGAGTGCGGGATCAACCCTTGATGATGGTTACAATGGTTTCGGTTCGCCCAATACTGCCGATGGCAACTACAATACGCTCCTGCAATTCGGGCGGTTTTCCGATGAAGGAAATGTCTTAGCAACTTTTGGCTGGTCTGGCATGATTCCGAACCATACTTATTTGGTTCAATTGTGGGTCAATGACGGGCGCAATATAGGCCAAAGCCGGTCAGAAACCGTTACCGGCGGAGGCAGCACCTCAGATCCACTGAGCTTTGGTTCCGACGGAACGGGGCCTGGACAATACATTATCGGCACGTTTGTGGCGGACAATACCGGCGGGGAAACTTTGACCCTCACTCCATTTTCCAACGGGGCGAATCCTGATCCACAGATCAATCTCTTTCAGGTTCGTGACATCACCACGAACGGTCAGCCCAATGTGACCTGGCAAGCTCCGGTCACTATTTCCGGCGCGTCAGACGTCAGCACGTTGGGGACCTATTTTGGATCCTGGGCCCCGCAGGATGGCAACGCCAACATGTTCCCGGTCAATGGGGTGACGTTCCAGGGATTTTCCGATTTACCCGGCCTGACACCCGGATCAACTCTGGACAACGGATACAATGGTTTCGGTTCGCCCAATACTTCGGACACCAACTACAATGCTCTTTTACAATCGGCTCGTTTTTCCAACGAACAACTCACCCCGGTAGTCTTTAGCTGGTCGGGCATGATTCCCGGCCATACTTACCTGGTTCAATTCTGGGTGAATGACGGGCGCAGTATCGGTCAAGCCCGGTCAGAAACCATTACCGGTGGAACCAATACCTCAGCCCCTCTAAGTTTCGGGTCCGACGGCAGTGGGCCTGGACAATACATCATCGGCACTTTCGTTGCGGACAGTACTGGCGACCAGACCTTGACCTTGACGGCGTTCTCCAGCGGGGCCAATCCCGACCCACAAATCAACCTCCTTCAGGTTCGCGACATCACCGCCACCCTGGCGTTGAGGTTTACGAGCATCGCCGTAAGAGGGACGACACTGACCATTACGGCAACCAACGGCCCGGTCAATGCGCCGTATGTGTTGCTGGGGAGCCCCGATTTGACGCTCCCGCGGGCGCAATGGACTCCGGTTTTAACAAACTCTTTTGACGCGAACGGCGGCATCAATTTGTCCACCAATGTGGTTAATCCGAATAATCGCCAGGAATTTTACCTCCTGCAGACACAATAGATCAGGTTTTCTTTCGGTAATCGGTCGGGCTGAGGTGAAAACGCTGACCAAATGTCGTTGCGAAATATTGACTGGAGTTGAACCCGTTGGCCATGGCGATTTCCGTGATGGAAAGGTTGGTCTCCGCCCGCAACTGTCGGGCGGCGTGGTCGAGGCGGCAGTGATTCAGGAATTCAACCGGTCCGGTATTGACCAATTCGCGGCAATATTTGGAAAACGCCGTGATGCCCATGCCGCACTGGGCGGTCATCCGATCCAGCGTCCAAGCCTGGCCGGCATAGGCGGGATCGTTTTCCAGTTCCCGCAAGAAGATTTCCACCGCCCTGCGGCGGGACGTCAATTCCTCGCTTTCCTGGGTCTGCTGAGCTGCCAAAGCGTCAAGAACGCCGATCAGCAACTGATTCAAGTGCACAGCCAGATGCGAAACCGCATGCGGTCGGTTCCAATCGGCAACGTTACGGGCGATTTCACGAAAGGACCGGGCTATGGCCGGGGTTGAGTTCCAGACTGGATTTTCATTGTGACGCAGCTTGCGCGTTAACTCCGCCAGATCTTCCTTGCTCAGGACAACCCACTCGGGCCAGCGCCACTCCTGGTGCGGGCGCCGCACGCCGACATCCAGAATAAGCCAGTGCAGCCGCCCTGGGCCGATGTTTGGCGCGCCCAATTTGTGAAGCTGCCAGGGACGCGTGATCGTGAAGTGACCGGCGCGCAAGGAATGATTTTTCTGGTCGGCGGCGAAAACCACTCTGCCGGTTTCGAGATACATGATCTCAATTCCCTCGTTACGATGCTCATTCAGGCCCCAATCCTGGGTATCGCCGGCATTCCAAAAACCGATGCTGTTCAATCCCGGCAAAATGTTCGCCGAGACAGGCGTGCCGGGGTAGTGCCCCTTGGTAAGCGCATGAAAGTTGATTTTGCCCTTGCGAATCGCGTCATTTTGGGGTTCGCATCCGTCAATTTCGTAGCGGGCGTGACGGCTTTGGTAAATAGGTCTAAGGGACATCTCATGTATGGTATTCTTCGGCGTGAAATATTGCAAGACAGAGGGGCCAGCCGTTTGGCAGGTTGTGAGGAATGAAACTTCGGTTTGTCAGGCGCTGTCCGATTGCGGATCTTTCCAACGGCTCTTCAGCGCGCGTTCCATGAAGACTGTGAAGTTGCGCAAAGCCTTCGCCTGGTGCTTGGTTTGCCTGTGCGTGGCGACGGCCTGGATTGCATCAGGTGAGACGCCCACGCAACGTGACGCCCGGCTGGCCTGGTGGCGCACCGCGCGGTTCGGAATGTTCATCCATTGGGGGCCAGTGAGCCTCACAGGAGAAGAAATCAGTTGGTCCCGCGCCAACTCCAACACGAATTGCCCGAACCACGGTCCAATACCAGTCGAGGTATACGATCACTTGTATCAGCGGTTTAACCCAACCAACTTCGACGCTGGCGAGTGGGTAAGGGTTGCCAAATCCACCGGCATGAAATACGTCGTGCTTACGGCCAAACACGGCGATGGTTTCCTGCTATGGGATTCGAAAGTGGATGGTTACAACATCGGGGCGACACCGTTTCATCGTGATGTCTGCACCGAACTGGCCAAGGCCGCGCGGAGCCAGGGGATGAAAATCGGCTGGTATTTTTCGCCCATGGACTGGCGCGATCCCGATTGCCGTTCAGTCAACAACGATCGCTTCGTTTTGAAAATGCAGAGCGAACTGCGGGAATTACTTTCCAATTACGGGACCATTGATCTGCTTTGGTTTGACATGGACGGCCTGCCAGCCGCCTGGGATCCGCCGCACACCTACCCGCTGGTACGGGGATTGCAGCCGAAGGTCATTATCAATAACCGCCTGGAGATAGGCAGCTTCGAAGAGTGGACGCACCAGGGAGGGCTTCACCCGGACGAGGATTATTACACGCCGGAACAGGCTGTCGGAGCTTACGACGACCACGTCCCATGGGAAACGTGCATGACCATTGGCACACAATGGTCATGGAAGCCCAATGACAAAATCAAATCCGCAAAGGAGGTGGTCCACATTCTCGCGCAATGTGCCGGCGGCGACGGGAATCTGCTGTTGAACGTTGGGCCCATGCCAGATGGACGCATTGAAGCCCGGCAGGTTGACGTGCTCAAACAAGTTGGGATGTGGATGGAAAAGAACGGTGAAAGCATCCATGGCACGCGCGGCGGCCCTTGGAAGCCGTTTCGTGATGTGGCTAGCACGCGCAGAGGAAGCACTATTTACGTCCATATTTTGCGTGAAACGGACAATGAAATCGTTCTGCCGAACATCAGTCGCACTATCAAATCGGCTGCCCTGCTGAGTGGTGGCGAAGTGGAGATCAAAAAGCAGGACGGACAGCTCATCCTCACCGTTCCTGCCCGGGTGCGCGACGCGATGGATACGGTTGTAAAACTGGAACTCGAAGGCTCCGCCATGGATTTGACCGCCGTGGAATGTCGGCCGGAAATTGAAGCCGCTGCGTCGAACGTATTCGGGAACCAGGACTCGGATTACGGGCCGCAGCTTGCCTTCGATGGCAAAAGCGACACGCGCTGGGCCGCCGACGGCGGAATGAGGCAGGCGTGGATATCGGCGAAGTTGAAAAAGCCCCAAACGATCCGCGCGGTAAACATTGAGGAGGCTTATCCCGGCCGCGTGCAGAAATTCGAATTTCAATATCACGACCGTGGCGATTGGAAGACAATCTTCACCGGCACAACTTTGGGTGAACACTATCAGAAGACATTTGAACCGGTGACGGCGCGCGAGTTTCGGCTGAACATACTCGATGCCACGGACGGCCCAACCATCACTGAAATCGAATTGCTGAAGAAATAACAGCCCAATCCGATGAGCGGCTCGGACTGGGCTATTCATGGTCTTTTATTTGCGCGCAATGAGGGAAGCCAATGACCAACGCTACGTAGTGTCAAAGCCCCAGCCCAAGGTCAAATAAACTTCGGAAGTTTACTTCCCGCTTTCCTTGCGCGACGGGCGCGTCATGGCCGAGTTGCCTTTCAACGCGGCGCTGAACTCGGCGAACCAGGTTTTTAGCTCCGGTGGCGAAGGATCAAACGGATTGAGCAAATTCAGCGGATTGATCCCTTCCACGCCGATGATTTCCCAATCGATGGAGTACGGCGGCGCGTGTTCGCGCAGCAAGTGCATGATTTGCGAGCGCGCATGGGCGCGGGAATTGGAGGGCGGCTCCAGCACGGAGGCCTCGATGGTCTTTTCCGAAAGATCCCAGGCCGGCGGCGGCTGGCTCATGGCCCACCCGAGGCTGCGGGTCGGGTCGATGTGATGGAACTCAAGGTCCTGCGCTTTGAGCCAGGGATCGTCCCAGTCGATCTTTTCCTGCTCCATGAACCGTTTGAGCAGCCAGCGTTTGGTGATCCAATCCACCTTGCCGATCAACGCCTGCGGCTCCGAACTCAGCGCCTTCAACGTCGAGCCCCAGACATCCAGCAGAACGTCGGTTTCGGTGTCGCGCCCGTGGAATTCCGCCCAGGCGGCATCGAAGAACCGTTGCAACAATTCCACCGCGTCCGTGCAGCGGCCGTCCGCCAACCGCACCAACCACGGGCCGTCCGGTTGATGCGACATCGCGCGGAAGGTTTTCACCGCGTCCGCCAGCACGACCTTGGGCAGATGATTGATCTCGAGCAAATCGAGCATCAAGGAGGTCGTCCCCACTTTCAGCAACACCGTGGCCGGCAGCACGCTGGTGTCTCCGTGCAACAGGTGCAGGCGCCGGAATTTGCGCGGATCGCCCAGCGGCTCATCGCGGGTATTGATGATCGAACGGTTGAACTGCACCCACTCGTACAAATCGTTGTTGATGTAATCCGCGCGCTGGCTCATCTGGAATACGCCGTCCGAGCCCGGCCGGCTGATTTCACCGCGCCATTCCGCTGCCAGCGTCGTGCCCACGCGGCCCGCACCGGTGTAAAGCAGCCGCAAGGTTAAAAACGTCAGCAATGACAGGACGTTGGTTTCGGTCAACGGCGCGGACCGGCGCACGAGGTAATTTTCGTGGCAGCCGAACGTGGCGCCGGTGTAATGATCGATGTTGTTGCGGATGAAGCTCACCTCGCCGGCGAGGCCGAGTGATTTGAGCGCATGGACCGCCAAGGCGTCCCCGGCGCGGTCGTATTTGAGAATGTCCAGCAGGGAGTAACATTCCGGAGTGCAATACTCCAGGTGCCCCATGTCGATGTAAACGCGACCGCCGTTGAAGAGAAAGCCTCCGTTACCCGGCGGTTCATCCCAATCGCGGTGATGCACGTCGATCAGCCCGAATTCCTCGCGCCCGAAGATCCAATCGCGCACGCGTTCGACGGCGATGAATGAACCCGCCGGCGTATTCGTCAGGCAACCATATTCTGTTTCCAATCCTGCAATGCGATTCATAAGTTTCTCCCCGGCACAGACCGGCTACCCGCGAGAATGGGAAACGCAACCTGAACCACTATGCCCCTTGGCGGCAACTCAAATAATCTAGGCGACAAATCCAACAAGAGCAAACCCCCGCGTAGCCCGGCGCTCTTATGGGCCGGAAACCCACCCCTCCACTGTCGCCGGTCGCTCACGCCTCACAACCCCGCCTGGGCGAGCGATAAAGCTTCGTAACGTGCCGTGCGCGGCGCGTGTCGCGCCAGCCAGCCAAGTTCCACCGTGCGATCGTGCGTGCCCTTTCGCCAGCCCTCCTGCCGGTCGGACTCGGACGGCAGACCTTCCCCAAACGGCTTGTTCTCGACCAAACACCACCAGGTTTGCAGCAGCATGTCCGCCACCTCGCGGCGGCTGTTCTTGCCGGCCAGCGCTCCGTTGAGCCAGGCCTGGGCCGCCGCTTCGGGTTCCGGTTGGCTCGCCGCCACCATCACGCCGCCCATCTGGAAGCGAAAACCGCCGTCGAAATGCAGGCGGAGCAACAAATCCTTTTCCGGTTCCGGGCCGATCTCGGCCAGCAGCAATTCGACCAGGAAAGGCGCGGTAAAAATCTGCTCGAAATTGGTCTTCAACTGCGGGCTCAATCCAAAACTCACCAACCGCCTCAGACTCACATCCTCCGGCGCGCGCGTAAATGATTCGGTGTGAGCGGCGTCAATCGCGGCCTGTCTTATCTTTTCGATGTCGGCAGGATGCCCCAAACCGGCCAGGGCATGGCGATCGAACAGTTCAAAAACTTTTGACTGCCCGCTTCCCACCGCCAGCAACAGAATGCCATCCGGCAGGCTGGCCGCAAACGCCGGCGACCCGCCCCTGAGCTGTTCCCGCACATATTCCCGGCGGTTTGCCACCGCTTCCAGCCAACGATATGGTTCCTCGGTCATGCCATTACCCCTTCAAACACGCGGACTGTTGTTCATCGCCAACCGATTCCACTCCGCTGCTGCGGAGGAGCTTGATAGTGGCGTAGGTTCGGGTTGCGGGATTTACCCCACCCGTGGCGGAATCGAATTCCGAAGCAGTCATTAGCAATCGCAGCGCAAATCTTATCGCCTCCCCGAGTTTCATCTGGGACGGACGCGGGCTGCCATATTGCTCCTGGAAACTGAGCACGCTGCGAATGGTTCCCGATCCGGAGCCGGAAGCCACATAGCCCACAGCTTGAAACTGCGCCCCGAGCGGATCGTAAAAATAGATTTGCGGCTTGGCTGGGGAAACGCTGTTGTCCAGACCGGCAAAGAGCGGCGCAACGACTCCGATACCCTGCATGGTCATGGCCAGATTCTCGCGCAGCAACCGGGCCAGGGCCCGCACCTTGGCCGGCAGGCTCAACGACTGCAATTGGCTCCGGCGGTAATACTCGAAGGAAGTCTGCAGGACACGCGCCATTTCGAACGCCGTGGCCGGCACTCCCGCAATCGCCAGCAGCGAAGTGGCGTCGATCTCAATAACCTTGTCCACGCGATCCGTAACGATCACGTTGCCCGCCGTGGCGCGGCGGTCGCCAGCCATCAACACCCCCTCGGCGAACTCAAAGGCAAAAACAGTCGTCGCCTGCGTTTGCACCGGCGCGGTGGGCGCAGGGGTCGATGGAAGAGGCGCCAGCTTGTGGGCGGCGAGCAGGGACAAAAAGTCACCCGCAATCGGCGTCTCCACGTTCATTGGCCCGTGCGTTGGCGGTAGCGTTTGGCTTGGTCAGGATCCACCTTGCGCATGCGCTTCAGGAGTTCCTCGGTGTTGGGTTTGTCCACTTTGGGCGAACCGGGTCCTTCACCGCCCCCGCTGGGGCCGGAACCGGTCGGCCGGGTCTTTTGTGCTTGATCAGGCATAAGCTTGTTTTAATTATGACACCGATTTGAGCGTTCGCAAATCTTCGGGCGAACGTGCCCCATCGATGACTCTAGCATAACGCGAAATGTCTTCCGGCGCGAATAAATCCATCAAGGAAATTTTCAGCGGACCGTAATTGCTGTTGAGCGTAATGTGGTCCCACTGCGCCGACTCCACCGCCTGGGCGAATTTCTGAACGCACTTGCCCCGCACATACGCCCGGGTCGTGGCGGGCGGCTCGCACATCGCCCAGCGCACCGCGGTCTCTTCCGGCGCGCCGAGCATGGTCCCGCTCTGTTCGAGACCATAATACAAACCCTCCGCCAAATCCAGCCGGTGATACTCCAAGTCCAGGCTTTGAAGCCAGGGGTCATTCGGCGCCAGATTTTGGGACGCCTGGAATTCGCGCACCATCGCCAATTTGGCCACCCAGTCCAGCCGGTTGCGACAGCGCATCACGTCCACTTCCAGATCGTTCAGCACCGATTCCCAGTCCGCCGCGATCGCCGCCCGCGCGGGTGCGCTCAAGTCGCACACGTCCTTCACCGCCTCCAAATAGGCGCGCTGGATGGCCAATCCGGTTGATCGGCGGCCACCCTGGAGTTCCAGTTCCCAACGAAATTTTGGATCCCGCGAAACCGCCCGCAAAGCTTCGAGCGGTTCGGCCAGTTGCGGCCACGCCCGTTTTGGATCGCGCACCAGCGCCTCCAGGACCAGCCCGGTCACCCCGATCTTCAACCGCGTCGCAAACGGCGACATGTTCGCGTCGCCGACGATGACATGGAAGCGCCGGTATAGTTTTGGGTTCGCATGCGGTTCATCGCGCGTGTTCACCAGCGGCCGGCGCTGCATTGTGTCCACGCTTTGCAGTTCGCTGAAAAAGTCGCTCCGCTGCGAAATTTGGAAATCCGGCGAAACAAACTGGTCCTCTTCTTCGATGGCAAATTTGCCGGCGCCAGCGAAAATCTGGCGCGTGGCCAGGAATGCCTGGATGCCCTGTGCCAGTTGCCCCCAGGGGAGCGCGCGGGTAATCAGGTAGTTCTCGTGGCAACCGTAGCTGTGGCCGCGAAAGTCGGTGTTGTTTTTGTATAAGCGGATGGTGTCACCGCGTTGTGACGAGAGTTGCTGAGCGCAGGCCATCAGGATGCGCTCCCCGGCGCGGTCCTGGGTCACCACCTCATCGAGCGTGCTGCATTCGGGCGTGCAATACTCGGGGTGCGCGTGGTCATTGTAGAATCGCGCGCCATTGCCCAGCACCAGGTCGCTTTTGATTTCCACATAGCTCAGCTCACGCTGGGTGTCCTGGGTGTAATAATTCGACTCGTCCGTGTCCTGCCGCAATTCCGGCACCCGGAATCCGCGCATGTCCGCGTGCGGGTCTTCGCTGTCGTAATCCCAGCGCATGAGCACGCCGGGTTCGACGACGCTGCGCACGAGCGCGATTGATTCCGCCACGACGTCAAGCTGGTCGTCGTTGTCGCGTGCAATGCCTATTTCTGTTTCGATGCCGAATTGGATGACTGGGGGCGGAGTCATTTTATCTTTATGTCGCCACACCCTAACCCACTTCGCCAAACCCGCAACCGGGGTAAAAATCTTGGTGAACCCGAGGCAAAGAAACCAATGAGGAAAGCCCCTTCTGGTTGACGACATCTCACGCGATGATTATCCACCGGAACAAGCCGCGCTGCAATCAGAAGTTTTGCCCGGAACATTGCAGCGCGCCGTCCCCTGCCAAACACGACTTCGCCCAATCAACCTTTCCCTACTCGAGCGTCCACAGCGTTACGTTATCATGGTCTCGCACGAAGATCTGCTTCCCGGCAACGATTGGATGCGCCCAGACTTCGCTATCGGACACGTTGATATGTGCCAATTCAGCGTATTCCTTGCCGCTGGGTTTGAAGGCGATCAAACCCGAGTTTTGCGTCGAAGCCAGGATGACGGAACCTGCGTCCACGAGCGCGGCGCTCGCCCCGCGCCCGGTGGTGTCCGTCCAAAGCGTCTCGCCCGTCTTCGCGTCGGCGCAAAAGAAACGTCCCGTGAAGCCGAACAGCAGGCCATCTTTGAGAATCGGCGTGGTGAAGCGCCCGCCCAAGGCCGAATTGGTCCAGAGTTGCGTGGGGGCGAAGCCGTCACCCTGGGGTTCGATCTTCATGGCCAACAGTCCTTTGCCCTGGCCGGTATAATAAACGGTTTGTCCATCGACGAGCGGGGTGGTGTTATTTCCCTGCGCCGCTTCGAACGGCACCTGCCACAGCAGTTTGCCGTCGGCCAGCCGAAGGCCAATCACCGACTTCGCGGTTAACGTCACCAGTTGCCTGGTGCCTTGAACCGTCATGACCACGGGAGAAGATGAAGCCGGGCCCTCCCCTTCCCACTTCCACTTTGCCTCGCCGCTGGCCAGGTCGAATGCCAGGATGGCGCCTGCGCCCTTGACGCCAATATGCACGATGCACCGCCCGTCCACCACAATGGGCGACATCGAGGAATCAGACCGGTAAGCGACGCCAAGGTAATCGTTGGTGGATTGCTTGCGCCAAAGGACCTTGCCGTTTTCGGCGTCCAGACAGGAAAGAATTCCGCCGACTCCCAGCGTGCAAACCTTGCCGTCGGCGACCACGGGCGAACTGCGCGTGCCGGGATGTCGCGCCGGCGGGCCGGTGACGACATATTGCGCCGGGTAACGTTCCTCCCAAACCTTCTTTCCACTGGCGGCATCCAGGCACAGGATGACCTCATCCGTCTCCTGCCGGCCGAAGGCGTACAACTTGCCGCCGACCAGGGCCGGCGTGGAATCGCCCACGCCGATGGCAACTTTCCACTGCTGTTTGAGTTGCTGCGGCCAGGTTTCGGGAGCGGCAAATCCAATCGCCTTGCCATCGCGATTGGGCCCGCGCCATTGCGGCCAATCCTGAGATCTGACACTCCCGGCGCTGATCAACGTGGCGCATGCCACAAGCACGCCCTTCATGAGATTGGCCTTGTTCATCGTATGTTTCGGTTGCGTGATGTTTCAGTCCGGCTTGGAAAAGCACGTTAGCGCAAACGAGTCGGATTGGCTACTGGAAAACCGGCGGAGCTCCCAATAGTAGCTCACGGCTGATCGGGAGGATTTTATTGAAGAACTTCGTCGAATCACGGCCTGCCCGCGTGAGTTCGGGCCTCCTCAAGCCCAAAAAAGCCGCCAACGAAGGGTCGTAGAGGCGGCGCTCCAGCTTCCGTCCCGCATATTTAATCCATTCTTAATCCATTCCGTTCAAGGCTCACCCGGCTGGCGGAGCAGGAGCCTTATACGGCGCGATGGCCTCGATGCGATAGCTCTTGTGCGCGCCGTCCATGTCGAATTCCACCTGCTCGCCGGGCTTGTGGTTGAGCATCGACTGGGCCACGGGCGTGAGATAGCTGATGATCCCCTTCTCGGGATCCGAATCCCATGCGCCCAGAATGGTGAAATGTTCCGGATGATTGGCGGTGAGGTCCGTGACCTGCACCACCGTCCCAATGCCAACCGCATCCGTCTTGACGCCTGCAAAGTCCGTTCCGCGCGCGCGGACCAATTGGGCTTCGAGCTCCGATTTGCGGCGCATGAGCAGCTTCTGCATTTCCTTGGCCGCTTTGTATTCGTGGTTCTCGCGCAAATCCCCGTAGCTGCGGGCGATGGCGATTTCCTTCGAGTTGGCCGGAATTTTCTTTTGCACCAGCTCGGTGTATTCGTCCTTGCGGCGTTCCAGGCTTTCCCAGGACACGACCAGGTTGGCCTCCTGCTTGGTCTGTTCGCCGGATATAAGGGACTGAACCGCCGGGTAGCTCTTCACGATGCGGGCCAGCAGCGAGCGCTTGTCCATGTCATCGAAACAAGGCGAAAGCTGCAAGGCGCGCGTGAGATCCTTGATGACCTCCAGGTCCGCGGAACCGATCAATTCGACCAGCAATTCCTGGTCGTCGAGGATGAAGTCGCGCAAACGGTTGGACCGTCTCTCGTTGAACTGGTCGCGTTCCATCGCGCTGAGCATGGCGCGGAAAACCTCGGGACCGAGGATGTCCGCAAAGGCGTCCGAGCGTTCCTTGGCGAGCCAGAGCAGCAGTTCGCTGCTGGCCGTGTGCTGGCTGATCAAACGGGCGAGGGTTTCCTTGAGCAAATCGATCTTGCCCTCCTGGATGAGCAACTGCGCGCACTCCCGGCAAAGCTTCGCGGGCACGATGTTTAACGTGGCGCGGACAATATCGATCCACCGCTCGGGGTTGGCAGCCTTGAAGGATTCCAGCGTGCGACGGTGCTTAACTGCGGGCATTACTTCCAGCAGAGCGCCCAACTTGCCGTCCTGGGACCAAATGCTGCGCTCGGTAAGTTCGCCTTCGACCGGCGTAGCGCCGGTGGCAGCGCGAATGTCGTCCCGGACAAAGATGCCCTCGAGCGCGACGGCCGGTTGCGTGCGCTGGTGGGACGTGATTTCGGCGTTGAGCGCGGTGATGACTTCGGTTCCAGCCGCCTGCTTGTCGGTGAGATCGGCGGCATTCTTAAGCAATTCCGAAGCGACGAGAATGCGCGCCTTGAGACCCTTGGCGGCGCGAAATTCAGCCAGCAGACGGTCCTGAAGAACGACTTCCTTGGCTTGATAGATGAGCGGCTCGGTTTTCTTGAGCGGCACCTGGAAGTGACCGTCTTTTTTCAATTCCTTTTTGGCCGCTTCCCACCACTTTTTCCAATCATCCCGGATGACATCGGGAACCAGGACCGCCTGAATTTGGTCCGCAGTGGCCCGGCCGCCATAGCTCTTGAGCACCAGTTTGATCAACTCCAGGTGATTCAAGGCCGCCATCTGGCGGAGATTTTCGAGATCGGCCGCTTTGCGGGCGAGGATGTGGTCCTTGGGAATCGGCTTGAGCGATTCCGCCGCAAACGCCAGGTCCATGGTGTGGCTGGGCTTGTTTTGAAAATCAATGGTGAAGCGCGCAAACACGGTGTCCACTGTGGTAATTTTCCCGAAACCCCAACTGCGATGCATGCAATAGCCGCTGGTGGTGAGCTGGACGAGCGGCTCGACCAGTTGCCGCTCCAGCTTTCCCGCCGCCACCAACTTCTCAAACTCTTCTTTCATAAATAATCTTAATTCTCGCGTCCAAGCCCTGCCATGGCACTATTAAAAGTCGTGAGCGTCCAAAAACCAAGACAAATTGCCGCCCGCATTCTCAAAGAACGCCTGCTGGACGATAAATATACCGAAAACCTGCTGGAAATCGAGCTTGCTCTTCACCCGCTTTCGCCCCCGGATCGCGGCCTTTTACAGGAACTGGTTTATGGCATTGCCCGCTGGCAGCGAACGCTCGATTGGCTCATCGACCGCAAAACCGGGGCCCGCACGCAGAAAGCCCAGTTGCGGATTCTATTGCAACTGGGTCTGTATCAAATGTTTTGGCTGGATCGCGTGCCGAACCACGCCGCCGTGAACGAAACCGTCGAATTGGCCCGGCAATTGGGTTTCGGCCCGCAAGCCGGCTTTGTCAACGCCGTGCTCCGGGGCTACGGGCGCGAACAGGACCAAACGCGCGCGCTGCTGGCCGAACTCAAGTCGAAAGAACCCGCTCTTGGCCATTCGCATCCGGACTGGCTCTACCAACGCTGGCTCGCGCGCTGGGGCGCGGAAAAAGCAGCGCGGCTCATGGAATGGAACAACCGCCCGCCACCCACCTATGCCCGGCTCAATTCCTTGAAAACGGACACCGCCAGCCTGGCGGCGCGCTGGAATGCGGAAGGCGTCAAGTTCGTCCCGGGTCAATGGGATTGGGTCGAGGAAGGCCAGGTGTTCCGGTTGGAATCCCATCCGCCGCTCGCCGGGTTGGGCAGCTTTCAGGAAGGTTTCTTTTACGTCCAGGATCCCAGCACCCTGCTTGCCGAGCGCGAACTGGCCCCGCAACCCGGCGAAACCGTGTTCGACCTGTGCGCCGCGCCCGGCGGCAAAACCACGCTCATGGCCCAACGCATGCGCAACACCGGAACCATTGTCGCCGCGGATTTCCAACCCGAGCGACTGAAACTGGTCCGCGAGAATTGCGCGCGGCTGGGGGTGACCAACGTCGTCTTGCAAGCCGCAGCAAATCAAAAATCGCAAATCAAAAGTCCAAAATTATTTGACCGGATTCTAGTGGATGCCCCCTGCTCCAACACCGGCGTAATGCGGCGGCGCGTTGATTTGCGCTGGCGCATCCGGCCCGAGGAAGTGCAGCGCCTGCGCGCAACGCAACTGGGATTGCTCGGCCAGGCCGCCGCGCAACTCAAGCCCGGCGGCGCGCTGGTCTATGGCACCTGCAGCCTCGAACCCGAGGAAAACGATTCTGTCATCAGCGAGTTCCTGAACGCCAATCCCGGCCTCAAGCTCGAGCGCCAGCGCGAACTGCTGCCCTTCGCCGACGAAGTGGACGGCGCTTTCGTTGCCACTATGACGTCGGCGTGTCCCGGGCTCGCGCGATAATCCGCCAAGGCTTGGAGTGCGGCGTGCAGCGCCGCTTTCGAACTACCAAGACAAGACGCTCTTGCTCTTTCCCACTTTACGGCGGGCAGGATTCACCCCAACTGAAACGTCTCCCCCACCTCACGCAACGCCAGGCGCTCCGGTTCGAGGACGGCTTCCAGGCGATGGATCGGCTCCTTGGCGCTTTCCTGGCCGAGCTTAAAAGTCTGGTGGTGGACCGGTAGAAAATGCTGCGCGCCTGCGGCATTCGCCATCGCAACGGACTGCTCCGGAGTGCAATGGGAGCAGACCCACGGTTGATATGCTCCAATGGGCATGATGGCAAGGTCGTACGGACGGTGGTTGCGCAACGAGCGAAAACTGTCCGTCATCGCGGTATCACCGCCGAAAATGATCTGTTTGCCTTCGCGAGCCAAGGTATAACCATTGTAACCGCGCCAGGTGTCACGCCGCCAGCGCGCGCCCCAATGTTTGACTTCAAACGCCCGCACTTCAACGTCGCCGCTGCGCGTTTTAACGACAGTTCGGTCGCCCCAACCGAGTTCGGTCGCTTGCCCCATCCGCGTGCCGATAAACAGATCCCCGGTGGCGCGCGCCGTCACTGCCTGGGTCGTCGCGGGCAGGCCTTTGAGCGTCGGCAGATCCAGATGGTCCATGTGCGCATGCGAAAGCAGGACGAGATCAATGTGCGGCAGTTCGCCCACGCTCAACGCGGGAGCGATCAACCGCTTAGGCCCAACCGTTCCGATCCCGAAATCCGCGCCCACGCGCATGAAGAGCACCGGATCAGTCAGGATATTCAGGCCGAAGAAATTGATCAACACGGTCGAATGGCCCAGCCAGGCGGCTGTGATGCGATTGGCATCCCAAGTGGCTGGTTGCGGCGTGTGCTTGGGCATAAGCACGGCGCGACCCGCGTCGGCCATAAGCGTCCGGAACATGCGGGGAGCGTACTGGTTGGAATAAGCCAGCCAAAGGCCGGCGGTGCCGGCGCAGCCGAGGGCTATGAACTGGCGTTTTGAAAGCTTGCTTTTATGTGATTCAGTCATTTATTTGCGCAAAAGTTTGGCCGGGAACTATAACACAAGTTCAGCCGTGCAATGGAAGTTAAAAATGAGGCTTCTGACCATTTTTTGCCCGGGAAATGGATTAGCTATAACGTTAAAGCTAATAGATCAAGCGCAAGGAGGCGACGGCAGTCCTCGAAAAGAAACATTTATGATGCGGAAGGCTGGTCGAGCCAAGGCACATCTGGCTGAAAAGAACGTGGGTGAACACCCATTCTGGCCTCCGGTAGTGGAAGCACTATTCTTGTAATGAGGAAAGGAGCCGCGAATCCAAATGAATACAAAGGATTTAAGGAAGCCCCGAACCGGTGGAAAAGATACGAATCAAGTTCTTCATCCCTCGCTCTATCAAATAAACACCCGTGTATGGTTGACCTCGCTGTCCGAGACGCTGGGTCGGCCCGCACGGTTGGACGATCTCCCGGACGCGGAACTGGATCGACTGGCCGGAATGGGCTTTGACTGGGTCTGGTTTTTAAGCGTGTGGCAGACAGGAGCGGCGGGTCAACGAATTTCCCGGGAAAACGCTGACTTTCAAAAGGAATTCAGAGACACACTGCCTGATCTGCGTGAGCAGGACATCGGCGGCTCTGGTTTTGCGATCACCGCTTATACCGTCCCTGCGTCCCTGGGAGGCGAGGCGGCGCTGGCTCGCCTGCGCCAGCGTCTTGCCCAACGCGGTTTAAAGTTGATGCTCGATTTTGTCCCGAACCACATGGGGTTGGATCACCCCTGGGTCGAGGACCACCCGGAGTATTTTGTCACGGGAAAGGAGGACGATTTGGCGCGGGAGCCGCAGAACTATATCCGGGTCAAGCGGAAAGGTGGCGACTTGATATTGGCTCACGGTCGTGATCCTTATTTCCCTGGCTGGCCAGATACCCTGCAGCTCGATTACAGCAATCCATCCACCCAGGAAGCGATGCGTCGGGAACTCGAGAAAATTGCCAGCCAATGTGACGGTGTGCGCTGCGATATGGCGATGCTGTTGCTTCCCGAGGTATTTGAGCGAACTTGGGGCAGAAAGCCTCTGCCATTCTGGCCGCTAACGATCCGGCGAGTGCGTGAAAAGGTTCCGAACTTTTGTTTTATGGCTGAAGTTTACTGGGACCTGGAATGGACCCTCCAGCAAGCGGGGTTTGACTACACCTATGACAAGCGGCTGTATGACCGCCTGCGCGATGGTCACGCCCGGCCCGTGCGTGAGCACCTCTGCGCGGCCCTTGATTACCAGACGAGGCTCGCCCGTTTTCTGGAAAATCACGACGAACCCCGCGCTGCCGCCACCTTCGATCCTGTCGTCCACCAGGCTGCTGCGGTGATCACTTATTTCATACCCGGCCTGCGTTTCTTCCACCAGGGACAGTTCGAAGGCCGGAAAAAACGCATCTCACCGCATCTCATTCGGGCGCCTCGCGAAGCCACGGACAAGCAGACTCAGAACTTCTATGGGTGTTTGCTTGAGATTCTTCGGGAGCCCATCGTGAAAAATGGAGAGTGGCAGCAGCGTCCCTGCCAATCGGCCTGGGATGGGAACGGTTCCTGGGATTCGTTCGTTGCTCATTCCTGGCGGGGATCCGACGGTGGACGGATGCTGATCGCTGTGAATTACGCACCCCATCAGAGTCAGTGCTACATCAAGCTGCCTTTTCCCGAAATCAAAGGCCGTTCGGTGCGGTTCTCGGATTTGCTCAGCTCCGCCCGTTATGTCCGCGACGGAAATGAATTGCTTGAGCGGGGACTCTACCTCGATTTGCAACCCTGGTCCTATCATGTCTTTCATTTGGACGTCACCTGATGAAAGTCATGACGGTGGAACCCTGAAGCCAGACACTGCATCCGTCGTTCCCAAATTGCCAAGTGGCCTGAGCAGTCACCCGAAACGAATGTGGGTGAACACCCATCGTGGCCTCTAATTTTGAAGGCACTATTGTGATTGGAGGAGAGACGATTCGCCCGTTCTAATGCCTTTAGAGCGGTCTGGCCAACCATCGGCCATCCGTAACTCCCGACTGGGCATTAAAGGAGAATCCATCATGAATTTGAATGAATGCACAAGACTCGAAGAGGCCCTGAATCACGAAACACCCTGGAAGAAATGGGGCCCCTATCTGAGCGAGCGGCAATGGGGCACGGTGCGCGAAGATTACAGCAATTCCGGGGATGCCTGGAGCTTTTTTACCCACGACCAGTCCCGCTCCCGCGCCTACCGCTGGGGGGAGGACGGCCTGGCGGGATTCTCGGACGATAAACAAAGGCTGTGCTTTGCCCTGGCTCTTTGGAACGGCAAAGACCCGATTCTCAAGGAACGACTCTTTGGCCTGACCAATAGCGAAGGCAATCATGGCGAGGATGTGAAGGAGTACTATTTCTATCTCGACAGTACTCCAACCCATTCTTACATGAAATTTCTCTATAAATACCCGCAGGCGGCCTATCCCTATCTGGACTTGGTGGAGACAAACCGGAGGCGCGGCCGCTGGGAGTTCGAATATGAATTGCTGGATACCGGCATTTTTAATCAGAACCGGTATTTCGACGTGTTCGTCGAGTACGCCAAGGAGACGCCGGAGGACATCCTGATCAAAATCAGCGTGGCGAACCGCGGACCCGAGACGGCCACCTTGCATGTGTTGCCCACGCTCTGGTTCCGGAACACCTGGTCCTGGTCGGCAGGCGAACCCAAGCCGGATCTGCGAGAGGTGGATGTGGCCGAAGGCTCAGCCGTGCTGGCAGCTTCGCACGAGGAACTGGGCGAACGATTCCTCTACTGCGAAGGGCAACCTCCGCTGCTGTTCACCGAGAACGAGACCAATCCCGCCCGCATCGCCGGCACCCCAAATCACCGGCCCCATGTCAAGGACGCCATCAACGATTACGTGGTAAATGGCCGCCAGTCAGCCGTGAACCCAGCCAAAACCGGCACCAAAGCCGCCGCGCATTACCAACTCGCTGTGGAACCCGGCGAGACCAGGACCATCCGGTTGCGGCTGACCGACGTTGGGCCCAAGTCTTTGGGCAAGGGCCGCTCAAGGTCAGGTGACAGCGTCTTTGGAAAACGTTTTGATGAACTCCTGGCCGCGCGAATGCGCGAGGCGGATGAGTTTTACGCTTCGATCACTCCGCCTTCGGTTGGCGAGGACGCCGCGAATGTGATGCGGCAGGGATTGGCGGGAATGCTCTGGACGAAGCAGTACTACTGTTTCGACGCGGACAAATGGCTGAAGGAACATGGAGCGGACCCGTTGGTGCCGTGGAGCCGGCAGATCAGAAACAAGGAATGGTTCCACATGGTCAACGACGATATCATCTCCATGCCCGACAAATGGGAGTATCCATGGTATGCCGCTTGGGACCTGGCATTCCACACGATGGCCCTGTCGATGGTGGATTTGGATTTTGCCAAACAACAGCTTGCCCTGGTGCTCAAAGAATCCTATTTGCACCCGAATGGCCAGGTGCCAGCCTACGAATGGAATTTCAGCGATACCAATCCGCCCGTGCAAGCCTGGGCGACGCTGTTTCTTTACAACACGGAAAAGCAACTCCGTGGCGCCGGCGACGTGGAGTTTCTCAAGCGCGTGTTCAACAAGCTGGCCCTGAACTTCACCTGGTGGGTGAACCGGAAGGACCGGTTCGGCAAGAATGTCTTTGAAGGCGGCTTCCTCGGGTTGGATAACATCGGCGTGTTCGACCGCTCGGCGCCCTTGCCGACCGGCGGTCATCTCGAACAAGCTGACGGCACGGCTTGGATGGCGCTGTTCTGTCAAAACATGCTTGAAATGGCGGTCGAACTCGCCGCCCACGATCCCGGCTACGAGGAGTTCGCGGTGAGGTTCGCCGAACACTTCCTCTGGATTAGCACCGCGGTGAACCGGGTGGGGGGTGACGGCATGTGGGATGAGGAGGACGGATATTACTACGACATGCTTCGGTTGCCGGACGGCCAGGCCACGCGCCTTAAGGTCCGTTCGATCGTGGGTTTGCTCCCCTTGTGCGCAACGACCATCGTGGAAAAATATCAACGGGAGCAAGTACCGCGGGTGGTTCGACACATTTATGAGCGCTTTGCCCGGATGCCGGAACTGGCGGCCAGCATTCACGCAACTGGGCCGGGCCATTTCGGGGTGGCTGAGCGTGGCATTCTCTCGCTTGTCAACGAGGGCCGGCTGCGGCGCATCCTCTCGCGGATGTTGGACGAAAATGAATTTTTTGGTCCTCATGGAATCCGGGCGTTGTCGCGCTATCACGCCGAACATCCCTACGTGTTCTGGGTGCACGGCCAGGAATACCGGGTGAACTACGTGCCGGCGGAATCCGATTCCGGCATGTTCGGGGGCAACTCCAACTGGCGCGGGCCCGTCTGGTTCCCAATCAACGCCCTGCTCATCCGCGCCCTGATGCAATACTACGCGTATTACGGTGACAGTTTTCAAATCGAATGCCCAACCGGTTCCGGCAGGCGGATGAACCTGTTTGAAGTCAGCCGTGAACTCGCCAATCGTCTGACGACCATTTTTTTGCGGGACAGCCAGGGCCGGCGTCCCGTGTATGGCGGCATGGAGAAATTCCAAAAAGACCCGTACTGGCGCGATTACATTCTTTTCCACGAATATTTCCATGGTGACAACGGCGCGGGTCTCGGCGCCAGCCATCAGACCGGGTGGACCGGTTTGGTGGCGCGGTTGATCCAGGCGTATGGGCATCTCGAAGCCGAGTCCTTCCTTAAAGAGGGAAAAAAGGCCAGGGTCCAGTATCGGAAGCCAGAGGAGGAAGTTCACCGGGAAGAACCCGTGGCTCCGATCCCGGTTTGAGAACCTGACGCAAGAGAGGGAGTCGCGCCAATCCATTATGACCTCTGCGAAAGCCGGCCATGGAAATTCTAACGCACATGGAACATTTGGTTGGACGGCTTCGAGGCCCCTTCTCGCTTCGGTTCATCATCCAGCCGCTGGTTGCTGTCATTCTCGCGGTGCGCGCCGGTCTGAAAGACGCGCGGGAAGGACGTCCCGCTCACCTTTGGACCATCGCCACTGATCCAGCGCGTAGAAGCAAACTGTTGCAGGAAAGCTGGAAAGACGTTGCCAAGGTGTTCATCATGGCGGTCGTCATTGACATAATATACGAAATCATCGTCTTGCGGCACATTCACCCACTCCAATCGCTCATCGTTGCGACTGCCCTGGCGTTGATCCCTTACTTGCTAATCCGCGGCCCGGTGAACCGGATTGTCCGACACTGGTGGAATCGAAAGGAATTGCGACAGTGAATGACGGGAACAAAAAAGGCGGGCTTTTAAGCAGAAATTTGTCCGCGGGTTGACAGCCTACTCGGCACGCTGAGATCCAACTGTCGAAAACAATGGAGCTTGAGTCACGAGACTCCTCAGCAAATTCACGCCATCAAACGGTGAGCAAGAGAAAGCTCCGCTCTGACAGTCCAGGCGCCGAATGATGGCGGGGGCTCGAAATTCCCCTCAAAGGTGGCATCCCTTGCGGCCTTAAACAGCGGTACGGATTCACCCGCCAAATCTTAGAACGTGCAATCCAGCGCCATCGCACCCACAAGTCGTTTGAGATACTCGGTGCGCGGAATCAGGACCGCTCCCAATTGCTGCGTGGTGGGGGTGGGTGTTTGGATGTCGAATAGTGCGAAGCCGCGTTCGCGCAGATGTTCGACCAAATGGTACAAGCCCACTTTCGAGGCGTTGCTCGCCCGATGAAACATGGACTCACCCGCAAAAAACCCGCCTATCGTGACCCCGTAGATTCCGCCGACGAGCTGGCCGGATTGCCAGCATTCCAAACTGTGCGCGTAACCTTCCCGATGCAACTGAGTATAGGCGGTGATGAACTCCGGGCTGATCCAGGTCTGGCGGCGTCCCGGAGCCGGCGCGGCGCAACCCTCCATGACTTCCTTGAACGCCTGGTCGCGCGTGATCTCGAACGTTCCCTTGCGAATCACCCGGGCCAGGCTCTTCGAAACGTGAAACTGGTCCAGTTCGAAAATCGCCCGCGGATCAGGCGACCACCACGTAATGGGCCCGATCGTCCACGGAAAAATCCCGCTCCGATACGCCAACAACAAGCGCGGCACGGACAAGTCGCCACCGATGGCCACCAGCCCGTCGTTCGTCGCCGTCGCCGGGTCCGGAAACACTTTGGCATTTTCACCAAGGATGCGCATTGGTGGAGCGCGGATCTGCAATCCGCAGGGAGTTTACATCCCGAGCCCAAAAACGGAAACCCATGCAAACCGCTCCAAGGTTTGGAGTCCCGGCTTCAGCCGGCGAGGCGTTCGCAAGTTCGAGAGTATTAAGCTTTTTCACGTTCACTGGAGATTGCTCCCCGGCACGAGTCCCGCCGACAGGCCCAAAGCATTTGGAGTTTGAGGTTTGATGTTTTTCTGGTGTTTGGCGCTTGGTGCTTGTGTTTTCGCCCCTACTCTTCGCTCTCCGGCGAATCTGACTCCGCCGCCGTTGTTTCTCCCGTCAAAGCATGGAGCAGCGTCATCTGAAAATCCCCCGAGGCCTCCATCGCCCAGAAATGCGGCAGTGTCTGCTCGTTCAAGGCATTGAAAATCTTCACCATCCCGTCAGGCGAACCGAGCAACAGCCAACTCCCAACCCGGATGTCATTGAGCACCTGCAACAGCCACTCGGCCTCGGCCGGCTTCAAATTGAATCGATGCCCATGCGGTTCCGCCTGGAACCGCGATTTGGCCTTCAACATCGCCAGCACCCGCGCTTTATGTTCATTGCGTTGGGCGTTGAGGGCTTCTTCGAGGAGTTGCTGGTCCTCGGGCCGGCTGCCCGCGCGGCTGAGCTTCGGATAACTGGCCGGAACCAGGGGATAAAGCTCGAGCAATTTGAAAAGCGCCCGTTTTTCCCGGTCGCTGATATGAAAGCTAAGCCCCGCCTTGTTTGCCCGGAGGAGTTTCACTCGTCGCGCTCCATGGTCGCGTGTAGCGTGTATTTTTGCAGTTGATGGACGTAATGTTCGGCTTTTTCCATGCTCTCACGCGTCAGCACGCTTTTGCCCTGATTGTGGACCTGCAGCATGTGAAATTCCGCCTTGGTCTTGTTCCAGCCGAACACCTTCCGGAAAACGTGGGTAACATAATCCATGTAATTGACCGGATCATTCCAGCAAATCACCAGGTAACCCGGTTCCAACTCGGATTTCGACTTCGATTCGGAGGATTCCTTCTCTTCCAGGTCCGGCAAAATCTCGGGCATCGCAGTCTCTGCCATATTCGACACAGTACAAGAACTGATTGAAATTGTCGAGCCGGGCAAGTGACAAGCTACGATTACGCCTGAGGCAACCCACACTAGGCGAACCGGGCGGGGACGGCTCGCCCCCACCATTTACTGCACGCGTCTGATTGCCGCGTTTCGCGTGGACTTCACTTTCCCTGCGCCCTTCCAATTCCTGAATCCAGCCCGACCGACCACCAACCCAGGCTTGGCAGCTTTCATGCTGCCTTGCTTCCAGTAACAAACAAACAAACAAGGAGAGTCATGAAACTTCATCGCCGCAAGGCTTTCACGTTGATTGAACTTATGGTCGTTGTCGCCGTTATCGCTGTGCTGGCGGCCCTGTTGCTGCCGGCGTTGTCCAGCGCCAAAAAACGGGCCTTGCGCAGCAGCATGAATGCGGCGGCCTCCACCGCCGCGGCCAACCCGCAGCAGCAGGAGTCATTCGAAGCCCCCGCGCGCGCCATCGCCCCGCCCCGACGACCTCTCGCCACCGTCAAGAGCTTTGCGGCCACCGTCTCGCTCACGCCCGGTTTGAGCGTCGGCACCGCCGATCCCGAATCCATTTACACCGCCCAGCTCCAGGCCAAATTCCAAGCCTTCAACCCTGGAAACCAGGGCGACTGCGAGGTGTTGTTGCCTTTGCCGCCGCAAATCATTTCCCTGGCTGACCTCGAAGTCACCGTCAATTCGCAGCCCAGCGAATCGGTCGAGATCCGTGGTGATAAGGTCGTCTGGTCTGGCGTGCTGCCGGCCGAAGCCACGCCCATGACAATCGCCTACTCCGCCGTCGGCAAAGGTTTGTACAACCTCCAGACCCCGCCCGGCGCGATCCTCGATACTTTTCACATCGACCTCACCGCCGTCGGTTCGGACGTCCGCATGCTCGAACTTTCACTTCAGCCCACCAAATATGCCCACGCCAACGGCAAGACCGTCTATACCTGGGACTACAAGCGGCTGCTGTTCGGACGCCCCATCGCGCTCGACGTGCTCGGGGTCGCTCCCATCGACCGCCTCGGCGAACTCACCTGGCTTGGCCCGTGCAGCGTGGTCGTGTTCGGTCTGGTTTTGGGCCTGGTGGCGCACGCGTTCAACGTCCGCAACTTCGATCGCTGGATGCTCCTGCTCGTGCTCGGTGCATTCACCGGCGCGTATCCGCTAATGTATTTTGCCCAGGAATTCATCCCCTTGAATGCCGCCATCCTTTGTTCCTCGGTCCTGGTGCTGCTCATCATTACCATCCGCGTGCTCACCGTCATGCGCGCCAGGCTTGCGCTCCTCGGCGCCGTTCTGCCCGCCGCCCTCATTCTCGCGATGACCTTGCTCGCCGCCACACACACGCGGCTCCAGGGAATCCTCATCACTGCCACCTGTATGGCGATGTTCATCCTGGCCATGCTCCTGCTTCCCCGGATGAAAAGCGAAAGACCGCTCCCCACTGCTCAACCTGCCGCTGCGTAGCAAAGCAAGGTCATAAATGCGCGACGTGCTGAAGACTCATCGCCGTTTTTCCTTTTCAGCTTCGGCGCCGGTCTTCTTCTGTTTCTGATTCTTGTCCCAGATGGCAAAGAGGATCAGCAGAAATGCCGCCAGCCGGATTAGGTACACATAAGGTTGCAGTATGCCCGGCACAAACTCGCGGCAGACTCGCTCCAACCCCAGCAGGAGAAATGCAAGGCCGAAAAAACCGAATAGCCGGTCTCGGGTGCTCTTGCCGAAGCGGAAGAAAAACAGGGAAATCGCCCACGCTGCGATCACTATGGCGCCTCCCAAAAATGAATCTGTCATGGCATGGCCTTTCGATGGGTTAAGTTCGCTCTCGAATCAGTCCGTACAAAAGCATGACCAGCGCGGCCAGGGTGACGGCGCTACGCAAGACCGAGAGATTGATATTCGGCAGAATGATCAAATCCACAAACAACAAAATGTTGGCCAGTGCCAACCCCACGAAACAACAAGTGCTCCAAAACAACAATTTGGCGCGCGTCGAACAATAATGCCGATACAAAAGACCCGCGCACAGAATGCTGGTCAAACCGCAAAGGGCATAAACGATTTTCGCAATCATAACTTGTCCTTTCTGAGTTTGAAGGCGTCGGCGAAGTGCCGAATGGAATCCTCAGGCGCCTTATAAATGGCTTCCACGATGGACACCCGGCGCCCCCGGTAGGTTTTTACCAACTCTCCCGCCAGCCGGTCCAACTCCGCCGTTTTCGGCGAAACCCGATAACCTTCCGCCGGATTGTAAGCCAGGAAGCCTTCCGCGGCAAAGTAACGAAGCGCCGCCGACACCGATTCCTGGCTGCTTTGGATGCGATGAAAGATCTCGGCTTCCGACCAGGATTGGTTGGGATTTTCCACCAGAAGGCATAAAATCTCCAACTGCTCGACGGATTGAATGTATCGAGCGATGAACTGCCGCAATTCGGCTGGCACGGGACCATCAGGCATTCAGCATTTGGACTCTCAAATGGAGCACTGGCTGGCAAAAGGCATGAATTGCCGTTCGCTGGCGCTTAGTCTGCCACCAACACAGCCGCAAGGCAACCGGAGGGTTAAAAATTATCGTAATGCCTCAGTCAATCAGGGACGGAGCACAGAGCCGGATGAGCATTTTCCGCCCAGGGCCGAGAAGTTACAATTGCCCGAAGTGTAAATTCAGGAAAACCCCGTTAATCTTGGTAATCCAGACAAAGGCCTTTTGCGGCCTTCTCCATCGGGAATGTTCCGCGACTGATTTCTTCTTTAAACGCTACACGGCGGCTGTTTGACTGACCGATTTTCTCAGGTGCTGCAACAGATTCTCCGTGGAGTAAGGCTTGGGAATGAACGGAATTTCAATACCGCCGAGTTGTTCCTTCAGCTTCTCGCTTTGCATCAAGCCGCTGATGGCGATGCACGGCAAGCCGGGTTGCTGATGGCGCAAGGCGCGGATGGCGGTGGGGCCATCCATTACGGGCATCATCATGTCCATGAGCACGACCTTGATCTTCTCCTTGTATTGCGAATACAGCGCCAGCGCATCTGCGCCGTGGATGGCGGTGATCACCTTGTAGCCGTAATGCGTCAGGATGCTCTTGGTTAATTCCAGCACCGCCGGTTCATCATCGACGAGCATGACCGTTTCGCCCTTGCCCCAGAGCGCTTCCGGGGGTGTGGGGGCGGTAGGCAGCGGTACCGGTGTGTTGGCCGCCGGCAAATACACATTGAAACTCGTGCCCTTGCCAACCTCGCTCTTCAAATCCAGAAACCCGCCGTGGCCCTTGATGATGCTGATAACTGTGGAAAGGCCAAGGCCGGTGCCCTTGCCGATTTCCTTGGTGGTAAAAAACGGTTCGAAAATCTTGTCGATGATCTCGGGCGGAATGCCAGTGCCGGTATCGCTGACGCTGAGCAGCACGTAGTTGATCGGTTTCGCTCCGGCGAAGGCTTTGGCCTGCTCCTCTGTGAGGGTGACATTGTTGGCCGCCACAGTGATACCGCCGCCGTTGGGCATGGCATCACGGGCGTTGACGCAAAGGTTGAGGATGATCTGATGGACTTGCGTCGCGTCGCCCAGGATCGGCCAGATATCCGCGACATCGGTGTTAAACTCGATGGTCTTCGGGAAGGTTTCCTTCACGATCTTCTGCATCTCTTTGATGAGATGGCTGATCTGGAGCACGGTGCGTTCGCCGCCGGTGCCGCGGGCAAAAGCGAGCACCTGCTTGACCATGTCCGAACCGCGCTTGGCGCTCGAAGCCATGGTGTTGAGCATTTTCTGGGTGTATTCGTCCGGCGACTTCATCTTCATCAACTCGACGCCCATGAGAATCGGCGAGAGGACGTTGTTGAGATCATGCGCGATGCCACCGGCCAGCGTGCCGATGCTTTCCATGCGCTGGGTGCGGAGAAATTGCGCCTCAAGTTTTTTCTGCTCCGTGATGTCGGTGTTGATGACGAGGACGGAATTGGGCTTGCCCGCCTCGTCGCGGACGAGCGTCCAGCGGCTCTGGACCAGGAGCGCTTTGCCATCCTTGGTGGTTTGGGTCAATTCGCCCGCCCACTCGCCTTTGGCCAGAGCGGTTTGCAGCGCTTCAAGCGATTTGGCTTCATCAGTCTTAAGTACCTCGGTGCGCAAATTCTTCTGCTTCATCTCCTCGAACGTCCAGCCATAAAGACGCTCGGCGCTCGGGTTCCAATACTGCGCGTGCCATTCCAAATCATGCACCAAAATGGCGTCCTGCGCTTTGTCGAGCAGGGCGGCTTGCTCGCGGATGCGAGCCTCAGCCCGGCGGCGTTCGTCTTCGAGCCGACGCCGTTGAACATACCATTCGATGGAATGAAGAACGATTGAGTAGAGAAGTGCGCACGGAATTTGCACCACCGGAATGATCATCCAGGGAAACCAAACATGTTCAAACCCGAATAGTCCCTGAGTGATAACCACCACCACCAGTCCTCCGAGGATCGCGACGACCGTCGCAACCGTGGGTCTAAGCCTGGCGAGTCCAAACCCGAACACCAACGCCGCGAGAGCGAGAATTTCGATTTCTAGCGCCGCTGAAGGGCGTGTTAACCAATCCCCGCGCAAAAGGTTAAGCAATTCGGTGGCATGAACCTCCACCCGGGGCATGAGCACGAACCGATTGTCAGCTCCTTTGGCCGAATATGGATTCCGGACTTCATCCCGGACCTGGCCGTAACTTCCCGTCATGGGCCGCGCTCCGATGAAGACGGTCTTATTGTGGAAGTAGCCGGGGGGCAGGTCGCCGCTGTAAGCTTGCTTGTAGCTGACGTGCCTGACCGTTTCGGGCGGCCCATAGTAATACACCCAACGTTCATCGTCCTCGCCACGGCTCCTGCGTCCGGGTTTTGAACCTGTCAATTGCATGGCGGCCCAGCTCAGGCTGGGAGGCAGCCCGGGTCCAAAGGAGTGGACATGCTGGCGCACCGTTACATCATCGTCAGGTTGCAACTCCGCGAAGCCGATCGCGGCGGCGTTCGTTTCGAAGAGAGGATAAAGCGGCGTCGGTGTGCGAATGTCCGCCTTGAATTGATCGGTGCTGACCGGTTCTCCGTTGTCGAAGTCTTGTGCCAGAATTACCCGGCCATTCGAGCGGAGTGCCTCGGCGAAACGTTCATCCGCAGCGCGCGATGGCCCCGGGTCGGTGAAAACGATGTCCATCACGACCGCCCTCGCTCCGTCAGCCTTTAGCTTCTCCAACAACTCGGCATGCAAGGCCCGGTCCCAAGGCTTGTTAAACGGCTGATGCAGGTCCGTATACGAATCCGGATCCATGTATATGATTATGACGTCCGAATTGTTCAGTTTGGGCGAGAGCGGACGGGACAGGTCGAACGACCAATCGTAACTGGCGCGCGTGAGCACACGCGAGAGGCGGGAATCGAACGCCAGCAGCAAAAAGCCAATCACGAAGACCAGCGCCACGCCAATCAGCCCGGCGAGATGGCCCCGCAGTTTTTGTTTGAGATGAATCAAGGGTTCGCCAGCGTGATTGGTTTAAAAATTGAATTTGAAGCTCGCGACAAATGTGCGCGAGCGTGGGAGTTCGGAGTAGAGGTTGAGGGGATTGAGACTGTAATTCCGGTTGCCGAGGTTCAGCACGCCGACCTGGAACTCCGCCAAACGGCGGTGCAAACGATAGCCGGCGAAGAGATTGAATTGCCAGAAATGATCACCCGGCAGGTCAATGGCGTAATCGCTGTTGGACTGGCCGGACCAAACGGCTTCGGCCTTGCTGAAGAAGCCGCACGGATGATTGAACAGCGCGTACAGATTCACTTGTTGCAACGTGGCGTTGACGTTGCGGTTGGCGCTCAGGCTGAAGTTGGCGCTTAGCGCCTGGGGAATCGCGGGGACGCTATCTTGCAGCGAACCCTGGCTGATGCGGTAGCTTGCGCCGACGGCGAATTCATCGCTCAAAAGCTGGTTGCCCACCAGCGTGACCGTTCGTTCCTCGAAATCGAGTATTTGGTCCACGCCTCCCGGGTTGTTGGCGAATGGCCCGGTCGCGTCCACAACTCCCACCGTGCGCGCGCCGCGCGAGTCCAGGATTTCGCCCATCACGCTAAGATAAGTGCGCGTGGGAAGTTTCTGATCCCAGGCGAGGCCGAACGTCTGGAAACTCGAACCGGGAACCAGGCCTGCAACGGATTCGGGCAGGATGCTGCGGAAAGCTTGATTAAACCCGGCAACTTCAGTGGGTTCGAGCCGGACGCTGGTGTCGTAGAACACGCCCCCGAGCGAGCGGGTCCAGACGCCGCGGAACGTGGTGTTCTCCAAAGGCGTGAGACGAAAGCCAAGCTTGGGCGAGAATTGCCCCTTCGAAGTCTCGCCGCCCGAGACGGGGGAAATTTCGTTGTTCACCGGATATTCGAGATGGTCGTAACTCAGCCCCGCCGTGAGCAGCAGCGGCTGGCAAACCTGGTACGATTCGTACGCATACACACCGGCGCGGGTCAGGTCCGGCGAAATGGTCTGGTCGAACGGTGTGGGATTGAACACGAAGGTTCGCTCGACAAACGAGTGTGTGTTGATGTCGCCCGCCTGATAACGGCCACCAAAAACAAAGGTCTGCTTGTCCGTCTGGAATATTTGCTGCAACTCCGCTGTGTAAGCCGTCAAATCGCTCGTGTATTCCAGATTTGAAGGAACCTGGTTCACTGCCGTCACATTGGGCCCCGTCTGCGTAATCAACAGCAGGTTGTTGTTGGGATTGCTCTGGGTGAACGTGTCCTGCAAGCGGCCCACCAAGAATAATGTGTGAATCCCCGGCGCCCATTCGCGATGATATCCCGCGAAGATATTCGGATCCTGCGTTTCGGTGATGCGAAGCGTGGGACTGGCGGCGTTCTGGTTGTAGTATTGGAACACGTCACCCGAACTGTAAGTGGAATGCTCGACTTCCAGGAAAACCGAATCCTGCTCGGTGAGCTGTTGCTTGAACCGCGCGGTAACGTCGAAGCTGATCAGGTCATTGTTCGGACGATCGCCGGTTTCGGAGCGGTAATATTGATCGAAGGCAAAACTGCTGTTGCCAAAATTGCCGTATTCGGAGGAGTTTTGCAGCCAGGCGCCGCGGGAGGAATACTCGGTGTCGTTATACACGCCCACATGATCACCTTCAAAGAGCCGCGAGTACTCCTGCTGGGAAACATTCTGGGAAAGCGAGACCGAACCGACTGGCGCGAGGAGGTCAGCGACGAGCAACTGGCTGAACCAGGGCGTTTCGTAGCGCAGATTGACCTGCTTGGGATCGCGCAGGGCATCGTAGCTGTTGGCAAGGAAGAGATGCGCGGAATAATTGGCGTAATCATAATCCACCGCGCGCGCCGCTTCGCGGGTGCTCCAATCGAACATGCCGACGTCCGCATACATCCTGGCGAGGTTCGCGCTGCGGACGGCTTGGTCCTGGTCGAGCAGAAATTGCGAGCGATAGACGCTGCGGTTGTTGTTGAGTTCCTTGGATTTTTCGAGGTCGCCGATGGCCTGGTTCTCCTGGTTGTATTCGTGGGCCAGCAGGGCCGAGTAAAGCCACGGGGTCGGGTCGCTGGGATCAAGTTGTTTGGCCAGACGCAATTCCTTTTCCGCATGTTTGCGGTCGCGCCGCTGGTCCCAGGCTTTCCCAAGATAGCTCCGCAAATCGGAGCGGTTCGGCTCCAAAGTCGCGGCCACTTGCAAGTCCTGCCGGCCTTCCTCGTAATGGCCCTGCCGGATTTTGCACAAGCCGCGCCCGAGCCAGGCATTGGCCAGCGCTCCATCGGCAGCGATGGCTTGATCGAAAGCAGCAGCGGCTTCGCGGGTCCGGTTTTCCGCCGCGAGCAGAAAGCCCCGGAGCGCGAGCGCCTGGGCATTGCGCGGGGAAAGTTGCAGACCGCGTTCGAGCGCGGCTTTGGCCTCGTTGACGTGGCCAAGCGAGAATTCAAGTTCGCCGACGCGCACCCAGGCAAAGCCGAAGTTGGGCGAGCGATTTGCCGCCATTCGCGCAGCGCTAAGAGCCTCATTCAATTTGGAACGGGATTGGAGGTAGTAGGATTCAGCAAGCCACTCACTCGCAGTGGTCGGAGATTCTCCCGAAAACTCCCCGTGTTTGACGGAGGCAATGACCTGGCGCAAAGCCTGGGCGGAACGCGAGGGACTCTGGAGCGATTGCAACCCGGCTTCGGTTTGCTCCACCTGCCCGACGGCCAGGAGCAAGGCGGCGCGCTGGACCCGCTCAGCATCGGAGGCGGGCTCGCGATTCGCCGGATATTTGGCCAGGGCTCCGAGCAGATCGCCGGCGCGGTAAGCGCCCAATGAATCTGCCAGCGCAGCCCGTTCCCCCTCCGTTAAACCCAGGTCATCCGGATCAAGCACCGCCGGATAATAAAGGCTCCACTGGATGATATTGATGGCCTGAAGCAGGGCGGTTTTGTGCGGGGCCTGTCCGGGCTCGACGAGGCCTTCTTCACCGCTTTGCAGGACCAGTTCGCCCTGGGCATTATTGAGCGCTACTTCGCCTTCGATCAGCGCCACAGTCGTGCGACCGTCGGCATCGGCCGCGAGATTGAATTCAGTGCCGCGGATGGCTCCCGAGATGAGCGGCGTGTGAAACTGCAGGCTGGAGGGTTTCGAGCGGTTGAAGAAATAGCTTGAGCCAGCCTGCAAATCCAGCAGCGAACCCCGGCCATCAACCTGCGGGCGGATTTGGAGGACGGTCTTTTCGTTCACGCGCAGGACGCTGAGATCGGACAGGCGAACGGTGGCGCGGCTCCGCGGGCCGGTGCGAAGACTGTCCCCAAACGCGAGGGTGAGATTGGTGTCGGCTGCGTTCCATGCCGTCGTGCCGACGCGGGCTACTTCGACGGTGCCTTCGATGGTGAGCACCAAGCCGGCCTGGTTGGTGGCGGCCGATGGGGTTTGCGCCTGCACTCCGAATCCGACTGTGAGCAAAAGCGACAAGGAGAGTAGAGTGCGCACTCCGAACATCCGGCTTTGAAATCCCCGGCGATTATCGATTGTCCTTTCGAGACAACCAACTTGCGCCAGGCTTACGAATTTCTGAAACGTCATATTTTGTCTGCTTGCCCTGCGAGAGCAAAAGCACTGCCAAGGGGCTCTTGGAACAACCTTATGAGGAACGAGTTCGCAAATTTACAAAGTTGAAAAAATAGCTGTACTGGACGCCACGACAGCGCTTTGTGGAGCTGTCCTGGAACAGGACAAAAGTGTCCCGACTCTGGATGGTGTCCAATTGTCCATTTTCAGGAACGAGAATCACCCCTGCTGGTCTGTCTTTTGCTTCGAAGCCGTTGACGTGAAACAGAATTCGAATTTGAACAGGCTCTTCGGACCAATGTTGCTGGCGATGACCGGTCTGGATCTCGCCCTCACGATCCAGCACATGAGGCACATGTTCGCTACAGCGGGCGGTTGGTTGAGACAGAGCGGCAGGCGGTCGGTTGAGACGGTGGAAGAGCTATGACGGTAAGGCGAACAATTTCTTTGACGGCGCTGCTCTCCTTGTGGCTTGGACTTGCTCCGCTGGCTTCACTTGCGGCGACCTACACGGTGACGAATACGAACGATTCCGGCGCAGGCTCGTTCCGCCAGGCCATTCTGAACGCGAACGGCGATAACACTGCCGATGTCATTATTTTCAATATTTCCGGCCCGGGACCGTACTCCATCAAACCCCTGACACCCATCCAGGACATCACCGGGCCGGTCACGATTGATGCCACCACGCAGCCGGGTTATGCGGGAACTCCGATTGTGGAATTAAATGGCGCGCAGGCCGGTGGTAATGCGAACGGCTTGCACCTGAAAGGCGGGAATAGCACCGTCCGCGGCTTGGTGATAAATAGCTTTGGCGGCGCCGGCGTGGACCTGGATTCGCATGGAGGCGATGTGGTCCAAGGCAACTTCATCGGGACCGATCTGAGCGGCACCAACGCGCTGGGAAACGGAGTTGGAATCCTGATCAACGACAATACCCCAACCAACCAAATTGGCGGCGTGAACCCGGGTGAAGGCAACGTCATCTCGGGCAACGCCGGTTATGGCATCCAGTTGAAACAACCAGGCGGGAACGTCATCCAGGGTAATTTCATCGGGACTGATCTCTCAGGAACCCTGAACCTGGGCAATGCCTCCGCGGGTGTTTACCTGAATTCCTCAAGCGCTAATATCATTGGTGGCCTTGCAGCCGGGGCCGGCAATACAATCGCCTTCAACACCGGCGCAGGAGTGCAGGTTGCCGCGGGCACCCAGAATCAGGTGCGTGGCAATTCGATCTTTTCCAATGGTGCCCTTGGAATCGACCTGGGCCCGTCCGGAGTGACGCCGAACGATTCCGGCGATTGCGATAAAGGCGCGAACGATCTGCAGAATTTTCCCGTGCTGAGTTCGGTCACTTATGCGGCAAACTCGACCATCATTCACGGGACCTTGAACAGCACGGCCCAACAGACCTACCAAATCGATCTATACAGCAGTCCAACATGCGATCCTTCCGGCTACGGCGAAGGAAAAACTTATTTGGGATCGGTTGCGGTCACGACCGACGCGAGCGGCAACGCGACGTTCAACCGAACTCTTCCCATGGTTCTGGCGCCAAATACCTTCGTGAGTGCCACGGCGACCGACCCGATGGGGAACACATCCGAGTTTGCGGCGTGCCAAAAGTTCGTGCCCGTCAATCCCGTCGCCTTGTCATTGTCCGTAACCGCTTCGACCAACGCCACGGTGCTGAGCGAGCAACTGTCTTACTCGATAACGGTGACCAATTCGGGAACCAATGCGGCGACCGGAGTCACGGTGACTGATTGGTTCCCATCGATGAACTATGTTTATGCCACCATGAGTGTGGGAACCTTTATCACCAACGGCAATTCAGTCGCATTCAATCTGGGAACGCTGGCCCCGGGTGCGACCGCGGTGATGAAAGTTTACGTCTCCCCGCAAGCCTTGGGGATTTTAACCAACGTGGCGGCTGTATCGCAAAACGAGTACAATTTAACTCCCGGCGCCAGCACGGGGAGCGCGGTCGTGGATATCTATCAACCCGCTCCTCCAAGCTTCAAAAGCCAGCCCGCGCCCCAATTGCTCAACTTGGGCGGTTTGCTGAACCTGGTCGCTGATGTGCTCGGTCCGCCCGGGGTCAAGTATCAATGGCGCTTGAACGGCGCAAACATCCCGGGCGCGACGAACTCGACTTATCGCAAGGCGGGTTTGCTGGCCAGCGACTGCGGCGCCTACAGCGTGGTCGTATCCGATCAATTTGGCGCTACCACGAGCCAGGAAGCCTTGATTTCGCTTAACGGCCTGGTGAACCTGCCGGGCGCGGATAACTTTGCCCAGCGGGCGCCGTTGTTGAACCTGCTGGGACTCTTCAGTTACAACAATGTGAATGCCACCAGTGAACCGGGCGAGCCCATGCACGCGGGCATTCCCGGTGGCAAGTCCGTCTGGTTCACCTGGACACCGCTGCTCAGCGGCGTGGCCACCTTCGATACCTTCGGAAGCAGCTTCGATACGTTGCTCGCGGTTTATACTGGCAACAACCTGACCAATCTCACCGAAGTGGCGAGCAGCGACGACGGCGACGGCTATTATCGCAGCCGCGTGGTGTTCAATGCGGTGGGCGGAACGACTTATTCGATCGCCATCGATGGCGCTTACGGCGCTTCCGGCACCATCATCCTGAATTCGAGCGAGGACATCCTCTCAACCGCGGTGCCGCGGATCAACGCCCAACCGGTCAATCAAATCGTCGGGTTCGGCAGCACGGCCACGTTTTCGATCCCCACCATTTCCGGCGCGTCCTATCAATGGCTCTTGAATGACGTGAGTTTGCCCGGCGCGACCAGTGCGACGCTCCAAATCCCGAATGTCTCAGCGGCCAACGTGGGATTATACCGGGTGCAAGTGAGTGCCGGCGGCAAGACCATGCTTTCCAAACCGGCCAGCTTGCAGATCAGCTTGCTGGACGGCGCAGTGAACGTAAATGCGCTCGTCCAGGACAAATTCCAGGCCGCGGGCTTGTTGATCCCCGAGGTTTTCGGCGGCGTGCAGAGCGTGCAGACCGTGCAAGTGAGTCTTTCTGATCGGACCTTTTCCCAACGCGTGACACGTACCAGCGGAGGCAACTCACGCGGCTACTCCAGCACCCAGGTGTTCAGCACTTACGGCGGCGGCACGCAATCCGGCGAGCCGAACCATTGCGATCAACCCGGCGGTTCCTCGGCCTGGACTTCGGTGCAAGCCGTGGATAACGGCATCATGGAGATCGACACCGATGGCAGCAATTTCGCCACGATTCTCGGTGTTTACACCGGCAACGGCAACGATTTCTCCTCGCTCGTTCCCGTGGCTTGCGACGTGAGCAGCGGCACGGGAGGCACGAACAGCATGGTCACCTTTGCCGCCACCAGCAACACCGTCTATTACGTGGCGGTGGACGGCGTTAACGGCGCTTACGGCACGGTGGTGCTCCACGCCAACCTGAGCGTACCGCCGAGCATCACCGCCCAACCCGCCAGCCACACCGTCAGTTCCGGTTCCACGGTGGTGTTGACCGCCACGGTTAACGGCTATCCGACGCCGCAATGCCAGTGGTGGTGCAATGGCTGGCAGATAACCGGGCAGACAAATGGAACGCTGACGCTGACTAATTTCCAGGCCGGCTCGGCTGGTAATTATCAGATGATTGCCGCGAACAATGTCGGTTCGGCGGGCACTGCGCCGGCTTCCATTCTGCTCAATGGACCCGCGCACCTGGATCAGTCTGGAATGAACGCCACCAACCACTTGTTTCAGATGCGCCTCGTCGGCATCGCGAACACCAATTACGTAATTCTTGCTTCGACCAACCTCATCACCTGGACGCCCATCGCCACCAATGCTTCCGGAACCGGTTTGTGGACGTTCACGGACACGCACTCGACTAATTTCCCCGGCCGTTATTATCGGGCGAAGCTCCAGTAACCGCAGCCAGCGCCAATTTTTCCGCCGCGAATTTCTCAATCGATTGCGCCGTTGTTTCCAGTGCATTGGCGTCTTTGAATCGAGCGGAGATGGCGCGGCAACGCGATAAGGTTTCCGTGTCCAGCAGCTTCCTTAGAGCGTCCGCAATCTCCCTGCCGCGGGCCCGTCGGGGTTTGAGCCAGGCACCCGCTCCCAGCCGTCGCGTGCGTTCGCCATTGTCAATCTGGTCGAAACAAATGGGGCGAATCAATTGCGGAACTCCCGCGGCCAGCGCTTCCGCCACCGTCCCAATGCCGCCGTGATGCACCACCGCCGCGCAAAGTGGAAAGAGTTTTCGGAACGGGGCAAACGCGCAATGAATGATCGACGGTGGAAGCGGGTCCGGCAGTTGGTCGCGGTATTTGGTCAGGAAAATTCCACGGACATCGAGTATCCCGCACGCCTCCAGCGCGGCGCGAAACAAAGGGGCTGAATGCGCCATTCCCGTCCCAAACGTGAACACGATGGGCGGATTCCCGGCGCGGCAAAACTCCGCCAGTGGCGCCGGCAGATCGGCGTTCCTGCCGCCGTCGAACATCGGAAATCCCGTCAGCCGCATTTGCGGCGGCCAGTCCGCTTGCGGTTTGCCATACCATTCCGGAAAAAGTCCGAGCACGAGTTGCGGCGAAAGCCAGTTCCGAAAAAGGCCCCGCACGGGCCGCAACCCGAGCGACGCGCGCAGGCGATTGACTTTACGTCCGATGAAAATATCACCGCCGAGGTTCGCTCCCCGCCAAAACAGCTTCCAAAAAACCGCCGGCGCGTTGCGCAGAAAAACCAGGCCGGGCATTATCGGCGGCGCGATGGCACTGGGAATCATCCATGGCTGCAGCACCAAACTCACGAGCGGCGTGCCGGTTTTTTCGTGGACAAGCCTTGCGGGAAGCAAAGCTGGCGTGGTCACAAACACCGCATCCGGCGCGGCCAGTTTCGAAAGCAATTCATAATGCCGCTGGCGCAAACGCAACCCCCAGCGAATCATCAGCGGCATGTTCCGGCCCGGACGCCAGAAATCCGGGTGCCCAAACAGCGCATCGTTCTCCTCAACGGAAACCAAAGCCCGAAATCCCAGGCCGTGAGCGCTGGCCAGCGATTCATAATGCGCGCTCGCCACCAGCGTGACCCGATGGCCTCGCGCTCGCAACGCGGCTCCCAATCCCACATACGGAAGTATGTCTCCGTCCGTGCCCAAAGAGACGAGGATCGCGTGCATGGGATTTTTTAACTGATCAAAATGGCGTCGCGCTTCACCGCAAAGCATGAATTTTTTTGCAAGCGCCGTCAACCACCGCCACAACGCATCGTTGCGTCCAAAGAATGTCCGTTTTTGACAAGTCAATTGCCTTGCCATCCATGAACCGTGAAGCACACGATGGGACGGAATTTCGAAAACCAACAAAGGAAACGCTATGGGCATGGATAACATTGAGCACGTGGTTTTGGTCATGTTCGAGAACCGGTCGTTTGATAATCTTTTAGGCTGGCTGTACGACAATCAAACCAACCCGCCCAGGTTCAACATTCCTCCGCAAACGCCGCCGACCTTCGAGGGGCTTACAGCCAACACCTGGTCGAACCAACTCAGTGCCGCCGGCGCTCAAAAAGTATTTGTCACCCGCCCCACCACAGCCTGGCCATCGTGCCCCAGTGCCAATCAGTCGCCCACGCCGGATCCGCAGGAGGAGTTTGATCATGTGACCTTTCAAATCCATGGCAAAGCTTGCCCCGCCCCGGAGGATCAGGCCAACATGAGCGGATTCCTTCAAGATTACTCCACCACCGCGGCGGGTCCTGGTTCGATCAACCAAATCATGCAGACCTATGGCCCCGACCAGGCGAATGTCATCAATGAACTCGCCCGCAGCTTCGCGGTCTGCGACCACTGGTTCGCCTCAGTGCCTTCGCAGACCTGGCCCAACCGGGGTTTTGTCCATACCGGTTCCTCCGATGGCCACATCAACAACGACAACTACGAGTGGTACCACATCTCCACGATCTTCAATGTGTTGCAGGAACAGGACAAAACCTGGGGTGTGTTTTGGGATGAAGACCGTGTTCCAGCGCTGACCTATTGGCAATTTCCGATGCTGGGCGGCTGGCGTGCCAACTTCCAGAACTATTCGGTTTTCAAGCGGCTTTGCTCGGCTCAACCTGACGCCGACCCCGCTCAGAAACTGCCGGCGTATTCCTTCATCGAACCAAGATTTGTTCCGAACCTTTTCGGCACCGAACAGCCGGAGGATTATCATCCGCCCCACAACATTTGCCGCGGTGAAACCTTCCTTGCGGACGTTTATCAAGCGGTCCGCAACAGCCCCTGCCGCGACAAGATTATGCTCGTAGTTCTGTTTGACGAGCACGGCGGCTGCTATGATCACGTCCCTCCGCCCACCGGAGCCATCGCGCCCCAGCCCTGGCCGCAATCGCGGGATGGGCGTTTCAAATTCGACCGCTTTGGCGTGCGGGTCCCGGCTATCGTCGTTTCCTCGTATGTAGAGCCGGGCACGGTGTTTCGCGCGTCACCCGGCGAACAGCCCTACGACCACACCTCCATCCTGGCAACTTTGCGCGATTGGCCGCTGCTAAACCTGGATAAAACCAACTTCCTTCCGAGTCCGCGCATTGCCTCCGCCCCAACCCTTGACCGCGTGCTGACTCGAATCCCGGGCAACGAAAGCACCGCGTGGCCGAACATCGTCGCCAAATGCACCATTGATGCCAGCGACACTTCAGCGAATATCCCATTGAACGACCTTCAAAAAAGTCTCCTGGCCGCCGCCAAGGTGGAAAACACCGACACTGATCGTGCCACTGCCGCCCAGCAGGTCAAATCGCTGCAAACATACGCGCACGGAGCCAGTTACTTGCAGCCAGACGCATCCTGAAACCACGCTCCCTTATTACGGTGTTTGGAGCTTGGTGTTCGGCGTTTTTATTATATACCCCTGGACCCGTCCCAAAGCTCCTCAACCGTCCCAAAACCTGTTTGCCTCGCCGCCGCGGATAAGCTTCTTCCAGCAATTTGTGGATTCCTTGAACCTTTTTCCCTCAAGTGGCACAAAGTAAAAATGGACGAGCAGGAACTGATCGCGGCGCTCCGGAGTCGGGACCCGGCAGCCGTGCAGGAATTAGTCGAGACCTGCGGCCAGCGCCTGCTCCGTTCCGCGTTCCTGCTTTGCGGCAACGAAACCGAAGCCCAGGATCTTGTCCAGGACACTTTTGTTCAAGCTTTCCAATCCATTGGCCGTTTCGGCGGGCGTTCCTCCGTTTACACCTGGCTGCATGCCATTCTCCTCAATCTTAGCCGCCATTATCATCGCGACCGGAAACGCATTGTTTGCGATGATGAACTTGCCCGCCGGGACGTTCCGCTGCCGGAAGAAGGTCCGCTCCCGCTCGACGCCGGCCTCGCTTCCTCGGTCCTGACGGAAGCCCTCGGCCGCCTTTCCGTTCCACATCGTGAAGTTCTCATCCTGCGCTTTTACGAAGATATGAAAATCCACGAGATCGCCAGCCAGCTCGGCATTTCCTGCGGCACCGTCAAGTCCCGCCTGCATTACGCCATCGCCGAAATGCAAAAACTGCTGCCCGGCGAATTGAACCTTTTCGGCGCCCACGGCACAAAAGAAACAGAAAGACGATGAACTGTCCGCAATTTCAAGACCTGCTGTTCGAGTATCTCGAAGGCTCCCTCGCGCCCGCGATCCGCGACTCCGCCGACGCTCATCTCTCGTCCTGCCCGGCTTGCCGCCAGGCCGTGCGGCAGCAAACGCAAATCGCTCGTTCCTTCTCGCGCGGTTTCCAACAGGCCGCACAAACGCTTGCGCTTCGCCCGGACATCCAGCGCCGTGTCCTCGCCGCGCTTCAGGCCGAACCCGTTCCGCCGCCTGGGCAAGCCGGCGTCCTGGCGTGGTGGCAACGGCTCGTGTGGCCCGTCGCGATCACAGCGGCACTGCTCCTCGGCACTGCTTTAATGACCGGTGTCCCATTCAGCTCACGAGTCTCTGTAATTCCGCCGGTGCGCTTAGCCCGCCGTGACGCGCCCGCTCCCACTCCTGTTTCCATCCGGCTTTCCTACTGTGTGCCCACCTACACCTTTCGTCAGAACGGCAACACGGTGATTGATTCGCTCACCTGTAATCCGCGTGTTGTGGACCAAACCATTTGGCTCTCCAGCAAATAATCGACAAAAAAACATCTGCATGAAAACAAAACTTGCTTCCTGTTTGCATCTCGCCCCGGTTCTCCTCGCGCTGCTCGGCTCCTCGCCATCCACTCGCGCCCAGAACGCTACCACCGACTTTCCCTACACGGTTTCGTTCGAGCTTGGCTTCGCTGAATTCGCCCCCGGTGACAGCATCACTATCACCGCAATGCACGGAACCAGAGATGTCATCACGACGAATGAAACTTATTGTGTCGAGGGCGTTTATACCCTGGCTTCCGCGGACGAGGCGGATTTGTGCTTTTATGCCACGACGACGTCGAACAGCGGTCCCACACCGGTTGACCCGCGGCAGCGCGTCCGCGTCCAAAAAGGCTCGGGCAATTTCCGGCTGGTCAAAACCATGGGCGAGAACGGCTATTTGCACTTGAGCTTTTACCCGGCCAGGTCCGGCGGCAGTTTCGGCGGAATTTATTTTGGCCAGGGCGAATGGGTTCGGCGCGAGCCCTGGGGCAAGGCGACGAGCCAACCCAGCGCTGCGAATTCCGTTGGCCCAATCCCAGCCGTGGCGGCTCCAACTTCGGCATCGAACCCCAACCAAGTGATCTTTGACTATCTCGGCGATCCAGTGTCACCGCCGCAAAGCCTGGCCCCCGCATACACCCGCCAGGGCCTTACTGACGCCATTCAATTGGCCGCCCAAAACGCCGGCGTCACCCTCCAGCGCGTGGAAATTGATGATTCAGAATTTCCCTTCCTGATCGGCGTGACCTCGTCGGACAGCGACTACGAAAAGCTGGTTGAACAACTAAGAAAAGTGCCGAGCTACGAGTATGGCGGCTCAGTGGGCGGTCACACACATCACGCCTTCAACCTTGTTCCCTACCATGCGTTTCCTTCGGAAGCCGCCCAGCGCATCGGCCATCGCCTCACCCTGCGCATGCAGATTTTCTGCGATAAGATCGTCAGCGAGTAACGCCTTTCAGCGCTTCCAATACCTTCATGGCCGCGTTGTGGCCGGGAATACCACTGACGCCGCCACCGCGTCGCGCGCCCGCTCCGCACAGGAAAACATTCGGAAACTCTGTTTCCACACCCCAGGCGCCAACGGTTTCCGGCGTTTCGGCGAAAGGGAAGGCCAAGGCGCCATGAAAAATGTTCCCCCGGTAATGGCCGAGCGCATGTTCAATGTCCACCGGAGTCTTTGATTCGATGCACGGCTGCCCGTCGCGCGCACAGGCGAGACAATCCTCGATGGGTTCATCCAGCCACGCATTCAAACCTTGCAGACACCGTCGCTGCACAAGCTCTCGCATCGGTTCATTGTCCTCCGCAAACAAACGCCAGGGCAGGTCGAGGCCAAAGAGCGTCAGGGTATGGAAACCTGCGGCGCGCAGTTCCGGTGAGAGGATGCTGTCATCGGTCAGCGTGTGGCAATAAACCTCGCTCGGGATTTTGTCGGGAAGCTGTGATTCGGAGGCTTGCCGAAAACTGGCCTGCATCTGTTGATAACCCTCATCAATATGAAACGTCCCGGAAAAGGCTTCGGCGGCGGAATAACGATTCGCGGCCAGTCGCGGCAAGCGGCGTAACAGCATGTTGATCTTAAATACCGATCCTTCATGCGTGGCGTCGGGCTGATACGGGCGGTCCAGGAGTTTGGCCAGCACATTCCGGCCAAAGTTCACCAACACAAACCGTGCTTCGACAGTGTGGGCCTGGTTCCCGAGTTCAAATTCCACGCTACGATTTTTATCGCCCAAATGTAACGCCCTGATTTTTGCCTCCGTGAACATCTCCGCGCCACTTTCAGCGGCCGCACGCGTGAGTTCAGCGGCGACCCGGCCCATCCCACCCACGGGGACTTTCCACTCACCTGTGCGATTGCCGATCGCGTGATACAGGAAACAGCGATTCTGCAGTAATGATTCGTCGTGCGGATGTGTGAACAAACCAATCTTCCCGTCGGTGAAAATCACGCCGCGGAGCAAATCGTTCTGAACGTAGCGCTCGATTGCAAGTCCCAGCGGCTCTTTCACCAGCGCGCGCCAGGCTTCCTGATGCAAGGAATCTTTTGCGAAGCGCCGCCGCAGTTCCTCTTTGTCCGGCAGCGGTTGCAGCATGGTATCCCAAACTTGCTCCGCAAAAACACGGCTGAGCCGGTAAAACTTCTGCATCCCTTCGAACTCGGCCGGGTTGCCCGTCAATTCGAGCAGGGATTCGCGTCCCGCCTGTTCCGAAACATTGCTGAGCAGCAGCCCGCCATGGCGGCCATCCCGCACGTGCGGAGTGAACGAAGCGGTGGCGCGGGTGCGCAACTCGATCTTCAGGCCCAGATCGCGGGTGATTTTCTCCGGCAACAGGCTGACCAGGTAGGCATACCGTGAAATCCGCGCGTCATAGTCCGGGAAAAGCTGCTGCGACGTTGCGGCCCCGCCAAGATAATCGTTCTTCTCCAGCACCAGCACGCTCAAGCCGGCGCGGCCAAGATAAGCCGCCGCCACGAGACCGTTGTGGCCGCCGCCAAGAATCACCACGTCGTATTTCGATTTCATTTCAACCGGGCAATGCCGGCAGTTTGCAAGCCAGCCAGCCTCACCCAGCAATGACAAGAAGTAATGATTGCAGCGCAGATTTCAAACCAAATGACCATTGAAAGTGCGCCGCCTATCATAGTAATATACGCTCAAAGCACGGGAGATCATGAAGCTGCGCTGGAAAATCACAATGGCATTCGCGGTGGCGGGTGTGATTGCCGCATTATTTCTGCTTCGTCCGGGCAGCGCCGCGCAAACGGAGGTGGCAAAGACACGACTCGCGCTGCGGCAGCAAGGATTCAAAACCGACCTCACAGATTTCAACCTGGGCGCTCCGGGGGAGGATCGGGCACGAGTGGCGGCCTTATCGGACATTCGCTCGACCCGACAGGCTGTATTCATGAGAGAGGTGGGGTCGAATGCGGCCATGGTAGTCTGGAAACAAGGCCAGGTGGAAGAAGATGCGCCAGGCCAGCAGAGCCTGCCCACGTTGGAGGAGACGATCAACAAAAACGAGGAGGCGCTGGATGCCGCTTGTGAAGCTGCCCTGTCTGGCCCCATTCGATTTGATCTCAACGCGAGTGCGGGCAGTGCCATGCGATTGGGGCACCTGGTGATCCTAAGAAACCTGACGCAGATGCTTGGAGCCCGGGCCATGCTCGACTTGGATCAAGAAAAGAAGGATGCTGCATGGACTAATCTCCTGGCTGCCACGCGGCTGATCTCCGCCTGGGATATCGAACCGTGCGAGGTGTCCCACCTGGTTCAGTGTGCCTGCTCAGAGAACTTATTCAATATTACCTGGCAATTACTCCAGGCGGACGGCTGGACAGACGATCGTCTGGCGAGATTACAGCAGGAATGGGAATCACTTGATTTCTTTACTGGCTTGCCGGAAGTAGCGGCATTTTCGCGCGCGAGCACAGTCGCCTTGTGCCAATTGGAGCGAGGGCGGCCTGCGCCGGTCACGACTTTAAAAGATATGGTTCGTTCTCCTCGGTATGCCTGGTCGAGCCTGAATGACAACTGGCGTCAATTCCGCTACCGCCATTTAGGAACCTACGAGGATGAAAAAGCCCTGCTCTTGTTCTACCGGGACCGTGAGCTTGAACTTCGGCGCGCGGTGCGGTCCGCGACTTGGGCGGAAATGCGGCAACTTCCGGGAGTGACCAACATGCCGGTGTTTCAATCCAAATATCCTTCGATGATGCAAGTGATGATGAACTCAAGGCAATTGAGCGTTCGCTTTCAGGCGCAAGGGCGGGGGCCACTTGCCCGGGCGGCGGAAGCCGAAGCACGCCGGCGAATTATTGTCACGGCGCTGGCGTTGGAACGCTACCTTGGACGGCACGGTTCGTATCCGAAAGCGCTGCCAGAGCTGGCTCCCGAGTTTCTCAAAAGTCCACCGGGCGATTTTATGGACGGGAAACCGCTGCGCTACCGCCTGACGGGCGATGGCCACTTTATTCTTTATTCGGTCGGACTGGATTGTGTCGATGACGGGGGAAACATGCAGCCGACCGTACAGTTTGGTCGCCGGGCTGGATTCTACGGCGGTCCCGGTGGCCTTGGATTTGGCTTTGCACAAGGGTTTGATTTGGTCTGGCCGCGCCCGGCGTCGCCCGAAGAAGTAAAAGCCCAGCAGGAGGTGGAGAAAACGGCCTTGGAAGACGAACGAAAAATGGCCGAGTTGAGAGCGGAAACGACAGCAAGGGAACAGGAAGCTTCCCGGCAAGCCACAGTCAAAAGACTCCTGACCATGAAACAACCTCCTCGCGGAAAAGAGGCGGTGTATAATGGCCGGCCTTTAAGCCAGGTTTTGCGAAACGAGGGGCCATCGGGGAAAGCCTCTCTTGATCTGGACGGATTGTTGACCGCGAGGCAGGTCGTAACCGGTGAAGAGCCGGAGGTCGCCACTTTTGAAGTGCCTATCGCTTACGATGTGGTGACCAATATCGGGGAACTTCGCCTCTTGGTGGATGCGGAGCCGGAAGCGCGGTCTGCCTCCGATTTGGGTGAGCTTCAAAGTTGTTCCCGGTCCACCAACGGCAATTGCCTGCTGGCTTGGAACACCACTTACGATCCGCCTGGACAGCACGCGGTGCAGGCGCAGCTTTACTATGCTGACCGGGGTCCGGGACAAGGCGAAATCCGAGGTCCGGTGACGCCGTTCTTTTCCAGCAACCTTTGCCAGTTCAACGCCGTTTATTCCCAGTTCGATTCCCGCGGGGGAATTCTCTACGCGAAGCTGCCGGAGTCGAACGGGCTTTACAGCATCGAGCTCAAAGCTCCAACCGGGGAACACATCCGAACGTTCAAAGGAAGCACGTCCAACGGAGTCATCCAGGTGCCGTGGGACCTCACCGACGACCATGGCAAAAAATGCACGAACGAATCCGTGGACACCGTGTTCCAAATCACGCTGCCTGATTCCAAGCGATCGCAAACGCTGAAAGGCCCCTGAGCGGAACTCCGGCCCGATGGTCACTCGCACAACGTCTGCCGCTTGGCGGCTGCAGCTTGCACTCTGTCGAGCCCGAACTTTGAACCTTGAACTTCAAGGGTTCAACCTTAGAATAATCCAATGAAACATTCCGGGCGGGCGTTTCGGTCGGCGCTCAAGATCATTTTTTGGACTTTGGTGGCTTTAATTGCCATCCTCGTCGCTGGTTTTATCGCGGCTGTTCTCCTCATCTCCGCGTGGGCGCTTTCCTTTTTCCTGATTGGTTTCTGGGTTCTGTTTGCGGTGTTCACGCTCTATTTCTTCCGCGATCCCAACCCCCGCGTGCCCGCCGGGCCGGGCCTGATTGTGTCCCCTGCGCATGGCAAAGTGGATATCATCGACCAGGTGGATGAACCGCAATTCATGGGTGGCCGCTGCCAGCGGATTTCCATCTTTCTCTCGGTGATAAATGTGCATGTCCAAAACGCCCCCGTCAGTGGGAAGGTGGACTATTACCGGTACAACACCGGGCAGTTTCTGAGCGCGCTCAAGAGCGAATCGGCGGAGCAAAATGAAAACCTGCTGCTGGGGCTCACTGCCAGCGAGCACCAGGAGAAAATCGGGGTGCGGCTCATCGCCGGCGTGATCGCGCGGCGGATTGTCCCTTATGTCAAGCTGGGGGACGAAGTCGCGCGCGGCGAGCGCATCAGCCTGATCCAATTCGGCTCCCGCACCGACCTTTATCTGCCGCTCTCGGCCAAAATCAAAATCAAACTCGAAGACAAGGTCGTGGGCGGCCAGACCGTCATGGCCACCTTCGAGTAAGCCGTATGAAGGAAGCGCCGCCCAACCCGCCGCCGGACGAGGCGGCAATGCCCAAGGTAAAAATCTACTTTTTGCCGAACCTCCTGACTGCGGGAAATCTCACCTGCGGCTTTGTGGCGCTGACGCGCATCGTCGAGGCGGACATCTCGGGCGGCGACTACACGGAAATCAAACACGCGCTCTTGTACATCGGGCTGGCGTTCGTGTTCGATTTGTTCGACGGGCGGGTGGCGCGGATGGGCGGACGGGAGAGCCCCTTTGGCCGGGAGTTTGATTCACTGGCGGACTTGGTTTCGTTCGGCGTCGCGCCCGCGTTCCTGGTGCATCGCATCGTGCTCAAGGACGTGTTCATCGTTCATCCCGAGTTCGGCTGGTTCCTGGCATCCATCTACCTGATCTGTGGGGCGTTTCGCCTGGCACGCTTCAATTGCCTGGCAACCATGAGCGGTTCCGGCGGCGGGAAGGAGTTTTTGGGCTTTCCGATCCCCTCGGCGGCGGGCCTCGTTTGCTCGCTGACGTATCTTATGATCTGGTGGGATGAAAAGGGTTTTTCGAAGCGCAACTTGAAATTTGCGCTGCCGGTGCTGATGCTGTTCGTTTCGTGGATGATGGTCAGTGAAGTTAAATACCCCACCTTCAAGGCGTTCGATTTGCGGGCGACGCGCACGTTCACCAAAACGCTGATTGCCATCCTGCTCATCGGCGCAGTGGTGATTCTCAAGGGCTACATCCTTACTTTCCTGCTGCCGGCCTTTTTCACGAGCTATTTGATTTACGGTTTCATCCGCCCGCGCATCTCCCGAAAGGTCCGCGCGCAAATTGAAGAGGAAGACGAGGAGGATGACACTCCGACCGTGTGACCGCCGTACATGTCTGAATTGCATTACATGCTGCTCGCCGGGCTTACGGGACTGCTTTGGGGAGTGGGCCTGTCGATTCCGGTCGGACCGGTCAACCTGACCATCATAAATGAGGGCGCTCAACGCGGTTTTAAGTGGGCTGTGTTGATCGGCCTGGGCGCATCCCTCATGGAGGTCATTTATTGCGCGCTGGCATTCACCGGGTTCGCTTCGTTTTTCAGCGAGGGGTATGTGAAGGCGATCATGGAGCTGGGCAGCTTCGTATTTATGCTTGCCCTCGGAATCCTCCTGCTCGTGAAAGCCCCTCCATCCACAGATCATGTCGGGGAAAGAATCGAGCGAAAACTTCATCCGAGTTCGGCTTTCATGACCGGTTTCGTGCGGGTCATGGGCAACCTCGGCGTGTTCCTGTTCTGGATTGTCCTGGCTGGTTCGTTTATCGCGCACGAATGGGTCCGGCCAGTGTGGACTGACAAGGGAGCCTGCGTCCTCGGCGTTGCCCTGGGGACCACCTCGTGGTTCGTAGGGCTGAGTTGGGCGGTTTCTCTGGGCCACAAAAAATTCAGCAACCAAACCCTGTTACGCTTACAAAAAGGATCGGGCATTGGCCTGCTTGCCCTCGCCATCATCCATGGCGCACAAATCGTGATCGAAATGGTGCATAACCATAAAAGGTGAGCGCGGACACTGGCCCTGGCGCCTGGAGGCTGGCAACTGGTGTTTAATCTGATTTGCAGCAAAGCTGGCCGTGGTTTATTAACACTAGGTTTATGGATCTGACACGCACGGCTTACGGGACCTGGAGCGGCGGACGCTACATGCATTTTGGCGAACCGCTGCCGGAAGAGCGCTTCCTCAAAGTGATTCAACACGCCTACCACCGGGGCATTCGCACGTTCATGACGGCGGATGTCTATGGCAACGGCGCGGCGGACGAAATGCTCGGCCGCGCCCTGGCGGGTTTGCCGCGGGATTCCTACTGCCTGGTCGGGGCGGTGGGGCATGATTTTTATTCGGGCAAACGGGAGGGATCGAAAGGTTACCCGCGGTTCACGAACCCGGCGTTGCGGCCGCCGAACCAATTTGCCGAGTATCTGAGAATGGCGACGGAGAAGTCGCTCGAACGCTGCCGCACGGACAAATTTGACCTGTTGTTGCTGCACAATCCCGACCTGACCGGCTACACCAGCGAGGCCGTCTGGAAGGCGATGGACAAATTGAAGGACGCGCGGTTGACGGACCGCCTGGGCGTTGCCCCGGGCCCGGCCAACGGTTTCACGCTTGATGTTTTGCTTTGCCTGGAGCGGTTTGGCGCGCTGCTGGATTGGGCCATGATCATCCTGAACCCGCTGGAGCCGTGGCCGGGCAGCCTGGTGTTGCCGGCGGCGGTGAAGCATGACGTCAGCGTGATTACGCGGGTGGTGGATTACGGCGGGTTGTTCCACGATGACGTGCGCCCGGGACACCAATTCGGGCAGCAGGACCATCGCACCTTCCGTCCGGCGGGATGGGTGGAAGCCGGGGTGGAGAAAATGGAACGAATTCGTGACATTGCCGCCCGGCACGAGCTGACGATGCTGCAACTGGCCTGCCTCTGGAACCTTTCGCAACCCGGCGTGAAGAGCGTCATCCCCACGTTGATCCAGGAAGTCGGCGCGAATACCAAGACGATTGAAACGAAAGTGGACGAACTCGCGTCGTTGCCGGATCTGAAGCTCTCGGAGGACGAGCGGGGGTTCATGGCCGAAGTCGGCGACAACAAAGGCTGCATGGAGTTGAAGGGCGCGAACCGGGCGCACACCGGCGAGCCGCAGGCGGACCGTTGGGGTTTAATCCCCGACCATGAAGTGGCCGCGAATCGCTGGGGGATCGATCCGAGTGTGGATTTGGCCTGCACGCACAAAACAGTGGTGTGAGATAATGGCTCAGTCTTGGATGGAGCCAAGCGAGTCGCCGCTATAAAGGAGACAAATTTCAGAAATGACGCTCGCCCTTGCATGCGGCGCATTTTTTTGAATGCTTTCGAGTCAATCAGTGTGACAGTTACTTTGCACACCTGCTTAGCCGCCTGTGCCGGGCGCAGAATTACAGCTCACGCAACGCAGCGGCGATGGGCAGGCGGGCGGCACGGATGGCGGGAAACAAGCCGCCGATCATGCCGATCAGGACCGACCAAATGATTCCCTGCACCAACAATTCCGGCGTGACCTTGAACGCGAACGCCACCTGGCTGAAGGTCTGAAAATTCATGGTGGAGGTATGGAAGTTGTTGAACGCGAAATACGCCAGACTCCCGCCGATGGCCCCGCCCAGCAGCGCCAGCAGGAGCGACTCAAGCAGAACTGAAACCACCACCGCGCCGCTGCCGAAACCCAGCGCGCGCAGAGTGGCGATCTCCCGCGTTCGCGCGGAAACGGAGCTGTACATCGTGTTGAGCGCGCCAAACACCGCGCCGAGCGCCATCAAGCCCGCAATCAGGATGCCGAGCGTGGTAATGAGCGTGGTAATCACTCGCGATTCTTCCGCGTAATACTCGGATTGGCGGAGGACCTTCACATTGAGTTGCGGATTTGAGGTTAGCCCGTCCTTGAATTGCTGGAACGAGGCCGGCGAATTCAACCGGGTATAAACTGATTGGAAACTGTCGCCACGATTGTAAGCGGCTTGCAGCACCTTCGCGTCAGTCCAAATTTCCGACTCGGCAATCCCGCCCTTCGCGGAGAAAGTCCCGACCACCGGCCATTCGTATTGGCCGACTACAACCTTCGAGTCCACGCCCAAACCGGAAAATTCCTGCGCCGCGCCAACGCCGACGATGACTTCGTTCTTGCCCCATTCGAACATGCGTCCACTCGTGATTTTCACGCTGTCACGGACCTGCAGGGCGGCGCGGTCCACTCCGCGCAGCGGGACGTTCGCATCGGTGCCGGTCGTGCGCTTGGGCAGATTGATCATCACGAACAACTCGGCGGACGACAGCGGGCCTTGCGCGTCGCGCGCGACGCCCGGCGCGTCCCCGATCAGCACGGTTTCCGCGCGCCCAAGACCGCTCACCATCTCGCTGTCCGAACCGCTGCGCAGGACAATGGCGGCGTCGGGCGAAGCGGAGGCGGTCATGACCTGTTTGAAACCGACCGCGATGGAGAGCACGCCGACGAGGACGGCGACCACGCCCGCGATGCCGATGACCGTGGACGCGACCGCGCCGCGGCGTTGCGGAATGCTCATCAAGCCGAACTTCGTGATGGAGCTGATTTGGGAAATCCAGTTGAGTGGGCCAGCCATGTTACATTCTCCTCAAAGCCTCGGCCACGCGGAGCCGCATGGCCTGAATTGCGGGGAAAATGCCGGTCGCCAGGCCCACGGCAAGGCTGATGCCAAGGCCGATGAACACGTCCCGGGACGGCAGAAAGAAAAACGGCAGCATGCCATGCGTCGGATCACCGTGCGAAATGAGCAACGCGGCCAGGCCGAGGCCAAGCAGTCCGCCGAGGACGCTGAGCAAACAGGATTCCACCAGCACGAGCGACAGGACCTGCATGTTCGTGAAACCGATGGCCTTCAACACGCCCAATTCGCCGGTTCGTTCCCGCACTGCCTGGGCCATCGTGTTGCCCGTGACCAGCAGGATGGTGAAAAAGACCGCGCCCATGATGTACGCAACGATCAGCGCAATGTTCCCCGTCTGTTTCGCGAACGCCTGGAAGAACGCGCCTTCCGGCTCGGTCTTCGTTTCCGCAGGCGAATTCTGAAATTCCTCGTCCACGCGTTTGGCCACGTCGCCGGCCTGCGCCGGGTCCTTCACGCGAATCGTGTACCATCCGACCTGTCCCTTGCCGGTCTTTTCCGTCCGCCCCTCATCGAAATAGTCGTAACGGAAAAAGAGCGAGGTGGTGTCGGTGCCCTTTTTCTTTCCCTCGAAGATGCCCGCGATGTCGAATTCCCAGGTCGAGCCGCCGTCCGGTTTTTTCCACAGCGTGGAAAAGATCGGGACGCGGTCGCCGACCTTCCAATGATATTTGTCCGCGGTCGCGCGGCCCACGATGGCCCCGGTGCGGTTGGCGAGCCAGGCCTTCTTTTGTTCCGGCGGGAGGATGAATTCCGGGTGCATGTCGAGGAAATCCTCCGGTATCACCGGATTTTCCATAAAGAAGTTCTTTGGCTCCTTGTAATAGCCGCCGAACCACGTTTGATGGGTGACGAGCGCCACCCCGGGAATGCGTTCCATCCGCTCTTTGTAGCTCACCGGCAGCAATTGGATGAGTGAGACCTTGTGTCGCACGATGAGCCGGTCCGCGCCGGCGACTTCAACCTGCCCGAGCAGGGCCTGCTTGATCGCGCACAGAAAGGCAAACAGAACGAAGGCCACTAGAATCGAAAGCAAAGTCAGCGAGGTGCGCAGTTTTTTGCGCTTCAAATTGCTCCAGATCAGGTGCAGGTATTTCATTTTTTTACGTGCTGGCCGGCAGGGACATCCCCGCCCGCCCTGCCACCGTGTGCCGGTAGGGCGCGCACTCCTGTGCGCGCCGCCGCAGGCCAGGCGCATTCATTAATGGCGCGTGTATAATGGAACCGTTCAGGGTCCGTGCGCAGATCCAACGGAACAGGGAACTACCATGCCAAACCATTGTCTTCATTTCACGGGTTCGTTGCTGAGCTGGCCTTTGTTGAGGTGAACTGTCCTTGAGGCGCGGGCCGAGGCGTGCGGGTCATGGGTCACCATGATGATGGTTTTGCCGTGTTCGCGGTTGAGCGCTTCGAGCAGGGTCAGGATTTCGTCGCCCGCCTTGCGGTCGAGGTCGCCGGTGGGCTCGTCGCACAACAAGAGCGTTGGGTCGGTGACAATGGCGCGGGCAATGCCCACGCGCTGCTGTTCACCGCCCGAAAGCGTGCGGGGATGGTGTTTGGCGCGATGGGACAACCCAACCATGGCCAGCGCGGTTTCCACGTGCTTTCGCCGTTCCGATTTCGACAGGTGCGTCAGCAACAGCGGCAACTCCACGTTGCGGTCGGCCGCGAGCGTGGGCATCAGGTTGTAGAGTTGAAAGACGAAGCCGACGTGCCGCGCGCGCCACGCCGCCAGCCGCCGGTCGGAAAGCTGCTCGATCCGCTCGCCGGCAATGCTGACCGAACCGCGCGTTGGCCGGTCCAGGCCGCCGATCAGGTTCAGCAAGGTGCTTTTGCCCGATCCCGACGGACCCATCAACGCGAGGAACTCGCCAGTGCGAACCTGCAAATTCAAGTCCGCCAAAACGTGGATCTTCTCCGAGCCGCGCTGGAAAACTTTTTGGACGCCGTCGATTCCGACGAGCGTTCCATTGCCAGATTTGGTTTCGCTCATAATGTTTTATTGCTCCCTCACCGCCGCGCCGTCGGCCAGGCCCGCCGGCGAGTCCACAATAACCTTTTCTCCAGCGGAAACGCCAGCACTCAGAATGGCATCCTCGTCCTGCGCGCGGGCCACCGTGACCGCCCGGCGCTCAGCGTGGGCGTTCTGGAGAACAAACACAATATCGTGCCCGTCCTGGTTCCGCACCGAACTCTTGGGAATGACCACCGAGTGGCTCGTGGCCACCGTCGCCGTCCCCGTGTCGCGAAAGGCCACCTTCGCCGACATTTCCGGCAGGATGCGCGGGTCAAGTTGGTCAAAGCCTATGCGCACCTTGACGGTGGACTTCTGCCGGTCGGCGGTCGGGATGATGGCGATGACCTTGCAGGGGATTTTCCATTCCGGATACGCATCCAGGGTGGCCTCGACCGGCTGGCCGGGCTCGACGCGGTTGATGTAGCTTTCGTTGACGTCGATCTCGATCTCCAGCGAACTCATGTCCACGATGGTGCCGACGCCCGTGCGGGTGAAACCGCCACCGGCCGAAACCGGTGAAATCATTTCGCCCGGCTGGGCGTCCTTGGTCGTGACCACGCCTTCGAACGGCGCGCGAATGACCAGATCATCCATTTGTTGCCGCCACATGGCCATGGAGCGGTCCGCCACCGTGATGTCCCGTTCCTGCCGCGCCAGGCGGGCTTGCAGTGACCGGGCGTCGGACTCCGAGCGGTCCAACTCCGATTGGGACGCGACGTTTTGCTTCGCCAACTCGGTGGTGCGATGAAATTCGTGTTCCGCCTGTTTGAGCAGCGCGCGGGTTTCCTCCACGGCGGTTCGCGCGGATTCCAATTGCGCTTCCGCCAGATCGAGGCTCGCCTTGACGTTGGTGTCATCCAGCCGCGCGAGGACCTGGCCGGCTTTGACTTTTAGTCCTTCCTCGATCAGCACTTCGGTGATTTTGCCGGTCACTTTGGAGGAAACAGTGGCCCGCCGCCGCGCGGTGACGTAGCCCGAGGCGTTCAGAACAGTGTGATCCGCGCCGACCGCCGTTGCTTCCCGTGCCGGCACCGTCCGGACTTCGATGGCCTTTGAACGGGTCAGCCACCACGCGAGGACGATGGCGACAACCAGCACCACCGCGCCAGCTCCCAGCCAGCCCGACTTGGACCGCGGCTCGGGTTCGGCACTGCGATCAATTCGTAATCCATCCAGTGTAGGTTTGGGCGAACTCATATCACGGTCGATGGCAAGCAAACCTGTTTTCGCTCCCAGGGTCAAGCGGGTGTAAAGGAACAAAGAAGGCGGGCGGGCGGTGACCCCGGAATAGCGCGATGTGGAAATACAATCTGGTTTTCGACGCGGACGGCAAGCTGGCGTATTACACGCACTAAAATCCGCTGAAAAAGCCTTCGCTTGACGCTGCACGCCGCGCTCCCGGACCTCGCGGAGTTCATTGCGGCTGCATTTGTCACGGGCCGGGGCTGAATGTCACGGGTCGTGTCACGGGTGGTGTTTGAGAAAAGGCCCGTCTTTATTGGGTTGTCACGGTGTCACGGGTCCAGACCCCTGGAGAGGGGGAGTCCAAGTGCGGAGTGCGGAATGGTTTTCTGAACGGCGCGCACGGAGTGGCGCGCCCCACCTTCGGGAGGCGGTTTCAACCGGGTCTGAACGGGTTTGAACAGGTGGGAAACGATGAGAAGGCAAGCGGAGAAGGCCTTGCTTGTCCGTCAGACTTTCCGCTTCAAGACCAAGGCCACGCAGTTTCCTTCTCCTGCCAGGTGCAATTCGCCTTCGGACACGGAATGGACCAGTCTTCTTTCCGCCCGGGCAGATTTGCGATTCTTCAGCCGCAACTGCCAGTGATCCGAGAGTTGCCAGGCATCGGGGTCGAGAGCCGCCAGCCCGCGCACAAAGGCGTGACTGGAGGAGGTCGAAATGGAACCGCGGCAGGTTCCATCCGCGTCGAAAGTCAGGGACGAAGCGCCATCAGACCAAGTGCCGGCCAGATCGTGTCGAGCGGTTGCCAGGTCTTCAGGTTCGCAGTCCAGGGTTTCGACTCCCACCAGATGTTCGAATAGTTCCGTCGAATCCCAAACCGTGCCGCATTCGATGGTTTTTTCCTCTTCCAGGGCGACGAGTGATTTGGCGGCGGGCAGATCGCTCTCTTTTGCCTGCGTCCAGGTGAGAAGGATTGATTTGGAATATCGCAACCTGGTTTCGAGATCGTCGTGAGTGAGGTAATGGTTCAGGATAACCCGCTGACGATCCTGCGGCCCGACCACCCACAATTCGAAGCCATCCCGGACGCGCGCCTGGAAAATTTCCACGATGAGCTGATTGCGCGTTTTGAAGAAAGTCTTGCGCAATGCCCGGGCCATCGCGTGGTTGGAAACCTGGTCCTTGGGGCGCTGATTCATTTTTGGCCTCCCATACCTTCCAGCACGCACGCGGCCAGCACCTGAGTAACTTGTCGCAAGAATCCATAGTCGAGTGTGTCCGGCGTGTCGCTCAGGCGATGGTAATGGGGATTGCGGAACTCGGAGGTATCCGTCCACATCACCGCGGGAATGTTTTCGTTCCAAAACGGAAGGTGGTCGCTGCGGGCCAGCACAGGCAGTAGTTGTTCCGCGCCGAGCGGCACTTCGAGACCGATCACGCTTAACCGCGGCGAATAAGCGCGCGCCTGCCCCAAAATGTACTCCAACTGCGCGCCCGAGGTCTGGTTTGCGAGGATGCCCAGAAAGTCGCCCCGGGGAGGAAGACTGATGGGCAGGCCGGTTGGCAACCGCTGGCTGTCCGGCTTGGAACTGGCGAACCCAACCATTTCCAAAATATGCGCCACGCGAACGCGCGGGCCGGTTTTTCCCAGATGAGCGACGAACTCGGCGCTGCCCCACATTCCATCCTCTTCGCAATTGAAGGCGGCGAAACAGACGGGCGTGTCCCTGCCCAGCCGCGCGCAGGCCTCGGCACACCCTAGCAGCGCAGCCACCGCGCTGCCGTTGTCATCCGCTCCGGGAGTTTCCGGCACGCTGTCGTAATGCGCGCCCACCACGATCACTTCGAATGCCTTGGTTCGCGGCCGGGCGACTACGTTTCTGAGAGTGCCTTGCAGCTCGACCTCGTAGCCCCAGCGTTGAAATTGTTCCGCCAGCCAGCGAGCAATCGCCTGGTTGGTTTCCGGTTGCGCGCGGAAGTGGCGTGGCACCGAGATCTTCTGGACCCATTCACGCAGGCGGTCGGACGAAACGCCTTCCAAAACGGATTGAATTTCGGCGCGCGGCAACGGACCGGGCACTTGAGATGAATGCAGCAAACGCATGGTCGCCTTTGATTCGTTGCCAAAGCTAACGAACAACGCCTCATCCCGGCGAGCGCAATCTTTCGGTCGTTCCTCCGGCGGAGCGCAGAGCTCCAGCTCTGCTCGGTAATGCTTCTCTTGTTCACGCAAGGCAGGAGTTCCGCTCCGACTGTTCTGAAGCGCCCGACGCCAACGTTTCAATCTCGCCTTGTCACCGTCCGACCCCGCCGATAGGTTGCGTCATTGGCAAATCGAATGATTTCCGCTTCACAACGCGCCATCCTGGCCGCCGCAGATTGTGCTGTCGCTTTCGACAACCTGACGCGCCAGCTTTATGCCACGGATGCTTCGATTTATCAGATCGAGCCGCTGGCGGTTGCGTTTCCGCGCAACGCCCGCCAAGCCGCCGCGGTCATCCGCGCCGCCGCGCAGGTGGACATGGCCGTGATTCCACGCGGCGCCGGCACCGGGCTCGTGGGTGGAGCGATTGGTGACGGGCTTGTGATCGATTTCTCGCGGCACAATCGAGAGATCACCGCCCTCGATCTTGACCGCCGCACGGTGCGCGTGGGTGCGGGCGTCGTGCTGGATCAACTCAACGCCTTTCTCAAGCCGCGCGGCTTTTGTTTTGGTCCGGATGTTGCGACCAGCTCCCGCGCCACGCTGGGGGGCATGATTGCCAACAATTCCTCCGGCTCGCACGTTCCGTTTTACGGCACCACCGCCGATCATGTTCGCGGACTGGAAATTGTCATGGCGGATGGCAGTATCGAGCAAATCGGGCCATCCAGCGGGGCGCTGCCTGTGCACCTGGAAACGGCGCGCGCGCTGGTCCAAAAATCTGCCGGCGAGATTGCCGCTCGTTTTCCAGCCGGGTTGTTGAAGCGCTGGCCAGGCTACGGTCTCGACCGGTTTCTGCGGGAACCGAATAACCTAGGCCATCTTTTTGCCGGCAGCGAGGGCACGCTGGCCGCGATTCTGTCAGCGGAGTTGAACATCGTGCCGCTTCCCCGGGCCAAGGGAGTCGGCCTGATCTTCTTCGCCTCGGTAGCCGAAGCGATGCAGGCCACGGTGGAATTGCTGGATCTTAAACCGGCGGCCATTGAGCACGTGGATCACGTCCTGTTCGACCAGACAAAGGGCCAGCTTGCTTTCCAGGCCGCCCGCGATTTGTTGGAGCTCGACACGAAACCGTGCCGGGCTTTGCTGGTAGTTGAGTTCTTCGATGAAAACATAGCCGAACGCCTGGCCGCGCTTTCCAAAAAACGCCTTGGCCTGCGCACGACCATTTTGCGGAACAACACCGAGATCAATCTGGTGTGGGCGATGCGCAAGGCCGGTCTTTCGCTCGTGACGAGTTGCAAAGGCAGCGCGAAACCGGTTACGTGCATCGAGGACACCGCGGTTCGTCCGGAACAATTGCCGGCGTATGTGGCCGGGCTGGAGTCGTTGATGAAGCCGTTGGGCTTGCGCGGTTCTTTTTACGGACACGCCGCTTCGGGTTTGTTGCACGTGCGTCCCGTGCTGGATCTGCACACCGCCGATGGTCTCAGGAAGATGCGCCAATTGAGCGATGAAGTGTCCGCGCTCGTCCGTCAATTCAAAGGTTCATTGGCCGGCGAACACGGCGTCGGGATCGCGCGCACGGAGTACTTGCCGGAGCATCTCGGACCGGAGTTGATACGGGTGACACGCGAAATCAAGGCTGCGTTCGATCCAAAAAATCTTTTCAATCCCGGCAAAGTCATTCCGGATGGGCGATTCAAGATCGATACCAATCTGCGTTCCTCCTTCTCGCCCGCTGGTGTGCCGCTGCCGTTCGAGCCAAGGCTGGCTTTCGCCGCCAGGGACGAATCGTTTGTCGGGAACCTCGAACAGTGCAACGGCTGCGGCGGCTGTCGCAAGGACGCGCCGACAATGTGCCCGACATTCGTTGCAACGGGTGAAGAGATCATGTCCACGCGCGGCCGGGCCAATGCGATTCGCACTGCCTTGGAGTTGCGTGGCATCGACGGCGGGGATCCTTTGCGTTCCGAGGAATTGGAAGCGGCGCTGAGCAATTGTCTTGCGTGCAAAGCGTGCACAACCGAATGTCCATCGAATGTCAATCTCGCGCTGCTCAAAGCGGAATTGTTGCACGCCCGGCATCGCCGCGACGGTTTGCCGTTGCGCGAACGCCTGCTGAGTTCCGTTGATCTGCTCGGCAAGCTGGGTTGCGCGTTGCCCGCGATGGCCAATGCCAGTCTGCAATGGCCCTGGTTGCGGCGCTGGCTGCAACGCAATCTGGGCATTGCCGCCAGCCGGCCATTGCCGCCTTATACCGAAGAGCGGTTTGATTTTTGGTTCGCGCAACGCAGCTCGAAGCTCAACGCACCCCGGGGCCGTGTCCTCCTATGGGATGATACCTTTGTCCGCTACCACGAACCGAATATCGGCATCGCCGCCGTCAAGGTGCTTGAAGCAGCGGGCTTTGAAGTCGCGCTGCCGATGAACCGCCGGTGCTGCGGGCGGCCTGCGTTCAGCCAGGGGAATCTGGATGAGGCGGCGCGCCTCGGACGTCATAACCTGGAAATTTTGGCTCGTGACAAAACCAACACGCCGATCCTTTTTCTCGAACCTTCCTGCTACTCGATGTTCGCCGAAGATTACCGCGAGTTGAAACTGCCTGGAGCCGAAAGAGTGGCGAAACGCTGCTTCTTGTTCGAGCAATTCATCGAAAACCTCTTGCAACGCGAACCCGCCGCGCTCCAGTTTCAGCCCGGGGCCGCAAGCGTATCCATTCACGCGCACTGCCATGCCAAGTCATTAATGAATCCCGCTTTCATGCTGCGCCTGGCGCAACGCTTGCCGGAACGCAAAGTCACGCTTTTGGAAACGGGTTGCTGCGGCATGGCCGGCGCATTTGGAGCGTTGGAATCCAAATACGATCTCTCCCTTGAAGTCGCCGAACCGCTCGTGGACCTCATCGCGCGGCAACCCGAAGGAACCATTGTGGTCGCGTCCGGCACAAGCTGCCGCCACCAGATCGAGCATCTGACGCCGGTTCACCCCAAGCACATGGCGGAATTGCTGGCTGATGCGCTCACGGATTGAGCCGAGATTGCTCAGAACCGGGCACGCTCCGGGGAAAGCACCCCAATTCAATAAGGCCCGCGGATGAGTCCGGAGACGCGCTGCCGGTAGTACTCTTTCAGCTTCTCATGTAAACCGGCTCCGAGTGGTGACAGATCGGAAACCGAAACGTTTTCTTTCACCTGCCCGGGACGGCTGGCGCCGGGAATAACAACGGTCACGGCGTCAAAATCAAGAATCCAGCGTTGCGCCATTTGGGGCATGGTCAATCCGGGGGGAACCAGCGGTTTGAGGGCGTCCGCGAGTTCCACAGCCTTGTCGTAGGGCAAGCCGGCAAAAGTTTCGCCCACGTTGAAATACCGGCCATCACGGTTGTAGGTGCGATGGTCCTCTTTGGGGAACCGGGTTTCCTTCGTGAGTTTGCCGCTCAACAGCCCGCTCGCCAGGGGCAGGCGCACGATGATGGCCACGCCCTTCTTCTTCGCTTTCGGGAACAAGGTGTCGATCGGTTTTTGGCGAAAGAGGTTGAAGATAATTTGCAAGGACACCAGGCCTTCCTGTTCCAGGCAGAGCAGCGCTTCGTCCATCGATTCCACGCTGGCTCCGAAGTGTTTGATTTTTCCCTGGCGTTGCAATTTGCGCAGCCATTCAAAAATGCCACCCTGCCGCATAACCTCGGTGGGCACGCAGTGCAATTGCGTCAGATCCAGGGCCTCAACTCCGAGTCGCTTTAAGGATGCTTCGGTTGCGGCGGTGACGCCAGCCTCGGTGTAACGGTCCGGATATAAGGCCGCCGTGCGTCCGAGTTTGGTGGCGATGAAAATCCGCTCGCGCCGCTGCTTCAAAAATCGCCCGATCAGTGTTTCACTGCGCCCGTTGCCATAAACATCCGCGGTATCGAGGAAGTTAACACCGGAATCCACGGCGGCGGCCAGAATATCGAACGCGAGCTTCTCGTCGATATTTCCCCAATCGGTTCCGCCAAGCTGCCAGCAACCCAGGCCCACTTCCGAAACCATGGCTCCCGTGTGATTGAATGATCGTTGTTTCATTTCATTGCTTCTCCTGTGCCGCCTGGCTGACGTCATTGGTGGAAAACGCGATATACGCGAAGCATTCCGGCACGTGCGAATCCCAGACGGCGTGGCGGGTCCAGACCCAGCCGCCGGAATCCTTCACGGGCGGGGCTTCCTTGTAGGTGTTGAACCGGGAAAAATCCATGCGCCAGATGTCGCCATCCTTCGGCGGCAGGGCGCGGTGGTCAGCCTTCGCCAGCCAGGTCATGCCCTGCCACGGAAAAGCCAGTTCGACGCTCCACCCGCGGTCGCGGTCGTCATCCTGGTTCATGGTGCCATCGATGAAGACAGCGGATTTCCGGCCCGGGAAATGCCAGTTGAAATTTCCCAATCGGCCCCCGCGTGGATGCGTCGTGAAACCCACGCCGTTGAAGGGCACAAGTTGCGAGCGTTCGAAATCCGGTGAACCACTGAACTCCCCGCGGTCGTACGCATCCTGCCAGACGAACAGGACTTCATAAGTGGTGTTGAATCCGTTGATTTCGAATTCATAGTACGCGTCCCGGCCTGCGATGAATATCTCGACGTCGTTGTCGTAGTAAATTGGCGAGTTGTTCGTGGTGTATTTGGCGTGGACGAATGGTTCCTGGACCCGGTACCCAACATAAAGATTTTCGTCGTCCCAAAGCACCGAAGCGCGCGTGTCGTGAAGCCCGGGTTTGCCGGAGATGATGTCCACGAAGCGAGGTGAACGCGGCGCGCGCTGCCAGGCCGGTTCATCCAAACGCCCGTCAATATGGATTGGCTCGCGGATGTGATACGCCGTGTAATGGGCAATTTCGTTTTCCGGGCAGGGAAATTTCCACTCAGCGGCACGCGCCGAAAGCATTAGCGAGAGCACAGCAGGAAACAAGCACGCCAATCGCCGGGCCAGCCTTGCAAGGGAAATCATGGTGCGCCGTATTTCGAGGGTAGCCGTGACATTGTAGTGCATGGAGTCCCGCCTTCAGGCGGTGGGGCGGACGAGGATTTGATGACGTTGAAATATTTCGACACGTTCAACCATGCGATAGTCCAGCCGGCTGAGGCCGGGACTCCAAACCTTGAAGCGGGCGCATCATGGCTGTGGAGTTATCGGCAATTGAATCTCCGCGGTAAACGCCAGTTCCGGATCGCAGCGGCGCTGCATGGTTTCGCACAAGGTTCGCAAGCTTGGCTGGAGTTTGTGCGTGGTGGACTTGCCATTGAGTTCCAACGTCACCGGCTTTTTAAAATCAACCAACCGGCTGTCGAGCAGCACGCTCGCGGCGGTGACGTCGTTCATGGTCGTCACGGTCACGCGGTTGTCGTGACAGGAAGCATCGATTTCCTTTTTCTTGCCGGGCGCCGTGGTGCGCAACCAGAAGAAGTCGGTGATGACAGTGTCCGTCATGAGCCAGGTCAGTTCCTGCGGAACGGGGTTGCGCACGGCTGGATACATTTCCCTGATCTTGTCGCGATCCGGCAATCCGGTGTGGCCGTTGCCCGGAATGAATTTCACGGTCACAGGATAGATGTCGGTGCGGTTGCCTCGCAGTTCCTGGATGGATTCCCGGAACTTTTTGTCGCGATCAAAGCGTCCGTACATCGTGTCGTTCTCGCCCACCATGCACGTGAAGATGGTGTTGCGCAGGGTCTTGCCGGTGGTTTCGCCATCGGTGGGCGCGGCGGCGCTGGCGTGGATGGCGGCGAACAAGTCGGGTTCCTTGGGTCCAATGGCGAACGCTCCGTACCCGCCGTGCGAGTAACCCATGATGAACACTTTGTTCGGGTCCACGTCGCCGAACAACAGAAACTCGTGAACGAGGTTGCCGATTAGCGGATAAACGTAAACATCGTAGAAACCATTCCAGGTATCATTCGGCGCGCGCAGAGCCACATAAAGGTAACCGCCAGCTTCCGGATGGTCGCGATAGTAACGCTGCATCACCTGCCATTGCTGGTCGTTGACTTCCTTGGCTGTGCCGCCGCCGCCGTGCATGGCGATGAACAGCGCCCAACCTTTCGCCGGGCGCGTGCCGACGGTCTTCAAGGTGTAGGCACTCAGATATTTGTCGAATTGGACCTGCTTCGCATCAAAGTCCTGCTTGAGGGCTGCGTGAACCGGTGCGGTTTGGTAAGCTTCCCACGCGACGCGGCGGACGGCGGGTTCATCGTTGCGGAGAATTTTTTCGAGGCTGCTGGGGAATTTCCATTCCGCCTGCCGGGCTGCCGGCGCGGTAAAAAATTCCATCAGCGCCTTTTTCAACCTGGCTTCGTCGGCCGGCTTGAGCGGCTGCACGTCGGGCGGCGCATAACAAGCTTGCGAAGGCAGCCTAAATGCCGTCGTGTCGCTCATTGAAATCACCACTACCGCCTGCTCGTTGGTGCCGGTGGAAAACTCGCGCTCCGCCGTCTGCCCGTTCAGTTCCGCGCGAATCTCGTAGGTCGCGCCACGTGGCACTTGCAAAGGCAGGATGTCATTGGCGTCGGCAGACTCGCCCCGGCTCGTCCCCTCGAAGTGCGAGTCACTTTTGGCGATGTCAGTCACTGTGACCTTGGCCGCTACGCGCTGGCCGGCAAGGTGATCGAGCACCTTCACGAGCAGGCGAGTTTTGTCCGGTGCGACCACGTCCGCTTTGGGCGTGTAATGGTCGGTTACATTGATGGCGCTCACCCAGGTGATGTCCGGCGCCCAATCCATGGGAAAGGAGAGGCCCGTGTGTTTGAAACTGCTCGCGTAGATTGCGTGCTGGGGTTTGTCCTTGAGCGCTTCGGAGGCGTCATGCTGAAACCAGGTGTGATCAAGGCCCTTGGGGTCGGGTTCGGCTGCGCCGGTGAAATGCCAGTCACCGTTCCAAACTTCCACCCAGGTGTGATTGCCGCGCATGTTGACCCACATGGGCGTGCCGGCGAGCCGGGCGGGCACGCCCACCGAGCGGCAGGCATCGATCAGCAGAATCGACAGCCCGGTGCAACTGGCCAAGCCGGTCTCCATTGATTCCGCCGGGCTTTGGTCGGCCTTTTTTCGCCCGGTTGAGTATTTGACATTAACCAGCTTGAAAATCTTTTCGTTGAGGCGTTGCGCCGCGTCTGCCGGGGTCTTGCAATCGGCAATCAGGGGCGCGCATTTCTCGTGCAACATTTTGCGCCAGCCATCGCGCGTTTCGTTGACGGAAGCGTAAGGGAGAATTTCGTTCAGGAAGATTTCCTTGGGGACCTGATCGTGCCATGGCGCTGCCTCGAAAGCATCGTAGGCCAGCTTAAGGTTCTGAAGGAGGTAATCGGCCTGGAGGGTTTGGAGGTCGCTCGGCGGCATGTTCTCCACCAAAAATTGCATGCCTTCGCGCCGCGCGGCTGGCGTTTGATTCAGCGCCTCGACCAGTTGCTGGCGGTTTGTTCCGGCTTGCGCCAATGACCATTCCACCGAATCCGGCCACCAGTGAGTTGCGGCGGGCGGATCGGCGGCAGCGGTGTGATCTGCCGGGCCGAGCGCCAAAAGAAACGCCAGACAACATCCCAAGGCAGCCTGCAAGCGAAAGTGAAACTGTGGAGATTTGCCGAACATGACGGTGCTAGAGGATAGTGCATCGTCGGCAACTTTCAACTTCTTTCCAGCCTTGTGGGGACGGGCCGGCGCAACCGGCCCGCACGCATCACGAGGCTCGCAATCTAATTCCCAGCCGGTCCGCGAGGCGTTGCAATGCCGGGGAGCGATCGTTTGGATCGAGTTGCACATCGAGCAGGCAGAAGCTCCGCGTCCATTTCCCCGCTTGAGCCAGCGCCTCGTCGAGTTCCGCCTCGGTCTTCACCACAAAACCGCGCCCGGTGCCAAAAATCTCTGGCAATTTGCTGTAATGCCAGGGTTGGACATCGTTATACGGTCCATCCTGTATCTGGCGCTCGGTGCCGTAACCAAAATTATTCAACACAATCACGATGGGATTCAGGCCGTAGCGCGCGGCGGTGGAAAGTTCGAGGCCGGTCATCTGGAACGCGCCATCACCGACCAACACCAGCGGGCGCAGTTTGGGATTGGCGAGTTGCGCGCCAATGCCCGCCGGGACCGCAAAACCCATCGACGCATAGTAAGCCGGGCCAAGGAACTCGGTGCGGTGGCGAATGAACAGGTCGGTCGCCCCGAAAAGCGCATCGCCCACGTCGGCCACCACCATGGTGTTCTCGCTCAGAAAATCGTTCAGCCGTTGGAAAAGCCGTTTAATGGTAATTTTGGTGTTGCCGGGTTTCGCGCGGAATTCACCCAGCGGCGGCGGTTGGGGAATCCGGCCGAGCTTGCGATGACGCAGCCGGAGCTTAAGCAACCCGCGCATGAAATCCTTGAAACGCACGTTCTCGTAGGTGTGATAGCGGATGGAAAGCTTTTCGCTGTTGGCGTAAATGGTCCGCACCGGGTCCAGTTGCGCGGTATAGATGCCCAAATTGATGTCCGTCAGGAACGCGCCGAGCATCACCACGCAGTCGCTCCCTTCGACGTACCGCCGGACATCATCGCGGCCCAGCGCGCCTTCATAGACGCCCAGGTAAAACGGATGCTGCTCACCGACGACCGATTTGCCCAGGACCGTGGTGGCGACGGGAAGGTTGGTTTTGCGCACCAGTTTCAAAAGCACATCCTGAAGGCCGAACCGATGAACTTCGACATCCGCCAGAATGACCGGTTGGCGGGCGCGGTTGATCATGGTTTCGGCTTCGGCGAGGGCGGCACGGAGCGTTTCGGGATCACTTTGCTCGTGAATCTCCTGCGGGTGATGGTAGGGAATGCCGGTCGCGAAGACGAGGTCGCGCGGCAGCTCGATATAAACCGGGCGTTTGTAACGCAACGCGGCGTGGAGAACACGGTCGATTTCCTGGAAAGCGGTCTGTGGCTCGCTTAAAACGGTCGAGGCCACGGTCAGTTGCTCGAAGACCCGTTTCTGGGTGTCGAACTCCTTGACCTTGTGGTGAAGCAACGGGTTTTTCTCGCGTTCCTTCATGCCCGGAGCGCCGCTGATGACGACCACCGGGGATTTCTCGGCGAACGCCTCCGCCGTGCTGTTGGCGACTTTCAGGCCGCCCACGCAATACGTGATGCAGACCGCACCCAGCCCGCGGACCCGCGCGTAAGCGTCCGCGGCGAAACCCGCGCCTTGTTCGTCGCAGGTATTGACCACGCGCACGAGTTTGCTTTTGGAAAGCTGGTCGTAAAATCCCAGCACATAATCGCCGGGAATGCCAAAGACATGGCGCACGCCATGCGCATAAAGTTGCTCGATGAGGTATTCGCCAATGGAGATGTTTTTTTTCATAGGCGTCTGGGGAAAGTTACTCCCTTCCGTGGCCCAGGTCAAAATGGAAGCGGCAGGAGCGATCGGCTGGCGCAACATGGTCGAGGCCACACATTCCGCCGGCTCGACCCGATTCCTTCGCCCTTGCATCCTCACCGCGATTTGAGGCTACATTATCTCGATGCCGGTCGCTCCCGTCAAATCCACCGAACGAATCGAGTTGCTTCCCGTTTTGAAGCAATCCTTCGGGTTCACTTCGTTTCGTCCCTTGCAGGAGCAGATCATCCGCGATGCGCTGGCCGGGAAGGACGTGTTCGCGTTGCTGCCCACCGGCGGTGGCAAATCTCTCTGCTTTCAACTCCCGGCCCTCGTGCGGCGCGGGTTGACCGTGGTGGTCTCGCCCTTGATCGCGCTCATGAAGGACCAGGTGGATGCGTTGCAGGCGAGCGGCATCGCGGCGACCTTTCTCAACTCTTCCCTCGCCGCCGGTGAATCCCGCGCGCGACTGCGCGGTTTGCACAATGGCGAATACCGCCTGCTTTATGTCGCCCCGGAACGGCTGATGCTCTCGGGGTTCCTTTCCGACTTGCAACGGTGGCAGGTCAACCAGCTCGCGGTGGACGAAGCTCATTGCATCAGCGAATGGGGCCACGATTTCCGGCCTGAATATCGCCAATTGGCTGAGTTGCGCGCTCTTTTTCCCAACGTGCCGATGATGGCGCTGACCGCCACGGCCACCACCCGCGTCCGCCAGGACATTGTCCAGCACTTGAAGTTGCGCGAGCCCGGCTGTTACGTCGCGAGCTTTAACCGGCCCAACCTTACCTACCGCGTGCTCGCCAAAGCCCAGGCCTACGATCAGACGCTGGACTTTATCCGCCGCCGACCGCGCGACAGCGGCATCGTCTATTGCCAGAGCCGCAAATCCGCCGAGAGCGTCGCCGAGCGATTGACGCGCGACGGCATCAAGGCACGGCCGTACCATGCCGGCTTGAGCGCCGAAGAACGTTCACAACACCAGGAACTTTTCCTGCGCGACGAAGTGCGCGTGATTTGCGCAACCATTGCTTTCGGCATGGGCATCAACAAACCGAACGTGCGGTTCATCATTCATTACGACCTGCCGAAGAACATCGAGGGCTATTACCAGGAAACCGGCCGCGCGGGCCGCGACGGGCTGCCCGGAGAATGCGTGCTGCTCTTCAGCGCCGGTGACGTCGTCAAACAAACGCAATTCATCGACGAGAAGCCCGATCCCCAGGAACAAAAGATCGCCCGCGAGCAACTGCAACAGATGGTTCACTACGCGGAATCGGCGGTCTGCCGGCGCAAGGAATTGTTGGGCTATTTCGGCGAGGAGTTCGAGGCGTCCGAATGCGGCGCGTGCGACAATTGCCTTTCCCCTCGGGCGACGTTCGATGGCACCATTGCCGCTCAAAAATTTCTTTCGTGCGTTTATCGCATCCGCGAGCGTTCGGGTTTTGGCGTCGGCTTGAACCACGTGGTCGAGGTTTTGACCGGCGCGGACACGGACAAAATCCGGCGCTGGGGCCATGAGCAGCTTTCCACCTACAACATCGGAAAGGAACACAGCCGACCCGAGTGGTCCGTCATTGGGCGCGAATTGGTGCGGCTGGGTTTGCTGCGGCAGACGGCTGAAAAGTTCAGCGTGCTCGAACTGACCGCCGAAGGCCGCAATGCGCTGCGCGAGCGCCGAACGATTACCCTGACCCGGCCTGCCAAGGCGCCGGAAACCAGGGTCCATCAAGCCGGCGAGATTACTTGTGACGAGGCGCTGTTCGAGCAATTGCGCCAGCTCCGAAAACGTCTCGCCGACGAACGCGGGGTGCCGCCGTACATCGTGTTTTCCGACGTCGCGCTGCGGCAGATGGCCCGCGATTACCCGGCGAACGAGCGGGACTTCGCGCGCATCAGCGGCGTCGGCGAAAAGAAGCTGCGCGAATTCGGCGCGATGTTCCTCGCGGAAATCGCCACTTACCTGCAGACGCATCCGCGTCAGATTTTTGCCGCCGATTCCTTCATTGCTCCGGCCACGACGCGGGTTTCGTTGAACGACACCACTCACGCGACCTGGCAGGCTTTCAACGCGGGCCAGAGCGTGCCGGAAATCGCGGCGAGCCGGCGTTTGGCGCCCAGCACGATCTACGGGCACCTCTGCACCGCCATCGAATCCGGCAAGCCCGTGGACCTGGGCCGCTTTTTCACCCCCGCCGAGCAGCAACAGATTGCCGACGCCTTCGCGCTGGTCAGCTACGGCAACCTGACCGGAGTCCGGGAATTGCTCGGGGAACGGTTCGATTACAACCTGCTTCGGATTTTTCGCGCCGCCAAGTCTGCACGCGCGGCGGGAGGATAAAGGTGATTTCGTTCACAACCCATGGCAAGCAGCTCATTTGTGCAGTGACTTCCGCCTCAATTCCGTTTTGCGAGGCGCGCGCTTGCGAGCCAAGGCCTTTTTGATACGAGCCGTTCGCTCCGGGTCGGGTGGTTTAATCCCGTCAAGCAGCCGGTTTGGGCTGGTCTCCAGAAATTGCGACAAGCGCGCAAAGGTGGTAAGCGCAATCGGAAAGCTCCCCCGTTCAATATGGCCGATGGTCTTCCAATGGATGCCGACCAATTCAGCCAGGCATTCCTGCGTCATGTTCGCCCGCAAACGCGCCTCGCTGTCGTGGGCTTGCAGATGGTACGTGTCACCTGATTGATACGAGGTGTCGGTGACTGAAGTTTGGCTCGCGGGCACGTTGGTGAACAGGCTGCCATCCTTGTAAATGTCGTAGCTCAGCACGTTGCCGGGCGAAGCGTTCCAGTTCAAACTGGCGCTGGTGGCGCCCGCATTGGCAACCACCGTGAAGCCGGTCGGCGCGGGCGGAGTGGCCCAAACGTTGGGCGGAACTCCCATCTGATATTTCTGCAGGTTGTTCCAGCCATCTACACTGACCCAATTTCCTTCGTGGCTCTGGAGAATGTATTCCCCTTCACGCTGGATTACACCCTCGCCCAATGGCTTTACACGACGAACCCTGCGCCTCCCTGGTCTTGGCAGCCCGACTTCAGCAATCCGCCGCTCTCGGCATTGACGCCTAACAGCTCCTATCAAAATGGACCTTACTGGATCGCCCAGGATACCACCTGTTTGAAGGCGCGGGTATCGGCAAGGGAGAATTGATTCTGACCATTAGCCGAAACGGGACCAATGTCGCCTCAACTTCGACGTTCCTGGATTTGAGGGATGTCAAAGACCTGTTCGAGCACGTCCTCATTACCAACATCACCGATGCCACTCCCGCCTCCTTTGCCAGCGCATTCCAGGAGAGCAATCTGGTGGACAACGACCCAACCGAAGATAAAAAAATCATCGCGTACGTCCACGGCTGGCGCATGGGCGAATGGGATTACAAGAGCTTTTCCGAAACCATGTTCAAGCGGCTCTACTGGCAGGGCTACCGCGGGCGTTTTGTCTCCATCCGCTGGCCAACCCTTTCCAAGGACGACTACTTCCTGCCCATCAACGATTTTCTGACCTACAATCGGAGCGAATTCCGCGCCTTCAAATCCGGCCAGGGTGTCTCCATTTATTTCAACCATCTCAAACAGCGGTTCCCTGATTATTCCTTGAATGTGGCGTCCCACAGCATGGGCGGGATCGTGATGATGGAGGCGCTCAAGCGCGATTTGGGCCTGGGCCGCGCCAACGTGGACAATTACGTCATCATGCAGGGCGCTCTGCCCGCCCATTGTTACGACACCAATTACCCCAATTATAATTTGCTCGTGGAGGCGGAACAAAGAAGCACCGGCACGCCGGACACCTACCGTGGCTATCTTGGTGCGGTAAGCCAGGCTGTGAATGGCAAAATCGTGGATTTCTACAACACCAACGATTTCGCCCTAGCCACCGGCAATTTGCAGGGATACGGCGTGAGTTGGGAAAACAATCAAATCGACTACAAACCTGACACCGGCCTTGGCTACACCACGGATGGCACCAACGGCTTCAAGAATTCCGTCCTCGTGACGGACAAACGCGAAATCATGCCCTTCGTCGCCCGGCCGCTCTCTAAAGCGGTGGGGGCAGGGCCGGATGTCGGCGGCATGATTTTTATTACTGGACAAGTCGATTTGACGGCCCTAAATAATTTTCGAGGCGATAAAAGTGAACACAGTGCCGAGTTCAATTATAACATTCAGCGGCTTTGGCCATTCTATCACTCGCTATTGAGCACCTTGTTTCCCCCTCAGTGATATGAAAAAACGACATCTAACGGTGGTTGGTCTTCTGCTTGGACTTGGAGTGGCGCTCTGGTGGGCGCGCCCACATGAGACAATGCAGACTCTTTCAGATACTCCAGTTACGAATATGCCAGCTACTCCGACACGAGGCACTACGGATAATAAAGCTACTCCGGCGGCATCTAAGAATCAACAAACCCAAGGGCAGCCAGCAGCAGCTCAGAGGTCAACCGTACCTACCCCCGTCCGCGAGTATATGCAAAAGAGAATGGGAGATCCGCAATACGATTGGAAACAACCGATCAATTTCTACGGTAAAGTAGTTGATGACAGAAATCAGTCGGTGGCTGATGCTGATGTGCATTTCGCATGGAACGATCTCTCGGAAAACGGAACTTCCAGTGCTGACGCCAAAAGCGATGATAATGGGCTGTTTTCGCTTGAAAATCGGATCGGTAAGCGGCTGTACGTTGATATAAGCAAGGCTGGTTACTATACTTCACACAGAGAACGGATCGCCTTTGAGTATGCAAATCCGGCCGATGGCTTGTTCACACCTGACTCGAATCACCCTGTTGTGTTTCAACTGAGAAAAAAAGGCATCGGTGCTGAATTAATTACGTCACAGTATGGCATGGCTCCCGATTTTCCCATCCATGTTTCGCGGGATGGGACTCCGGTAAAAATTGACCTCCTTCAGCGAAAGATCGGAGACAGTGGACAGATGCAAATTTCTGAAATCAAGCCGCCGTACGAGACGTGGAAGCAAGCTACCTCCTGGTCTTTTAGAATGGAAATTCCAGACGGCGGTTTTGTTGAAGAAAACGATGAATTTCCGTTTGAAGCGCCGGAGGCTGGCTATCAGCCGGTGGTGGAATTCAAATTCCAAAAGGGTGACACAAATTGGACGGAAGGCATAAACAAGAGCTATTATATCCAGTTTGGAAACCCGCCGCGTTACGGATATTTCAGCGTCAAAACCGACATTTCCATGGGCGGAGCGATACTCTCTTACGGCATCAATTCAGACGGCGCGCGCAACCTGGAACCGAAATAAATTCGGTTCGGTCATGAAAAACCTGCGTCTTTTCATAGGTGTTCTGGCCGTGGCTATCGTCCTAATGTGTTTTTGGTTTAGACAACGCCAGGGCGATGCTGTGTCGCAAGAGATTGTGCCTGCAACTGAAGCACCCGGCAATTCGGTTTCACCAAATCCAACTGTCGAGCCAACGACAGAAACGTCTAGTAATACTCAGGCAGGAAATCCATCCACAGCGAGTTCCACTAGGCCCACCTCTATTCATGAATATATGCTGAACAGACAGGCGGATCCTAACTTCGATTGGAAGCAACCAATCAATTTCTACGGCAAGGTAGTTGATGAGAACAATACGCCGGTAGGCGATGCAGATGTGCATTTTAAATGGAACGACATTTCTGAAAATGGGACATCGGTTGTCGACTGCATAGTCCCAGCTAAAGGGGATCGAGGACGAGGACGAGCACGATTCGGGGGGCTTTGGGACCGGCCTTCGCTCGGAAGCTTCGGCCCGGCAAGCGGGGTGGGACGGTTCCAGAGGGGAGTATATATAAAGTAAACACCAAAAACCAAGCTCCAAGCTCCAGAAAAAGACCAGGCGCCAAAAATCAACCTGCTCAAGTGTCACGGGTTGTCACGAGTTGTCACGGGTCGTGTCACGGGTGGCGTTTCGGAATTGGCCCGTCTTTATTGAGTTGTCACGCTGTCACGGGTCCAGGGGGGTCCGGAGGGGGCCAGAGGATATATATGAATGAGAGTGGGGAATGTAGGGCGCGGAGTGTGGCCCTGGCGGGTTTTCGGTGGGTTTCAGGGGTAAGATGTGCTAAAAGAAGGGGGAACGTTCATCGATTTGCCATGAGAGACGAGCAGCACAAATTGCGGATTGCCCGCGGAGAGGAACCGGCCGAAGTCGTTTTCCAAAATGCCAACCTCGTCAATGTATTGAGCGGCGAAATTTATCGGACCAATGTGGCCGTGGCGGACGGCCGCGTGGTGGGCGTGGGGGATTACGAGGGGCAAAAAGCGATTGACTTGGAGGGGGCGTTTCTCGCGCCGAGTCTGATTGACGGCCATTTTCATGTCGAGAGTTCGATGTTGACCATGCCGGAGTTCGCCCGCGCGGTGACGCCGCATGGCACTGGTGTCGTCGTGATCGATCCGCATGAATACGCCAACGTGCTGGGGTTGGATGGGATTCGTTATGTGCTTGAGTCGAGCAAGAATTTGCCGCTCGACTTTTTTATCATGCTCCCATCGTGCGTGCCGGCGACTCATCTGGAGACGGCGGGAGCGCGGCTGACGGCGGATGATTTGAAGCTGATGATCGCCGATGAGCGGATCGCCGGCGTGGCGGAGTTGATGAATTATCCGGGCGTGTACTTGGGGCAGGAGAGCGAACTGGCCAAGATCCGCGCCGGCAAGGGAAAGGCGATTGACGGGCATGCGCCCGGTCTGAAGGGCAAGAATCTGAATGCGTATGTGCTGGCGGGAGTGCGTTCGGACCATGAATCGACCGAACTGGAGGAGGCGCAGGAGAAGCTGCGGCTGGGAATGCACTTGTTGCTGCGCGAAGGGAGCACGGAACGAAACCTGGAGACGCTGGTCCCGCTTATCCAGGTCCATAACGCGATGAATTGTTCGTACGCCACGGACGACAAGCTGGCGGGAGATCTGGTGTCGGAAGGGCACATCGATCATTGCGTGCGCAAGTCAATCCGGCTCGGCATGCCGCCGATCACGGCTTTGCAGATCGCGACGATCAACACGGCGAAACATTATCGACTGCGAAATTACGGGGCAATTGCGCCGCGGTTTTGGGCGGATTTTATTGTGTTCGATGATCTCCAAAACGTGGTGGTACGCCAGACTTATAAGAAAGGGATGTTGGTGGCGGAGAGCGGCAAATATCTGGGCAAGGACCCGGAGTTGGTGCCACAGCCGCGCAGCACGATGAATTTGCGTTACCGCTCGGGCGATGTCGAAGTGAAGGCGGAACAGTCGGGACAAATCAAAGTGATCGAGATCGTGCCGCGCCAGATTGTGACCAGGCAGGTGCTGGCAAATCCCAAGGTGGAGAATGGCCGGATTGTGGCGGACGTCGAGCGGGACATTCTCAAGCTCGTGGTGGTGGAGCGGCATCGGGCGACCGGCAATGTCGGCGTGGGATTCGTGCGCGGGTTCAAGCTCAAACAGGGTGCGCTGGGTTCGACTGTCGCGCATGACGCGCATAATGTCGTCGTGGTCGGAACAAACGACGAGGATATTCGCCGCGCCGTCAAGGAACTCAGCCAGTTGAAGGGTGGTCAGGTCGCGGTGGTGGACGGCAAGGTGAAAGCTGCGCTGGGACTGCCCATTGCCGGACTGGTATCCGACCAACCGCTGGACGAAGTGATCAAACGGATTGCTGATCTGAATGCCGCGGCGGCTGCCATGGGCTGTGACCTGGATGCGCCGTTCATGACGCTTTCATTTTTGAGCCTCTCGCCGATTCCGGAGTTGAAGCTAACGGACCAGGGATTGATTGACGCGGTGCATTTGCGGACGACCAGTTTGTACGCTTAGGTTGTGCGAGTTCGCGGCGAGATGCTGAGTTCGATTTACGACCTGGTCAGACTGGGATGCTTATTAAACGTAAGCCAATACTCTTCGAGCGACTGGAGCATCTGTTCAAGAAGATGCGTATCAGCGGGTTTCACAAGGTAGGAATTGGCATGCAGATCGAAGGCCTGGTTGATATCCCGGGGCTCTTCCGAGTTGGTGAACATGACGACGGGCAGGCGCTTTAACCTGGCGTCACCGCGCACCTCTTTGAGCACTTCGAATCCGTTCTTCCTGGGCATCTTGACGTCCAGCAACACCAATCTCGGAAAAATAAACCGGGCGCGATCCGAATACCGACCTGCTCCCTTGAGGTAGGCAAGCGCCTCCTCCCCATCAGCGACGACCTGTATCCGGGCTCTCAAATTGGCCCTGGTCCAGGCGCGCTTGAGAATGAATATGTCATGTTCGTTGTCTTCAGCGACGAGGATCATACGTCAAAACTTGGGAAGTACTGCAAGCCAGTTGCAGGCTCGCAGCAACACACGGATATACGATTTACTTCGGTTTTACGTTGTTGTAAAGCATAATTGCCCTGCCACGGTTGGATTGGGATTGCTGCCTCCCGTTTATTCGAGATATTCTGTGTGCATCCATCTCGAGATACGGGTGGGTATTGATTTGGCGGAGCCGGAGCTGCCTAAATTAAGCAAATGAAATTGATACGCTCGCTATTTCTCTCCGGGTTGCTGGCCGCCAACTCCCAGGCCGGCGAAACCTTGTTCCGGGATGATTTCAAGGGGCGGTTGGGCGCGGACTGGTCATGGCTGCGTGAACACCGCGAAGCGTGGCGCGTGACCGACCGCGGCCTCGAAGTGCGCATCGAGCCCGGCAACATGTGGGGTCCGGCCAACAATGCCAGAAATGTCCTGCTCCGCCCCGCGCCGGACCCTTCCGGTGGAGAAATAGAAGTTTCCGTGAAGGTGGAAACCCACCCCACGGCCCAATACGAACAGGCCGATCTGGTCTGGTATTATGATGACGGCCACATGGTGAAAATCGGCCGCGAGTTGGTGGACGGCCAGATCAGCATCGTCATGGGCCGCGAGCAGGCGGACAAGACGCGCACCATCAAAATCGTTCCCATCAAATCGGATTCCGTCCATCTGAAACTGGTCATCAAAGGCAGCCAGATTCGCGGCGAGTTTCAGGCGTCCGATTCCGAAAAGTGGCAAGTGGCCGGCGAATGCGACCTTCCGTCGCTACCCAATGCCCAAGGCAAAATCAGCCTTCAGTTCTATCAAGGTCCCCAGGATGCGGAGCATTGGGCGCGGGTTACGGACTTTCGCATTGAACGAGTGAATAAATCAGGACAGGACACTTCTGTTAAATGATCACTTCCGATGCGGCGTAGCGAAATCGCTCATTGCCAGATTTCACTGTAGCCGTCCACCAAGTCAGAAGCGGGTGGGGCGCGTCACGCTGTGCGCTGGACGTGCTTATTTCAATCGGCGGCGTGCACGGAGTGCCCGCCCTACCAGCAGCACACTTTTCTTAAACCGATATAACGAAAAGGCTCAGGGTTTTCGACCTTCGTCCACGTCCGTGTAGTCAACGATCGTGACGAGGTCGGTTCGCCCGGCGAGACCGCTTTGCGCCTTCCATTTTTCCAGCAGCGGAGTGGCCCGGTCATTCCAGCCCAACTTCCGCACAAATTCGTTCCAAACGAGCAGGTCCAGCTCGTTCAATTTCCTGCCATTCTGGAAACACCACTCCAGTATCTCCTCGTCGGTTCCCCCTTCCAGCACGCGGCGCTTAAGGTCGGAATACGCCACGTGCAGAAAACCGCAGCACGTGCCGTCGCCTCCCATCCGGAGCCCGAGATTGGCGTGACAATCGGCCCGGAGTTCGCCCCGGGCATGCAGCCGAATCTTGTCGAGCATGCGCGGGAAATACATCATTCCGCCCGTCTTCTCGTGGAAACTCTTGGGTGTGCCGGTCATCACGCTGGACTGTAACCGCAACCAACAACCAGTCAACGCGACAAGAACCGGCAGCATCGGCTCACCCGGAGCGCCGATTTTCCCAAATAAACCATTGGCAGCGAGGGAAAGCCGTGTTAAAAACACCCTTCGCCTTCAATAGAAGGCGGGCTAATAACATCAGGATTTGATTTATGTCACAACATCGTAGTTTGCGGGCGGTGGCCACGGTTGGCGGCAAACGCAACGTGCTCAAGCGGTTCGAGCGGGTCGGTTTGCTGAAGAAACGCGGCCAGTGGAAGGACGGGGATCGCATTACCGGCCTGCGCAAGACCAAGCCGGACGCTTAGAAATTGGGAATGCGGAGTGCGGAACGGGCGGCGACGCCTTTTCCACTTTTCGCCTTGCCGTACATTTCGAGTTGGAGTTTTTCCGTGGTGCGGTTGCAGAAATTCTTGGCAGAAGCGGGCGTGGCCTCGCGGCGCGCCAGCGAGCAGGTCATTTTGGCCGGCCGCGTCGAGGTCAATGGCCGGGTCGTGCGCGAATTGGGCACGAAAGTGGATCCAGCCCGGGACCGGGTCACCTATGACGGCACCCAAGTCCGGCCCAAGCGCAAGTTGTACGTGGCTTTGAACAAGCCGCCCGGCTACATCTGCACGCGCAAAGACGAGCTGGACCGGCACACGGTCGGCGAGTTGCTGCCGCGGGAATGGAGCAATCTCAACCCGGTGGGCCGGCTCGATTGCGACAGTGAGGGATTGATTTTTCTCACCAATGATGGTGAGTTCAGTTTGCGGTTGACGCATCCGCGTTACGGTGTTCGCAAGAAATATGTGGCCATCGTCGAAGGGCGCGTGGAGCCGGAGATGTTGAATCGTTTCACCCGCGGCGTGTCTCATGAGGGAGAACAATTGCGGGCGGAAAAGGCCCGGCTGATTTCGGCCAATAATTCGACCAGCGTGGTGGAATTGGAATTGGGCGAGGGCCGCAACCGGGAAGTGCGCCGGTTGTTCGAATCGCAGGGGCTGGTTGTCAGCCGGCTGGTGCGGACCCAGATCGGCCGGATCAAGCTGGGAGAATTGCCCAGCAGCAAGTGGCGGACCTTGACAGCAACCGAGATAAAATCCCTGCTGTCTCAATAGCTGAATTTATGAAACTAATATCTGGACTGACCCTGGCGGCGATGCTTTCAACCGGCGCGATGGCCCAAGTGCCCCCGGCGCTTCCGCCGCCAGCCGAGAATCCCACCCCGGCCACGCCACCAGCGCAGCCGCCGGTCACTTTGCCGCCTGCCGAGGTGACGACCCCGGCCACGAACAAGCCCCCGGCCAAAGCGGCGGCGAAGAAAAGGGCGAAGAAGAAAACGGCAGTGGCGAAAAAAACCGTCCTGCCGGGCGACACCGGAATCAAACCGGCAGTGCCGCTGGTCATCAACGAACCCGCGGTGGCGCGTCAGAACAATGTTAACGTCCGCGGCCAGGCCAAAATCAACAGCGAGATCGTCACCCGCTTGAAACAAGGCGACACGGTGACCGTGTTGGAAGAAATCACGCTGCCGCATCCCAAGACCGATGAGCCGGCCCAATGGGCCAAGATCGCCATGCCGACCAATGTGCATGTGTTTGTCAACGCGCCGTATGTGGATGAAAACAAGGCGGTCAAACCCGCCAAGTTGAATGTGCGCAGCGGCCCGGGAGAGAATTTCAGCATCGTCGGGATGTTGCACAAGGGCGACACAATCAAGGATGTCGGGACGAAGGGTGAGTGGCTGGAGATCGAGCCGCCAGCCGGCTCATTCGCTTTCGTGGCGGCCCATTTGCTTTCGCACAAGGAAGCCGAAACCCCAATGGCTCCACCAGTGACCATGCCGGTGACGAATACGGAAGTGGCGCAGAACACGCCGGTGGTCGCGCCGCCGACGGAACCACCGCCAGTCACGGCTCCCACGAACACGGCCACCCCGCCGCCAGTGGTAACGCCCCCGGTGCCTGAACCGTTGCCGCCCCCGGTGGAAGAGCCGCCTCAACCGCGCATCGTGCAGCGCGAAGGCATCGTGCGCGGCACCGTCAGCATTCAAGCGCCGTCCTATTATGAATTGGAGAGCCTGGATACGGGGAAGGTGACGGAATATCTTTACACAACTTCGACCAACCTGGCCCTGAAGCATTGGAAGGGCAAGACGGTGCTCGTCACCGGCGAGGAAGGGCTCGATGAACGCTGGCCCAACACGCCCGTCATCACCATTCAAAAGCTCCAACTCGTGCAGTAAGACCATGCCTGCGGGAAACCTCATCGATGGGCGGGCCATTGCCGGCCAGATTCAGCTTGAGGTTGCCCAACGCGTGGCGGCTCTCAAATCGCGCGGCATCCAGCCCGGCCTGGCTTTCGTGCGGGTCGGTGAAGATCCGGCTTCAAAAGTCTATGTGGGCATGAAGGAAAAAGCCTGCGGGCAACTCGGGCTTTTCTCCGAAACGCAGGTCCTCGCGCAATCCACGACCGAAAGCGAACTGCTCGCCCTGCTGGCGCGCCTGAATGCCGATGCCCGGGTCCATGGAATTTTGGTGCAAGCGCCGCTTCCCCGTCACATCCGGGAGGCCGTGGTATATGCCACGGTTTCGCCGCAAAAGGACGTGGATGGTTTTCACCCGATGAACGTGGGCAAACTGATGCTGGGCGATCCTTCGGGATTTTTGCCGTGTACGCCGGCGGGGATCCACGAATTGCTGATCCGCTCCGGCGTGAAGATCGAGGGCGCGGAAGCTGTGATCCTCGGACGCGGCAATATCGTTGGCAAACCAATGGCGGCAATCCTCTGCCAGAAAGCGAAGAACGCGAACGCCACGGTGACTATCTGTCACCGCGAGACACGCGATATCAAAGCGCACTGCCGGCGCGCCGACATTTTGGTTGCGGCGATGGGTGTGCCGAAGTTTGTCACTGCGGACATGGTCAAGCCCGGGACCACGGTTATTGACGTGGGCGTCAACCGGGTGAGCGATCCTTCGGCCAGGACTGGATCGCGACTCGTGGGTGACGTGGACTTTGAGGCCGTGCAGCCGATCGCCGGCCGGATCACGCCCAACCCCGGCGGCGTGGGACCGATGACAATTGCGATGCTGATGCAAAATACCGTGCGCGCCGCAGAGTTGGCTGCAACGGCTTCCCACATTTAGACTGTTCAATTCAAGACCGACCTTTCACAATCAAACTCATGAATGCCGCACGAATCCTGCCCGACTTGCAATGTTCCCTGCCGTGTGAAGACGTCCGCCGGGAAATGACCGGCTCCTTTATCATTATTGGAGTGATCAACTATGTTAATGTCCAGCAAGTGCCGGTAACCGCCACGAGGCTGTGCGTGTTCAACCGCTGGACGGCGGGCCTGGGCCAGTTCACCGAATGTGTGCGGCTGATTGCGCCGGACCAAACGACGGTGCTGCGAAAAAACGAGATGAAGTTCGAGCTGGCGGGTGTCAACCGGAACATCTCGAATCTCACCATGTTCGGCCAGGTTGAATTCAAGGTCGCCGGCGTTTATTACATCGAGGTATCGGTGGACGATGTATTGAAGATTCGTTATCCCCTGGTGCTGAAAGTAATGTCGGCGCCCCAAGCCAACCCGGAGCAACCGCCGGAAGCCGCTTCCGCCCCCTGATTCAGCGCGGCGCGCGTGTGAGGATCCTGATCGCCATAACCGGGGCCAGCGGGGCGCTCTACGCGCAACGGTTGCTGGATAATCTCGACCCGGGGCGGCACGAGATTCACGTGGTGCTCAGCAACTATGCCCAGGCGGTGCTGGCCGAGGAGTTGCCGGGCGGCCTGCGCCTGCCTCCGGGCGTGAAGAGCCATGGCTTGAAGAGCATGAACGTCCCGTTTGCGAGCGGGTCAAATCCATTCGATGCCATGGTCGTCATTCCGTGCACCATGGGCACATTGGGACGGATCGCGCACGGGCTCAGCGAAGATGTGCTGTTGCGCGCCGCCGACGTGATGCTCAAGGAACGGCGCAAGCTCATTCTCGTTCCGCGCGAAACGCCGCTGAACCTCGTCCATATAAAAAACCTCGAGCTGCTCATGCTGGCGGGAGCGGTGATCCTGCCTGCAAACCCGTCCTTTTACACGCGGCCCCAAACGGTTGAGCAAGTAGTAGATACCGTGGTGGCAAGGGTGCTGGATCATCTTGGCGTGACGCACACTCTCGTGGTCCGGTGGAAGGAGGAGAAGGATTGAAACACCAAAAACCAAATGCCAAGCTCCAGAAAAGCTCCAAGTCCCAAACTCCAAAATTCATTCGCAGCTTTTTGGGATTTGGATTTTGGAACTTTTCTGGAGCTTGGCATTTGGTTCTTGATGTTTATTTTTTCGCCCTTGAATCACATCCATGCTGCCGTTCCTAAAAAAATGGGCCGGCTTCGTCAAGCTGTCCCACACCGTTTTCGCGCTGCCGTTCGCCCTGGCGTCCATGGCGGTGGCAGCGCGGGACAGTCGCGGTTGGCCCGGTTGGCGGACGTTCGGACTGATTCTGGCGGCGATGGTTTGCGCGCGGACTTGCGCGATGTCGTTTAACCGAATCGTGGATCGCCGGTTTGACCAGGCGAATCCGCGCACGGCGACGCGGCATTTGCCGACCGGCCAGGTTTCGCTGCCAGGCGCGGTGGTCCTGTGCGTCCTGAGCGGCGCGGGATTGGTTGTGGCGAGCTACTTTCTGAACCCGGTTTGCTTTTACCTGTCGCCCGTGGCGCTGGCGGTGGTTTGTTTTTATTCGCTCACCAAGCGGTTTACGGATTTCACGCACATCTTTCTCGGCGTGGCGCTCGCGCTCGCGCCAATTGGAGCGTGGCTGGCGGTGAAGGGCGGGTTTGTCCTTTGGCCGTTGAAGGAAAGCGCCGTATTGCCCGTCCTGCTGGCGTTCGCGGTGGTCTTCTGGCTGATCGGCTTCGATATTATCTACGCATTGCAGGATTACGAGTTCGACCGCACCCACGGCTTGCGCTCGCTGGTGGTGCGCTGGGGTCCGAAGAATGCGCTGGCCGCCGCGTTTCTGGCGCACATGGTAATGTGGGGGTTGCTGTTCGCCTTCGGTTTGCTGTGCCGCTTCCGTTTCGCCTACCTGATTGGGTTGTTCGTGATTCTGCTGAGCCTGTTGCTGGAGCATTGGCTGGCGCGACGGCGCAGCCTGAAGTGGATCAATGTGGCCTTCTTCCGGTTGAACGCCTTGATCAGCATCGTGTTTCTGGTCGTAACGGTTGGGGAGGTGGTATTCCCGTTTAATTTCGGGAGATAAGTTTACCCGGATGTGCCAGGTTCCGAGGTTGAACAGATCGATGCAATCCACTAGGCTGAGTTCGTGCTTGGAACTTGTCTGGGCAGGCGGGGATCCTGAGCAGATGCGGTTCGAGATTTAGGTCCAATAACTTTTAGTGAATTTCTTCGTCCAAAAAAGTGAACTGCGCGACCTCTACGACAAGGTTGCCGCGGGTGAACGCATCTCCGAGGCGGAGGCGCTCCGGCTTTTTGAGAGCAAGGATTTGAATACGCTGGGCGCGATGGCTGATTTGGTTCGGCAGCGGAAGGCCGGCAACCGCGCCAGTTATATCATCAACCGGTACATCAACTACTCGAACTACTGCATCCTGAGTTGCCAGTTTTGCTCCTTCGCCCGCAAAAAGCGCGACGCGGACGGTTTTCAGCATTCCGTCGAGGAGATTGTCCAGAAGGCCCGCGAAGCCCTCGCTCTCGGTGTCACGGAGTTGCATATTGTCGGCGGACTGCATCCGTCGCTGCCGTTCAGCTACTACACCGAGATGCTCAAGGCGCTGCGCGGGCTCGACGCGCGGTTGCAACTCAAGTGTTTCACGGCCATCGAAATCCTGCACCTTGCCTGGCTGGCAAAAAAATCGGTGCCGGAAACGCTGGCCGAATTGAAGGCGGCGGGATTGGACTCGCTCACCGGCGGCGGCGCGGAGATTTTTCGGAAGGAAGTCCGGTCCGGAATCGCCAAAGGCAAGGAGTCGGCGGAAGAGTACCTGGACGTGCATCGGACCTGGCATCGAATGGGCGGCAAGAGCACCTGCACAATGCTTTACGGGCATGTGGAATCGCTGGCTGACCGCGTGGATCATCTGCGTTATCTGAGAAACTTGCAGGATGAAACGCATGGCTTCGTCGGTTTTGTCCCGCTCCCTTATCAACCGGAAAACAATGAGATTCCGGTGAAGACCCCGCCAACGGGTTTCGACGCGCTTCGCACCCTGGCGGTCAGCCGCATCTATCTTGATAATTTTGACCACATTACGGCTTATTGGGTTGGGATGGGATTGAAACTCGCGCAAGTTGCGCTCAGTTACGGCGCGGATGATCTGCATGGCACGATCATCGAGGAGCATATCTTTCACATGGCGGGAGCTGCCTCGCCGCAGGCCCAAACGGAAGCCACCTTGGTCAAGGCCATTCGCGAAGCAGGCCGGACCCCGGTCCAACGCAATACCTTCTACGAACCGATCAAAGTGTGGAATGATACAGCCGGCGATGAAACCGAAGCCGCTGCCGGGAAATCAAAGGTTCTGGAGGACAACCTGGCCACGGCATGACCGGAATTTCCCGCCTTCACAGCTTCATCGTAGCCACCATGCTCCTCGGAGGAAATTGCAAATCAACGCTGGCGGATACCAACCAAACCGATGCCGCGCGTTGGTGGGAAAGCGCTGGTCCGGTTCCGGCGTTTACCGTGCCCGCTTCGCTCCGCGAATGGGAGATCAAGCGCAAAACCATTCGCGCCGAACTCGTCCAACTCCTTGGCCGGCTTCCGCCACGTCCCAAAGCGCCCAAGGTTGAGATTCTTTCCCGCGAAGACCGCGGCGCTTACCGGTTGGAGAAGTTCCAGTTCGATAATGGCGCGGGAGCGACTGTGCCCGGATATTTGCTCCTGCCGCGAAACGCACCAGGCCCGTCGCCGGCCATTCTCTATTGCCACTGGCACGGCGGGGAATACGAAATCGGCAAAGAGGAACTTTTCCAGGCGCGCCACACGCCCGTTCCACCGGGGCCGGCCCTCGCCCAACGCGGCTATGTGGTGATGGCCATTGACGCTTATTGCTTTGGCGAGCGTGACGGTCGTGGTCCCGGCGGCCCGACGGAGAAGGGGAGCGCCGGCGAAATGACCGCCAGCAAATTCAACTTGTGGATCGGCCGCACCCTTTGGGGCATGATGCTGCGGGACGACTTGATGGCGCTCGATTACCTGGCGTCGCGCCCCGAAGTGGACCAGCATGCTATTGGAGTTACGGGCATGAGTCTGGGCGCAACGCGTTCGTGGTGGCTCATGGCACTGGATGATCGATTGAAAACGGGCGTGCCGATCGATTGCCTTACCCGCTATCAAAACCTGATCGCGCGCCAAAACCTCAAAGCGCATGGCATTTACTATTTTGTCCCCAATCTGCTGAATCATTTCGATACCGAGGCCATCGTGGCCTTGCTTGCGCCGCGTCCGGTGCTGTTCCTGGACGGCGATCAGGATCCAACCTCGCCGGTCGATGGCATCCACGCCATCGAATCCGCCGTCCGCCCCGTTTATCAGCTTTACCGGCAGGAGGGCGCTTTTCAAAGCATCGTTTATCCAAACCAGGGCCACGTTTACACATCCGAGATGTGGGAAAAGACGCTGGTGTGGTTCGATGAAAAGCTGAAAAAGGATAGGTGAACGCGCTGTGGCGATGGGGGCAAGAGAATCAGGCTCTTGACCGACCGGTCAAATCATCCGTAAATTCGACTCGTATGAATAACAGCCTAACGAATGTATCCGTTCGCCAATTGGAGCGAGCGATTAAAATCAAAGCCAAGCTCGAAACCTTGCAAGCCCAATTGGACGAAGTCCTGGGCGGCGATGGCACTGAAATCCCCAGCCCCTTCCGCAAGAAGCGGCGCATGTCCGCGGCTGGCCGGGCGGCCATTGCGGCGGGCGCCCGGAGAAGATGGGCCAAAATCAAGGGAGAAGCCACCGCCCCGGCAGCCGCGAAGAAGCCCCGCCGCAAAATGAGCGCTGCTGCCAAGGCCCGGATGTCCGCCGTCGCCAAAGAACGATGGAAAAAAGCCAAAGCCGCAGGAAAAACGACCTTATAACACCTCGCTTCGAGACCATACAGCCTGGCTTGGTGTCTGGATCTTGAAGTTTTTCTGATGTTTGGTTTTTGGAGCTTCGAGCTTTCCCCTAGGGCCCCACCTTGATCCGATAAAAGCGTTTGCCGGGAATCGGTGAACTCGTGTCAGTGACGGTTCCCGTGCCGGTCGGAGAATTGGTCACGAGCAAGTCCTGCCAGGAAACGAAATTGGTCGTGAACTGGAGATGATAATTGCGGTTGGTTTCACCGGTGAACTGCAGCCGCGGCGGCGCGGGTTTTGTCGAAAGCACGGTAAGCCGCGGATGCACGGGGTCGGGCCGCGTGACCAGCGGGAATTGAATATCGATGCCCAGCACGGCTATTCCCGTCGCGCCGGGATAGCTCGAGGTGTTCGCGCCGACGGGCCGCCCGACGCTTAAGTGCGCCTGGAGATTGCTCCCAGCCGGCAGCGTGTAAGCGGGGATGACAATCGAGTTCGAAAGTCCGGTGAGGGCGTTGGTGGAGAAAGGCGCCGGGGAGGAAAACAACAGGCTGCCTGCCGTTCCGACCACAGTCACTTGGACTACATCCGAGGTTTTTCCGCCGGAGAAATTCCACAAAAACGTGAAATCCGTCGTCGAATCGACTGACTGCGCGGCAGTGAAATTGGCGAGGGTCGGCGAGGATGGGTATTGGTTGAATGAGCCTGAGGGGAAGCTCAAGGTCCCGGTCCGAACGCCGTCGTTGGTTCCAAACATGGTCACGGTGAAGCCGGTGCCTATGATCGGGCCGTTGGGAAACAGCCCATCCATGGCGCTTTGAGTGTCGAAGCGTTGCTCGAACAGCAACTCCAATCGGTTTGATTGAAGCACCAGGGTTTCGAGGGGTGACGGATATTGCCCCTGGATGGTGGCGTTGGTCACGCCATTGGTGAGGTTCGCCACCACCAAGGCATCAAATGCCCAGGCGTTTGTGGCCGGCAAAATTGCGCCCGCCGAATTGGTCTGCAGCCACTGCTGGGATTTGATCAGGGCGTAGTAACTGACATCCGCGCCGCTAGCCTGACTCAGCGCAAACACAACCAGAAAAATGGCGACGGAGGCACAATGACCAATGATCAATGTCAAATGACCAGGGAATGCCCAAACTCCAAATCTAAATCGGCGCTTGGCCCTTGGATCTTCCTTGGTCATTTGGCATTGATCATTGGTCATTACCGCCGCACCAAGCAACAAAAGCGCCTCTTACGGAAACAGCCCGCGAACCTTTTTGGCCTCGCGAACGCGGCTGATGCCGAGACTCAACGCTGCCTGGCGCATGGACAGTTTTTGCTTGCGACTCAAGTTCAACGTCTGCGTGAAGGCGGTTTCCAGGATGCGAAAGAGTTTGTCAGTCACTTCGGTTTCGTTCCAGAAGAAGCTTTGCAAATCCTGGACCCATTCGAAATAAGACACGACCACGCCACCGGCGTTGCACAGAATATCGGGGATGACAAAGATTTCGGGACGTTGCTCAAGTATGACATCGGCGTCGGGCGTGGTGGGACCATTGGCGGCTTCGGCGAGGATGCGGCACTGAATTTTGGCCACGTTCTTCCCGGTGATTTGCCGTTCCAAAGCGGCCGGTACGAGCACGTCGCACGGTGTGACCAGGAGTTGCTCGTTGGTGATCGCTTCGCCGCCGGGAAAGCCGACAATGGTTTTTTTGTCGGCGGCATATTGGTCCAGTTTCCAGATATCGAGGCCTTTGGGATTATGGAGACCGCCGAAGGCGTCGCTGACCGCGATGATTCGAGCACCGTATTTGGCGAGGGAAAGAGCGGTGACGGAGCCCACGTTGCCGAAGCCCTGGACCACAGCGGTGGATTTCGAGATGTCGAGGCCGATCGTATCCGCGGCGCGGTTGACGAGATAAGCGACTCCGCGCCCGGTGGCTTCGCGGCGTCCAAGCGAGCCGCCCAGCAGCACGGGTTTGCCGGTGACGATGCTCGGCACGGTATAACCCATGTGAACGGAATAGGAGTCCATCATCCACGCCATGACTTGTTCGTTCGTGCCGAGGTCGGGCGCCATGATGTCAACTTGGGGGCCGATGAACGGGATCATTTCCTGCGTGTAACGCCGGGTCAGGCGCTCAAGTTCAGCGGCCGAGAGTTGGCGCGGGTCGCAGGCGATGCCGCCTTTGGCGCCGCCGTAAGGCAGGCCGGTCAGGGCGCATTTCCAGCTCATCCACATGGCCAGGGCGGCGACTTCTCCCAGCTTGACGTCGGGATGATAGCGCAGGCCGCCCTTGGTGGGGCCGAGCGTAAGATGATGCTGGACGCGATACCCTTCGAAAACCCGGGTCGTGCCGTCGTCGCAATGGATGGGGAGGGCGACGCTCAGGGAACGTTTGGGATACTTGAGCCGGTCGCGTTCGTTGGCGGGAATTTCCAGGCGATCAGCCACCAGATCGAACTGCTGACAGGCCATCTTGAACACGGGATGGTCGTAGATTTGCACGCCCTAGGATAAATGACCAGGGCCAAATGTCCAAGGCTCAAGTAAGTTCCAAATCCCAGGCCAATGACTTCCCTGTTTCCTGCTGCGCCGGCCGAGGTTAGATTATCAGCATGTCCGATACGCTGGTCATCAACGAAATTTATCTGAGCCTGCAGGGGGAGAGTACCTTTGCGGGATTGCCGTGTGTTTTCGTGAGGCTGACGGCGTGTAATCTGCGCTGCTCGTATTGCGATACGGCTTACGCGTTCAAGGAGGGCCGGAAGATGACGGTGGCAGAGGTCCGAGCCGATGTGCTGCGTCTGGCAGAGCCGTATCAAATCCGCACTCCCAAGCTGCCTTTGGTGGAATTGACCGGGGGCGAGCCCTTGCTTCAGCCCAACGCGCTGCCGCTCATGCAGGCGTTGTGCGACGATGGGTTTACCGTGCTGCTCGAGACGAGCGGGGCGCATGACATTTCGAAAGTCGATCCGCGCGTGCGGCGCATCATGGATTTGAAATGCCCCAGCAGCGGCGAGGTCGCGCGCAACCGCTGGGAAAATATCGGACATTTGAAAGCAACCGATGAAATCAAATTTGTCATGGGAACGCGCGAGGATTATGAGTGGGCGCGGCAACAGATTGCCGAATATAAGTTGGATTCGATCTGTCCGTTGCTTGGCTCCTGGGTGCAGCCGCTTACGGCGGAGCAGCAGGATACATCGTTGAAAAAAGTCCCCGCCGGACAGACGCCTATTTCGCGTCGTGAACTCGCGGAACGAATCATCGCCGATGCGCTGCCGATCCGGTTTCAGGCGCAATTGCACAAGCTGATCTGGCCGCCGGACCAGAAGGGGGTTTAGCGACGACGGATGAACCAGACCAAACAAGTTCTCGATCTGCTACGCAGATACGAATCGCGGAACATCACGTTCATCGAGCCGGACGGTTCCTGGCCGATCGTTTGGGAGCGGGCGCGCGGCGTCCATGTTTGGGATGCGGACGGAAAGAGATACCTGGATCTCACAGCGGCTTTCGGCGTGGCGGCGGCGGGGCATGCCAACCCACGCGTGGTTCGCGCGGGTCAGAGACAAATGGCAAAGCTGCTGCATGCGATGGGCGATGTGCATCCGCACGCGCTTAAAGCCAAATTGGCACGGGAGCTGAGCCGCATCACATTTGAAAGATGGGAAAGGGACGGATCCAAGGCCCGGAAAAAGGCGGCTGCAACCGGCAAGGCAATTTTTTGCAATTCGGGGTTTGAGGCGGTGGAGGCGGCGTTGAAGACCGCCCTGCTGGCCACGAGCCGGCCGGGCGTGATCGCTTTCGAAAAAGCGTATCATGGCCTTGGTTACGGGACGTTGAACGTCACGCAACGCGATTATTTTCGCTGGCCGTTTTTGCCGCAGTTGGGCGGCTTCGGGCTTTTTGTTCCGTTTCCCTCCGCGCAGTTTCACCTGGAGGAGATGGAAAAATCCGTGCGCCGTTTGTTTCGGGAAAAAGCGATTGGCGCGATTTTGGTGGAACCGATTCAGGCGCGCGGCGGAATCAACGTGCCGCCGCCGCAATTCCTGCCGCGCCTGCGCCGCTTGTGCGATGAGCACGGCGCGATGCTCATTTTCGACGAGATCTACACCGGGTTTGGCCGCACGGGCAAATGGTTCGCCTGTGAACACAGCGGGACGATCCCGGATTTGATTTGCCTCGGCAAAGCCCTGACCGGCGGATTTCCGCTGTCGGCGTGCGTGGGCCGGGCCGAACTCATGGATGCGGCGTGGCCGATTTCGAGCGGTGAAGCGCTCCATACCAGCACGTTTCTCGGCCATCCGGTTGGTTGCGCCATGGCGCTGGCGCAGATTGAAACCATCCGCGAGCAACAACTCGTTGGCCGCAGTGAACGTCTGGGCAAGTTCCTGCTGCGCGAATTGGCGGCAAGGATCGGCCAGTCCCAACTCGAGTTTTCCATTCGCGGAATGGGTTTGATGGCCGGGGTGGAAATCTCGCTGGCGGGCGGCGTGCCGGCGACCATTGTCGCGCTGCGCGTCGTCAAGGACATGCTCCAGCGTGGGTTTATCGTGCTGCCCGAGGGTGCGCACGCGAACGTCATCAGCTTCACGCCTCCTTTGACCATCAGCGAGCGGCAATTGGCGGCGGCGGTGAAAGCATTGCACGGCAGTTTGGGGCTGGGTTCTGCGCCCCGAAAGGCAACCAGGCGATGAAACTTACCGAGATGAAGCAAATCCTGACGTCGGGCCAGATCCAATTGACCAAGTCATTGGGCCAAAATTTTTTGCACGACCAGAACCAGCTCCGGCGGATTGTCGCCGCTGCCGAACTGACGCCGGCGGATCGGGTGCTCGAGATAGGTCCCGGGCTGGGGCCGCTGACCGAATTGTTGCTCGAAAAAGCGGGCTCGGTTTTGGCCATCGAAAAGGACCGGCGCTTGGCGGATTTTCTAAAGAAGCATTTCGCGACCGCTCCGAACCTGGAATTGCGGTGCGACGATGCACTGGACTATCTGCGTCGCGAACCGCGGGATTGGAGCGATTGGAAGCTCGTGGCCAATCTTCCCTACTCGGTGGCTTCGCCGCTACTCGTGGAATTGGCCGGACTTCCCGGTTGTCCGTCGCGGGTGGTGGTGGCGCTTCAACTCGAGGTGGCGCGGCGTCTGGTGGCCCGGGCGGACGACGCCGATTACGGGCTGCTCTCGTTGCTCGTTCAACTTCGCTACGAGCCCCAGGGTCATTTCAAGATTTCAGCCGATTGTTTCTTCCCTCCGCCCGACGTGGAGTCCGCCTGTGTCGTGTTGAAACGGCGCGAGCCATCCCTGCTGCCGGACGAATTGCGGCCCACTTTCACGCGTCTGGTGAAACTGAGCTTTTCACAACGGCGAAAGATGATGATGAAGTTGTTGAAGCAGGACTGGCCGGCGGACAAACTGGGGGCGGCTTTCGAGCAGTTGGGTTTGTCGCCGCAAATTCGCGCCGAAAAAGTCAGCCTGGAACAATTCGTGCAGCTTACGAAAATTCTTGAGGCTGGAAGGAAGGCATGAGCGCGGCCGAAATTTACGTGAGCACGGATGTGGAAACCGACGGGCCGATTCCGGGTCCGCATTCGATGTTGAGTTTTGGATCAGCGGCGTATCGCGCGGACAAAACTTTGATCGGCACCTTTGCGGCGAACCTCGAGACGTTGCCGGGAGGGGCGGGCGCGCCGGAGACGATGGCTTGGTGGCAGACGCAACCGGAGGCATGGGCCGCCTGCCGGAAGGACCCGCAACCGCCCGGGCAGGCGATGCGCCGTTATCTCGACTGGCTGAAGCAGTTGCCCGGCAAGCCGGTGTTCGTGGCATACCCAGCTGGATTTGATTTCCTCTTTGTCTATTGGTATCTGATTCGTTTTGCCGGGGAGAGTCCGTTTTCCCATTCCGCGTTGGACATCAAGACTTACGCGATGGCGATGCTGAAGTGCGGATACCGCGATTCCACCAAGCGCAACATGCCCCGGCGATGGTTCGATGAGCTGCCGCACAGCCATCAAGCGCTGGACGACGCCCTCGAGCAAGGCGCGCTCTTCTGCAATATGCTGGCCGAGAACACCGCCAAAGGATCTCCGACAAAACCTGCCTGATGAAACACGCACAGAGAGCGGACGAAATTTTTGACATCGTCAACGAACACGACGAGGTGATCGGACAACGCACGCGGGGCGAGGTGCATCGGCTCGGGCTCCGGCATCGCGCGGTGCACGTGCTGGTGTTCAACCGGCGCGGGGAAGTGTTTCTCCAGAAACGTTCAATGCAAAAGGATACTTTCCCGGGCGCGTGGGATTCATCGGCATCCGGCCATTTGGACCACGGTGAAGAATATGACGCCTGTGCCGTGCGTGAACTGCGGGAGGAGATCGGCTTGACGCTGAGCGAACCTCCGAGCCGGTTGTTTCGAATCGAGGCCTGTCTTGAAACCGGCCAGGAATTTGTGTGGGTTTATCGTTGCGAAGCCGAGGGGCCGTTTCAGTTCAATCCGTACGAAGTTGAGGCGGGTGGCTGGTTTGCGACGGACAAGGTCAGCCAGTGGATGGCGGAGCGGCCGGAGGAATTTGCCAGAGCGTTGTTGCTGATTTGGAAAAGGCTAAACGACGCCAACGCCTGAGCACGAACGGAGCAGCGGCAGAAGAAACACTGCCTCTCCTGTTTTTTGCATCAGGAGAGACAGGTATAACCGGCTGATTATTTTTTCTTGCCACCGGGCTTCTTGCCGGCTTGTTTTTGTGAGGATTTTTTCTGTTTCGACTTCGGGGATTTATCGCCCATGATTTTACTTTTATTCTGCGGTTGATTCACCTGCGGCATGTTAGTTTCTCCGAAGGGACGTTCATTGTGCACGGCACGGGCCCATTGTAAATGATGGATGTAAAATCTTCCTGCTGGCGGGAGCCTCCATTTGGCACCGTGACGGTTTGCCGGCGCTTGACTTTCGATGTGCGTGAGCCAACTTGGGTGCGCTGACAGGCCAATCAAACGTGTGTCTATGGACAACCAGGTCATCACAACGACGGTGATGCCTTCAGTTTCGCGAAATGCAACTCCATCGGCTCGCCGGAGTTTTCAGCAACGAGCGGTTGCATTCATTAATGCCTTTTTGGCGCTGACATCCCTGTTCCTCCTGCCGCTCGCGACTCGCGGCGGAAACTTTTACTCCGGCACCTCGCCAACCAACGTCCCCTGGCCGGGCGGCATCGTGCCGTATGAATTTACGAACACGCTCAGTGCCGCGCAGCAGCAGACCTATCTCGACGGCCTGCGCGAATGGGAGCTCGCGGCGAACGTCAAGTTTGTGCCGCACACCAACCAAACGCGCTGGATTCTTTTTGATTACAACACCAACGGTTTTGATCTCGTTTCCGCCGGGTACAGTCCGCAGGTGGTCACCATCAACAACCTGAGCCGCGCGCAGGTCTGTCACGAGATGGGGCATTCGTTCGGCTTCACGCATGAAAACATCCGGCGTGATGCCACGAATTATGTCGCCGTGCTGACGAACAACATCGCCTCCGAAGCCTCGAACATAGTCTGGTTCACGATTGATCCAACCAGCGTCACCAACGGAAATTACGATTTTGAATCAGTGATGCATCTGGGCTGGGACTTTAAGTCGCTTCAATCCGGCGTACTCGCCACGCAGCAGCCGAAGCCGCCTTATTTTCCCCGCTACCAATTCCGCATGGGGAACTTCGCCCTCAGCCCCGGGGACCGCGCGGCGCTGCGCTTTCTTTACGGCGCGCCCGCGGTGCCGCCCACGAACATTGTGACCACCACCGCCGACGCCGGCCCCGGCAGCCTGCGCGCGGCGCTTTACTATGCGACGGACAATCCGGGCGCGATCATTCGCTTCAATATTCCGACCAACGATCCCGGTTACAGCAACGGCGTTTTCACCATCCATCTTACCGGCCAGTTGCCAACGCTCGTGACGAATGGGGTTGTCATTGATGGTTCGACCCAACCGGGCTTCACCAGCAAACCCCTGATCGTCGTGGACGGCTCGCGGATGCTGCCCGATCCACGCAATGCCAACACCGGGCTGCTGATTTATTCGGCGAGCAACCAGGTGAAAAACATTTCGTTCGAGGGCTTTAGCTGGAACGGACTGACGTTGGAATACCTTGATGCGACGAACAATACCATTGCCGGCTGCTGGCTGGGTCTTGATTCGACGGGCTCCAACGCCGCGCCGAACGCTTTTCAAGGAATCCTGGTCTTCGACGGGGCCAGCCGAAACACCATCGGCGGCACGAATGCCCTCACGCGAAATGTTCTCTCCGGCAACCAGCAGTACGGCATCTTCATCACTGATTCGAACACCGCCGGCAATATGGTGCTTGGCAATTACATTGGCACCGACGCCAGCGGCGCCATCGCGGTCCCCAACAGCTTGAGCGGCGTTCTGATCGGCAATGGATCCAGCAACAATGTCATCGGGGGCGCCAGCGCCGGGGCGCGGAATGTTCTTTCGGGCAACGCTGGCTACGGCGTCATCCTGACGGACCCGAATACAACGGGCAATGTGGTGCTCGGCAATTACATTGGGACCGACGCCAGTGGCTCCTACGGCGTCCCGGATGGTCTGAGCGGCGTGCTCATCGACAATCTTGCCAACAACAATATCATCGGCGGCACGAACACGGGGGCGCGAAATATCCTCTCCGGCAATGTTCAATACGGCATCTTCATAACCAACACATTCGGGAACTCCGTCCTTGGCAATTACATCGGCCTCGACGCGTCCGGCAACCATATCGTCTCCAATTCATTTGCGGGCCTGATTGTGGCCAGCGGCGCGAGCAACAACGTCATCGGTGGCGCCGGCGCTCTCGCCCGCAATGTCATTTCGGGCAACGCGAATGCCGGCATCTGGATAGCCGGCATGGACGCGAACGGCAACACCGTCCAGGGGAATTTCGTGGGTCTGAACGCGGCGGGCACGGCTGCATTGCCCAACACGTTAGCCGGCATGTATCTGCTCGGGGGCGCGCAAAACAATCTAATCACGAGTAATGTCTTCTCCGGCCAGCCTTCCGAGGGGTTGCGCATTTCCGACGCTGGCACTTCCGGCAACGTGGTCCAGGGAAATTATTTTGGCACCGACGCCACGGGAACGAGTGCCGTGCCGAATGGTTTTGCCGGCTTGAACATCCAAGGCGGAGCGTCGTTGAACCTTGTCGGTGGCACAACGGCGGGCGCGCGCAATGTCATTTCGGGCAACGGCAATTATGGATTGGTGATCGAAGGTTCGGGCACGGACGGGAACGTGGTCGAAGGAAATTTTATCGGCACTGATTCCACCGGAACCAATGCGTTGGGAAATTTGTTTGCAAATGTCGCGCTGTGGGGTGGCGCAACGAGCAATTTGGTCGGCGGCGTTGGTGCGGGCATGGACAATGTCATTGCGTTCGGTCAAATCGGCGTGGCGATGTATGATCCGGAGACAACGAACGATTCGATCCGCGGCAATCTCATTTTCGGCAACGGCAGGCTCGGGATTGATTTGAACGGCGACGGGGTCACACCCAACCATATTGGCTTTGCCGCCGGCCCCAACAACCTCCAGAATTTCCCCCTCATCACCAACGCGTTTGGAAGCGGCAACGCAACCATTATTTCCGGCACGCTCAACAGCACGGCCAATGAAACGTTTTGGATTGACGTTTATCGCAGTCCCGCTGCCGGCCCAGGCGGTTATGGCCAGGGGCAGTTCCACGCCGGCTCGGTCAGTGTGAACACCGACGGCTCCGGCAACGCGAATTTTGTCCTCACCAACACGGCTGGTAATTACGCCGGACAATATTTTAGCGCCACGGCGACTTCGGCGCGGGGCGACACCGGTGAATTTGGTCCCGACCTGATCGCCACCAACAAAGCCGTCGCGGCGGCGCAATTCGTCGGGCCGTTCATTGCGCGCAGCAATGGCTTTGTTTTCACGCTGGCGTTGGAGACCAATTTTGCCTATCGCATCCAAGCGGCCACGAACCTGGGCGCACATCCCATCGTGTGGATTGATTTGACGAATTTCACGCCGGCCATCCCCTCACTGACGTTCACTGACCGCACGGCGACCAATTACCGCACCCGGTTTTATCGCGTCGTGTCGCCGTGAAGAGAAGCGGTTTGCGGACGGACGCATCGGACGCACGGCAGCGCGTCCCTGCCAGCCATGAAGTGAATGCAGACGGATTCGGTTGCGGGAGTGAACTGCTCATTCCCGTTCTCGTTTCACGAGAACGCGCTCGATGCGGCGGTCGGGAACCAGCCAGATCAGGGCGACCAGCACATACAGGCCGTTGGAAATCCATGGGCTTACGTAGGCGAGCGGGATGCCGCTCAAATAGAGGATCGGCGAGACTTTGCCTTTCCAGTCCTTTCCGACCGCGGTTGCGAGCAATGAGTGCGGCCCCTGCTGGGCGATGATGGTGCGTTGCAAAATATAATAGGCGAGGGCGGCCATCAGCAGCACGAAGCCATAGACAGCGGTGGGCGTGGCCGCGAGATGGTTTTGACCCATCCAGGCGGTCATGAACGGAAAGAGGGAAAGCCAAAAGAGCAAGTGCAGGTTCGCCCAGAGGATGCCGCCGGTAACGTGCCGGGTGGAATGGAACATGTGGTGGTGATTGTTCCAATAGATGCCCACGTAGATGTAGCTCAACAGATAACTCAAGATCACCGGCCACAACGGTTTCAGGTCGGCGAGCCCGGCCCCCTTGGGCACTTTCAGTTCCAGCACCATGATGGTGATGATGATGGCGATTACGCCGTCGCTGAAGGCTTCGAGCCGGTTCTTTTCCACGCGGCGATATTAACGCGAGGGTCGGGGCTGTCCATCCCAAGGTCGCCGAACATGAGTGGGCGACTCGTTAATTCGCTACGATGCTCCCTTGGAGGCGAGCCGTTTCCCGCGGCCGGTTTTTTTCGCGGGTTGCCTGGGCGCTTCCCGGCCGGGCGAGGCTGCCGGCCGAACTTCGGGAACGGGTGTGGTCGCGCGGTGGCGGTAGCCGGAGACTCCGGCAAACGCAAGCAGTCCGAGGCCCGCGCCGATGGTGGCGAGGCTCACGTAGAGCGATTGCACCGGTGGTTGGAAACGGAACTCGACGGTGTGAACGCCTGGCTCGAGATAAACGCCGCGCATGACATAGTTGCATCGCAACAACGTCCGCTGCCGGCCATCCACCGACACTTTCCAATGGGGATCGAAATGGTCGTTGAGCAAAAGCACGGAGGGCTGCGGTGCGTCGCACTTCAAAACGACATGTTTCGAGGCGTAGGTGACCGATTCGACGGTTCCGCCGACCGTGGCAGCGCCGGCGGTGTTTGCGGGGAGCGGAACTTCGCCCGTTACGAGGACGATTTGCTCCGGGTCGAAGGCCGGGCTGGTTAATTGCTCCAGCACAGCCTGCGCGTTGGTGTTCACCTGCCAGTTGGCGTAGAGCTTCGCGCGCGGCAGGGACCCGCTGTATTCGAAGAGGGCGAACGCGCCCCGCTCGGCCGGCGCAGCGGTTAGTTGCTCCGGCAAGGTGGCACGCAAAATTCCCGGTTTGGGAAGGACATCGAAGCGTTCGACCAGGCGGAAACGGTGGCGCACGGGATCGACCTGCTCAAGAAAATCCAGGAAGTTTGTGGCGGCAATCAGATAGCGCGTGTTGGTCAGTTGCCAGCGGCGACCGAGGATTCGGGGGACCTCGGCCTCTTTGTCCGGCGGCGGCGTCAGGGCGGTCCCAAAGGACTTGAGGTCCACGGGCATGCGGGACATTTGGATCACATCGAGCGATTGGATGTTGTAATACGGGAACTGATGTTCCAGCCATGCGCTTTCGTAGAGCCAGAAAAGGCCGGACATCTGCGGCGAGGAACGGAAAGGAGGCAGCGCCACACGCTGTTCGTTCGGATGCTCCCTCAGCTTCTCAAGAATGGGGTTGCTGGCGTATTCGTCCTGATAATCCAGCACGATGATCCACGGCAGGTTTGCCCGCCCGAGGTCCAAAATCAGCAACACCGCCAGCAGGATAACGCCCCGGCGGGCACGCCGGCCGGCAAAAGCGCCGCTGAAGGTCAGCGCGATGAAACCCGCGGCCAACGCCCAAAAGAACACGAACCAGCCAACCTGCCCGATGCTAAATATGGCGATGTTGTGCGGTTGGAGACCTTTGAAACGGACGGTTTGCAAATAATGCTCGAGCATCTGGCTGTAGGAGGCGTAAACCATCCAGGCGAGCAGGCTTCCCGCCAGCACGAGTGCGCAAGCCCGGAGCCAGCGTTTTTCGTTTCGATTCGCCTTGGTCCACCAGCTTACAAACCCGGTCCATGGCGCCCCGGCAGTAGCGGGCGGGCGGAAATATCGGCGGGCCAAGCCGTCCATTCCGTATGCGAAAAGGATTACGAGGGCGAAGCTAAACAAATGCAGGAACTTGGTGGGATTTCGAATGGTGGAAAAGTAGGGCAGGGCATAAATCAAACGATAGAGGGGAGCATAACGCCCAAAGGCGAGCAACAAGGAGATGAGGCCGGTGCCAAGCCAAAACCACAGCCACTTGCGCTGAGAGAGGTTGAAAGCGGAATCCTTCCGGCGGAGCGATTCCACCGCGGCCCAAAGCGCGAGCATAATCACGGGGACGCCTGCGTAGAAGCCATTGCCCGAGTACCGCAAAAATCCATTGGGTGGCGTGCCTTCCGAGCCTTTGGCCAGGTAAGTGTCCCAGTCAGGTGCGCGCCCAATTGCGCCCCAGTAGTTCCCGCCGTTCGGAGTTTGCATGCGATAGCCGAACAGTCCCGGCACAATCACGCCCAGGGCCTCCTTTTTGGGGAAGCTCCATTGCGTGGCCCAGTCCCATCGCGCGGCGCGCGTCATGGCGTCTTGTTGTGTTCCCGCCACGCCGGTGATGTTCGTGGCGACCAGTTCGGAAATGGCGCGGGCGGCCAGCAGGGCGGCGCAGACCGCGACCAGCGCCAGACGGGCCAGGCCGCCGCCAAGTTGTCGCACGCGCGGACCCTCGATTGTTGCGGCCTGCCAAAGAATGAACGCGGCGACATACAGGCTGAAGATGGCACCCACGTCCGCGCCTTCCATGACCCCCATACCCACGGCGAGGCCCGCGAGCATGACGCGCCGCCAGCGACCGCGCGGGGAGGTGTCGATTAACGCCGCCAGCGCGAGGAAACTCATTGCCACCGTCAGGACGTGCGCCCCCAATCCCCAGCAAGCCGTGGAAAAGAAGGTTGAATTCAACGCGGCCGCAATCGCTCCCAGAAAGCACGCCGGAGAAGCTAGGCCCGCCTTGCGGAAAAAGCACCACGCGGCCAGCCCCAGCACCAGCACCGAGGCGGGCGTGTAGAGCCGGGAGAACCAAAGCGGCCCGAGCAGCCATTGCAGACCGAAGCTGATGCTGGGGGAGGCGCTGCCTTCGCTGTAGCCGATGCCATCCAAGTCCTGCCAGCAACCGAAAAACCGGTCCGGCAACTGATGGCATTGCGACATCAACCGGCCGAGCGGACCATCGTTGGAAAACAGCGTGTTCCCCGGAAGAAAGCCGCAGCCCAGAAGCAACAGGAGCACGGCGGCGAGCACCAGCAGTGTCGCGGTAAATCCCGTGCCGCCTTTCTTTCCCAACGCAGGTGACGATTTCACATCAAGACGGCGGGCTCGGGGCTGGGCTGCTCCCGTACTCCTGGAAAAGACAGCGCAGCTGGTGGTGTCGATTTGTCCCGGCTCCAATGAGTCAGATCGCGACCGAGCAATTCACTCAGCCGCTCGATTTCAGGGGCGAATTCACGTTTGAGCCGGTGGCACAGCTCGGGCGCCATGACTGGGCGCTCAGCGGGCCGGCAATTGAACTTCCGCAGGCGCGATTCAACCATCTGCAAAGCGGTGAAAATGGGGCGGGGCAGCCAGGGCCGCGCGGCGAGCACGGTTGAACACAACCAGCGGTTCCTCAGCAGCGAACGCAAGGCCCGGAACTTCACATCCTGGTTGCCGTTGATTTTTCCAAATTGGATCCTGGTCCGGCTGGAATCCACGTCCAGGAATTCGAGCGTTTTGCGGTATTCGGCGGCGGTGTCCGCCGCGAGGTCGTCGTAAATGATCACGTGCACGCGTTCGCGGCCGAAGGCTTCAAAATACCGCTTTACCTGGTCGGTGTAGCGCACGGTATCCCGATACACGAGGCCTTGCGCGAGATAGGTCTGGGGCGCCAGGTTGCGGCCGGCGCGGCGATCGCTCTCGGCGGCCAGCGCGGCTTCGAAGGTGGGCAGGTGTTCGTTGGCATCGAAGCGAAACGAGTAGTAAAGGGAATGCAGCATTTCCGCGGGTTCGCGCAGCATGACAATGGCGCGCGCCTCCGGGTTGAAGGCTTTCAATTCCGCGGCGGCTTGCTGGGAAAAAAGATACCAAACGGAGGACTCACCCACGCGGTGCTGGCCGTTCCAGCCGGCGAATTCGTTCAGATAAGCGCTGGGATCGCGGCGGTAGAATTGGGAGCCGAAGCGAAGATCTGCGCCGAAGTGGTGCATCTCCTTCCGGGCCATGAAGACCTCCGGATGGCCCGCAAGATAGCGGTCCATCGCAGTTGTGCCGCACTTGGGTGCGCCAACGATAAAGACATCTGGCTTTCTGATCACAGCAGGGGCCTGCTCCTAAATGGAGAAGGACCAACTTCTGCTAATAGCTCGGCTCACGAAACACCCGTGAACCCAGTGACATGACTTTAGCAATCAACTTGCCGTTTTCAAGAAAAATCGTAATTGCCGCCAAAAATATACGGGGAATGGCGGAATTGGGGGCGCTGACACGCAATTTTAGCGTTTTATCGAGTTAAACAGGAATAAACGGAAAACCGGCGCGAATGACGGAGCAGCATGCCAGACTTGGCGGTCACGGTGAGGGGAAACGCCGTCCGCTCCCGGCGATGCGAATGATCAAGGCCGGGCGGCGTTGTCGCGCACACAGGCGTATAGAAACGAATCCTGAAGCTGGCCGTCTTTAAAAATGCTGGCACGCAAGCGTCCCTCGCAGACGAACCCGGCTTTTTCGAGAACGCGCACCGAGGCGCGATTGTTCGCGAAGGGTTCGGCGAAAATCCGTTGCAGGTCAAATACTTCGAAGGCGCGGCGGGTGAATCTGCCCACCACCTCGGACATGATGCCCCGCCCCCAGTACGGCTCGCCCAACCAGTACCCCAATTCCGCCGCCTTGCGGTGAACGTCGCCGCCGAGTGTGAGGCCGATGCAACCGATCGCTTCCGCAGGCGTCGCTATGGCGAAGGCGGTTTGAGGGTTCTCCTGGGTGACGTAACTTAGAAAGGCTTGTGCGTTCTCGAGAGTGTAGGGATGCGGGAAGACGTCGCGGAGGTTCAGCCAAATCTTTCGATTGTTCGCGTAGCGTTGGACGGCGACCGCATCCTCCATCGACCAGGGGCGAATTGAGGCTGACTTTAGTTTAAGGTGCATGATGGCAGGCCAGCTTAATAGTTAAGGCAGCCATCTACCGGGCGGCGTTGAAGCTGGATCCTGGCGGGCGTTCGACGAGGTGCAGGAGGTTTTGTTCGGCGTCGCGGAAAAACAGGATGCGCCCGCCGCCGCCGGCGGGTTTCACGGGGTCGAGGAATTTCACGCCGCGCTTTTCCAGGAGGGAGCGGGAGGCTTCAATGGATTCGACGCGCAAGGCCACGTGCCGCCAGCCGGCGAGGGCGTTGATGCCGGTTTCGTCGAGGGAGAGGTCGGCCTGATAAATTTCGATGAGCGGACCGCCCGGCAGGGTGAGAAAGAAGGCGCGCGAGGGTTGTTGGTTGTCGAAGACCACTTCAGCGCCCAGAACTTCCACATACCAGTCTTTGAGCAGCAAGGGGTCGCGCGCCGCAAGGCCGAGGTGTTCGAGGGTAAAATTCATGAGCGGAGCCTAGCAGACTGAGCGCGGGAAGGCACGAAAATTACGCGGACCAGATGTGCGAGCGGGCGATTCGTTCCGCCGCCTGACGCTGCGCTTCCGCCTTCGCTCGGTCGGAAGCGGCGACGAGACAAATGGGCGCTCTCTTGGCTTGATAAATCTAAATAAAAATGTTGACAAGGTCCCGGGCTGGATCAATGTTCCGGGATGCAAAATGCACGATGCGAGGCGCCGGGCTGGCGGGGCAACGGGCATTGGATTTCATATCCCGGTCAGGATGGCGGCGTGGAAGAGGCAAAATTAAACCTGCGGGGCGGAAAAATTAAAGTAAATTAAACCAAATTAAGCTAAATCCGGGTTAGTCCGACTTAGTCCGACCTCAAAAATCAAAAACGGCGTGCCGAGATGAGTCTGCCGCCTGCGCCAAGACTTGCTTCAAATGGCTGGCAACGGCAGGGGTGGGTTGCATCGGCGCGCGGAGTGGCATGCCCCGGCTTTGGGGCGGAACAAACCGAAGGAAGATGAAACAAACCAAAATACCTGCGATGTGGTGGGCGCGTTCCGGCCCTACCACCAGTGGTAGGGAGCGCTGCCGCCTCCGGCGGGACGGGCGCACGATTTGGCCGCCTCTCTCCGAAATTTCGATTGGGCGATTGAATGCGGCACGGACCTTGCGGCATCCCGACTTGGGCATTATATGTTCACGCAGAGCTGGAGCTCTGCGCTCCGCGTTGACGGGGTGATTACGTGTGCTTGACGCGTGCGGTTGCGTCCATTAGGTTGCGCGTCAGAATCGATAATATTGATATGCAAAACTTTCTTGTTCCGATGGTAGTCGAGCAGACCGGGCGGGGTGAGCGTGGTTACGACATTTACTCACGCCTGCTGGTGGACCGCATCGTTTTTTTGGGCACACCGGTCGATGACATGGTGGCCAATCTGATCATCGCGCAATTGCTGTTCCTGCAAATGCACGAGCCGAAAAAAGACATTCATCTTTACATCAACTCGCCGGGCGGCAGCGTGACGGCCGGGCTGGCGATTTACGACACCATGCAGTTTCTGACCTGCGATGTGAACACGTATTGCATCGGGCAGGCGGCCAGCATGGGCGCGGTCCTGCTGTGCGGCGGGACCAAGGGCAAGCGGTACGCCCTGCCGAACTCGAACATCATGATCCACCAGGTGCTCGGCGGCGCGGAAGGCCCGGCGAGCGACGTGGAAATCCGCGTCAAGTACATGCTGAAATTGAAGCAGCGGCTCAACGGCATCATTTCCAAGCACACCGGCCGTTCGATCGACCAGGTGGAAAAAGATTGCGACCGCGACAACTTCATGAGCGCCGACGAAGCGAAGGCTTACGGCCTGGTGGATGATGTGGTGCAATCGCGCAAGGAAATTCCGGGCCTGGCCGAGCGCGCCACGAGTCTCGCGGACAAAAAAGAATAATCAGGGATCACCATGGCGCGGCCCACGAATATTACGCTGTGCAGCTTCTGCGGGAAGTCGCATTCCGAGGTCAAGAAGCTCATCGCGGGGCCGGGGGTTTACATCTGCGACAATTGCGTGGTGCTCTGCAAGAGCGTGCTGGACAAGGAATTGTCCACCCAGGCCCGGAAGCATCGCCCCAAGTTCAACATTCCCAAGCCGGTGGAGATCAAACGGCAGTTGGACCGCCAGTGCATCGGGCAGGATCACGCCAAGAAAACGCTGGCGGTGGCGGTGCACAATCATTACAAGCGCATCCTCCATGAGCCCGCCAATGGCGCGGAGGCGGAAGCCGGCGAAGCCCCGCCGACAGACCGCCATGCGGATGTGGAGATCGAGAAGAGCAACATCCTGATGGTGGGGCCGACCGGGTCGGGCAAGACTTTGCTGGCGCGCACGCTCGCGCACATTTTGGATGTGCCGTTTGCCATTGCGGACGCCACGACGCTGACCGAGGCCGGTTACGTGGGCGAGGACGTGGAGAACATCATTTTGCGCCTGCTGCAAAACGCCGATTACGACGTGAAGCGCGCTCAACGCGGGATCGTGTATATCGATGAGATCGACAAGATCGCGCGCAAAACCGAGAATGTATCCATCACGCGCGATGTCTCGGGCGAGGGCGTTCAGCAGGCGTTGTTGAAGATTCTTGAGGGGACCATTTGCAATGTGCCGCCGCAGGGCGGGCGCAAGCACCCGCAGCAGGAATATATCCGCGTGGATACGAGCAACATTTTGTTCATTTGCGGCGGCGCGTTCGTGGGTTTGGAAAAGGTCATTCTGCGCCGTTTAGGCAAGAACGTGATGGGTTTCAACGCGGCTGAGCAGAGCCACAAGGCGGCGTCGGTGGATCGTTTGCAAATCCTGCAATACATCGAGCCCGAAGATCTGCTGAGCTTCGGGTTCATTCCGGAATTCATTGGCCGCTTGCCGATGGTGACGGTGCTATCCGAGTTGACGGAGGACCAGTTGGTTTCGATTTTGACCGATCCCAAGAACGCCGTGGTGAAGCAATTTGCGAAGTTGATGGCGATGGAAGGCGTGGAGTTGGAATTTTCCAGCGATGCGTTGCGCGAACTGGCGGCGCAGGCGCTGAAGAAGGGAACGGGCGCGCGCGCGTTGCGGGGCTTGCTGGAACGGATGATGTTGGATGTGATGTACGACGTGCCCAGCAGCGACGACGTGTTAAGTGTGAAGATCACCCGGCCCGTGGTGCTGGGCGAGTGCAAACCACTGCTGCGCCGCAAACAGGATCAGGCGGCGGCGTGAGGCACGGCGATTGCCGTTCGAGACGCCGAAAGTGCCGGTCACAGCGAAAAGAACTTCAGCACCCGCACTTCATCGTCGAGATGCAGCATGATCCAGTTGTTTTGGATGTCGGTCCGGATGACGTGGTGGTTGCCGACGTGATAATTCCAGATCGGGCTGCCGCCCGAGGGACTGATGAGATAAAGGTTGTAGTGCGTGTCCGGTCCCTCTTCCAACTTTAACCACGCCACCGTCTGCGAAACCATGGTCGTATAGACGAACTTGCCGGAGATGCGGCAATCGTCGCCCATCGACTGCAAGCGCCACAGCACTTTGCCGGTCTTCTGGTCCACCTTGAGGATGACCGGGTGGATTTTGTTCATGATATTGATCTGTTGCGAGTATTGGATCGAATCCGGCGTCGCAGTGGTGCTGTTGACGTAAAGCTGCCCGGTGTGGTCCTGCTGGATGCGTGAAATGCCAACGCTGTTCATGCGCCAGATGGGGTTGCCCGTGGAGAGATCGTAGCGGGTGAGAATGCCTTTATCCGCGACGTACAACGCATCCCTGGTTTCCAGGCAAGGGCTGTAATCCTCCTCGAAATAAGAACGATGCGGAATGGTGTAGGTCAGTTTTGCCTCCCAAAGTTTCTTGTTGTTCTTGTCGAAAACGAGCAGGGAATTTCCCGCAGCGACGACATCCACCGTCTTGAGGGGAATGAATTGCGGCGGGCCGGTGACTTCGCCGACCCAGTCCGGGAGGTTTCCGGCCAGGCGGCGGTGCAGGGTGACCTGGTAGCGGCTGACATCCTCCAGTTCCTTGCCGCCGGTTCGTTCGCGTTGGGAGTCGTTCATCATTTCCTGCGCGACATCGAGGCTTTGGCCGGCGGTCAAATGATCGCTCTCGAGGATCGACTTGCCCTTGGGCTTCATGGCTTCGTGTGAAATAATGTTGCGTTCGATGAGTTTGGTGGTGAATTGGACTGCGTTGGCCCCGGTGGGAATGTATCTCGCCCGATCCGCCAGGAATATGTCCCCGGAGATGTCGCCGCCATTTTCATCATCATTCCCGGCGCTTGCGGCGGCGGCGCGGTTGGCCACGTCCTGCGCGCTGTTTTTCAGTTGGTTTGCGGGCAGCTTGTCCTCGGAGTCAGCGGTTCGCTGCTGGGAGGGCGGCGGTGTGTTTTTGGCCAGCGCTTTGGCCGTTCGGTCCGCCGGCTTGGCGGTGGTCGCGGCGGGTTTGCCGGGTGTTTTAGCGCCGGGCTTCGCGATCAGGTCCTGCGGCTTGACCCGGGCTGGAACTATTTCTTCGGTTTGCGTGGTGGCGTCCGGGAAGGTGATCTGGGTGAGCACCTGGCGTCCGGATAACTCTTCGGTGACAACCAGGAGTGTATCTTCGCCGCGTTCGATGCTTTTGATTTTGTCCTTGACGGGGATTTCCTTGGTGGCGCCTGTTTGCCGGTCGAATCGGCGCATGCGATCGGAGAGCACGAGCCAGATGTCGTTGGAAGTGGTGATGACCTGCGGACGAGAGTAGAGGTAATCGCTCTCGAAGCCGAGCGGGTCCAGCAACGGTTCCGCATTGGGATTCTTGGCGGTTCGTTTCATGGCCTCCTCGTTTTTTGCCCGGGCGGCTTTGATCGCGGCTTCTTCCGCATCGGTCTGCAAACGCACCGACCAAAGCTGTTTCTTCTGCATCACGTCCATGAGCGCGAGCTGCTTGTCTTTCACTGAAAGCAACTGGTTCGGGCCGATCAACTCGTAGAAATCATCCGGTTTGGAAAATTTGTCGAGCATGGAATCGGATCGGACAATCGGGATGGAATAAACCAGTTTGGGATCGCGAGCGAACCAGGCGTACCAAAACCAAAGTCCAAGCAGCATGGCCGCGAACGCGAAGCCCGCCAGAACCAGTCGTTTGGTCTTGGCCGAGGTCCGGAATTGCACGACGGTCTTTTGGTGGGCATAGACGGGAATCTTGATGCGCTTGGCCTCGGCTTGCTGGCGGCAATAAACCGAGCAGACATAACCAAACTGCTCCATGCACTTCGGGCAAATCGGTTTGCCGCAGACCCGGCAGGTTTCGACGGCCGGTTCGGTTTTGTGTTTTGGGCAAAGGCCGCCTTCGTCCGGGGCGTTTGCGCCCGGGGATGGCACGGGAGCCGCAGCCGGCGCGGCGTGCGCGCTCCCACCGGAGATGCGCAATGAACTTTGCTGCGGCGGTTTGGGCGCGCTCGGAACCCGGACGGGCGCCGGAGCCGGACTGACCGAAACAGTCGCCATAGCCACCGGGGCAGGCGTGGCCGGAGGTGGTGGCGCTGGCGCAACCGGGGCCGGAGTCGCAGGCGCAGGTCTTGAAGGGATCGCTATACGAACCGCGCCCGAGGAACTTGAGTCCGCGGGGGCAGGCGCTGGAACTGGTGTTGGCGTCGGTGCCGGCAGGGCGACCGCTACTGCCGCCGAGGACGCCAATTGCCGCTGGATCTCCGCATTGGCCAATTCGAGGGCGCTGTTGTTGCAACCGGGGCAATTCACGTTCACCGGCATCCGCCCGTTCACCGGCTCGACGTCGAAAGCGAATTTAGTCCCGCAGCCGCATTGGATTTTTACATTCATGTTCAGGGTTTGGGGTTCAACAGAACCACCTTCGGAGTATTAGTCAAAACAAAAGCGGATTGGGCCGGGCTTGCCTGGATGTTTCCATCACAAAACGCCACGTTCCCGCCGTACTGCTTGTGATTGTTCCCGGGCTTTTTGCCGTCACGGGAAAACAAAATCTCGCCCACTTGCTTGGAATTCGTATTGACCTGCCGGTCCGACAACAGCGGCTGGTCGGCGCCGTCGTTCAGTGTGCGGCCCATGTAGTAGGCGTAACTGATCTTGCGGCTCGCAAACGGCTGGGCATCCGGCAACCGGCTGTCCTTGCTGCCCGGGCAGGTGAAAAACTCCGTGCCGGTGGTGGAACGCGGCACTAACTGGCTAAGCGGCGCTTCGGACGTGCTGGCGCCAGGAACGCTCGGAAGCTGGTCGTGGTTGTCCATCGAATAGGTTTTGAGCGCGACGTACACATTCTGGAGATTCTTCCCGCAATTGGCGATCTGCTTGAGCTGATAACCCTTGTTGCCCCCGCCCAAATACAAGGTGACCAGCACGAAGATCAATGCCACGACAATAAGGAGTTCCAGCAGGGAGAAGCCGCCGCCCATCCGGGACAAGGAACGCGAGTGCAACGGTCCCGACCGTTGCCGAACCGCCAGCCGGAAGAAGCAGCGAAAGTTGGCCGGTTTATCTCCCTGCGACTCCTTTTGGGAACATTCCAGGGTCACGCCATATTATGGAACAGAATCGCCCCGTTTGGCAATCCTGCATTTTGTTTGTTGCTACCGAAATGGCGTCTCCTGAGGGGCCATTTTTTAGGCGGGCGCGCCACTCCGTGCGCGCTGCGTTGGGTATGCGAATGGACGGCGGGCAGAGGATTGCCACGCCCTACCGCCTCACGGGAATTAACCGGCCAGCCCAGCCCAGCGGAAAAATAAGGTCAGACGCCGATATCTTCGTTCCAAAGCTGCGGTTTTGCAGCGATGAAATCCCGCATCAACTGGATGCATTCGGCGTTTTGCAGAACTTCCACTTTGACACCTTGAGAGCGCACATACTCTTCCGGCCCCTGAAAAGTGATGTTTTCTCCCACGATGATGCGCGGAATCTTGTAAAGCAGCGCCGCGCCACTGCACATCGGGCAGGGGGAAAGGGTCGAGTAGAGCATGCACTTGGCGTAAACGGACGCCGGGAGCCGGCCTGCATTTTCCAGGCAGTTCATTTCCGCGTGGTGGATCACACTGCCATTTTGCACCCGCTGATTGTGGCCGCGCCCGATGATTCTTCCGTCGCACACCAGCACCGAACCAATCGGGATGCCGCCCTCGGCCAGGCCCTTTTTGGCTTCTTCAATTGCGGCTTGGAGAAATGCGTCCATGACATCAATCAACGTTTGTAATCAAGACAAGGTTCCATCAGTCAATCACCCTCACTCCAGCCGTCCCGGAGAAAGGCCAGGCAGCCTGCTCATTCGAAATGGATTTTATCCCGTCGTCGCAATGGCTGCAATGAGCTTTTGTTTGGTTGGCAAAGCAAAACGGCGGTCCATTGCTGGACCGCCGTTCACATTCCAAAACTCAATTACCAGGAGCTTCTCACAGCCCTTTCTTGATGATGTATTTCAACAGATCGCCAACGCGGTAGCTGTAGCCCCATTCGTTGTCATACCAACTCACCAGCTTGAAGAAGCGTTTGTTGAGCTCGATGCCCGAACCCTTGTCGAAGATGGAAGAGAAGGTGCAATGTATGAAGTCGCTGCTCACCACTTCGTCATCGGTGTAATCCAGGATGCCTTTGAGGTAGGTTTGGCTGGCCTTTTTCATGGCCGCGGCGATTTCCTCGTAGCTGGTGTCCTTCGCGGTCCTGACGGTCAGGTCCACGACGGAAACCGTCGGCACCGGGACGCGAAAGGACATGCCCGTGAGCTTGCCCTTGACCTCCGGGCAAACCAGGCCCACGGCCTTGGCGGCGCCGGTCGTGCTGGGGATCACGTTTTGCGCCGCAGTGCGGCCGCCTTTCCAATCCTTCTTGCTGGGCCCGTCCACCGTCTTTTGCGTGGCGGTATAGGCGTGCACGGTCGTCATCAAGCCTTCCTCGATGCCGAAGCCTTCCTTCAACAGCACATGAACCAGGGGCGCGAGGCAGTTGGTCGTGCAGGAAGCGTTGGAAATGATTGTGTGTTTGGCCGGGTCGTACTTTTCATGGTTGACGCCCATGACCACGGTGATGTCTTCATTCTTCGCCGGTGCGGAGATGATCACCTTTTTTGCGCCCGCCGCGAGGTGGCCCTTGGCTTTCTCGCCGTCCGTGAACAAACCGGTGGACTCGATCACCACGTCCACGCCGAGTTGTTTCCACGGCAGTCCGGAAGGATCCTTCGCACTGACCACCTGGATGTCCTGGCCATTAACGATCAGAATGTCATCCTCGGCTTTGTCGGGAGCGGACTTCCTGGAAGACACCTCGCCCGCGAAGCGGCCCTGGGTGGAATCATATTTCAACAGGTAAGCCAGGTTATCGGCCGGCACAATGTCCCCGACCGCGACCACCTGGACATCCTTGACGAGCATGCCTTGTTCGGCGAGAGCGCGAAACACGAGGCGCCCGATCCGTCCGAACCCGTTAATTGCAACTTTCACAGCCATAGTTTTCAGTAATAAGTTAACCTAACAACATGCGCATTATCATTGACTGAGGCCCGTGCCGTCAATGGTGAATCACATTCCCTAATACGAACCCCGATGCCACATTCTAACCGAGAAAACCGGCAGCGCAAGCAGCATCTCCGGCAGGTGGCGGCCCGGAAGGCGGGGACATCGCGCTGCGATGTCCCGCCCGCGTTCCAGCGGGCGGAACGGAACGTACTGGCCGAGGCCGTGCGATCCGGGTCTTTCGTTCCATTGCCTGATATTGCGCTGCCCCCTTCGTGGAGGTTACACGGCGAAACAAGCGGCGACGGAGACGGCGCAGCACGCCGTCCCTGCCGAAATATGGAACAATGATAAGATGCAAGCGGCGGCAACGGCCATCCAAATGGGTAGCGCACCCGAAGACTTGAGGCTGAAGCACCCCAATGACCGAGGCATTTATGTTCTTGCGCCGATTCCGGCTTGCGCCGTTTTGCGTCGTAGGTAATGTTGCGAGGCATGCAGCATAAAGCTGCGGATCAATCAGAGCAGGTTATGGGGAAATGGCTGAGTTGGTTTTTAGTTTTGGTCGCGGGCATCGGTTTCGGAAGTCTGCGGAGCAACGCGGCGGATACTGGAGTAAGCGCCGGAGAAAATGAAATCCGGCTGCGCCAGGACTCGAATTCACAATTGACTTCGCCGCCGCCGGACAAATCCCTTTGGGCGGGTGACGTGGGAGATGGCTTTCAGCGCGGAGCGCACGAGTTGGGGTTGACTGCCGGATTTGGCCTGGGAATGGCGGCATTCGGCAGTTCACAGGCGCATGACCTGGCCCTGGGCACGCTGAATTACGGTTGGATGCTTACCGGTGTGTTGGGCGAGGATCATTGGTATCGCGGCAATGTTGAGTTGCTCGGCCAGGTGTTCGGCGGTGAACAGGTTAATCCGCGCCGGGCTTGGGTGGCGGAAGGCGCAGCCCTGTTGAGGTACAACTTTGCCACCGGTACGCCTTGCGTTCCCTTCGCACAACTCGGCGCCGGGGCTGGGGGAACGGACATCGGCGGACCCGACCTGAGCACCACGTTTGAATTTAATGTGCAGGGGGGATTGGGCGTGCATTATTTTTTCCGGCGGAATGCGGCGCTCACTTTCCAATACCGTTTGCTGCACCTTTCCAACGCGCGCATCCGCTCTCCCAACCTGGGCGTGAACGTGAATATGTTCGAAGCCGGGGTAAGCTGGTTCTTCTGAGAGCGGTCAGGCGAGCGAGAGGTAAATGGTCTTAAGGTATTCCGCTTCCTTGAATTTCGCCGGATGATCGGGAGCGTGGCGCGTGGTTTGCAATTCGGTGAATCTCCGTCCGCTTCTGGCCGCCGACTGGCGTACGGCTTCGAAGAATTCCGCCGCGGTGACATGCGCGGAACAGGAAGCAGCCACCAAAATGCCATCGCGGGAAAGGCGGCTCATTCCCAGCGCGGCCAATCGCCCATAGGCTCCGATGGCGCCGGCGCGTTCGGATTCGCGTTTCGCAAGCGAAGGTGGATCCAGAATGATGAGATCGAACTGGTCTCGGCTTGTCTCGAGCCATTGAAAGGTGTCGGCCTGGATGGTTTCGTGCGGACATCGCGCAATGGCGGGATCGGCTTCGTTCAACCTGAAATTCCGGTTCGCGTTTTCGAGCGCGTGCGTGCTGATGTCGAGATCGGTCACGGACTGCGCTCCGCCGCGCGCCGCGTAGAGCGAGAAGCCGCCGGAAAAGCTGAAGGCATTGAGCACTTTCCGCCCGCGGGCCAGGGTTTCGACTGTGCGCCGGTTTTCGCGTTGATCGAGGAAGAAGCCGGTCTTTTGACCGCGCAGAACGTCCGCCTCAAAACTCAAACCGGTTTCGAGAAAAACCACGGGCCCGGTCAGCGGCGGGCCGGCGAGGATTTGGCCATCGCCAAGCTGGAAGCGCGTGCGGGCCAAATCCTGAATATTCCGGCTCAGCCGCAGGACGAGGCGGGGCGATGGCGGCTCCGGCAGCCATTTCCGATTTGAAATTTGAGCTTTCAAAAAGCCAACGATTTCCTCCAAACGCGGCAACCAGGCGGCGGTATAAAGCTTGAGAACGAACGTCGAGTCATACCGATCCAGCACGAAGCCGGGCCAGCCATCGCTCTCGCCATTGATGCAGCGGTAGCCGGTGGTTTTTTCGTCAAAAAGGCCCCGGCGCAAATCGAACGCCCGATTCAGCCGCGCCTGCCACCAGTCGTGATTGAGCGTTTGCGGCTTGCCCGCGTGGAGAATGCGCACGCGGATGGGGGAATCCGGATCGAATAGGCCCACCGCCAGGAACTCGTCTTTGCGGTCGTAAATGACAGCCAACTCACCAAGTTCACCGGCTCGATTCTGCTTCCGAAGGCTGTCCGCAAACAGCCACGGATGGCCGGAACGCAAGATGGACTCAGCCGCGGGGCTAACACGCAGCCGGAGGCGGGGCGAAGCAGGTTTGGATGGTTTTGAACTGGACACAGCGTCGTCTTTCGGCGAGGCGGCGGGACTTCTGGTGCTCCATCCGTTCCTCAGATTAATACTCCACCTTCAGCGGCGCTTTCAACCGCGCGGCAAAGTCGCGGACGCATGTCTCCCATGCTTTCGCGTCGGGAAAGTCGCCGCTTTGGCTCCAGCCAGCGCCAAGGTAATAGACGAACGGCTCGCCAACCCGGGCCTGCGTGATGGCCAGAAGATTCGCCACGGGAGGCGCGCCTTCATTCGAAGGTTTATCCAGATCAGCCTGGGACAAAACCGGCAAGCTGGCCTTTTCGGTGACGAATTCCTTCACGCCACCCGGCAGGATGATCGCGCAGGCAATGTTGCCGCGATCATGGTCCGCGGGTTGCCAGTACGCCGCCCAGCCAGCGTTCTGATCTTTGGTGACAGTTCCTTCCGTGGGCCGCTGGGCGATGCCGACCCCGATGGTGACAGGCGTTTTGTCTTCACAGGTGAAGGTGCTCTGCGCGCGGCTGAAGTTCGAGCCCGCATCGATGCTGATGCGTTTGGTTTCCGAAATTTTTCGGCCGCCGGCTTCCCAGGGTTCGTACGTCAATTCAAGCTCGGAACGAATCGGGCCGGTGGCCAAAACGCGCCCTTCCTTGAAGTTGATGGAGGGATAAAGTTGCTGGCCGTCCCAAATACCCAGCCCGCCACAACCGCGACTCCGCCCCACGCGATAATCGTCCATCCCTTCGCCGTGGTCGTTATGGTAGTCGCCGTTTTTATACCAGCGGTCGATGACCAGACTGCGGGTGCGTTTGGACCAAACATCGATGCCGCTGCTGATGGTGCCTTCGCCTTTGATCAGCGCCTGCTGGTACATGCGATGAGCTGTGCGATCACTCTCCCAGGCCATGTCGTTGAACCGTTCGGTAACGAGCCGGGCATAAGTTTTCATGACCGGCGGTGGCAAGGTGGGAAAGCCGATCGCGAGAGCAGCCCGATAAACACGCGTTTCGCCCGGCGCCAGCGACACTTGAAACAGCAGCTTGCCGTAACCGGTTCCGCCCTCCGCGGGAAGAAGCTGGCAATCGAGCATGCGCGCCGACACTCCGTCCATGACGGCGGGTTTGGTGGGCGGACGATACGCACGCGCCCCGCCCAGCCGGCCATAAAGCGAGCCCCAATCCAGCTCGACCGTTTCGTTGCGGCAGTGAAGTTCCGAGGGGTTGGTGACTTTGATCGGCAGGACCGGCGTCCGCATAAAGACCGCCATTCGATAAAACTCGGTTCCGGCGAGCAGAAAGGCGCCTACACCGTAAGTCTCCGTGGCGTTCTCATCGAACTTCTTGGGATCCGCGCCCACGGGTTGAACGTGCGTCAGCTTGCCGTCGGACTGCACACACTCCATGAGGGCCTGCCAGCCCTTGTTGATCGCCCCTTCGAACTTGTCTGGATCGAGTAATCCCTGATTGAAACCCCACGCGAAGGCGTAAGTGCAGAAAGCCGAACTGCTGGTTTCCTTCAACGGATAACTATCCGGGTCGAGCAGGCTGGCGCGCCACAATCCGTCCGGCTGCTGGCATTCGCGCAATTTGTCCGCCATTTCGCGGAACTGTTTCACGAAACGCGGGCGGGCCGGATGGTTGTTCGGCAGGACCTGCAACATGCGCACCAAACCGGCCATTACCCAGCCGTTGCCACGACCCCAGAACACTTTTTTACCGTTCGCTTCGCGCTTGTTGAAATAGGTGCTGTCGCGGAAATAGAGATGCTCGTCCTGGTCGTAAAGGTAATCCGAGGTCACCCACCAGTTGGTCACCGCAAAGTCCAGATAGCGCGCATCCCCGGTCGCCTGATACAGGCGGATCCAGGTCGGCGGCCCCATGAACAGCGCGTCGCACCAGCACCAACGTTCCCGCGAACGCTCGCGCGGCCTGTATTCGAGCGATTGAATATCCGACGGATGCGCGAGGATGTTGTCGAAGCGCTCACGCAAGGGCGCAATCATGCGTTTCTCGCCATAACGAAGGTAGAGTTCGACGTACGTCTGCCCAACACAGTAATCATCTGCGTCATACATCCGCCTGGCCGGCTTCCATTGATTCGTCTCGCCCATGGCGAGCATGGCGTCGAGATATTTCTGGTCGCCCGAAATCCCGCCCAGCGCCATCAAGCCGGTATAAAGCGCGGCCTGGGTCCATTCGTCCGGCTTGTGTGCCGATGGGTGCGCCAGTTGCCAATCGGCGACGCGTTGCAGCGTTTGGACAATTGCCGCTGGCGCGATGCTCGCCGCGGTCGGCGCAGAACTTGTGAGTCCGCCATTGGGCTGTGCCAAAGCCGCTTGCGCGGCGCCGATAAGGAGCAACCCAATCCCTGTGCAGACGGACGAAACGGTCATTCTGAGCATGGCGCGATATTGCCCTTCCGCACCTCGCCAATTCAACGAAAATTGGTCGCCACCACACCCTCCTCCACGCGCCGCACCCGATTTCAACCCTTCCCCCTTTGGAATTCGGACTTTGGATTTTTCTCTGGTTTGTGGTGTTTGGAGCCTGGTGGTTGATGTTTTTATTATATACCCCCTCTAGACCCACCAGTCCCAAGGCCGGTAAACACTGGGTTTTCTTCACTTTCAACCCGTCCCAAACCCCTCCTAATCGTGCTCGTCCTCGTCGTCGTCCTCGATCCCCTTCGGATTTCTGGCTTCGGATTTCGGATTTTGCCCCTGGGGAGTCTTTCCCCGCAGAATTCGTCTAAGAAACTGCGCCTCCCGGTGTCATACATGGTAGACACGATGTTCTCAAAACACCCGGACGCCGGGAAAAATGAATAGTTGAGTGACTTGACTTGAGCATGATCGTGAAGATTCGCCGAGCATGGCCGTGATGCAACCAAAAGCAGTGAGCGAGCCGCCCGGGTTGGAAACGATTGAAGAGCTGTTCGCAGCCCTTGAATCGCCGCTCCTGGGTTATGCCCGGCGAATGACTGGCGACCTCGAGGTCGCCCAGGACCTGGTCCAGGATGCGTTCATGAAACTGCACGCCCAATTTGACGAAGTCCGCGAACCGCGGCCATGGCTGTATCGCGCCGTGCATAACGCCGCGCTGAACCACCGCCGGCAGGCCGGCAAGATCGTCCCGCTCGAACCGCCCGCCGAAGAAGGCGCACCCGGCGTCCCCGACCCCGCCGACCCCCAGCCGTTGCCCGACGAAAAAATCGCGCAGCAGGAAGGCCTCGGCCTCGTCCGCCTCAGCCTCGAAACCCTGGATGACCGCAGCCGCGAACTGGTGCGGCTCAAGTTCAATGAAGGCATGTCCTACAAGGAAATCAGCGCCAAAACCGGGTTGACCGTCGGCAACGTCGGCTACTTGCTCCATCACGCGCTAAAGGCCATCGGCGACGAACTGGCCAGAAACGGAGTTGTGCCATGAGTTCAGAATTTCCCTCAAATCCCAACGACCGCCACGAACTCGAAGCCAGCCTCACCGCCCTCATCCTCGGCGAACTGTCCGCCGACCAGGCCGCCGCGCTCCGCGAAGCGATGGCGCAGGATCAGGAGTTGTCCAAACTTTACGAGCGGCTCAAAAGCACGATCCACCTGGTCCGCGAGACGGCCACCCCCGCCGCCGCCGAAACTCCCGAACAATCCACACGCCTCAAACTCAGCGCCGACCGCCGGGAGAAGTTGCTCGCGCAATTCAAGACCGTTGCGCCGAAGGAGTTCGCGCACTCACAAAAACGCAAACCGGCATTTAGGTTGCGGATTACGGAATTGGCGGCAGCGATTGCTATTTTAGCCATCCTCGCGGCCATGATGCTCCCAGCCCTCTCGAAAGCAAAATACAGCGCGAAGTCCGTCGTTGTGCTGAATAATCTGCGGCAACTCGATTCGGCTAAACAGCTATGGGCTGAAGAACATCACGCCCCGCCAGATGCAGTGCCGACTCCCAACGATCTAAGACCTTACATGGGCGGAGTCCTTCCAGGCGAAGGTCGATCCGTCTCGGGCGAGACTTATGTCATTGGAAGAGTATCTGAGGCGCCCGTTGCCGAACTCAGGAAGGGCGGGAAACAAACCCGTCTCTCGCTCAATGGTGGTGGCTGGAAGCCGGTGGCAAACAATACCGCTCCTGAAATGTATGCCATGCAGTCAAAAGTCGGCAACCCGTCCGAATTAGCCCGATTTGCGGGACGGACAGGCGAGACACCTCGCGCACGCTTGGACACCCCACCCGCGCCGACACCCTCTCCTGAAACTCTCCACTACCGAATCGTCCTGCCGGTGGCTGATGCAGGCGAGTCGATCGCGAAGCCGGCAATAACCCCTGAGCCGCCAGCGATTCCCTCAACGCCTCCCTTGGTTGAGAATCCCGCACCTATTAGCAGTCGAGGACGGGGCGGCGAAGCTAGTGACTCCGTGGCCAATCGCTTCGGTGATGCCCAACCAACGAAGGCCGACGATTTGAAGCGAACGGACACAGATTTATCCCGTTCTACTGAATTCGGGTTGGTACCCAACTCTCAGACCCATGCCGAGTTGCTCGACACCGTCCAGGCTCCAACGCCCAAGTCCGACTTGCGCTCTCAGCCGAACGGAGGCGCGCCGACATCCCCACTCGCGGGCGGAAGGATTGTTCTGCCTTCAGATCAGGCCGATGGCATCACAACTTCAGTCCGGGGAACCTATTTCAGCGAGAATGCCGCAATCGGAAATCCCGAATGGACCGGTACACTCAACCACCCCGAGACCGCGCACTCCGCCACCAATGCCTTCGTTGGCCGCTACGCTTACACCGCTGCACCAACGCCATCAACCGACCTGTATTTTGCCACAAAATCCAACGAAGCTGGCTTCGTCGATCCCACCACCGGATTGCCCATCGGGCAGACCATCGGTTCTGCCGTTGATCCCACAACTGGACTGCCAGTCCAGTCACCACCTGCCGCGAACAACCTGGGTAACTCTGGGTCCGAAGCAGCTACCGCTTCTCTTCAAGGGCTGTCCCATTTTGGTTGGGCAACCGCGAGTGAGTCGGAAACGACGGAGGTCAACCGTCTTGCAAAGAAAGCGCCTGATGCCAGCCAAGCTGTAGCGCCCGCGATTGTGCCGCCCGGGGATCAGAGTGTCTCGCTCGCTGAACTTGGATCACCAGCCAAGCCAACGCTGGTAGGCAAGCCGGAGATGGAAACGCGAACTTCCCAACTCAATGCGGATGCGGTTCGCAGGCTTGAGCACATTCCCGGCGGTACAGGCGGTGGCGGAAGTGGAGGAGCTGGTGGTTTCCTCGGCGCTGGCGTTCCGGGCAGTTCTCAACCAACCCAGCAAGCCGCCTCCGAAACTGAGTTGGCCGGCACGCTCCCGACCCTGGCGCTGAACGAAAAGGCCGGGGACGCTTCCATACTCCGGGACCTTAACGCTGATGACAGCCAGAAGAGCCCTCAATCGGTTCAGTCCAGTGGCCGGGCGGCAGCGGCATTCGGGCCGGCCCCGACTACCGAAAACCGCCGTTCCAAGGGCGTTCAAATTACGCGTCTTCCTTCCGCAGAGGTGCCGATGCTTACGCCCACTCCACCCTCGTCCATTCCCGATTCCGCGCCGATTGCGCTTTCCTTCACCACTGGCGCGCAACCCGCCACGGCTTCCCTGGGCGATCAGCCTGAGGGAAAAGACGCGGTCGCAGCGGAGAAAAACGCGGTTACTGGATTCAGCACCAATTCGTTCGCCTTTTACGATGCCAATGAAAATTTGGGGGAGACCATGGTGGCTCGGAAGACAATCGTTTCTGAGGAGAATCAGGCAGTGGATTTCAACGCGGCGGTCAACCAGAAGCTCTCCGAAAGCAATAAGGAAACACTGGGAAGATTCTACACCGGCGTGACCAGGGGAGACCTCAGCGGTCTGAACGACCAACTTTCGGTAACGAATACTGTCGCCGCAAACAACATTTTTAATTACCAACTGGGAACTCCTGAATCCGCCGAAGCCAAGACCGTTGCTCGAAACGAGCTCACGACGACCGGGCAAGCATTGGAGGAGGCATCTCGTGTCCTGAAATTGGAGAGTCAGGACCGCCACTCTGTGAAGCAAGGCGTCGAGTTGCAAATGGCCAAGGAAGATCTGGAGCAAATCGAAAAATCCCGGGGCGCTCTCGCATTGAGGGCTCGACAAGAAAACATCGAGAAGGCTTTGCCTAAGACCATGTCGCTCTCGCTGGTTGATCCGGCCGAGGCCCAGCCGGATCAAAAACCAGCTCTTGGTCAACGGATCAAGCAAGCTGTTACTGGAAAGGTCGAAAGGTTCGCTCGCGTGAAGGTTGAGCGCGATGTAACCGATGTCTCTGCGGCAAATGGACAAATGGGGTATGGCGCTATTGTTCAAGATGCTTCCCAGCCGGCCTACGACCCCCATTTTGTCGCAACCGAATCTGAGGTCATCCAATCAGAGCCTGTCTTGGATAAAGCGATCGAAAAACTAAAGCTGAACGAAGCTTGGGCCGGGAAGGATGGGGCCAGGCTGACGATGCCAGAAACACGCGCGCTGCTCAAGAAGCGCATTGAACTGCGCCCGGTTCCTAACACGGGTCTCATGGAAATCGGCGCAAAGAGCGGCAGTTCGGAAGAAGCCGCAAAGATTGCAAACGCTGTCGCAGAATCCTATGCCGAGCACCGCGCGGAACAACGCCGCGAGTTGACTTCGAATGGCATCAAGGAGTTTGAGGGGAAGCTGGTCGAATATGATCAGAAGGTGGCTCAAGCCAGGCAAAGAGTCGCTGAATTGGAGAAGAACTCAAGTGAGCAGCCGATTGCGACTCCCACTCCCGCAAAAGACGCAGACCTTCCCCTCCGCCGTCCCGCCGCGTCCGCCGCCGAGCCGCAGCCGGAAGTGCAGACCACCAGCAACGCGTTCTCAACGTTCTCGATGAACGTCAGCGACGTCTCGTTGAAACTGGCGGCGGCGAGTTTGGAAAAGGGTGTCATGCCGGACGCGGCGTCAGTGCGCAGCGAGGAATTCCTGAACGCCTTCGATTATCGCGACCCCGAGCCGCCCGAGGGTGTGCCCGTTGGTTTCGCGTGGGAACGGGCGCAATATCCGTTCGCGCAGAATCGCGATCTATTGCGGTTCTCGATCAAGACCGCCGCGCAAGGCCGGCAGGCCGGTTGTCCGATGAACATCGTTTTGCTGCTCGATAACTCGGGTTCGATGGAACGGGCCGATCGCGTGCGGATCATTCATGAAGCGTTACGGGTGCTCGCGGGGCAGTTGCAGCCGCAGGATAAATTGAGCGTTGTCGTTTTTGCGCGAACGGCCCGGTTGTTGGTGGATGGTGTCGCCGGCGATCAGGCGGCGCAGGTGGCCGAGGAGGTGAGTGGATTGACGCCCCAGGGCGGGACGAATCTGGAGGAAGCGATGAACCTCGCCTACCAGACGGCCTTGCGCCATTATCTCGCCCGGGGCGTCAATCGCGTCGTCCTCCTCACCGACGGCGCGGCCAACCTCGGCAACGTCGAACCCGAGGCGCTCAAGCAAAAGGTGGAAGTGAACCGCAAACAGGGCGTCGCGCTCGATTGTTTCGGCATAGGCTGGGAAGGTTTCAACGATGATTTGCTCGAAGTATTGTCGAGCCACGGCGATGGCCGTTACGCCTTCCTTAATACTCCCGAGGACGCCGCCACGGACTTCGCAGGCAAGCTGGCCGGCGCGTTGAACGTCGCCGCCGCCGACGTCAAGGTGCAGGTCGAGTTCAACCCGAAGCGCGTGAACGCCTATCGGCAAATCGGCTACGCCAAACATCAACTCACCAAGGAACAATTCCGCGACAACACCGTCGATGCCGCCGAAATCGCCGCGGCTGAATCGGGCAACGCGCTTTACGTGGTGGAAGTAAACCCGCGCGGCGAAGGTCCCCTCGCCACCGTCCGTGTCCGTTACAAAGTGCCCGGCACAACCGATTACCCCGAGCACGCGTGGGAAGTGCCCTTCGCCGGCAACGCCACCACGTTGGAGCAATCCAGCCCCGCCATGCGCCTCGCCGCCACCGCCAGCGCTTTCTCCGAGTGGCTCGTCTCCAGCCCCTACGCCGTCGAAGTCACGCCCGACCGTTTGCTGGGCCTGCTCTCCGGCGTGCCTGAGATCTACGGTGCAGACGAGCGCCCGAAAAAACTCGAATGGATGATCCGCCAGGCCAAAAGCATTGAAGGCAAATGAGGACGAGATTGCAGAATCTGCAACCGAGACGGGTAGGGACGGCGCGCTGCGCCATTCCCGTTGCCGAGCGCGGCGGCAGGCGACGAAGCGAACAACCCGGACCGTGCGTCTCGGCCGGCGCATTCCGCCTGCTGGAACGCGGGCGGGGATACCGCAGCACAATGTCACTACCGTTAACCACACGTGAAAACCCAACGCTACTTTCAACTGCCTCTCCGCGTCTCAAAGAATCCCAAAGGGATTCCATCGCTAAGCCCAGGGTTGCGAGGCACGAGCTACCCTGGGTTAACGCAGTAAAATTCCTTACAACCCTGAAGGGGTTGTATCGTTTCCAGTGCCCAGTGACCACGGGGGCGCAATCCTATTTGAGATTTGCAGAACAATAAACAAAACAAAAACCCGGTTATGAAAATGTTCAACCCGCCGCGTATCGCAACTCAATTGGCGCTCGTCCTCTTCCTCCTGTCCCTGGCCCTCGTCTTCGGCTCCCGCACCCGCGCGGCCGAAAACTCGCCATCCCGCGCACTCCCTTTGGAATTCGACCGCTCAATTCCCCTTTCACTCCAATCCGCGCCCGTGCAATGGCATGGATCCGCCTATCACTTGCTCCAACTCGGCTCCATTCGATTCACTCTGGACCGCGAAACCGGCCGCCTCACGGCCGAAGTGAAAGGCGGAGTCACTTCGTTTGACAACGTGGATTACATCGTTGGCGCCGCCGTATTCGGGGGTGATGGACAATTGCTGGGAACCGCGCGCGCCGAGCAAAAAATTCAACGGGATTGGCTGGGAAAAGTCCTTCAATCGTCCGCGACTGTCACTCTGGACTTCGGCTCCTCTCTCGATTACGCGAACGCCAAAACCTTCCAACTCTCGATCAGCAACCGCAAGGTGTTGACGCCCGACGACTGGCAAAAATCCCAATGACCATCAACGAATGAACACTCCAAATTCGAAGCGGGATAGGCCCCTCACACTCACCGCGCCACTAGTCCCGGATTCTGGTCTCAAGGAATCCCGACGGGATTCCATCACTAAGCCCAGGGTTGCGAGGAACGAGTTACCCTGGGTTAACGCAGTAAGATACCTTTCTACCCTAAAAGGGTTGTGTCGCTTTGGCGAGGCTGCTCGGTTAAGTTTTGCCCTCCTCCTGCCTCTTTTCTTCGCTTCCGGCTGCCGCACTCTTTCGGTTGCCGCATCCAACCCACCCTCCGGAGGTGTCACCCTCCACGATTTCAAACTCGCCGGCGACCTCGCCGCCGAACATGCTTCGTTCACGCTCACCGCAACCGCTCACGTTGAAAGCACCAAAGGCGGCTCTCTCGACTTGCTTTCCGGCCCCGTCGCCTTGACCGACGTCGGCCCGCATCCGAACTGGCGCGTGCGCGTCGAACAAAACCGCTTCGTCCTCGCCTTTGACCGCGCTGGCGACTTTCCCATCCAACTCAAGTTCAGCGCCGCCGTGCGCCAGAACGACGGCTGGAGCGCCGTTGAATTTCACGTCGCGCCCAGCACGTTGCAACCGATCACGTTGCGCGGCCTGGCTGCGGACACGCAATTTCAATTCGCCGGCGCGGCCCGGCCCGAAAAAAAAGGCGGCGAATTCGACAGCTTTCTGCCGTCCGACGGCGCCGTGAAGTTGTCGTGGAAGGAAGCCCGCCCCGAAGCCGAAGGCAAGTTGTTTTACGCCGCGGAGATGTTATCACAAATCAGCGTCAGCCCGGGGCTGATGCGCCAGGCTGCGCTGCTCGATTTCAAGGTGATGCAAGGCGAACTGAATCGGGTTGCGCTGGTGCTGCACGGCGCGGGTGAAGTCACCCGCGTGCAAGGCGAACACGTGTTGTCCTGGAACGTCGAGCCCGCGCCCAATGGAAACGGAACCGACCGCCGTTTGGTCGTGCAGCTTAACGAACCGCAGAAGGACCAATTCGCGCTGCTCGTGCAAATGCAAACTCCGCTTGGCGCCTTCCCACAATCGGCGGATGCGATGCAGTTGCGACCTGACGCGGCCATCCGGTTCGCCGGTTACTACCGCATTGTGAACGACGGCGCGGTGCGGCTCGAAGTCGCCCAGGCGAGCGGCCTCTCCCAGATTTCACCGGAGCAATTTCCCGAAACCGACACCACCAAGGCGCTGTTCCACGGCGGCGGCGCGCAACGTTTTGCCTACCGCTTTTCCGGCGGCGATTTTGCCTTGCGCATCCAGGCCGACCAGATTCTTCCGGAACTGACGGTGTCGCAGGTGCTCGCCTATCACCTCGGCGAGAACGAATTGGCGATCGACGCCGAAATCGAACTGGATGTCCGCGAAGCGCCTTTGCGCGAACTGCTGCTGAGCGTGCCCAAAGGCTACGCCATCGCGCGACTGACGGCATCGGGCTTGAGCGATTATTTTGTGCGCGAACCAGAGGACCAGACCAACGCCGAACTGCGTTTGGTCTATGGCCAGCCAGTGTCCGGACGTCAACTCATTCAACTTCGCCTTGAACGCAATCAGGCCCTGGGCGGAACGACCTGGTCGCTGCCGCGGCTCGAAGTTGCCCGGGCCAAATCGGTGCGTGGCCACGTGGGGGTGTCCGCCGACCCGGGATTTCGCCTCACCCCGGAACGCACTTCCGCGCTGACGGAAATTGCCACCGCCTTCTTTCCCCGCAAGCTGACCGGCATCCAGTCGGCGTTCCGGCTCAGCGATCCAACCTGGGATGCCGCCATGCACGTGGAACGATTGCCACAGACGGTTCAGGCGGATGTCTTTCACTTGTTCTCCATCGGCGAGGGGATTGCCTACGGCAGCAGCGTGATGAACTACGCGGTGTCGGGCGCGCCGGTGTCGGCTTTTCGCGTGGAGTTGTCGGATGAATATTACAACGTGGAGTTCACCGGCAAGGACATCCGCAACTGGCAAAAAACCGACGGCGGCTACGTCGTGCAATTGCACACGCCGGTGGCCGGCGCCTACACCTTGCTGGCGACGTATGAGCGGCCGTTCAAACCGCAGGGAGAAACTTTGGCATTCACCGGCGCGCGCCCGCTCGACGCGCAAACCGAGCAGGGTCACACGATTATTGTTAGCGCGTATCAATTCCAGGTAAAGGCGACGGATGTTTCGCCCGGCCTATTGGAACTGGAAGCGGGCGAAGTTCCGCCCGAATACCGGCTGTTTTTCGACGCGCCAATCCTCGCAGCGTACCGTTATACCGCGCGTCCGTTCAACTTGAAACTGGCGCTTAGCCCGCTGGCACAGGCCGATTCGGTGAGCCAGGTCGTGGACCGCGCGTCGATCACCAGCCACATTTCCAAGGAAGGGCAGGTGCTCACGGATGTGCGTTATTTCGTAAAAAGCCGCGGCAACCCGAATTTCCGCCTCGTCTTGCCGCCGAGCGGCACATCGTCTCAAGCGCCGCCTTTATGGTCGGTCACCGTGAACGGCGCGCGCGTGGTCCCGGTGATGGACGGCCCGACCAACCTGATCCAACTGCCGCAACGCGCCGATCCCAGCGCAGTCCTGACCGTGGACGTGAAATTGCCCGCCAGCTCGCCTGATCCCAAACGCCTGACCCTGGTCGCGCCCAGCGTGGAGGCGCCGGTGTTGCTGGCGGAATGGAAACTGGAACCGGACGCCGGCCAGCGCCTGACCTATGAAGGTGGTTCGTTGACACCCGTCGGAGGGACGCCGGACGTGTCGGGATTCGCGGCTCTGGTGGCGCTTTTCACCGGCGAGCAAGCAGGGCACGCGGCATTTCTGCTGATCGGCGCGTTGATCTTGGTGGGAAGCTCTTTAGTGGTGTGGCGTTGGGCAAGTCGGGAGGACGTCAACAAGTTTAGCGCCCGCCATCTCTTTGGAACGGCAGCCGGAATCGTTGCCTTCGTGATGGCGGTGGCGTCATTGGTCAATCTGGGCCAACTGGCCGGCGGACAGGCAAGCCACTCCGAGTCGAATGGGCTGACCTTTCTCGCGCCCGTCCAACAAGCCGGCAGCAGCCTGCGCGTGGACGTCAGCAACCTCACTGCGAGCTCGTCTGGACATGGTTTCCTCAGTGCCGCGTGGCCAGCTTTGCTGGCGGTGGCGTTGTGGGTGCTTTCCTGGGGAACCAGCAATCCTGCACTAAAGTCCTTGGGCCGAATCCTTGCCTGGACATTGCTCGCCTGGGCGGCTTTGCGGTCGCCCGATGGTGCGGAAGCGTTCTTCCTTATTTTGGTGGCATTTCTGCTCCTGCGCCTCGCGATTCCCGCGCTTCGGCAACTTTGGCAACTGCCGCGCCAGCCGGCCTCGCGCACGCGACCTGCCGAAGGCGGAGCCCCAGCGGTGGCGGCGGTGCTGGTGGGCGGCCTGTTGTGGTGGAGTTTCGCGAGCCCGTCCATGGCGGCGGAGGCGTCATCACGCTCCGAAACCACGCAAAGTTCCCGGCCAGCGGAAGCCCAGGTAGCCGAGGCCATCACACAAGAAATTCGCGTGGAACAAAAGTTCGCGCTGGCAACGGCAAAGATCCGCTGGGAAGCCGAGAAAGGCCAAACGTTGCCGCTGGTGTTCGAGCCCGCGGTGTTGACACGCGTAAAATATCCCACCCGTTCGCTTAAACTCATCCAAGCATCGGTTGGATCAAAGCGGGTTGACGAACTGCTCGCGCAGGAAAACGGCGTGTTCGATCTGGAGTTGCAATACCAGGTGCAAGTAACAAAAAAGGATGTCGAAAGCGGTTTCGCCCTGCCGACCCAATATGGCTTGATCAACCAAATCAAGCTGACGCTCGCGGACTTGGACGTGGATGTTTTCTCGCCACAAGCGGTGTCAGTCCAACGTGAAGCCGCCGGCAGCAACACCGTGGCCACGCTGGTGCTCTCGCCCCAAGGCGAGGCATGGATTGGCTGGAAGCCGCGCAGCCGGGACGTGAAGCGCGAGAAGCCCGTGTTTTATACCGAGATTTACCAGCTCTACGTGCCGTCCGCGGGCGTGATCGAGGGTGTCCACCACGCGGCCATCCGTCCGGCGCAAGGTGAATTGAGCGAGCTGATTTTCGACATGCCCGCCGGCACAACTGTCACCGACGTGATTGACCCCGCCAATTCGGCCGCGTTGTCGGACGCCCAAAGTTCCAGGAGCCAGGGCATCGTGTCGTTGTGGCGCTTCGATCCGGACGCGCACAAGCTGCGCGTGAATCTGAATCCGCCGCAATCACGCCCATTTGCGCTGGTCGTCCGCTCGCAAGCGCCGACCGGACCGCTGCCGCTCGAACAACGTGTCGGTCTGGTTTCGGCGGAGAATGCGGCGGGCCAAATTGGCCTGCTCGGAGTAGCGACGGGAAACGAAGTGCAACTGGACAACCTGGCCGCGGAGTCACTTTCGCCGATCAACCTGGAGGATTTCCCGGGCATCGTGCCCGCAGTGCTGCAGAATCAAATCCCGGGCCTGACTGTGCGCCGGGCGTTCCGCTATTCGGATGTCAAAGCCGGAGCATCGTTGAAGGCCTCGGCGGTGGAACCGGATGTGCGAGTCGAGACGCAGGACACGCTGTCGCTGGGTGAAGACCGGACCGTGCTCGCGGTGAATGCGACGGTCGATATTACCCGGGCAGGCATCTTCCGCCTGAGCTTTGTGCTGCCGCCGAGTCTGGACGTGGAGTCGGTGAGCGGTCCGGCCTTGAGCCATTGGACGGAGTCGAAGAGCGATGCCGGGCGGGTGATCACACTGAATTTGCGGGGCAAGACCGAAGGCCAGCAACAGTTCGCGATCAGCCTGTCGGGTCCCGGCGTCAAGGCGGTGAAAGCCTGGACGACGCCACAAATCATGATTCGCGAAGCCGGCAAGCAACGGGGAACCTTGCTGATCGTGCCCGAGCAGGGAATGCGCGTTCAAGCGGCCACGCGCGAAGGTGTGACGCCCCTGGACCCGCAAAAGTCCGGCATTCGACAGAAGGGCGTGCTGGCCTTTCGCGTGTTGCAAACGCCGTGGTCGCTGGCGCTGGATATTGAACAGGTCGATCCGTGGATTCAGGTGACTTCCTTGCAGCATGCGACGGTGAACGAAGCGCAGGTGAAGGTCACCGCAAACTTGCAATACCAGATTGAGAACACCGGCCTCAAGGCTTTCCGCGTGTTCCTTCCCACCAATGCGGAGAATGTGCGGTTTCAGGGCGAGCAAGTGGCCGACTTCCTGCCGGTTGCGGGCACGGTGACCAATGGTTTGCAGCAATGGGAAGTGAAGCTGCATCGCCGCGTCATCGGCCAATACTTGTTGCAGTCAACTTATCAAACCCCGGTGCCGTCGCAGGCGACCGAGACCGAGCTGCGCGGCGTGCAAGCCGCGGACGTGAACCTGCAACGCGGCTTCGTGACGGTGCAGGCCGGCGGGCGGCTGCAAGTGCGGACCAACGCCACCCCGGAGGGACTGCAACCTGCCGAATGGCAGAGCATCCCACGCGCGCTGCAACAGGATTTGCAGGCGTCCACGGCCAACTTTGCTTTCCGGCTCGTGGAACCGTCCTTCCAGCTTCCCTTAAAGCTCGATCGGCATCAGGCGGCGAAGCTCCTGCCGGCGCGGGTCAATAATATCACGCTAAACTCGGTCATCTCCGACGACGGCGTGATGCTCACCCAGGTGCGGCTGGAAATGCTGCCGGGCGACAAACGATTCCTCGAATTGACGCTGACGAACGACGAAAGGTTTTGGTTTGCGTTCGTCAACCAGAACGGCGTTTGGCCGTGGATTCGGCAGGGAAGCTATTTGATCCCGCTGGAACAGCAGTCGCGCGACAATCAGCCCGTGCCAGTTGATATTTTTTATAGCAGCCGCGTCGGCGACCCGGGAACGCGCAAACTCAATTTGGAATTGGCGGCGCCCAAATTTGATCTGCCATTGGAGAACATTACGTGGCGCGTCCATTTGAACGAGAAGTGGCAGGTCACCAAACGGAACGGTTCGTTGCAATTGCAGCAGGAAGAGATTTTGCCGGCAGCGACCGCAATTGATCCGCAATCCTATTTGCAAACCGAGGCCGCCGCCCAGAGCGCGAAAACCAAGGAGGCGGAGGAGATGCTCGCCAGGGGCAACTCCCTGCTCGAAAAAGGCGATCCGCAACAGGCCCGCCGCGCCTTTCAGAGCGCTTACGGTCTCAGCCAAGGTGACGATGCATTCAACGAAGACGCGCGCGTGCAATTGAACAATCTCAAATTGCAACAGGCGCTGGTGGGCTTGAACGTGCGCCAGTCCGCGGTGGCCGGGGAGGGCAGCGCGCTGGGGGGAAGGCTGCGTGACTTGCGCGGGCGCAAGGAACTCAACTATTCGCAGCAGGACGCCAAGACGATCATCGACGGGAATACCTCGGAGGAAAACACCGCGTTCATGCGCCTGGCGGAAAAGATCATCCAGCAGCAGGACGCGGCGGTGAGCAGCCCGGCGGCGATCCGGGCGAACATTCCCGAGCAGGGACGCGTGCTTACTTTTACCCGCGCCGTGGAAGTCGAAGAAAAGGCGGATTTGAGGCTGGGTTTGGTGGCGACGGCGGCGCAGGGCGCGTCATGGGCCGCGCGCGGGTTGATCCTGGCCGGCACGTTGTTGGTTTTGGTTATGGCCGGGTGGGCCGCACGATGGTTTCGCAGCGGTCAACGTGGATTTGCCGCGCACTAATCCCGCAACCCTCGCATCACTTTGGCCATGGCCAGGGCGGTTTGGGCGGCTTCGGTCCCCCGGTTGAACTTTTTGTCCAGGCAGCGTTTCCGGGCCTGTTCTTTGTTCTCGAGGAGGAGCACTTCGTGGATTACCGGGACCTCGTGCGCCAATTGAATTTCCATGAGCGCGTGGCTGACGGCGCGACCGATATGGTCGGCGTGCGAAGTCTGGCCGCGGAGAATGACCCCGAGGCAAATGATGGCTGAGAGCGAACCGGCCTGCGTCCGCGCCAGGCGCATGGCCACGACGGGAATTTCATACGCCCCGGGCACACGCACAACTTCAACCTCCTTTGCGCCGGCGCGTTTCAATTCGGCTCGTGCGGCGCGCAACATCGCATCGACATAATGCGCGTTGTACCGGGAGGCGACGATGGCGAACCTTCCGCCGGGTGCGGTTGCTTTCTTATTTGCAAGTGGCTTCAACATGGGCTGGCGGTGACGCGCGTCTTTTATAACAAATGGCCCAGTTTTTCCCGCTTCGTTTTCAGGTAGTGTTCGTTATGCGGATTGGGCCGGATTTTGATCGGGACCTGTTCGACAATTTCCAGGCCGTAACCTTCCAATCCCACCACCTTCTTGGGATTATTCGTCAGCAGGCGGATTTTTTTGATGCCGAGATCGGCCAGGATTTGCGCGCCCAGGCCGTATTCCCGCAGATCCATTCCGTAGCCGAGTTTCTTGTTGGCCTCCACGGTGTCGTAGCCCTGCTCCTGCAGTTTGTAGGCCTTGATCTTGGGCGCCAGGCCGATGCCGCGTCCTTCCTGGCGCATATAAACGATTACGCCGCGCCCGTGCTCCGCGACCATCCGCATCGCCTGGTGCAGTTGCGGGCCGCAATCGCAGCGGCGTGAACCGAACACGTCGCCGGTGAGGCATTCGCTGTGCACTCGGACGAGCGCATCCTGCGAATTCGACACGTCTCCGCGCACCAAAGCCAGATGATGTTCACCGTCAATTTTTGATCGATAAAGATACAAATCAAATTCGCCGTAATCCGTGGGCATCTTCACCACTTCCATTCGCTCGATCAGTTTTTCACGCGCCCGGCGGTATTTAATCAGTTCCTCAATGGTGCAAATCTTCAACCGATGTTTGCGGGCGAACTTGATCAACTGCGGCAGCCGCGCCATCGTGCCGTCGTCATTCATGATTTCACAAAGGACGCCGATGGGCCGGCAATCGGCGAGCCGGACCAAATCCACCACGGCCTCGGTGTGGCCGGTGCGCTGCAAGACGCCGCCGGGCTTGGCGCGCAGGGGAAACACGTGGCCCGGTTGCACGAGATCGTTCGGCACGGCGGTGGGATCCGCCATCACCTTGATCGTGCGCGCCCGGTCCGCGGCGCTGATGCCCGTGGTGATTCCGGCGGCGGCATCGACGCTTACCTGGAAATCCGTTTTGAAGCTCTCGCGGTTTCGCACCACCATCTGCTCGATGCCAAGTTGTTTCAACCGCTCGGAAGTGGTCGGCACGCAAATCAGGCCCCGGCCAAATCGCGCCATGAAATTGATCGCCTCGGGCGTCGCCCACTCGCCCGCCATGATCAGGTCGCCTTCGTTTTCCCGGTCCTCGTCATCGACCACGATGGCCATCCTGCCCTTGCGCAAGTCCGCCACCGCAGCCTCGATCGAGTTAAGCCATGTCTTCATAAATCACGGAGAACGTATCCGGTAACCCGCCAAATTCCAGCCATGATTTTGCTTCTTTACGGCAAACGGCTTTGCCCTGTGCGCGCCGGAATTGTATTGTCTCCCGGTGAATAAGATAAAAATCGGCCAGCTCAGCGATCTGAACGAAGGGAGCACGCGCAAATTTCAATTCACGAAAAACGGGAAGCCCACCGAAGGATTCGTCGCGCGGTTCGAAGGAAAACTCGTTGCGTATGAAAACCGTTGCCGCCACCTGCCGCTCGCTTTGGATTTCCCTGACGGTGAATTTTTCACGAAGGACGGCAGACATATTATCTGCCGGAACCATAACGCGGCCTACGAGCCGTTGACCGGGCTTTGCATTCAAGGACCTTGTGAAGGCGAGAGTTTAAGGGCCTTGAAGATCGAAATCGTTGGAGACGACCTGTGGCTGGAAGCAGACTGAACTTGCAGTCTTGCCAGGCACCGCACTCGATCTATCCGGGTATCAGGGCTAATAAAAAGAGAAGGAAACAGAGAGCCGTGCCGACACTGGCCAAAATGCTTCTGCGCACGCCGCTCCGTAGTCCCGAAATTGCAAGCAACAGGCCTATACCCCACCAAGCACACAAGCCAGCGAAAAAGACCAGCGAACCGAAGCCCACAAAGGACCACTGAATGTCGGCAAACTCAAAAAAGACGAACCCGGGAAAAACCCAGATCAGCGATAACATCCCATCCCGCTTTCGTGTAGCCCCTAAGTTCATTGAATACTGATTGGCGTCCAAGTTCCTATAATGGAATCGACTCGTCCACGAGCATGATCGGAATGTTATGCCGGATGGGATACAACACTTTGCCGTCAGCGCGCACGAGACCACCTTCGATGCTTTCCCGCACTTCCTTGCCGTTCCTGGCTTTGATGACACCAGTCTTAATGGCCTGATTCAATTCCTGCACGGTCGATTGGGTGGCAGGAGTGAGTGCCTGATGCGTTTCCGGGCAACAGAGCAGCTTCAACAAGTCCGCGTCGCAGCCGCAGGAATCCCGCTCCGATGGTTTTGATCCGTGTTCGTTCTTCGCGCCGTCCATAAAAGATTTCAGTTTGGCTTGTTTTCCGGACTTGGAACCGAGGCCCGTTGGGCGGCTTCATAGACCAGTTTCAAAGGCGCGCCCGTTTTTTCCGCTGCGGCGCGGCAGGATTCGAATTCCGGCGCGGCTTGGACCACTTTCCCGTTCAATTTGCCCAGTTTGACGCTCAACTCGCCATAGGCTGTCTTAACCATCGTAAACTCCCGTTGCAATTTCCGCCGCTCGCTCGTCGAACGCCGCACGCCCAACGCGCTGGTTTCCCGCAGCATGAGTTCGGTGAATTTGTCCGCGTCCGCCACAGCGCACAACACCGTGAGCAACACGCCCGGACGGCTCTTCTTCATCTGAATTGGCGTATGAAACACGTCCAATGCGCCGGCGGCCAAAGCCCGCTCGATAAAATAACCGAGAATTTCCGCGTTGAGGTCGTCCAGGTTTGTTTCCAGCACGGCAATCGTGTCCGTTTGCCAATCGTTGGCGCTGGCCGGCCCGGCGGCTTCCGCAATGGTTTCACCCAGAATCGCTCGCAGCACGTTGGGCCGGGTCCGGTTGTCGCGTGTGCCAAGGCCAAAACCGATTTTTGCCGCCGCCAAGCCCTGCATCGGGCCGAAGCTCTCGGCGAACTCCGCCAGCAACGCCGCGCCGGTGGGCGTAATGAGTTCCTGCGGTTCCTCGCATTGCGTGATCGCAATGCCGCGCGCGCTCAGGATTTGGAGCGTTGCGGGAGCTGGAATTGGAAAGCGCCCGTGGGCGCAGTTGATCCAGCCGGTGCCTTCGACCACCGCCCCAGCCAGCACGCGCGGCCGGCCAAGCAGCTCCAAGGCAACGCATCCGCCCACGATGTCGATGATCGAGTCCACCGCGCCCACCTCGTGGAAATGGACCTCCGCCGGCGGGAGGCCATGGATGCGGCCCTCGGCGACGGCAATGCGTTCAAATACCCTGACGGCCTTCTCCTTCACCCAGTCGGAGAGGCCGCTGGCCAGGATTAATTTCTTGATTTGGGCAAAGGTGCGGTTGTGCGAGTGAGCATGGTCCTGGTCATGCCCGTGCCCGTGATCTTCGTCGTGGGCGTGATCGTGATGATGACCGCCGTGAGCATGTTCATGGCTGTGCGCGTGCGAATGGGAGTGAGTATGCGCCGCGGCTGCCGCGCGCTCAGGTTCACGCTTGTGTTCGGGTTCAGTATGATGGTGGCCCAGGTGCACGTCAAATTTGATTCCCTCGATATTTTCCTTTTGCTGCCGCGCGATATGCAGGTGGTAGCCATCCAGGCCCAGTTTTTCCAGTTCCCGGTTAAGGCGCGTGGCATCCACCCCCAGATCAATCAGCGCCCCGATGAACATGTCCCCGCTGATGCCGCTGAAGATGTCCAAATACAAGGTTCTCATGCTATGCGACAACGTAACATGGCTGTGCCCGTTCGTGGGAGTTAATTCCGTGAGATACAGTTTTGCCTCAGTGAAGCGATGTACGCGCTCCGGCCCGCCTGGCGACGGGCAATTCACCTTCCTGAAGGATTACAGAAAGGTTCAGAATTCAGTTGCAGGAAGGGGCGGCTGGTGCTCTATTACGGGCGTCCGTGAAGGAGGGGTTGGCGCAGAGCGCCGGAATGACCAATGACCCGCCTTCGCTCAAAAAGCAGCTACGGCGAGGCGAGCCAATGGCCAAGGCCCCGGCGGGCTTGGGGGGAGGCTTGGCGTTGGTGGATTTTGCCTGTGCTCCATTGGGAGCGCGGGATGTTCTTTGACAATCAATAAAGTCCAAAGTCCAAGGCCCAAAGTCAGGGGGGCCGGATGTTTCCGACTGCGCCAAGGCTTGGAGCCTGCCTTGGTAGGGCGCGCCACTCCGTGCGCGCCGACGGCGGGCAGAGGACTGCCCGCCCTACCGAGACAGGTTCTTGGCCATCATCACGGCGGGGCGAGCCAGGCATCAAAGCTCAAGGGCATAACTGGGACATTTTGGCACACCGGCGGCGGCGCTGGTGAGCCGTTCGGGGGGGTTAAACGAGTCGGGCAAATCAGGGTCAATTAAAGTAAATTAAACCAAATTAAACCTCTTTTTTCGGACGGGAGCCCCCGCCAAGAGCTTGAAAACGTGCGTAAATGGCTGATAGATTGTGGGTTACGTGGAAATAGCGGGTTTTTGGCGGGGGGAGTGCCATTTTGGCACTCTGCCTTCGGGTGCAGAGCGGAATCAGGAAGCCGGAGAGGGTGAATCGAGGACGAGGACGAGCACGAGGACGATTACAAAGCTATCTTCGGCTTGGCACGCTTGCCAAAAGCTGCCGCCATGACCGGGCATTGCGCGGAAATTGTTTTTCCGGCTGCATACTTGTGCCAGTAGGTTATATTTCACGACAATGGAAAGGTTCGAGTTCCATCCAGTCATAGCGCGATGGTTTGCCGGGAAGTTTGGTTCGCCCACCGCTCCGCAGGAGCAGGGGTGGCCGGCGATCCGGTCCGGCGCCCATACGCTGATTGCCGCGCCGACTGGTTCCGGCAAGACGCTGGCGGCATTTCTGGCATCGCTCGATTCGTTGTTTCGTGAGGGGCTCAAGGGGGAGCTCAAGGATGAAACGTGTGTTCTCTATGTTTCCCCGCTCAAGGCGTTGAGCAATGACATCCATAAGAACCTGGACGAACCGCTCACGGAAATCCGCGCCGCTTTGCGTGAAAGTGAAGGCGTCGATGTCAATGTCCGCGCCGAAGTGCGCACGGGGGACACGCCAGCGGCCAAACGCCAGGCGATCGCGAAGCGACCGCCGCACATTCTCGTCACGACGCCCGAGTCGTTTTACCTGCTGCTCACTTCGGTGTCGGGCCGCAAGATGCTCGCCACGGTGCGGACCTTGATTGTGGACGAAATTCACGCGCTGGTCGGGAATCGTCGCGGGTCGCATCTGGCGCTCAGCATGGAGCGGTTGGCGGCGTTGGCGCAGCACCGGGTCCAGCGCATCGGCCTTTCCGCCACGCAAAAGCCAATCGAGGAAGTCGCGAAGTTTTTGGTCGGGACCGCCGGGCTGGATGAGAAGGGACAGCCCCGGTGCGCCATTGTTGACAGCGGCCATTCCCGGGCGATGGATTTGACCATCGAATTGCCCGGCGCGCCTTTGGAAGCCGTCATGTCGAACGAAGTTTGGGCTGAGGTCTATCAGCGCCTGGTCGAATTGATCGAGGCGCACCGCACGACGCTGGTGTTCGTCAACACCCGCCGCCTGGCTGAGCGCGTGGCCCATCAACTCGCCGACCGCCTCGGCAAGGACAAAGTGACTTCGCATCACGGCAGCCTTTCGGCGAAGCTTCGCCTGGATGCGGAAAATCGCCTCAAACGCGGCGAACTCAAAGCGCTCGTCGCGACGTCCTCGCTGGAGTTGGGCATCGATATCGGCTCGGTCGATCTGGTCTGCCAGCTTGGAACGACCCGCTCCATCGCGACGTTGCTGCAACGGGTGGGCCGCGCGGAGCATAAACGGGCCGGTTTGCCCAAGGGGCGTTTGTTCCCGCTGACTCGGGATGAACTGGTGGAGTGCGCGACCATGCTTCGTTCCGTCCGCCGGGGCGAATTGGACCGCATCATCATGCCGCAGAAACCGCTGGACGTTCTCGCACAACAAATCGTGGCCGCGGCCTCCTCCGAAGACTGGGAAGAAACCAAGCTCCTGGAGTTGGTCCGTTCCGCGTACCCCTATCGCGATCTCACCACCGAAGATTTCCAGGAAGTGATTCACATGCTCGCCGAGGGGTTCAGCACCAAACGCGGACGGCGCGGGGCGTTGATCCATCACGACGCGGTGAATCAGCGCGTGCGTGGCCGGCGCGGGGCGCGGCTGACCGCGCTGACTTCGGGCGGTGCGATTCCCGACACCGGCGATTACCGGGTCGTCGTCGAGCCGAGTCAAACTTTCATCGGCACAGTGAATGAGGATTTTACCGTCGAGAGCCTGGCGGGAGATGTTTTTCAACTTGGCAACGCATCCTGGAAAATCCTGGGCATCAACTCGGGGATGGTCCGGGTGGAAGATGCGCACGGCCAGCCGCCGGGCATTCCTTTCTGGTTGGGCGAAGGCCTGGCTCGAACAAACGAACTTTCCCAGGCCGTGTCGCTCCTGCGCGAGGATGTGGAGCGATGGTTGAAGGCGGAGGAAGCTGCGTTCCGCGCAAACGTGGGAATGCCGCTCTGCGAGCGACCGCAGGCTGGAGCGCAGGATCAGGCTGGTGAAACCCAGGGTTCCGCGCATCGTGGCGCTGAAGGTTTGATCGCCTGGTTCGTGAATGAAACCGGGGTTTCCGAATCGGGCGCGCGGCAACTCGCCAATTACTTCCTCGCTGGCTACAAAGCGCTGGGCGCGATTCCTTCACGCGAGAAGATCGTGCTCGAACGGTTCTTCGACGAATCGGGCGGGATGCAGCTGGTCATTCATTCCCTGTTTGGAGCGCGCGTCAATCGCGCGTGGGGGCTCGCGCTGCGCAAGCGGTTCTGCCGTTCCTTCAACTTTGAATTGCAGGCGGCGGCGACCGATGACGCCATTGTCCTATCGCTCGGCACACAACATTCCTTTCCGCTGGATGAAGTGTTTCGTTACTTGAGGAGCACGACGGTGCGCGAATTGCTGGTGCAGGCGTTGCTCGACGCGCCGATGTTCGGCATTCGCTGGCGTTGGAATGCGACCCGGGCGCTGGCCCTGCCACGGCAGCGCGGCGGCCGTAAAGTCCCGGCGCCCCTGCAACGAATGGAATCCGAAAACCTGCTGGCCGCGGTGTTTCCCGATCAACTCGCCTGTCTCGAAAACATCGTGGGCGACCGCAAAGTTCCGGATCATCCGTTGGTCCAGCAGACGATCGACGATTGCCTGAACGAAGCGATGGATATCGAGGGGCTGGAATCATTGCTGCGCCGAATCGAAGCGGGAGAGGTGGAATGCCTGGCGCGCGATTTGCCGGAGCCTTCGCCACTGGCCCATGAAATTCTCAACGCGCGTCCGTATGCGTTTCTCGACAACGCGCCGCTGGAGGAGCGGCGCACGCAGGCGGTTTACACGCGCCGCGCGAGCGAACAATCCGGACATGACGGGCTCGGCATTCTGGACGCGGCGGCCATTGAGCGGGTGGTTCAGGAAGCCTGGCCGGAAGCAAGAGACGCGGACGAACTCCACGAAGCGCTGTTGCTGATGGGAGCGATGACGGACGAAGAAGCCGCCCGGTGCGCTCCGGGAGCCACTACGTTTTTGGAACCGCTGGTGGCCGCGAATCGGGCGTGCAAATTAACGGCTGCGCGCCCATTTTGGGTTGCGGCTGAACGCCTGCCGATGGTTCAGGCGGTGTATCAGGACGCGCGGCTGGATCCGCCTCTCGTTCCGCCGCCTTCGCTTTTGAACCGCACCTGGGAACATGCGGAGGCTTTGCGTGAGTTGGTGCGCGGACGCATGGAAGTCGTTGGCCCCATCTCCGCGGCCGCGCTTGTGGATTTCTTCCAACTTCCCAACACAGAGATTGAGGCCGCCCTGCTCGCGTTGGAGGGGGAAGGTTTCGTATTGCGGGGCAAATTTCATCCCGGCGCGCAGGAACTCGAGTGGTGCGACCGGCGGCTGCTGGCGCGGATCCACCGGCTTACGATCAACCGGTTGCGGGCGGAGATTCAGCCGGTTTCGCTCGCGGATTTTCAGCGTTTCCTGCTGGCCTGGCAACGTGTCGATGCCGAACATCGCGCCGAGGGGCCGGATGGAGTTGAAGCGGTGCTGGAGCTTCTGGACGGTTATGCGCTGGCCGCCGCCGCATGGGAACCGGAAGTGCTGGCCGCGCGCGTCAAGGAATACGTGCCGCAATGGCTCGACCGGCTTTGCTTCACCGGGCGGCTGGGCTGGGGACGGCTGTCGCCGCCGCAACACCAGAACGGCCGTGTGTTCGGCCCGTTGCGTTCCAGTCCGATTGCCTTGTTCACGCGCGAGAATCTGGCGCACTGGCTGGAATTATCCGCGCCGGCCGCTTCCTCCGCGTTCACTCCCGACACGCAATTGGTTTTGAACACGCTCGCGGAGTCGGGTGCCATGTTCTTCGGTGAACTGGCGCAGCGAACCCGGTTGCTGCCGTCGCGCGCGGAGCAGGCGCTGGCCGAGCTGGCCGCGCTGGGCTGGGTGACGGCGGACAGTTTCGAAGGCTTGCGCGCGCTGCTGATTCCGCAGGAAAAGCGCACTCCGTTTGCCGACCCGGGAAGAAAACGCCATCACAAGGCCGTGACCAGCGTCGAGTTTGCCGGGCGGTGGACGCTGCTTCGCAAGGTTTCTCCTTCAGTGGAAGCGGTTTCGATGGGCGCCACCACCGAGCGCGGCGAAGACCACGGTAGCCGGTCCGGACGCGATGAAGCGCTGGAAGCTTTCGCCCACACTTTGCTTCGACGTTATGGCGTGGTTTTCCGGCGGCTGCTGGAACGTGAGTCGCTGGAGGTTTCGTGGTTTGACTTGGGCCGGGTTTATCGGCGGCTCGAAGCGCGCGGAGAAATTCGCGGCGGCCATTTTGTCAGTGGCGTCGGCGGGGAGCAATTCGCGCTGCCGGAAGCCATCGGGCTGCTGCGCTCCCTGCGCAAAGTCAAGCCAGCCGGGGAAATGATCGTGCTGAATGCCACTGACCCCTTAAACCTGCTCGGCATTCTTGCGCCCGGCCCGCGCATTCCCGCTGTGGCCCCCAACCGCATTCTCTTGCGTGATGGTGTGGCTGTGGCCGCCCTCGTAGCCGGAGAGATTGTGCGGGTGGACGAATCCGTGGAGGTGGACGAACACGCGATCAAGCAGGCGCTAAACGTCGGCGCGCTTCCAGCAGCATTGCGGCCTTACTATGGGTAGGGCGGCGCCGAGCAGCGCATTTACCGGGATGGGTGTTAAACATTTCTGTAATTAGCTGTTTATTTTAATTATCCCCTCCAAATGCGGGTTGGAACGGGGAGGCGGAGTCGCAGCGCGACGATTCTTATGCCGCCGCGCTGCGATGGTTCATGGCCTGGGGCAACCCCTGGCACCAGGCCGCGTTACGGTCGCTTATGGCTTCGGGGGAAGCGCGACGGGCACCATCACATGGGGTGAATTGGTCACCATGATGTGGGCGGCCGCCGAGATGGTGGATTGCTCCACTTCATCCACCGCGCGCGCAAACACGGCGTAGCGGCCGGGTCGCGCGTTGGTCCAGGTCAGCGAGTAGGGGCTGTTCGTGCTCTTTCCCAGGAACTCGTCATCCGCGTAAAAACTCACGCTGGTAATTTTTACGTCGGGATCACTGGCGGTTGCCTGGAGCGCGATGGTGGCCGGATACGCGAACACACTCCCATTGGTGGGACTAACCAGGGTTACCATCGGTCGCGGGATATTGAAGGTGTCATCAATGATCTCGACGACGGCCCGCCGGCTGAGCGCACGGTAAGCGGCGTTGGTTTCCACGGTCAACTCCACGCGTTTGTTGCCGCGATTCGCGGCATCCACGATTGGGTTGATGGGGATGTCCACCGCGAGCATGCCGGCCGGGATGGTCACCACGTTGCTGATCTGGGTGTAATCCACCCCATTTGACGCGGTGCCGGAGATGCCAAGATCCACCGACAAGGCGTTGTTGGTGTTGCCGTACCGGATCAGGGTAAATGCCCCTGAACTGGTCCCCTCCAGTGCTGTCGGATCCGTGGCAAAAAGCGCCACGGACGGCAGGTTGGTATCGATGACTTGCGCTTGCGTTGCCATGCCGAAGGCCAGCATGCCAGCGAGCAAGCCCACGGTTTTCCAATTGCAGTATTGGTTCATTTTCATGTTCATTTTCATTGTCTTTCTTTTTCCTCACCCGCTCGCCCGCCCGCACCATGGAACGAATCGATGCGGTACTCAAACGGTCGGAACGAGTGAAAAATCTTTGTCGATCCGGGGAGAAGGCGGGCCCGATGCCTTATCTTAGGGGGGACGAAACGGGCCTGCCTTGCGTAAGGATCAGGCTAAGCTCAAAAGCTGGGATGGCCGACAGGCTACGATCATACACATAATTGGCTTTTGCGATCCGACGCGTAGCTTCTGCCGTCGTGGCATCGGATCGCAGGTTACGACTGCTGACAGTTTAGACCGCACGAGGATGAAGTCATTTGAAAAGTCTGGGAGAATCGTCCCGTTTTCCTGTCGGGGTTTGTCTGACAAATCTTAGGATGCTCTCTGGTATCCCGATTTGGTTTGAAGTCTCCTTCAGAACAGGTATGAAGCACGCGGGCTTTTGGTTATCAGGAAAAACAATCATGCGTTCGAAATCTCAAATCATTTCATCCCTGCTCGATCCTGGCATTATCGCGGTGGTGCGGGCCAAGTCAGCGGACCAGATACCGCCTTTGACGGAGGCTTTGCTGGAGGGCGGCGTGGTGGCGGTGGAAGTCACGATGACCACTCCGAACGCCATCGAGGCCATTCGCGAGGCCAGCGGGAAATTTGGCGCGCGCGCGTTGATTGGCGTGGGCACGGTCCTGGACGCGCTCACCTGCCGCCTGGCCATTGAAGCCGGGGCGCAATTCGTCGTCAGCCCGGTCACGCGCCCCGAACTCGCCAAGGTCGCCCATGCGGCCGACCGCCCGATCATGCTGGGCGCCTATACTCCGACGGAAGCGCAGCTGGCGTATGAAGCCGGCGCGGATTTCATCAAGATTTTCCCGGCGGACGGTTTGGGACCAAACTATATCAAGGCGTTGCGCGCGCCGCTGCCGCATTTGCGCATGGTGCCGACTGGCGGCGTCGATCTGCACAATGTGGCCGAGTTCTTCAAAGCGGGTTGCGTTGCGCTCGGCGTGGGTTCGTCGCTGATCAGCCAGAAGATTTTGGCGGATTCGAATTGGCCGGAACTGACGCGGGTGGCGGCGGAATTTGTCAAGGCTGCGCGCGGTTCCAGTCGAGGTGTATTAAACAAATCGTAGCCGCCGGCATTTCAACTTCAACCCGGCAGCGTGAAATAAAAGGTGGCACCCTGCCGGGGGGCGGCTTCGGCCCAGATCCGGCCGCCGTGGCGCGTGATGATGCGCTGGACAATGGCCAGGCCCACGCCAGTGCCGGGGAAGTCCGCTTCGCGATGTAATCGCTGGAAAACGCCGAACAACTTGGACGCGAATTCCATGTCGAATCCCGCGCCGTTATCGCGGACAAAGTAAACGGCTTCCGCGCTTTTTTTCGTGCAACCGATCTCGATGCGGGTTTGGGGCGTTTTGCCGGTGAACTTCCATGCGTTGCGCAGCAGGTTTTCCAAGGCGATGCGCAGCAGGTGCGGGTCGGCGTTGACCACCAGGCCCGGCGCAATCACCACGAGCGCCTGCCGGCCAGGGTCACCATCGCGCAATTCGTCCGCGATGGTTTCGGCGATCTCGGTGAGATCCACCTTGCTCCGGCGCATTTCGCTGGTGGTGATCTGGGAAAGTGCCAGCAGGTCCTCGATCAACGCGCTCATCCGCCGCGCCGCTGCGTCAATGTGTTCCAGGTAACCCTTTCCAGTATCGTCCAGGCTTGGCCCGCAATCTTCGGCCAGCATTTTCGCGAAACCATCGATGGTGCGAAGCGGCGCGCGCAAATCGTGGGAAACCGAGTAGGAAAACGCTTCCAATTCCTTGTTGGCGGCTTCGAGCTTGGCGGTTTGCAAGCGCGCCTCCTCCGCGAGCCGGCGGTCCGTGATGTCCTGAACCGTGCCGACAATTCTGACCGGCCGGGGAGTGCCGTCCATGGCGGCTTCGCCATGCGCGAGCACGTAACGCACAGAACCGTCGGGCCGAACGATGCGGAAAGTCTCGTTGAGCGCCCGGGGGTGCCGGCGCATCTCCTCGATTTTGCGCTGCATCACCGCCCGTTCCTCGGGGTGGAGGAAACGGACGAAGGTCTCGGCTGTGATGGCGACCGATTGCGGAATCAATCCAAAGATGCGGTATAACTCGTCCGACCAGATGACCTTGCGTTCGGAGAGATGCCATTCCCAACTGCCGATGTTGGCGACGCGCTGGGCTTCCTTGAGGCGGTTTTCGCTTTTGCGCAAGGCTTTTTCCGCGCGCTTGCGTTCGGTGACGTCGCGTTCGATGGCGACGAAATAACGGGGCTTGCCCGAATCGTCGGTTACCGGAGCAATCTCGACCTCCCACCAGATTTCCTCGCCGGACTTCGTGTACTTGACAAGCTCCTCACGGGTGGAGCGCCCGGCCTTGAGAGCGGTCCAGATGCGTTCCAGGGCAGCGTGGCTGGACTTGGGAGCTTGAATGAGCCTGGGGCTGCGGCCGAGCGCCTCTTCACGGGTATATCCGGTGCGACGCACGAAGGCGTCATTGACGAAGATGATTCTCGGGCCCGGTTCTTCGAGCGGCTCGGCTTCGGTGATGATGACGACATCAGCAAGGCGGCTAACGCAAGCTTGCAGCAGACGCAACTGGTCGGTGGACTGTTTGAGTTCGGTAACGTCCCTGGCCAGCACCAGGCGGGCGGCGCGTCCTTCGAAAGTGAGCGATTGGGAGGAGATTTCAACCTCGATGAGCG
>JAJPHR010000105.1 GCA_021325145.1 Verrucomicrobiota bacterium | reverse complement strand
TTTTGGACGCCCAAGGGACTTCGCCATCTGCTCGCCTTGGACGAAGCCCGCCGCAACCATCACTGGAACCAACTCTGGAATTAAGAACAGTGCGTGGATGCGCCCAATCGGAACCAATCGGCGGAATTGCTATCGACGCCTCCGCCGGGGCTGGTTAAGAATACTGCGCACGCCTGAGCATATGAGAGAACAACGTTGGTTGCGCATCATCCCGGTGGCGCTCATCATGTACACGATTTCGTACGTGGACCGCACCAACATTTCCCTGGCGCTGGAACCCAGGATTTCGACCATGATGAAAGACCTGCTCATGGACGACAAGATGAAGGGAGTGGCGGCCGGAATTTTCTTTTATGGCTACATCCTGCTGCAAATTCCCGGAGGCCATTGGGCGGCGCGCTGGAGCGCCCGAAAGGTCATCAGCGTTTTTCTATTGTCGTGGGGAGCGTGCGCGATCGGTTGCGGATTGGCCCAGACGTACACGCAGTTCAAGGCCATGCGGTTTCTGCTCGGGATGGCGGAGAGCGGCGTGTTTCCGGCCACAACGGTTCTGCTGGCAAGTTGGTTTCCGCGCTCGGAACGCGCGCGGGCGAACGCTTATTGGAACCTCTGCCAACCGCTTGCGGTCATGACGACGGCGCCGATCAACGGCTGGTTACTGCAAGATTATGGATGGCGAAAAATGATGGTGGCGGAAGGCATGCTGCCCTTCCTGTGGCTGCCCATCTGGTGGTTTTTCATCCGCGACCATCCGCGCGAGGCCAGTTGGATTTCGGCCGAGGAACGGGATTTTCTCGAAAACAAATTGCGGCAGGAAGCGGCTGAAGTGCAGCCGTCCGAGGGCTCGTCGTGGAAACGACTTTACGAACCTGCGGTCTTCGTGATGGTGGCCATTTACTTTTTGCATAATTGCCAGGCGTACGGTTGCATGACGTTTTTTACGAGCGGTTTGAAGGGGCAGGGATTTAGCGATTTGCAGTATGGATTTCTGTTTGCCATTCCTTACGCAGTCACGGCGGTGCTCATGGTCATTAACTCATGGCATTCGGACAGAACGCATGAGCGGCGCGCGCACGTGGCCGTGGTCTATGGCTTGAGCGGCATCAGCCTCATTCTGAGCGTGCTGATGAAGAACCACTTCTGGGTTTCGTACGCGTTTATGTGCCTGGCGATACCGGGGCCGTTTGCAGCCATGGCCCCGTTTTGGTCGATCCCCAGCGAGACGATGCCGCGGAACGTAATGGCGCTCGTGGTCGGGATCGTTAACGCTTTCGGTAACGTCGGCGGCGCGGTTGGTCCCTATATTGTTGGCTGGTTGAAACAGGGGTCGGGAAGCGTTGCCCTGCCTTTTGGCGCGCTCGGCGCGGGCATGCTGCTGGCCGCCGGGCTCGCGTTCCTGCTGCCAAAAGCTCAACGGCTCCCCTCCCCTGTCGCCGCCGCTCCCCTCGCTACCGAGTATTCGAAATGAAACTGTGCCGCTTCCAAACCAGGGATGGAGAAATTAAGATCGGATTCGTCAGCAACGATTGCCTGCTCGACTTGACACTCGCCGGGATCAATCAAATGCTGCCGTTGCTCGAAAGCGACAATCCCGCCAAACAGCTCACTCAACTTTCCGCGAGCAGCTTGCCGCGCATTGCCTCGTCCGAGATCAAGCTCCTCGCGCCGGTGGAGCGGCAGGAAGTTTGGGCCGCCGGCGTGACTTACTTGCGCAGCAAAAAAGCCCGGATGGAGGAATCGGATTTTAGCGCCACGGCATATGACCGGGTTTACGCGGCGGAACGTCCGGAACTATTCTTCAAATCTCTCGCGGAAAAGGTCGTTCCCACTGGTGAACCAGTCGGCATCCGGCGCGATGCACGATGGAGCGTGCCGGAACCTGAACTCGCTTTAGTGCTGAATTCACGCGGCAAAGTCGTTGGTTACACGATCGGCAACGACATGAGTTCGCGCGATATCGAAGGTGAAAATCTGCTGTACCTGCCACAGGCCAAAGTTTATGAACGTTCCTGCGCCCTTTGCCCCTGGATCACTCTTGCCGCCACCGAAGAGGAAGCGCGCGCATGGAACATAACGATCGAGATTGCGCGCGGCGGTTCGGCCGTGTTCAGCGGCGCAACTTCCGCCGGTCAACTCAAGCGGAGCTTCACTGAATTGGCGGGGTTTCTTTTTCGCAGCCAGGTGTTTCCTCACGGCGCTGTTCTGCTGACCGGTACCGGCATCGTTCCACCGGACCAATTCTCGTTACAGGCTGGTGATACTGTGACAATTCGGATTGATGGAATCGGGTCGCTACAGAATCCGGTGGTGGTGGTCTAACCTCGATGCTTTCGGAAATCTCTTCCCAGCCAATCCCCCCAACGATTAATCGCTGGGTTATTTTCGAATGTCCCTCCGGGACAAGAACGGCGGCTCGCCTCAATCTTCCGCGAACAGATATTCCAAATCCGTCTTCGACAAGCTCCGCGCGAAGCCTTCCTCGCCGAGAACGTCGGCGATGGTTTGGGCTTTGCTTTGTTGCAGTTCCCAAATCTTTTCTTCGACGGTGCCCGGAGCGATGAGGCGGTAGGCGTTGACCGTGTTGACCTGGCCGATGCGATGGGAGCGGTCGATGGCCTGGGCTTCGACGGCCGGGTTCCACCAAGGATCGTAGAGGACCACGTAACTGGCATTGGTCAAATTCAAGCCCGTGCCGGCTGCGCGCAAGCTGAGCAGGAAAACCGCCGCAGCCGGATCGTTCTGAAAGGCCGTGACCACTTCCTGGCGCTGCCGCGTCTGACCGGTGAGCAAGTGCGTCTTGATCTGGCGCTGTGTGCATTCGTGTTCGAGGAGCTTGAGGACCTGAACAAACTGGCTGAAGACCAGCACCTTTTGCCCTTCCGATAATAGCGGGTCCAGCAATTCAAAGAGCGTTTCCGTCTTGCCTGAAGGCGCGTCACTGCCGACGAGTTGCGGATGGCAGCAAATCTGGCGCAACCGTGTCAGCGCGGCGAGCACGTGAATCTTGCTTTGGCCCAGGCCTCTTTCAGCCACGGTTTGGAAAACTTGCTCGCGACTGCGGCGAAGTTCGGCGAGGTAAAGCTTCCGTTGATCGTCACCGAGTTGGCAGTCGCGGCGTTCTTCGATGCGGTCAGGCAGGTCCTTGGCAACACGCTGCTTGAGCCGGCGGAGCATCAAGGGGCGCAGCTTGGCCGACAAGCGTCGGCGCGCGATCCGCTGGGCGCTCGCCGCGTCCTCGCCGCGCGGCTCGTAGGTTTGCGTGAAGTGCTCCTGATTGCCAAGGTAGCCCGGCTGGATGAAATCCACGATGCTCCACAAATCCAGCAAACGATTCTCCAGCGGCGTGCCGGTGAGCGCGAGCAAATGGTCGCCGCGGAGTTGCTTGACGGACTGCGTGATCTGCGCTGAGGGGTTCTTGATGAATTGCGCCTCATCGAGAATCACCGCGCCAAAGGCGAATTTTTGCAGGGCCTCGAGATCGCGCCGCAACAGCGCGTAATTCGTCACGATCAAATCGTGTTGCGGGATTTGCTTGCGAAGATTGTGCCGCGCCGCGCCGCTTTCCAGCACGAGCACCTTCAGATGCGGCGTGAACCGCCCGGCTTCGCGCCGCCAATTGTGCAGCACGGAGGCTGGACAAATGACCAGCGACGGTTTGGGATTTTTCGTTTGCTCGCGCAACCACGCCAGCCAGGCCAGCGTTTGCAGTGTTTTGCCCAGGCCCATGTCGTCGGCGAGGATTCCGCCCAGCTTGAGTTGCGTCAGGTGGCACAGGAAATCGAAGCCTTGCTTTTGATAAGGCCGCATTTCAGCCTTCACCGAGGCGGGCAGTTCCGTCGAAGGCACGCCTTTAAAATCCTTCAGCCGTTCCTTCAGCATCCGCGCTTGAGGACTGTCCCCAAAGCCTTTCAGCGCCTCGTCGTCCAAATGCGCCGCCTGCTCGATGCCAATGCGGTGCGGCACCGGAATTAAACCTTCCACGCCCAAATCCGCCATGGTTTCATGCGCGGATTGAACGGCGTGGGTATCCAGTTCAATCCAACCGGAATCGGGCAGTTTCACAAAGCGGCCCGTCGCCGTCTGCAAACGTTCGAGGTCGGCCGCGGTGAGCTTAAGCCCTTCTTGCTCCCATTCCGCCGACACGGCCAGCCAATCGATGCCGCTGCCCTTCACGACGATGCGCGGGCGCAATTGTCGCGGCGCGAGGAAAAGCCGGTGAAAGGACCCGTTGCCCAGGTACTCCGCGCCGTTGGGCCGCTCAGGCCAGGCCGCCGCGAGCGTCCGCAGGAAATTCTCATTCGCGTCCCCCACCCAAAGGCCGGGCTCGGGCGTGAACCAATCCAATTGCCGCAGCCATTGCGTCACCGGTTCGAGCCGCTGGTCGTCCAGGATCTCCGGCTTTTCCGACGCGCGCTCGCGCGAGTCGTTCGGCTGCCATTCGTGCCCGTTCCAAATCCAAACACTGTGGTCGCGCTCGCTCCGCGCCAGCAACCGGAGCCGCACGGTCTCGTCCAGCAGTTCGAATACGAATTGCGGCACCGCCGGATGCGCCACGCACAACTGCTCCCAATCCATGCCCGGGACTGACCGTGTTTTACGGAGTTGTTTGAGCAGCCGATGGCTCAGTTTGCGCACCGGGATGGCCGGTTTTTGGGCCCAATGTTCCAGCAGGGCCGCCGGCGGGGCATTCCGCAGGAGGTAAAAGGTCGTTCCGATGAGCGCCAGCGGGGGACGGCTGGAGAAAAACTTGACGCTGGTTAGCGGGTGGGTTTCACCGTCCGGCAGCGAGAGTCGCTGCGTGAAAGAAAGTTCGGCATCGCCATTTTCCAAATGCGGCATTAGTTCCGCAACCTGCCCTTGAAATCGGAGCGCGCCCGGGCCGGTGGCCAGTTCAAGCCGCGTGCCTTGCCCCCAACGCGCGAGCCATTGCAGCAACTCCAATTCGGACAGGATCAGCATTTCCTCGCCATCCGGCCGCCCCGCGCGCGTTTCGGCCAGCCATTGAATGAATTCCCAATCCGCCGGCTGAAATAATTCCTGCTCGTGCGCCGCGCGCGTCGTCAATTCCAGGATTTCGCCCAAGGTCTTGTGCTTCTCGCCGGTGCGGGAACGGAACAGATGAAATTGAATCCCCAGGCGATGCCGTCCGGGGCGTTCGGTTTCCGGCTGGATGCGGCAGAGCACGCGCAAGGCGGCGCGCGGCGAATCCAAGTGCGCCGGGGCAGGCGGGAAGAGCCATTGCTCGAGTTGCTGCACGAATTGCCGGTCCTGTTCCGCTTCCTCCACCTCCGCGAAATGATCCAGATTGGCGTGCGCAATCAACTCAGTCGGCAGTGGGCGGTGCGCGCGCAGAAACAGAAACGCCAGTTGCTCGAGCCGCACCTTGCCCTCAGCCGCCAGCAAGCGCGGCCACCAGTCCTCGCCCGCAAAATCCTTGCGCGAGAGCGAGAGGCGTTCGAAGTAATCCTCCATCAACAGCCAGGCGCGCTGTGAATCGGCGCAGGTGGCCAATTGGGCCAAAAGCTCGGTTCGTTGCGCGACCGCGACTCGCGAATCAGCCAACTCCCGGCGAAGGTCCGCCTGCGCGCCATAGGTCTTCGAGAGGACCGTATGATGCGCATCGTACTTCGTTGTCGCGGGCGAACGCGAGCCGTTGCCGTTTCTCGCCGAAACTTTTGCCATTCTGATTTCTGATTTGTTGCCCGGGGGCAACGGTTTATCATCACCGCATAAACACCCCCCGATGGTCAATCAGAAAGCGAGAAAATTTGGCTGGGGAATTTAACTACGGATGGACAGGGATGAACACAGACTTGGATTTAACCCCGAATGGATGCAAACGAACACTAATCGGAAAAGATGATTGGCGCGAGAAAGCACAGAAGGCGCAAAACTTGGGGCAAAATACCCGTCCAAACCCGATCTGTGAAGCGTGGAACGCAGGGATCCGCCTTCAGTCACCGGGACTTTACAAATAACTGATGATTCCAGCTTTAACTCACCTGCAGTCCCGCATATAATATGGCATGCCAAATCACCTTTTCTTGCCAGGCCGGTTCACGCGGTGCGGCACTCTGCTCTTGCTTTTACTGGGGCTGTGCTGGAGCCACGGGTTGGCGCAAACTCCTCCTGTCCAAAGTCCGTTCGAAAAGGAGATCCAGGCTTTTGAAGCCTCGGACCGCACCAATCCACCACCGAAGGGAGCCATCCTGTTTGCCGGCAGTTCCAGCATTCGCAAATGGACGACCCTGGCCCGGGACTTCGCCGGAATGAAGGTCATTAACCGCGGTTTCGGCGGCTCGCAGATCGCTGACTCGACCAAGTTCGCCGACCGCATCATCCTGCCTTACGCGCCCAAGGTGATTGTGATGTACGCCGGGGACAATGACATTGCCGCCGGCAAAACCGCAGACCAAGTTTTCGCGGATTATCAGGCATTTGTCGAAAAAATCCACGCCCGGCTCCCGGAGACGCGCATCTTGTTCATCTCCATCAAACCCAGCCTGATGCGTTGGAAGCTAAAGGACCAGCAAATCGACGCGAATCAAAAAATCGCAGCTCTCAAAGATCCCCGTCTGGGTTTCATCGACGTCTATCCTGCCATGCTGGGCCCGGATGGCAAGCCGCGACCGGAATTGTTCGTGGAGGATGGGTTGCACATGAGCCAGGCGGGATATGCCCTTTGGACGCGGTTGATTAGACCCCGGCTCGAGTCTCTCCCGGAGAATTATGATCAGCGTCACAAATAATCTGCATTGGGTAAATGTGCGGCGCGCACAGGAGTGCGCTCCCTACCGGCAGACGGTGGGGCGGATAGTCCTCTGCACGCGTCCCGCGAATCCGCCTTTGGCGTTTCGTATAATTCCGCCTTTTAGATTCCCCGGTTCGCCCGCCATAACATCACCGCACCGGCTGACTGAAAAATAAAATTCGGGAGCCAAAGGATGAGGTGCGGCGCCAACTCAGGACGAGACTGGAGCGCTTGTCCGAGCAGGAGAAAACAATAATAAATAAGGACCAGTCCCAGCGCCATGGCCACGCCCACATTGGTTTCACGGCGGTGCGCCCGGATCCCCAGCGGAATGCCCACCAACGTGAACCCGAAACAGGCGAAGGAAAAGGCCACCTGTCGGTGCATCTGGACAATCACCGGCATGATCCGATCTTTTTTTTGTTGCGCGAGCTGCTTTTGCAGAGCCCGTAGCGCCTCATTGTTCAACCCGCGCGGGGCAGGCAGGCTGACGTCACGCTCCAAATCCCTCAACTGCGCCTGTAATTCCGGGAAGGTCATTTCCAACAACCCGGGCGGCGATTTCCCCGAACTCGCACGTTTAAGATCCAGCGGTTGGTCCAAAGCGCCGGCGTAACCGGTCCGAACGGTGCCGTTGGTTTCAATTTCTGATTGCCGCACATCCTCCATCCTGAGCATCGGTGGGTCATTCGTGATATCCAGGATTCCACGCGCGGCAAGGACAACCGATTTAAGGTTCTGGCCGTCGTCCAGCCCGTAGATGCACAGATCACGCAGATTGTTGTGATCGTTCCGGCCCACGTAAATCATGTAATGAGGAACGTCCCTGATCCACCGGCCTTCCGGAAGCATGACCCCGGCCATTTTCAACCGCATCTCATCGATGATGCCCTTGTAGGCCACGCGGCAGCGGGGAGCGATTTCCATATTCACCAGCGCGCTCACGCCGCAAAGCAGCAGGCTTAACCCCAAAATTGGACTGATCAGCGCCAGAAGGCTGATCCCGCTCGAACGCACGGCCGTCAACTCCTGGTCCGCGCTGAAGCGCCCGAAAATCAGCAGGGCAGCGGTCAGCATGCCCATCGGCAGCGCAAACGCCATTACCCAGGGAATGAGCAATCCCAGCGCTTTCATCACCATCCAAAGCGTTGCCTGCCGATTGATTAACAACACGAGAATTTCCTTGAGCACATTGCCTAATAGCAGCACGAAAGTGAAAACCGTTACGGTCATCACCAGCGTTGCCAGCACCTGGCGCGTCAAATAAGCGTGCAGCGTCTTCATCCAGGCCTTCGCGACCTCGAACCCGGGGTTTTTGTCTTAATCGTAATCGTAATCCTAATCTCTTCCTGTTCCCGTTAACCCAGACTTTGCCCGGAACCGACCCCTACTGCAAAGATATTAGCAGCTACCGAACGAATTTTGGAACAAAACCGATGCTTCAATCCTCCAACGCGCACGATATGAGAAGCTATCAGTGTACCGTCGCGATCAGTAGTCCTGCCAGAAAAGTTTACGAAGCCCTCACCACACCACAAGGCTTGCAGGGATGGTGGACGGCGACTTGCGAAGTGGCAACCGATTTGGGGGCAGAGTCCACCTTTCACTTCGGCCGGACCTGCAACATCATGCGAATTGAGCGTCTGGTTCCAGGCAGCGAAGTGCGATGGCGCTGTGTTCACCAGTATCATCACGCGCCAGGCGAGTTAACCCACCCCGACGAGTGGATAAACACGCTGCTTGTGTTCCGACTCTTTGCCCCCACACTCGCAAGCACTCTGTTGGACTTCGAACACGTCGGTTTGATGCCGGGACTCGATTGTTATGAGATTTGCGAACGTGGCTGGGATCACTTCCTTAAGCACAGCCTTAAAAACTACGTCGAAATCGGCCAGGGTGATCCTTATCGAGAAACCGCGGCCTGAAAGTTCGTCCGGCCCAAATGGGTTCAGAACGTCGGTCCCAGTTGCCACGGTGCAAACTCCTCGTCCCCCAAACCCGCCAGTTCGCTCTTGGTCCTCTCCCCGTTGGCAACGGCGATGATTTTTTCGAAAATGCGCGCTCCCACCTGCGCCACCGTTTCGGTCCCGTCCAGGATCGTGCCGGCGTTGAGGTCCATGTCCTCCTCCATCCAGCGATACAGCGTTGTGTTGGTCGCGACCTTGATGCACGGCGTGGGTTTGCAACCATAAACGCTCCCGCGACCAGTGGTAAAAACAGCCACGTTGCATCCGCCCGCAACCAACCCTGTCATGCTCACGGGATCGTAACCGGGCGTATCCATGAAACAAAAGCCGGGCCCGAGGATCGGCTCGGCATAATTGTAAACCGCCGCCAGCGGCGATTGGCCGCCCTTCGCCACCGCGCCCAGGCTCTTCTCATAAATATTCGTCAACCCGCCTTCCTTGTTGCCAAATGAAGGATTGTTGTTGATCGAACAACCATGCCGGCGCGCATGGTCCTCCCACCAGCGGACTAATTGGACCAATTTCTCGCCTGCTTCGCGCGATGCCGCGCGCCGGGTCAACAGGTGCTCCGCGCCGTAAATCTCGGGCGTTTCCGCCAGCACCGAAGTTCCGCCGTAGCGCACCAGTTCATCCGACGCGATGCCCAGCGCTGGATTGGCGGTAATGCCGCTGTTGCCATCCGAGCCGCCGCAGTTCTCGGCCAGGATCAACCTGCTCACGGGTTGGGGCGTCCGCCGAAGTTCGTTCGCTGCCTGAAGCAATTTGGTGGTTGCCGCGACGCCCGCTTCCACGGTCTTGCGCACGCCGCCCGCGCCTTGGATGTTCAGGAAGGCCGGTGGAACTTCGCCGGGGTGTGTTTGATCCAATTTGTGAGAGCGGCGAATCGCATCGATCTGGTTGGTTTCGCAACCGAGGCCAATCATGAGGTAGCCGGAAATGTTCGGATGCCGCGCGATGCCCGCGAGCACGCGTTGCAAAACTGCCTGCGGTTCGCCGGGATCAATGGCGCAGCCGCCTTTGTGTGTGAAAGCAATTACGCCGTCCACATTCGGAAAATTTCGTTTGAAATCGTCCGTGCGAAACCTATCCCGCACGTAATGCGAAACCGACGCCGAGCAATTCACGCTGGAAATGACCGCGACATAATTGCGCGTGCCCACGCGACCGCCCGGACGGGCATAGCCTTGGAACGTTCGCATCGCGTCAGCCGGGTGATAATCGACAGGTCGGGCATCGGTGCAGAACGCGTAATCGCGTCCAAAATCCCGCATCCCGAGGTTGTGCGTGTGGATGTGCCGGCCTGGTGCAATACACGCGCTGGCAAAACCAATGACCTGGCCATATTTCCGCACCGGCGCGCCGTCCGCAATTTCCGCCATGGCGATTTTGTGCCCAGGACCGATGTTCTCGGTGATGTAGAATTGCGTTTGGCCGTCGAGCAATTCGTCTCCCACCTTCATCGGGGCCTTCAGTACGGCCACGTTGTCCGAAGGGTGCAGACGAATCGCAACGTCCTCAAATTTTTTCTGGGCCATCGGAATGAGAGTAGCCGCCTCGCTGGGTGGCGTCAAACGGCGGACAACAGGAACGCAGAGCTGGAGTTCTGCGTGCCGGACTTGGTTCCTGTCATCCGAGATACCCTTTCGCTGGCATGAATCCGTAGCGCGACAGGATTTCGGCCGTGGTTCGGATCACGTCGGCCGGCAAGGGAATTCCGCCGTGCAACCGCGGCGGCGGCGCACCAGGCGCCTTCGCGCCGTATGCCAGGCAATGATCGATGGCTTTGTTGGCGTTGGCGAAGGGATTGCCCGTGGGCAGGTGGACGACTGCTTGAAACGCTTCATTGACCGTGGACGTCACCCGCTCTGACATCTGGCGGGCCGCGTCCAATCGGCCATTGGAAACATCCTGGATGAGTTGATTCAATTCCCGTGCAAAACAGTTGGCCGTGCTCAAAAGAAAGCCGTCATAGACTCCACCTGCGGCCTTTAACCAGCGCGCGTAATCTCCCTCCGCGCCACGCACGGCGAAGATGCCACTCAAATCCTTGCCGGAGGACACCACGCGATCCACGCCGCTGGTGTCCTTGAGCAGAATAAAATTCTCAAAGCGCGCCGCCAGATCGGACGCCAGCTCCGCGCTGATCTCGTTTTGCGTGATCTGAGGAAGCTGGTAAATGGCGGTAGGCAGGCCTGTTTCCAGAATCGATTCCAGGGCCGCGCGAATTTCCTCCTGGCTCAACTCCGCGCCCCGTGGCGGACAAACGGTGAAGCCGCAGACGCGCGCTTTTGCCAACGCCAGCCGCACGTCACTTTCATTAGTGCGCACTTTAATCCGGTCCACCGTCTCCCGGATCATGCGCAGGGCTTCTCGCGTATCGTGCTTCAGCGCGCCAATCAAGAGATGCAAATTCAATCTCTGCGCCTGGTCTATTGCGATTTCCAGCAACTGCCCGGTTTCCTGTTCGGTCAATTCCCAGCCGTCCCCCGTGGAACCGGGAATCAAGAACCCTTTGACGTGTAGCGAAATGTGCTCCAGGTGCGCTGCAATCCTCGGGCCATCAATCGCGCCATGCGCGTCATAATGCGTCAACGCCGGGCACCACAACGACGGCACGCCGCCCGGAAAGAGATGCTCCAGAAGCTGCTTCCGTCTGGCAGGGGTGGAAACTTCATTGGTCATGGGTGACGCTTAATCTAAGGGAAGGCTTGAAGGCAATAAAGCGCCTGTTCGGTGCGAACGTAGAGGCAGCCTGGCCCAAATGCCGGCGTGGCGTATATTTTTTCGTGAAAGGCGTGCGACGAAATCACTTTCCATTCCGGCTGGCTCGCGACCACGCTGACCGTGCCGGCTTCACTGGCGAAATAAACCTTGCCGTCGCCAGCCACCGGCGAGGCAAAATAATTTCCAAAGCCCGGCACGCGCTCTTCCTGCAGCAAATTCCCGGTGGCCACGTCCAACTTGGTCACGATGCCGCCTTCCTTGACCATGTACAAGATGCCACCGTCGATCACCGGGGTGGCCACATACGGCACGCCGCGCTGGTGTTTCCAAATCACCGCGCTCTGGGCCAGTGGGCCGGTTCCGGATGGCTTAATGGCCAGCAGTGAATTCTCAGCCCGCCGAAAAACTTCGGCGTGGCGCTCCCACTCCTGCTGGTCAAGCACGCCATCCTGGTTCAGGTCCATCCGGTAGAAACGGTCCAGCACCTCGGCATCCTGTATCTCGGCGCGGGACAGTTTTCCATCGTGGTTGGTATCCCATTTGGACAGCGCCTTGGGCCATGAATCCAGCGCGATCCGCTTGGCGGAATCTCCGCCCGGCGCCCAGGATGCCATGTAAACCGTGTCGCCCAACGGCACCGGCGTGGGAATGACAATCCTCGCGAGGCCATTGGCCCACCAGATTTTTTTGCCGTCGGCTGGATCGTAACCAGCCAATTCCAAAGCGCCGGCGACCAACAATTGCCGACGGCCGTTTTGCGACCAGACGACCGGGGTTGAGTAACTTCGCACGGCATCCGGTCGGGCAGTCTTCCATAAAAGCTTGCCATTGGCCGCATCGACTGCCATCAGGAAGCTGTCCACATCATGGTCCTGGTTGAGGATCACCTTCCCATCCAGAAGTATCGGCGAACTGCCCGCGCCGTATTCGTCCTGGAACGGGCCCATTCTGACTTCCCAAATCTTTTTCCCCTCCAGGTCGAAAGCGAGCAGGCCGTAACTGCCAAAGAAAACATAGACTCGCTGCCCGTCGCACACGGGGGTTGCGGTGGCGGGACTGCCGATCTGATGCGTGTGCTCGACCTGCGGCACCGTAATCCCGTTCCGCCACAAGGTTTGGCCGGTTTTTGCGTCAACGGCCAGGACCGCCAATTCGCGTGAGGCCGCTTGATAGGCCGTGAGATAAATCCTGCCTCCGCCGACGATCGGTGTGGAATGTCCCGGATCCATGGGGACCCGCCAGCGCAATGATCCCGGCGTGTCGAACTCGGATGGCAGAGCATTGTTGGTGGGCGCGAGTCCATGGTCAGAGCGGAAGTAATGCAACTCCGTTTCGGCCGCCTGAGCCCCCAACGAAGCCCAGCGAATGAACAGGCAGATGAAAAGCAGTGGCTTGAGTAGGAGATGCAATTTGCCAGTCATGGACTTTAGAGACGCCTGCATAGCACCGGGAGTTTCTGTGAGCAATCAGAAAGTGCTTCGACTGGCAGCGAATCCTCGTCAACCCCGGTTGGCCCCGATCCGCAGGCCCTTTGGAATCAGCAGCCGATCGAGAAAATCAAAGGACATCTGCACGAAGAATGCCAGCACCGCCGCCGGAATCGCCCCTTGCAGGATCGTGGCAGGGTCGTTGAGATTCAATCCGCTGAGAATCGGCTCGCCCAGCCCGCCCGCGCCAATCAATGCCGCCAGGGTGGCCGTGCCCACGCTGATGACCGCGCTGGTCTTGATCCCGGCGAGGATGGAGCGCGATGCCATGGGAAGAAAAATCCTGATCCATTGCGCACGCGGTTCCAGCCCAAGCGCCGCCGCCGACTCGCGCAACGGCACGGCAATATCCTGTATCCCCGTCGCCGTATTTCGCACAATTGGGAGCAGTCCATACAGCACCAGCGCGATGATGGCCGTGACCGGACTGATGCCCAGAACGGGAATCGAAACCAGGAGCGCCAACAGCGCCAGTGAAGGAATGGTTTGCACGAGCCCGGTCGTTCCCAGAATAAGCTGGCTCACCAAGCCCGGACGGCTGGCCCAAATTCCCAGCGGAATTCCAATAAGTATGGAGAAAAACAACGACAGGCCCACCAACAACAAATGGCGCGCGGTCCAACGTGTGATATTGGAGGCGAGCGAAGCGGGTTTCCCCCGCGCCGCATCCCGGAAATACAGCGAAGCGGCCTGGGAATAATCCTTGGTCTGTTCCGCCACCGCGTTCAATTGAGTCATGCGCGCGTCACTCAAGGTGCCTTCCATCCGGCGCAGAGCTGCCGGCACCCGCCGGTCCGCATCCAATCGATACAGAAAGACCGCGCGGTATTGCGGGAAAAAGCCAAGATCATCCTTTAACACCACCAGGTTGTTCTCGGCGATTTTTGCATCCGTGGAATAGGCATCCTTCAAGTCAATGGTGCCGTTGGCCAGCGCGACGTACCCCAACGCATGGTCAATTCCCCGGACATCCCGCATCTTCAAACCATAGCGGTCAACCAACGGCTGCCAGCCATCGTTTCGCCGCAGGAATTCGTGCGTCACTCCCACCACCAACTCGGGGTGCTTTCTCAAGTCACTGATTGTGGCAATGTCCAATCGGCGCGCCCGCTCCCGTCGCATGACCAGCGCGTAGGTGTTGTTGAAGCCCAGATCGCCGGTCATGCCAATTCCGCGCCGGGATAATTCCTTGCTCATTTCCTCCTGGCTCATTGGCCCGCGGGTCTTCAAAATTTCCTCGCTGATGGTGCCGGTGTAATCGGGGTAACTCGTAATGGCGCCTTGCGTGAGCGCTTCCCAGAGAATGATGGTGCCGCCCATGCCTTGACGGTGTTCGGCGGGCAGCCCGGCTTCCTCCAAAACACGTTTCGCAATCTCTCCCAACACATACGACTCGGTGAACTTCTTTGATCCAATCACCACCGGCTGCAACACGCCCGCCGCAGGCATGTCCAAAAGCACCGCGCCCAGAATTAGAATCGTCAGCCGCAGCTTCATGAAACGACCAGCCTCCGTTGGGCATTGATGAACTCCGACACAAAGCCGTCCGCAGGACGGTCCCGCAGATCCCCAAACGTGCCGGCTTGCACGATGCCGCCCTCCCTGAGCAGCACGATTCTGTCTCCCAGATACGCGGCTTCCGCCATGCTATGAGTGACGAGCACAACGGTTTGGTTTAGATGCTGGAAAACCGCCTTCAGTTCGGTCTGCAAGCTCGCCCGAACCATCGGATCAAGCGCCGCCAGAGGTTCATCCAGCAGGAGCACATCCGGTTTCAGCATGAGCGCGCGGATCAAACTCACCCGCTGTCGTTGTCCCCCGGAAAGTTCCACCGGATAACGCGAGAGGGAATCCCGCGGCAAGCGCGCCAACTCGGACAGTTCAACGAGTCGGGCCTGCATCTCCTCCCGCGGCCGGCCCAAATGCGTCGGCAGCAGCAGGATGTTTTGTCGCGCGGTCAAATGCGGAAACAACCCTCCCTCCTGGATCACGTAACCCATCCGACGCCGCAATTGGAGGATCGTTTCCGGAGAAATGATTGTCCCATCAAATCGAAGGCGGCCCGTGCTCGGTTCCAGCAACCCGACGATCAGCCTTAAGATCGTGGACTTGCCGCAACCGCTCGGCCCAATCAACACGGATGTCTTCCTCGCTTCGAAAACCAAATCGATCGGGTTCAGCGCGACGAGCGCGCCAAATTGTTTGCTGACGCCTTGAAGCTCAATCATGAAACGGGTTCACCTGCCAGAACGTTGCCAACATCCCGTCAAATCATCGTTTCGTCAACGTGCAGCCGGCATTCCGGCACTGAGCACCACAGCCAGCAGCAAATTTTAAGGAAATGAGCCCGAACGAATTGACGAAGGCTCTTGTTGAGCGGAGTTTTAGGTAACGTCAGGGTCGGGACGCTCCACGGCCGGGTGAATTGCATTTGGGTTCCTTTCTTCAGCCGGCGGTGTCCGAAGGCATGACCTCGACAGGGAGATACCATGATAAGTGAAACAATTTCGGCCGTGGAACAGGCCTGGCCGGCGCTGCCGCTGGCTGAATGGAAGGACACTTACGCCACACTCCACATGTGGACTCAAATTGTCGGCAAAGTCCGTCTGGAACTCACCCCGCTCATCAATCATTGGTGGGAGGTGCCGTTCTACGTCACCGCGTGTGGGTTGACCACTTCCGCCATCCCCTACGGCACTGGTGCTTTCGAGGTGCAATTCGACTTCATCGATCACCGGTTGGACATTAAGACCAGTTGGGGTGAAATCGCCAGCATCCATCTGGGCGACCGTTCAGTTGCCGGGTTTTATCATGAGTTCATGGGCATCCTGCACTCGGTTGGAATTGAAGTGAAGATATGGCCGATGCCCGTCGAAGTCCCGAATCCCGTTCGCTTCGACCACGATGAGATTCATGCCCGGTATGACGCTGATTACGTCCAGCGGTTTTGGCGGATTCTATTGACGGCAGACACTACTTTGAAGGAGTTTCGCGCGCGCTTCATTGGCAAGGACAGTCCAGTGCACTTTTTCTGGGGGAGCTTCGATCTGGCGGTGTCTCGTTTCTCCGGCCGCCGCGCGCCAGAGCGCCCGGGAGCCGATCGCATCACCCGGGAGGCGTACTCACATGAAGTGAGCAGCGCAGGCTTCTGGCCGGGCGGCGGCGAGATCAAAGGCGCGGCGTTCTATTCCTATACCGTTCCCGAACCGCCCGGATTTCGTGACCATCCCGTCCGCCCGGAAAAGGCGTTCTACCATCCGCAATTGCACGAGTTCGTGCTGATGTACGATGACGTCCGCACATCGGAATCGCCCAAGGAGGATCTGCTCGAGTTTCTGCAAACCACCTATGAAGCCGGAGCGACGCTCGGAAAATGGGATCGTGAGGCGTTGGAACGAAGTCCCGGAAAAGGGGTCAATCCATAGTTTAGTTCCAGGATCATTCCTGGTGAACTATTGCACCCGCAGTTCCTGGCGAATCACTCCAGCGGCATAGCCGAGAACGCCTTCGGCATAAGGCGAACAGTCAGGCTCAAGGTTGTAGAAATTCAGAAATGCATGGATCAAATCGGGTTCCAGTCGGTAAATCACCCTGACTCCAGAGTCGCGGAGCTTGCGGGCATAAGCCTGCCCTTCATCCCGCAGCGGATCGCAGCCTGCTGCGATGAGGAGTGTCGGCGGCGTGCCGTGCAGATCCTTTGCCCGCAATGGCGATGCGTCGGGAAGCACCCGATCTGAAACCCTCGGGAGGTAGAACTCTCGAAACCGCTCCACGGCGCTTCGCGTGAGCAGGTGCTCCTTTCCATATTGCCGATATGACTCGTAATCGGTTGAACCGATGTCGGTGGACGGATAAAACAAGACCTGCATCGCCACCCGCAGCCCATCATTGGCATTGGCTTGGGCTCGCCTGGTCGAAGCAATGGCCAGGGTCCCACCGGCGCTGTCACCGGCCACCACAATGCGGGTGGGATCGGCGCCAATTTCTTCGGCATGCCGTGAGGCCCACCCCAACACGGCATCCGCATCCTGCACCGCAGCTGGGAATGGGTTTTCCGGTGCCAGGCGATAATCCACCGAAAGCACCAGGGCCGGGATTTGGCGGGCCAGTTGCCGGGTCACCGGGTCGTAAATACTCGGGCTGCCAAGTGTCCAGCCTCCGCCGTGGAAGAAGATCACCAGCGGCAACATTCCCCCGCGGGCCAGTTGCTTATCCCAAGGGACATAAAGGCGGACCGGGATCGGGTTTGCTCTGCCGGGCACCGTGAGATCGGAGACTCGTTCGACCGGAACAGGCCAGAGCTTGTTCCGGGCTTGCTGCTCCCGGACCGAGCGCAGAGCCGGGACGCTCTCTTTAGTCATGGCATCCAGATCGTTCCCCATCGTGTTGACCTGGTCCAATAATCGCTGGATTTCCGGGGCGGGTTGGAACGGACGCATAATAAAACAATAGACTCCTCAAGCAGGCCCTTTGGCCAGTTCAACAGTCCACTCAATTTATGCTGGTTTCAAGTTCCCGAAGACGACGCCTTTCATCCTACTCGCCACGCTTCCCTAATCCTCCCAAACCAACGAGACCCAATCCGAAATGCATGCACTCCCGGTTCTCCTCCGCTGCACAGGGTTACACCCCATCGTCCATTCAAGAACTACAAGACTATGCTCTGGCGCAAACAAAATCCAAATTTCAAGGAGCGCAATATGCGAAAGTCATTTCACCGTTTGCCCTGGAACTTCGCCACCGTCCTGGTCTGCCTGCTGGGCATTGCCCAGATCCAGGCGCAAAATAGGAAACCCAACATCGTCCTGATTGTTTCCGATGACTTCGGTTACGGGGATGCAGGGGTTTATGGCGGCGGCCCCAACCGTGGCATGCCCACGCCTAATCTTGATCGGATGGCGGACGAAGGCATCACATTCTTCACGTTCTACGCCCAGCCGAGCTGCACCCCGGGCCGCGCCGCCATGGTCACCGGGCGCATCCCCAATCGCAGCGGGATGACGACGGTCGCCCTCCAGGGTCAAGGCGGCGGACTGCCCAAAGCAGAGTGGACGCTCGCGTCCGTCCTCAAGAAGGCCGGCTACGGCACTTTCTTTACCGGCAAATGGCACCTCGGCGAGGCGGACTACGCGCTGCCCATCGCGCACGGCTACGACGAGATGCGCTATTGTGGCTTGTACCACCTGAACGCCTACACCTATGCGGACCCCACTTGGTTCCCCGATATGGATCCGGAGGTGCGCGCGATGTTTCAAAAGGTGACCAAAGGCGCCCTCTCGGGCAACGCCGGTCAACCCGCCCGGGAAGAATTCAAGATCAACGGCCAATACGTGGACACTCCGGACAAAGGCGTCGTCGGCATCCCGTTCTTTGACGGCTACATCGAGCAAGCGGCGCTGGAGTATATCGACAAGGCCGCCAAAACGCCCGACAAGCCGTTCTTTGCGCACATCAACTTCATGAAAGTGCATCAGCCGAACATGCCGCATCCCGATTTCATTCATAAGTCGCCGTCCAAGACCAAGTACGCGGATTCGGTGGTCGAGAATGACACTCGCATCGGCCACATTCTGGATAAGATTCGCCAACTCGGCATCGAGACGAACACCCTGGTTTTTTGGACCACCGACAATGGCGCCTGGCAGGATGTTTACCCCGATGCCGGATACACCCCTTTCCGCGGAACCAAGGGCACGGTGCGCGAAGGCGGCAATCGTGTGCCGGCCATCGCCTGGTGGCCCGGGAAGATCAAGGCCAGAGCGCGAAACTACGACATCGTTGGCGGTCTCGATTTCATGGCTACCTTCGCCTCGATTGCCGGCGTGCCGCTGCCCAAGGAGGACCTTGAAGGCAAGCCCATCATCTTCGACAGCTACGACATGTCCCCCGCGCTGTTCGGCACCGGCAAAAGCGAACGCAAGACGTGGTTCTACTTTACCGAAGACGAACTGACCCCTGGCGCAGTCCGGACCGGCAACTATAAAGCCGTGTTCAACCTGCGCGGAGACGACGGCGCGCTGACCGGCGGGCTGGCGGTGGATAGCAACCTGGGCTGGAAAGGCCAGAGCAAGTACGTCGCCACCGTGCCCCAGGTCTTTGATCTTTGGCAGGACCCGCAGGAGCGCTACGACATCTTCATGAACAACTATACCGAGCGGACCTGGGTCATGGTCCCGATCAGCGCGGAAATCAAAGACCTGATGAAAACCTACGTCCAATACCCGCCGCGCAAACCTCAGAGCATGTCTTACACCGGCCCGATCACCCTGTCGCAATACGAGCGGTTCCAGTACATTCGGGACCAGGTTCAGAAGCAGGGCATCGACATTCCGATGCCAACGGGAAATTAGTCGGGAATTTCGGTAGTGGGCTATTTGCCCAAATCGGGCTCCCGCAGAGGCGCAGAGTGCGGAAGGTTTTCAGGAAATCCTGCCGGTCCACGGCGCTCAGGAAGAGTCCTCGCGCCCGTCTCCCCGGTGGATGACGTGGAAGCTGGCACCCGGATACTCGACTCGCCATTGGCGCGGCAGGGGCGGAAGTTGGAGGTGTCGCCAGGGATTCTCAGGCGAAAATGAAGCGAACTATGGGTTGAGCCCTTTTTCGCACCTTTCCTCAAGCGATTACCGCCGGTACCGTGTGTTCCCGATCAAAAATGTTGCAAAACGGTCTTCGAGTATTTTCAGTCGCCCTGTGTGACTTGCCTCATCGTTTGTACTGCGATTTAGTCCATCAAAACGAGTCAACTCCTGATCTATTAGCTGGTTCTTTGGATCTTCAGTGATTCGTTCCTTATTTTTCCGGCGGGCAGCCTCGAAACTAACTAGAAATTCTCGAATGAATTGGTAGTTTTCTTCATCCACCGAACGGACAAACCAATAATAGACGGGAATTATTCCGGCGGAAGCCAACAGTCCGTCGCATGGCAAGAATATTTCTGTTAATTCGTCCAACAAATCCACGACGCGTCGCCCTGCAACTTCAAGACGTTCGCCACGTTTGCTCTTTGTTTCGCGAACAAATTCATCAAGGTGGCGTTTTTTTGTATCGTGAGGTTTACCGTAGTACTCAAACAACAAAACCTTTGCAGCAGCGTTGAGATCCTGCCCCCGCAGCGTCTGAAATTTGACATACTCCCGAAAAAATTCATGTGTTGCTATTTGGCGAATAACTGAAGGCGTTAGCCCACCCATGGCGTTACGAATTTCAGCGCCAGTCAGAGGTTTGCTTCTATTGAGGCGGACAAAAAGCTCGTTGATGAATTCTTCGGCCTCAGCGAAAACACTCATCACTAGCAAATTATAAGTATCGAACTCATCAGCAATGTCCGGATAATTCTTCTGCAAATCTGGATAACCTAACCCTGCCAGCTTTAGTTCCGGGTTGGGTAAATAAACAAAATCTTCGTTCAAAACTACTTTGCCGTCAAAAAAGTCGAAAATTGCTTCAAACCGTTGCTTACCGTCGATTATTGCGTAAGGAAGTTTCTGCAAGTTTAGTTTGGAGTCTCCCCAGGTGAAATCAGCCATGTAAATTTTAGGCACGTCGAAACCGTTGATGATGGAATCAATCAAATAAGCCTTGTCGGCGTCGGACCAAATGCGTCCCCTACGTTGGTAGGGCGGATCCATATCAATCTTGGAACGGCGGCTCCGCCACCAGCCTAATGTTTTTCGATCAAGTTCTGAGACCTTGAATTTTTTATTTTTTGGTAAATGCATATCTATGCCTCAAAGCCAAAATTGCGCCGGATTTCTCGTGCCAGTCCGTCCAGGTCTGGAAACACAACGGACTCCGTGACTCCGTGTTTCAAAAGAGATTTGCGTATCGTCAGCAATTCACCTTGTCGTAGAATAATTTTAACAAGGCAGTCGACGGGAAATTTGTGCTTTTGGCATACTAGTTCCATCGGTTCCGTATTTTGGCCAAAAATTGTGAATACGCCCCTTTGAGCTACGATTCGCGAGCTGTTATGCGCTCCGTACAAACCAACAGGATGATTGAACATTCCCGAATAAGAAGGCGCGGGTTTGTAACCTTTCAGAGCCTCATCTCCTGGCGTCAAAACGCCGCCATCAAAACTTTGGTGCTGAAGTGATTTGCGATTCCAAGCGATAGGATCCAAAACCCACACAGCTGCGTCGGTCGCAAATTGCAGTTCGCCATTCTTCTTTGTCTTAAAAGGAGCTGACATGACAGCAAAGTAGAGCGCCATCAAAGGATTTTCAGTCCAATCAAGTAGCCGAGTCGGCACGCCGTAATGCTGCATAAAAAATAGTGCGTCCCAATCATCCAGAAGCGAGCGGTCGTGAAATGGAATACTACGCTGCCGAAAGCGGATCATCAATTGCAATTCAAGTGAGCTTAATTCTGCAATCTTCTTCTTGTGTTTGTGCCGAAACAACGAGGGTTGCAATTGATATGCAGACTTTCCACAACCACGATACCAAAGCGAGTGTTCCGCTTTGGCCTGGAAATCATCAATGAGTTTTACGAAATCCGTAAAGGTTTTTGGGCGTTCTTCTCTCGGCTTTGCCATAACGCTCATTTTGCATGACTGCCGGGGAATTGCATCAAGATTTTTCAGTCCTGCGCGGCCTGTCGCCAAGCTTCAACCACCTGGGACTCAATCTCGGTCATGATCTTCAAAGAAAACCGGGCATAGGTTCATTATTCGAAGCCCCTCACCCCGTCCCTCTCCCCTTCGGAAATGGCGAGGGTGAGATTCCGGAATGAGTGGCAAAGAAATATTCAGAATTCATTTGCAGGTGGTGGCGGGGTATGCTCTAATTGGCGGCGTCGGTGCAGTGCGGGATTGGGAGGGAGTCCTAAACACAGCGAAGCCTGGCGCATTGGCGCGCAGGGCGGATTGAATTTTGCCCGGCCCGACCGGGAAGGTTCTTTGACAATTTAGAAACGGCAGCCCGAACCAACCCGGCTCGGATGTGCTCGTTGACGGTAAAATCACCGGCTTGAACCGGCTCCAATCGGGTCTGAACCGGCTTCCATCAGGTTTGAACCGGGTTTGAACGGGTTTGGGCGGGTTTGAACGGGTAGAAAACGGTTGAGCGCCCGGGAGGGCGCAGTTCCCTTGCCATTTGGTTAAGGAATATGGAACGCTTCCCATGGGCCTCCAGAGCGCAAATGGCCCCCTCACCCTGCCCTGCCGAAGGGGGAGAAAGCGCGTCCCGGCCTGGAACGGATGGCGGCCCAAGAACTTATCCCGGTGGGGGGCAGTCCTCTGACCGTCGGCGGCGCGCACGGAGTGACCGTCCTTCGCTCGGAAGCTACGGCCCGGCCAGCGCGCCCTACCGAGATAGGCTCCAAACTAAATGGCGGCGGGGCGCGGTTTCGAAAGCGTTCGCGAGCGGGCGCGCCATTCCCACTCCTGCCAAAGGCATGACAACTGTGTCGGGATGCGCGCCACTCCTTTCGCAATAAGTATTGATAGTTGGCCGATGGTACACCACTTTTTCGGCATGCGAATTGTTACTTCGGCCGCCGGAATGCAGCGGCTGGCCAAAAATTGGCAGCGTCAGCGGGTCCGGGTCGGGTTCGTGCCGACCATGGGTTACCTGCACGCAGGGCATTTGAGTCTTGTCCGGCGGGCACGGCGGATCGTTGGCGCAAAGGGCAAGGTGGTGGTCAGCATCTATGTGAACCCGACGCAATTTGGGCCGAAGGAAGATCTCTCGCGTTATCCCCGTGACTTTGCGCGCGACCGCAAGCTATGCCGTGAGGCGGGCGTGGACGTGATCTTCGCGCCGGTTGATCGCGAGATGTATCCAGCCGGCGAAGGCGAAGAATTCAGCACTTATGTCGTGGAAGAGTCGTTGTCCCGGGGGATGGAAGGGGCCGCACGACCGACTCATTTTCGCGGCGTGACGACCGTGGTGGCGAAGCTTTTCAATCTCGTGTTGCCGGAGGTGGCGGTATTCGGCGCGAAGGATTTTCAACAGGCAGCCATCATCCGGCGCATGGTGAGGGACCTGAATTTCCCGGTGAAGATCGTGGTGGCGCCGACGCATCGCGAGCGGGATGGGTTGGCAATGAGTTCGCGCAACAAGTATCTCTCACCCGTCGAGCGCGAACAGGCGACAGTATTGTCAGAGGCGCTGGCGCTGGCGAAAAAGTCGGTGAGGCGGGGCGCGGTTTCATCCGTGAGATTAAAGGCGGACCTGGCGCGGTTTGTCACGAACCGGCCCGCCGCAAGATTGGATTATGTTGAACTGTTCGATCCGCGAACGCTGCAGCCGGTGAGCAAGGTTGGGCGCGGCACGCAGATGGCCCTGGCGGTTTTCTTCGGCAAAACCAGGCTGATTGATAATGAAACACTTTGATTGCATCGTCCTCGGCAGCGGAATTGCCGGCCTGACCTTTGCGTTGAAAGTCGCGCCGCGGGGACGTGTGGCCATCATCACGAAGAAGAACCGGGCGGAATCCAACACCAATTACGCGCAGGGGGGCATCGCCGCGGTGACCAGCAAGGAGGATTCGGTGGAAATGCACGTGCGCGACACGTTGCAGGCGGGCGCCGGGTTGTGCAAAGAGGACGTGGTGCGCACCATCGTGCAGGAGGGCCCGGCGCGGATTGCGGAATTGATTCGCCTGGGCATGAAGTTTTCGGAACGGGAAATTCCCACCGAGCCGGGCGTTCACGAATTGGATCTTGGCAAGGAAGGCGGCCATTCCAAGCGGCGCATCCTGCATGCCAAAGACGTGACCGGGCGGGAAATCGAACGCGGATTGCTCTCGGCCGTCGCCGCGCAGTCGCGGATCGAAATGTTTGAGAACCACCTGGCGATTGATCTGATCACCACGAGCAAGCTGGGTCAGGGCGCGACGCCGGGCATTTCGGCGGGTGGCAAGGCGGGTTCCAATCGTTGCGTGGGCGTGTACGTGCTGAACAAAAAAACCGGCCTGGTGGAAACCTTCTCGGCGGGCACGGTCCTGTTGGCGACCGGAGGTTGCGGGAAGGTTTATTTGTACACGACCAACCCCGACATTGCGACCGGTGACGGCGTGGCCATGGCGTATCGCGCGGGGGCTGCGGTGGCCAACATGGAATTCATCCAGTTCCATCCCACGTGCCTTTATCATCCGAAGGCCAAATCGTTTCTGATCAGCGAAGCTGTTCGCGGCGAAGGGGGCGTGCTCCGAACGGTTGAAGGCGTCGAGTTCATGGACCAATATCATCCGCTTAAATCGCTGGCGCCGCGCGATATCGTGGCGCGGGCCATCGACAGCGAGATGAAACGCAGCGGAGCCGACTTCGTCCTGCTGGACATCACGCACAAGCCCGCGAAGTTCGTCATCGAACGTTTTCCCAACATTTACCAAACGTGCCTGCGTTTTGGCATCGACATCACGAAGGAACCCATCCCGGTGGTTCCGGCGGCGCATTACCAATGCGGCGGCGTGTTGACGAACGTGGACGGCGAAACGGACATCGCCGGGCTCTACGCGGTGGGCGAAGTGGCCTGCACCGGCTTGCATGGGGCGAATCGGCTGGCGAGCAACTCGCTGCTGGAGGCGCTGGTGTGCGCCCATCGCGCCGCGCAGCGTGTCCTGGCCGAGCCGCTGGTTTTGCCCCAGACCACCCTTCCGAATTGGGAGTCGGGCAAGGCCGCCAACCCGGACGAACAGGTGGTGATTTCGCATAATTGGGACGAGATCCGGCGGTTGATGTGGGATTACGTGGGGATCGTGCGAACGAACAAGCGCCTGGAGCGCGCCCGCAAGCGCATCGCCAATTTGCAGGAGGAAATCCAGGAATATTATTGGGACTTTATCGTCACCAGCGATTTGTTGGAATTGCGCAACATCGCCGTGGTGGCGGAATTGATCGTGGCGAGCGCGTTGCAGCGCCCCGAAAGCCGGGGTTTGCATTACAATCTGGATTACCCAAATCCCGACCCCGCCTGCGCCCAGCGCGATACTGTGTTAAGAAAAGGCTGAACGGGCAGTTCTCGAATACAAATGCGATTGTAAGAAACAAATATTTTGTTTGCATTGGCCCGCGCTGGCAGGCTAAGCATGCAACGGTCGATTTAGCGTTTGTTTCGTTTATGTCACAGACCCAGATTTTGCAAAAGACGCCGCCTAAACGAATCCTGGTGGTGGACGACGGGCCGGAGTTGGCGAAGGCCCTGCGGATGATTTTGTCGTTCGGCGGCGGCCATCGGGTGGACATTACCAAGGACGCGGAAAGCGCGCTGGCGCAATTCGAAATCGGAAAATACGATCTGGTCATCACCGATCTGAAATTGCCCCAGATGAACGGCTTCGAATTGGCCAGCGCCATCAAGCAACACTCTCCGGACCAGCACATCATCCTGATCACCGGCCACGCCGACCTAATTCAATGGGACGCGGAACAGTTGTCGAAAATTGATTTGCTGATGGAGAAGCCATTTACTTTCCAACAGTTGCAGCAGGCGCTGGCCAAGGTCTTTAGCGTGAATTAGGGAGCGTAAAAGACTTTGGCTCGCGGAATATGACGCTTTCGGAGACCCCGGGCTTCCTGAAGCGCTTGCGGAGAACTCCATGGCGCTTTCAGCAGACCTTTTGCACACCGCTGAAAAATTTGCGTCCTTTTGTCGCAACCATCGTCTCCGCTGACACTGCGCTTGAAACCGCATGTGTTACGATTGATCAGGTAGTGTTTGAACCCAAGCATTTGACTGCTATGCTGGCAAATTGCTCGCTTCCAACCGAGTATGGGCACGACTGGTCAATGATAGCTGCTACCAAGCAGGAGGCGGAAACGCTCCTGGAAGCGACTTTGAGTGATTGGATTGATTTCATCTTTGTTCCGACTCCCAAGCCGTTTGTGATGTATGCGGATCACGATTAATCGGGTCGCTGATGCCCTCTCGATGAAAGGTTTTGAAAGGGTCGAGAATTATGAAAGGAAGCTCTAACAAAATCGCATTTCGGCAGTTTTCCACCCATTTTCAACGCATTTCTTTATCGTGCTGGATTCCCGCATCTTAATAACGTATATTTTGTCAATATGTTTGAAACCATCAAAGTTCAGTTGACGACGGTTGGGGAGAAGCTTGCGCATTTGCGGAGGTTTCTTTGACGTCCCCAGTGTGCAAAAGCGCCTGGCGGAACTGGATTCGTTGATGGCGGCGGACAGCTTCTGGAACAATCGCGAGCAGGCCCAAAAGCTCATCGACGAGTCCAATTCACTCCGCAAAAAAATCGAGCCCTTGCTCAAGGCCGAGAAGCAAGCGGAGGATTTTCACGTGATGATCGAACTGGCCGCCGGAGAACCGGAAGCGGAGCAAGCCCGTCACGAACAGGAAATGACCCGTGAACTGGCGCAGTTTACCCGCGATTTGGAAAGCCTGGAGTTGCGCGTTTTCCTGAACGGGCCGCATGACAAGAACAATTGCATCCTGAGCATCAACGCCGGCGCGGGCGGGACCGAATCATGCGATTGGGCGAATATGCTGCTGCGCATGTACCAACGCTGGGTGGAATCCCGCGGCTGGCAAGCCGAGGTGACGGAAGCGCTGCCGGGTGAAACCGCCGGCATCAAAAGCGTCACCATGCTGATCAGCGGCGAGAATGCTTACGGCTTTTGCAAAGCGGAACGCGGCGTGCATCGGTTGGTTCGCATCTCCCCATTCGATTCCAACAAGCGCCGCCATACCAGTTTCGCCAGCGTCGATGCCATCGCGGAAATTGAGGAAGAAGGCGAGGTCGCGATTCCGCCAAACGAATTTCATGTGGACACGTTCCGTTCCGGCGGCAAAGGAGGCCAGAACGTGAACAAGGTAGAAACCGCGGTTCGCATTACGCACATCCCCACGGGGCTGGTAGTGGCGTCGCAAAGCCAGCGGTCGCAACACCAAAATCGGGCGACCGCTATGAAGCTTTTGCTCTCGCGAATTTTCGCGCAACGCATCGACGCCCAGAAGCAGGAAATGGAGCGGTTTTACGGGGAGAAAGGCAGCGTCTCATGGGGCAACCAGATTCGCAGCTACGTCTTCCAGCCCTATCGCATGGTAAAGGACCTGCGCACTGGCGTCGAAACCAGCAACGTGCAAGCGGTCATGGACGGGGACCTGGACCCGTTTGTAAATGGCTGGCTGCGCGCCGGTTGCCCGACCAAGCGAATGGCGTCGGTGAAGGATGACGATGGGGAGTAATGCTTGAATATTCTGGATACCATCGTCGCGCAGAAGCGAGTTGAAGTGATGCGTCTCCCCAAGCGGGCAATTTCTGCCGCGGAGTTGAAGGCCGCGATGGGAGCGCGCGGCGACCGCCGCGACTTTGAAGCAGCTTTGCGGCAACCCCGGCGTGGCGGAATGGTTTCTTTGATTGCCGAGGTTAAGAAAGCGTCGCCTTCTGCCGGGATCATCTGCGCTGACTTTAATCCCGCGCGAATTGCCCGTGCCTATGAAGCCGCCGGAGCCGATTGTCTGTCGGTGCTGACGGACGAAAAGTTTTTTCAAGGCGCGCTCGAATATCTGAAACAAATCCGCCAGGTGGTGAAGCTGCCGCTGTTGCGCAAGGATTTTATCATCGATGAGCGCCAGATTCTGGAATCGATCGAAGCGGGCGCGGACGCCATTTTGCTGATCGTGGCGATCCTGACAGATGCAGAGTTGCGGCATTTCCATTCGCTCGCCACCGCCGCCGGGTTGGCGCTGCTGGTGGAAGTCCATGATGAAGCGGAACTGGAACGGGCTCTGGCGGCTGGCGCGGAAATCATTGGGGTGAACAATCGCGATTTGAAAACATTTAAAGTCGATTTGGCGACCACCGAACGATTGGCGGCTCGGTTGCGTGCTTCGCCCGGCGGAGGTCAAAAACTCCTGGTAGCTGAAAGCGGCATCCACACGCGCGCCGATGTGGAACGTCTGGCCGCGTGCACCGCGCAGGCGATACTGGTGGGCGAATCGCTGATGCGACACGCGAATATCGAGGCGAAGGTGGAGGAGTTGTTGCTATCGCAACCGAACCCCAAACCCCAAACCCCAAACACCGGATAAGCTCCAATTACCAAGCGCGGACATTCCTGTCCGCCTGGACGTGCGCGCGTTTAAAGCGGATAGGAATGTCCGCGCTTGCAGAATGCTGGTTAGGGGTTGGCACTCGCGGCGACTGAAGGTCGCTTGCCGTCGCGGTAGAGTTCCAAGCGGCGGGCGGCTTGTTCCGCGAGCGCTGGTTGGTTCAAGGATTTTGCGAGTTCCTGCACGTGTTGCGCGGTGCTGATGGCTTCGGCGAAGCGGCCCGCTTCGGCATAAGCCTGGTCCAGCAGGGCCAGAATCACTGGATTACGCTGGTTCGTCAATGTAGCCGCTTGCTGGTACTCGGCCAAGGCCGCTTCGAACTTGCCGGCACGCGCCAGCACCGCGCCAAATTGGGTATGCGCCTCGACATCCTGCGGTTTGAGCAGGACCACGGTGTTAAAGGCTGCAGCAGCGTCGTCCAGGCGGCCTTGCGCGGCGAAGATTCCCGCCAGATTAAACCAGGCGACGTCGTTGGATGGCTCAAGCTGAGTCACCTTTTGGAAATGGCCTTTGGCTTCTTCGAATTGGGACTGCTGGGCCAGGAGCAATCCCAGTTTCAATTGTGCATGAGCGAGGTTGGGCTTGAGCCGCACCGCCTCGGCAAAATGACGGCGGGCCTCGTCCAATTGGCCAAGCTTTTGCAAAGCTCCTCCCAACTGGTCCTCGGCTTCGGCTAAATTGGGCTGAAGCTTGAGCGCAGCTTTGAAATGGTCCACGGCAGCGGCAGGATTCCCGAGTCGGAGCAGGACGGCGCCCAAATTGTTGTGAGCATCGGGGGAGTTTGGATCAAGTTCGAGGGATTGCCGGTAATGCTCGGCAGCGTCGCTAAGCTTGCCCTGTGCAGCGAGCGCATTGGCAAGGCTGAAATGAACGCTGGCCGGGTCTCGGGTGTAGAGCAGGCAGGCGTTATACTGGGCGATGGCTTCCTCCAGCTTGTTTTGCTTCGCGAGGAGTCGGGCGAAATCATATCGGGCCGGCGCGAATTCAGGCTTGGTCTCAACCGCCCGCTCAAACCAATTTGCGGCACGTTGGAGATCGCCGAGTTGTTCGTAGCAACGGCCAAGGTTGTAGGCGGGCAGCGGTGAATCTGGCCGTAAACCGAAAGCAGTATTGAAATGTGAAACCGCCTCCTCCGGTTTGCCAGCGTGATAGAGTTCGACTCCCAAATTGACGTGGGCGACGTAGTTGTCGGCGGTTACCGAAACCGCGTGAGTAAACAGACTGATTGCGTTGCGCCAGGTGGTCACCTGGAACCACGAAAGCGTCAGGCAGGTCACGAGGACGGTTGCGCCGAGTCCGACCGATATGGCGCGGCCCACGTTTCGAGGCAGGCGTTCTAATCGCTCCGTAAACTCCCAGACCAACATGATGAAGATGCCAACGAGTGGCAGGTAGCTATAGCGGTCGGCCATGGATTGCAGGCCAACCTGTACGATGCCGATGACGGGCACGAGTGTGCCCAAATACCATAGCCAGCCAACCGCCAGCCAGGGACGGTTTCGCCGGTGTGCGAACACAACGCAGGTCGTCAGCGCGAGGAATAAGCCGCACGCGACCACGAGCCAGAGTGGCCAGGTAAGACGGTATGGGTAAATGACGCAAAGATCCACCGGCCAAACCATATTCTCGAGGTAGCGAACGTACGAAACCAGTGCGTTCGCTATACGCTGACCAAGGCTCACCGTGGCGAGCGTAACCACCCCGCCGCGGGATTGGACCACCATGGTGATAGCGCTGGAAACTCCCGACAGTATGAAGAAAGGCACTTTCTCCAGCAGCACCCGGCGCTCAATCAGGTTCGAGGTCCGCCGAAGCGGCCAGTAATCGAGCAACAGCAGGACGAAAGGCAGGGTCACCAACATGGGTTTGGAAAGCAGCGCGAGCAGGAAACAGAAAAGGGAAAGCGCGTAATAAACACCAAAAACCAAAAACCAGGCTCCAGAAAAGCTCCCGGCTCCAAGCTCCAAGCGGCGCAACACTCCTTTGAGATTTGAGGTTTGATGTTTTTCTGGGGTTTGGTTTTTGCTGTTTGGCTTTTGCTGGCTGTTCTTCTCGACGTACCCGAGATACGCGGCCATGGCCAGCAAGCCAAAGAAAGTGCTGAGCACATCCTTGCGCTCAGCAATCCAGGCGACCGATTCCACATGCGACGGATGCCAGGCGAAGAGTGCGGCCACGATGGCGCTGCGCCAAAGAGCGCCAGTCATGCGGCGGAGAAGGACGAAGAACAGAAGAGTGTTCGCGAGGTGTAAGATGAGGTTCGTAAGATGGTGCCCACCTGCCCATAGTCCATAGAGTCGGCAATCGAGGATGTGCGAAAGCCAGGTCAGCGGGTGCCAGTTACCCCCCTCGTCCGTCGTGAAGGCCCACACGAGTTGGTTGAGGAACGGCCCATGCTGTACGTGGACATTGGCCGTGACGTAGGTTTCATCGTCGTAACTGGCAAAATCGTAACCGGCCAGCTTCCCGTAAACGATCAGGGAGCCGAGCGCCAAAACCAGGCAGATGAGCCAGAAGCGGCGATTCTCATCAGACTTGAACATAGAGCCGTATCATTCCCTGCCAGAAAAGCAGGAGGACGGAAAGAACTGAAAAAGTGAGCAACAACTATGCAAATTGCCATCCCGGAGCGCAAAGTGCACGGCGGCGAAGTTCACGTCCTGCATTGAATCAAAGGCAACTCTCCAGGCGCCTTTGTTCGGGTCGCTGTTTCAGCGCCAAGCTGCGGGGAAACCCGGGCCGCGAATTTTTATTTGTACTTTTCGTCCGAAAAGAGCCGGTGTGCACGATCCATGCTAGCAGTGACCTGAAATAATAGCTCTGCGCCCAGCCTGAATCCATCCTCGATCTTCGATACCCATAACGAGTGCCAGAATTTGATTTGTCCTTCCGGTCGGAACACGTGTTGGAAGTGCGCCGCCAGAGGCCAGAAAAAGCAAAACAAAAAGGAAAGTAGCAAGCAGTATGAAAAGAGTCACTGACGTCATCATTACATTCGCGACGGCCGCCCTGACTTGGGGAGCCTTGGACGCATCGGCGGGTAGTCAAGAAGGGCGCAATGGAGGAACAATCAGTTCGAAGGTCTCACTCCTCCCGGAGTTTCGCCCGATTGGGGGAATCAGCAACAATCTGGCACACCCCGAGTTGGATGCTTTGCCTGGCAATCCCGAGCTGGCCATAGCGCCGCTGAATTTTGCTCCGGGAACTACAGATGGATTGGTCGATGGCCCGAATCCAAGAACCATCAGCAACGTGATCTCCGGAGGAACCGGGGCAAATGGTCAAAATGAACAAACAACCGATCCCACTGCGTCGGCCTGGATTTATGTGTTCGGACAATTTGTTGATCACGACCTCGATTTGGAGGAAACGCCGGCAAATTCCGCTGAAATTAATATCATGGTCCCGAACGATGATCCGGTGTTTGTTGCGGGGACGGTCATTCCCATGACACGGGATACGCGCGACCCGAAAACCGGCACGATCATCAACACCGTGGCAGGTTATCTGGATCTTTCGCAGCTTTACGGCTCCTCAACGGACGTGGCCAACAGCTTGCGAAACCCCGATGGCACGCTGATCACTTCGGATAACGGCCAGGCGCTTCCGGTTGTCGATGACACTTTCGTCACGGGTGATCCCCGGGTGATGGAGAATCCCGAATTGACCGCCGTTACCATTCTCTTCATGCGCGAGCACAACCGCTGGGTGGGAGTGCTCAAGGCACAGCATCCCACGTGGACCGGCGACCAGCTATACAATATGGCAAAAGCCATTACGACAGCCGAATACCAAAACATCGTTTATACCGAGTATCTACCCGTTCTGATTGGCCCGATATTGGGGCCGTACCGAGGCTATAACTCCAGCGTAAACGCACAAGTGACACAGGAATTCTCCACCGCGGCTTTTCGCGTGGGTCATTCCCAGGTGTCCGACACGCAGGCGGGAATTGACAATAAAGGGAACGTCGTGTTCACGGAATCGCTTGCGCAGGCCTTTTTCAACACACCCGAGATCGACGAAGCCAATGGCTTCAATCCGCTGTTGCGCTCCCTGGGTGTGGACTTTACGCAAGCCACCGATGTTTACGCGGTTGCGGCCTTGCGCAATTTGCTCTTTGCCGGCCTGGTCGGAGGCGACATTGACGAAATGGATTTGATGGCGATTGACATTCAGCGCGAGCGAGACGCGGGACTGGGCACACTCAACCAAACGCGCGCAGCTTTGGGAATGAAGCCTTACACCTCCTTCGCGCAATTGACCAGCGACTCCGTCCTTCAGGCCAGCTTCGCTCTTGTTTATGGCAGCATCAGCAATGTGGATCTGTTCATGGGTGGACTGGCGGAGCGTCATGCGCGGGGCGCTTTGGTGGGGCCAACGTTTCAGGCCATCATTGCAGAACAGTTTGATGCGCTGAGGTCCGGAGACCGGTTTTTTTGGTTGAACCAAAAGTTCGATCTGCAAACGGCCTGGATGATCGCAGGAACTTCCCTGGCTTCGCTCATTGTCCGGAACACCGACACAATTAATTTGCAAGGAAATGTGTTCCTGGAATCGCCCTTGGGCGTGAGGCATTACAGACCGCATGTCGCCGCTCCAACCGTGACGGACACACATGGACGGAGAGGTGGCCCGCTCGTGAGCGGCTTATAAGTTCCAGCGCATCAATCCGGCTCCGGCGACGAAAAGCACCACGTCGCCGGGGCTTCAAATCACACCTTCACCCATTTGCGGGTCCGTGCGGATTTTTCCACGGCCTCAAGGACGCGCTGGTTCATCAGGCCATCTTCGAAGGTGGGTTGAACGGACTTGCCGGAAACGCACGCGTTGACGAAATCCGCGACGGTGTGGATGAACGTATGTTCGTAACCGATGATGTGCCCCTCGGGCCACCAGGATCCAAAGTACGGGTGAATGCCGCCTTTGGTCACCAAAATATTGCGGAAACCCTGGCGATCAGCCGGGTTCGTGTTGTCGAAAAATTGCAAGCGGTTCATGTCTTCGAAGTCGAAATAGAGCGAACCCTGCGAGCCGTTGATTTCGAGTTCGATGTGGTTCTTGCGGCCAAGCGCGAAACGGGTCGCTTCGAGGTTGGCGAGCGCGCCGTTTTTGAAGCGGCCGATGAACAAGGACGCGTCATCGACGGTAACGCGGCCGGTGCGCTGGGCGGATTTTGCGGCCAGGCCCTGGCCTTTCCCGCCAGCGTCCATGATGGGGCGTTCCTTCACGAAGGTGTCCAGCAGGCCCGAGACTTCGTACAATTCGCCCACGAGGTAACGACCGAGATCGATGATGTGGGCGTTGATGTCGCCATGCGCGCCGCTGCCGCTGACACCCTTTTGCAAACGCCAGACGAGCGGGAACTTCGGGTCCGAAGGCCAGTCCTGCGCATAACGCGCGCGATAATGGTAAATCCGCCCGAGCGCGCCTTCCTCGATCATTTTCTTCGCCTGTGCGATGGCGGGGATGCGCCGATAATTGTGACAGATCATGTTGACGATCTGCGCCTTTTTGGCCGCGTCCACCATCCGCTCGCCTTGCTTGACGTTCATGGCCAGGGGCTTTTCGCACAAAACGTGCTTGCCCGCCTGGGCGGCGGCGATGGCGATCTCGGCGTGCGAATCGTTGGGCGTGGTGATATCGACGATGTCGATGTCGGGCGAGTTGATCACGTCGCGCCAGTCGGTGCATGCATTCTGCCAGCCGAGCTGGGCGCGCGCGGCCTCGACGGCATCGGCGTCACGACCGCAAATCGTGTGCATTTCCACACCCGCCTTGAGCGGGAAGAAGTGCGGGGCCTGGCGCCAGGCATTGGAGTGGGCCTTGCCCATGAAGCGGTAACCGATCATCGCGACGCGCAGCGTTTCTGCCATAATGATGTAATTTTAAAGTTGGTGTTGTATTAAGCGACCGCAAGTTTATATAGTTGCGCGCGTTTTCAAGTCAACTATGCCATTTACCGCCGCTGAAATTGCCCGGCGCCTCCAGGGCGAAGTCCTGGGCGACAGCGCCTTGACCCTCAGCGGTTTTGCTCCCGCCGACCGTGCTCAACCGGGCGACCTGACCTTCGCCGAGAACGAAACCTACTTCGCCCGCGCCGAAGCGAGCGCTGCCTCCGCCATTCTCGTTGCCGGCAATCTCACCTCGCAGAAGAAGGTGCTCATCCGCGTAGCGAACGCCCGCATTGCGTTCGCGAAGGTGCTGCCGCTTTTCTTTCCCGAGCCCGCATTTCCCGCCGGGGTTCATCCGACGGCCATAGTGGCGGCTTCGGCGCAAATCGCTCCCAGCGCGCATATCGGGCCGCAGTGCATTGTCGGCGAAAAGGCGCGCATCGGTGCGCGTGTTGTCCTGGAGGGGCTGGACTACGTGGGCGACAATTCGCAACTGGGCGACGACACCCGGATTTTTCCGAACGTCTCAATTTACGCCCGCAGCGAGATCGGCTCCCGCGTGCGAATCCATTCCGGCACGGTTATCGGGTCGGACGGGTTCGGTTTTGTTTTCGACGAAGGCGTGCACCGCAAGGTTCCGCAAATCGGCAATGTAATCATTGGCGATGACGTGGAGATCGGCGCCAACGTGGCCGTGGACCGCGGTGCTCTGGGGCCGACGACAATAGGGAAAGGGACGAAAATCGACAACCTCGTGCAAGTTGCCCACAACGTCACCATCGGCGAGCATTGCCTCCTCGTTTCGCAGGTGGGCATCGCGGGCAGCACGCAGTTGGGCAACTATGTGACCCTTGCCGGGCAGGTTGGGCTGGCGGGTCATTTGAAATTGGGCAATCAGGTCATGGTCGCCGCCCAATCCGGCGTCATGACTGACATCCCCGATGGGGAAAAGTTTCTCGGCACTCCGGCGGTGTCCGACAAGCAGGCCAAGCGCCAGTACATCGGCATCGCGCAATTGCCCGAGTTGATCCGGCGCGTGCGGGAGTTGGAACGGAAGCTGGGGAAACAGGGAAATGAATGAAGTGCGAGTTAGGGAATTAATGAATGGATCAAGAACGGCGTGCACGGAGTAACCGGCCTTCACTCGGAAGCTCCCCCCGCTGGAAAGCCACGGCGGACAAGACGGCCCGGCAGGTCACACCCTGCCATTGCGTTTGTTTGTAAATGGGCTCTGCATACCCGTGTGTGAGAGGTTGAGAGACTTCCTTCGTCCCTGGATATAGATTCGGCACCCTCCACGGCGCGGGTTTCTCGGGTGACACCGCGGCTCTTTTTTCCTTCATCCAGACCGGCGCATCCTACATGCTTGGGGAATGGAACAGTTGTCCGCAGAAGAGATTCGACACGCCGTGCAACTTGCGCTGGCCGAGGATGTCGGCAGCGGCGATGCCACGACGCTGGCCACTGTGCCGGAACGGGTTTCCGCCATTGCATTAATGAAAGCGCGCGAGCCGCTGGTTGTAGCCGGGCTGGCGCTGGCTGAAGCCACTTTCCACGAATTGTCCCCTGCCATCAAAGTCCAGCGCGCCGCCACCGACGGCCAGGCGGTGAAGGCGGGCGAAGATTTGTTGCGGATTGCCGGTCCAGCGCGGTCAATCCTCACCGCTGAACGAGTCGCCTTGAACTTCGTTCAACGCCTTTCGGGCATCGCCACGTTGACCGCGCAATTTGTCGAAGCCATCAAAGGCACGCGCGCCAAAATCCTCGATACGCGCAAGACCACGCCGGGCTGGCGCCGATTCGAAAAATACGCCGTGACTTGCGGCGGCGGCCATAACCATCGTATCGGGCTGTATGACATGATCTTGATCAAGGACAATCATTTGGCGGCGTTGCGCAACGAATCGCCGGACGCAATCACGGCGGCCGTGCGACGCGCCCAGTTGCAGTATCCGAAATTGAAGGTCGAGGTCGAAGCGGAAACGCTGGAACAGGTCGAGCAGGCCGCCACGGCGGGCGTTGATTTCGTTCTGCTGGATAATATGAATTTGATCCAGCTCCGGCTGGCGGTGCAGCAAGTTCGCGGACGCGCCCAGACCGAGGCGAGCGGTGGAGTCAATTTGGCCAGCGTCCGACCGATTGCGGAGGCAGGGGTTGATTTTATTTCAGTCGGCGCATTGACACATTCCGCGCGGGCCGTGGATATCGGACTCGATTTTGAAGAAGCATGAAATGACCATCGACACGAAGATTCTTTCCGCCTTGCGAACCGCCGCGAGCAACGGCGTGGGAGGCGCGGAGCTTTCCCAGGAACTGGGCATCAGCCGGGCAGCCGTTTGGGCGCGGATCGAGGAATTGCGCTCGCTGGGCTACGAGATCGAGGCCAGCCCGCATAACGGATATCGCCTGCTGAGTGTTCCCGATGTGCTGCACGCGGACGATCTGCTTTCGAGTCTCGGCCACATGAAGGTGATCGGGCGGGACATTCAAGTGTTCGAAGAAACCACCTCCACGAACGATGTGGTTGAGAAATTGGCGCGCGATGGAGTGAAGGAGGGAGTGGTTGTGTTCGAGGAAGCCCAGACGAAAGGACGGGGGCGACTGGGAAGGAAATGGATTTCTCCGCCGCGCAAGGGGCTGTGGTTCTCCGTGCTGCTGCGGCCGCAACTGTCTCCTTTGGCGGCAACACAAATCACAGTGGCCGCTGCCACTGCGTTGTTTCGGGCGATTCATGCCCACACCGGCCTGGACGCTGAAATCAAATGGCCCAATGACATTCTGATTCGCGGCCGGAAGGTGGCGGGAATCCTCACCGAGTTGAGCGCCGAGCCGGACAAGGTCAAACATATTGTCCTGGGAATGGGTGTGGGAGTGAATCTGGTTGCCGGGGATTTTCCGCCGGAGCTGCGCAAGCAAGTCACTTCGTTGCGGATCGAAACCGGCCAGAAGCAGCATCGCGCGGAACTGGCGGTCAGGATACTGGAAGAATTGGACCGCGATTATGCCTGCGTGGTTGCGGGAGAATTTGAGGCGCTCGCGGATGAATGGGAAGAGCACTGTACGACGCTGGGCCGCCGCGTCACCATCCAGGTGGGCGGACGCCGGATTGAAGGCACGGCTGAGTCACTGGACGCGGACGGGGCCTTGCTGTTACGCACGCAGCACGGGCATCTGGAGCGAATCATCGGCGGGGACGTCACCGTGGAAAAATGATTTTACTCTTTGATGTCGGCAACACCCACACTCACCTCGGCCTGGCCGACGACCGGCGGGTTGTTCGCCAGGTTAACATTCCGACCAAGGCCTGGTTCAAGGGCGAAGGCGATAAGCACGTAAAGCGGTTTGTTCGACACGCAGAACTGCAAGGCGCCGCCCTTTGCAGCGTCGTGCCGCGCGCGACGCCTTTGGCCGTCCGTGCGGTCGAACGCATCTGGAATTTGTCCTGCCTCGTCCTCACTCCCAAGACTTTGGCTGGAGTCGGGATCGATTATCCCCGGCCGCAAACCATTGG
>JAJPHR010000033.1 GCA_021325145.1 Verrucomicrobiota bacterium | reverse complement strand
TTTTGGACGCCCAAGGGACTTCGCCATCTGCTCGCCTTGGACGAAGCCCGCCGCAACCATCACTGGAACCAACTCTGGAATTAAGAACAGTGCGTGGATGCGCCCGGCCTCACCTTGGATCGTTTATTCTACTCGCTTTTTTGGCGTAGCTGAGCCATAATTGGCCCGTTGTTGTTTACGGAGGGTGCCACCGCGACGGGATACGTGTGCAAATTTGCCGTCGCGCGAGCCGAAGATCATTGACCTGACTGGACCTCCGTTGAATGCGTTGCGTGCGCACTGAACCTGCCCTCATGAACGATTGGCGCGGGATTTTCCGCTTCGGCTGGCCATACCTCAAGCGGTACCGTGGCCGGCTTATCACCGGCATTTTGCTGGGATTTTTATTCGGCGTATCCAACGCCACTTTTGTCTGGGCAACCCGCACGTTGTTCGACCGGTTGACCCCGGCGGAGCAGCGGGCGGCAGCTCCCACCAAAGCGCCGATTTCGAGTTTGGGCCGCCACTTGAAAGAATGGCAGCATACGGCAGAAGCGGCGTTCGACCCGCTGCTGCCGCGCCAGGGGCGCCCGCTTGACGCGTTGCAAATTGCCGGCGGCATGTTGTTGCTGCCGCTCCTGGTATTCGTGCGGGGAAGCGTCGGCTATCTCAACAGCTATTGCATGAGCTGGGTGAGCGAGCGCGTGATCAAGGACCTGCGGCTCGACCTGTTGTTGAAGCTTAATTCGCTTTCCATGGATTTTTTCAATCGCACCACGGTCGGCGAATTGCTCGGGCGCATCAATGGCGACACATCCGCGCTGTATCGTTGCATGAGCCTGGGCTTTTCCGATCTCGTCAAGGAACCGATCACGGTGCTGAGTGTCGGTACCGGCCTTCTGTTTATCGATTGGCAACTCACGCTGCTCTCGGTGATGTTCGTTCCTTTCATCATTATTCCGATCCGCGTCTTGAGCCGCAAAACGCGCAAGGCCGTGCATTCCAGCGTGCAAGTGGGCGTGTCGCAGGACAGCCTGGTGGTGGAGGTTTACACCAGCATGCGGATTGTGAAGGCGTTCTGTCTCGAAACTTTCCAGATGGAACGGTTTCGCGCCATTTACCAGCGGCTCGTTCATATCGGCATGAAGAGCGTCCAGGCCAAGGAACTGATCAATCCCATCATCGAAGTCATTTCGGTGCTCGGCCTGGGCGTGGTGGTGATCTTCATTTTCTACACGCATCGGACGATTCCGAACATGGTGGGCTTCCTGACGGGCATCGTGCTGCTTTATACGCCGATCAAGAAACTGGGCGGCATCCCGGTCTATCTTCAGCAGGCGGCGATTGGCGCCGAACGGCTGATTTCCATCTTCAACCAGCAGCCGACGGTGCGAGAAAAAGCCGGCGCGGTGCGGCTCAAGACTTTCTCGCATGAATTGGCTTTCGAGCACGTCACGTTCGCTTACCACGCGCGGCCCGTGCTCATGGATTTCAACCTGCGCATCCCGCGCGGCTTCCGGTTGGGCGTGGCGGGCGAGAGCGGTTCGGGCAAGAGCACCCTGCTCAACCTGATCTTCCGCTTCCACGACCCAACTGATGGGACGATCAGAGTCGATGGCCACGATTTGCGCGACATACGGGTGGGGGATTTGCGAAATCTGCTCGCGCTGGTCAGCCAGGACATCGTGCTGTTCGACCAAACCGTGGCGGAGAATATCGCGCATGGCCGGCCAGGCGCGACTGCGGCGGAAATCGAAGCGGCGGCGAAGGCTTCGTACGCGCACGAGTTCATCATGCGGCTGCCCAAGGGTTATCAAACGCGCATTGGCGAAGCCGGAAAGCTGCTCTCGGGCGGGCAGCGTCAGCGCATTTCAATTGCGCGCGCCTTCGTCCGGAACGCGCCCATCCTTGTGCTCGACGAACCCACCGGCAACCTGGATTCGAACGCCGAAGCGGAAGTCCAGGCCGCGATCGACCGTCTGGCCGAAGATCGCACGGTGATTTGCGTCGCGCATCGCCTTTCGACCCTCGCGGCGACAGACGGCGTGATCGTCCTTTCCGAAGGGCGGCTGATCGAGCAAGGGCACTTCAAAGAATTGCTGCGGCGGGATGGCGTCTTCGCAGGCCTGGCGCGCAAACAAGGCATTCTGCCGGGAGTTCACCCAATCGCTTCCCGGCTCAAGTGACGCTTGGGCCCGGCGTGTCGTGTCGTGTAAAATTCATCTAAATAAACGATTTACACGCCGGTTGGCGCGTGTTACTGGTGGGCAAATCAGCAGGATTGGTACATTGATTGCTGCTTTTCAGACATAAATTGTCACGAAAACCGGACTGACGCGATTGAACAAAACAGAACTCCCATCGTCTTACCTCTATGAAAAACTCTTCGTCTAATCCCAAGCTTAGCCGCCGCCGGTTTATCGCCCTCACCGGAGCGGCAATGGCGGCGCCCACGATCATCACGCGCGCCAGTTGGGGCAAAGGCGCCCGTCCGAACGCCTCGGATCGAGTCACGTTGGGCGTGGTTGGCTGGGGCATGCAGGGACCCGGCAATACGGCCTCATTTCTGGACCTGCCCGATTGCCAGGTCGTTGCCGCTTGTGACCTGGACAAAAATCACCTCGAAAAAGCAGTCAACACGGTCAACGATCATTACAAAAACAAGGATTGCAAAGCCTACCATGATTATCACGAGATGATGGCGCGTCCTGACATCGATGCCGTGATGCTGGCGGTGCCGGACCATTGGCACGCGCTCGTGGCCACCGAAGCCGCCCATCAGAAGAAGGACATCTACGGCGAGAAGCCCCTGGCGCGAACCATCGCCGAACAGCAGGCAATTGTGAAAGCGGTCCAGAAAAACGATTGCATCTGGCAGACCGGTTCGTGGCAGCGCTCGACCGGAAATTTCCACAAGGCCGCCGAGATCGTCCGCAACGGTTTGATCGGCAGGGTGACCCACGTGGAAGTGGGCCTGCCCGCGGGACATCATGATTTCGCCGGCACGTCCAAGTTCATGACGCCGAGCGATCCGCCGCCGGAGCTGGATTACGAAACGTGGATCGGGCCGTCAAAGATGATGCCGTATATCTGTGGCCGGGTTCACATGAACTGGCGATGGAATTACAACACAGGCGGGGGCCAGTTGCTCGACTGGATCGGCCACCATTGCGATATTGCCCATTGGGGTCTGGATTTCGACCGCTCGGGACCGTCGGAAGTCGAAGGGCACGGCGAGTTTCCGCCCGAGGACGCGGTTTGGAACACTTGCACGAAATATCGCATTGAACTCAAGTATCCCAATGACATCACGATGATCATCGCCGGCGGGTATCCGGAAATCAAAAGCGGGACGAAATGGATCGGCACGGATGGCTGGGTATGGGTGGACCGCGGCCAGTTCAACGCCTCGAATGCGGAATGGCGTGATTTCAAGCAGCTTCCGGAGGAATTGCGCAAGGTCAAACTTTACGAATCCAACAACCACCAAGCCAACTTCATCGCGTGCGTGAAGTCCCGCAAGCCCACCATCACCCCGGTGGAAACCGCGCACCATTCGGCCATTCCCGGGCACCTCGGTTTGATCTCGATGTTGCTGGGTGGCCGCAAACTGAAATGGGATGTCGCCAGCGAAAAAATCCACGGCGACAAGGAAGCGAGCAAGTTGCTGACACGCGCCTATCGCCCGCCCTATAAGCTGGCGTGAGGCGCGCCTTGGGCGCGAAACACCAAACCACCAAGCTCCAGAAAAACACCAAGCGGCGTCACCGCCTTGGTGTTTGTAGCTTGGAGTTTTTCTGGTGCCTGGAGCCTGGCATTTGGTGTTTTCATATCACTCCCTTTCCGCCTGCTTCGGCCTGCTCTCCAGATACGCCCGCCACAAATCCACTTGAACATACAGTTGCAGGAACACGTCCTGACGCAATTTGAAATAGCCCACCATGACGTGCGTTTTCTTTTCGTCCAGGGCGGCATTGAATTTGGCCGAAACGATCATGATGGGCGCATAAGGGTCCGGCGGAATTTCGGACCACCAACCCACGTGGTCGAAGCGCCGCAAATACCAGGGCAATGGCCAATAATTATTGTCAGTGGCCATCACCTTTACCACCAGATGCCGGCCTTGCGGATGGGCTTGCGCGACCGCATCGACTTCGTCAACCAAGTTTAACAGATCGGGCGTGGTCTGGGCGTAAACGTATGGGTTGCCGCGGTCCGCGCAATACACCGTGCTCGCCTGCCAGGCACGCAATGCCAGTTGCCCGATGCCGGCCAGCAATAGAACGCCCGCCACCATTTTCAGCCAACGCGGCCTCGCCCGGTTCATCAATTCCACTGCGCCCACGCCCGCCAGCAGGATCATCCCATGCAGGAAACCCAGCGCGCACCACGGTGTCTTATAGGCGATCACGCTATAGATGACTGTCAATGCCAGCGTGTAGCTTGCCAGAAACCTGAGGAAACTCTGCGAGCCGGAATCCTCCCTTGCCGGAGTCACGCGCGTAAAGGCAACCACCACGCCCAGCAGCGCCAGCCCAATGATCAATCCCTCGCTCCAAACCGGCCCGCGCGCGACGTGGAAGAAAGCCAGCCGCTTAAAATAAAAATCCCATTCATGAATGTGTGGGGAAGCGCCGGCGGTGCGATGCAGCCAGGGCATATAGGTTCGAATCGAATCGAGGATTCCGCTGGCATTAGTGAAAAAGGAAGTAAAGAAAATGACGGCCACTCCCACCCATGCCGCGAGGGCAATTGATGCGTGTTTCAGCGCCCGATGTGAATCCGCGCCCGCTTCCTTTTTGTATGGAGTCCCGCCTTTAGGCGGCGGGGCGCACGAAGGTTCCAGGGTGCCCGACATAACGAGCGCTTTGCCGCCTGAAGGCGGGACTCCGTGTTTTTCCTCCACCGCCACACCTGCAACTGACTCAGCCATCTTGTTTCCCTCCACCCCTTCCACATCAGCGAGGACGCGGCCCTCTCTCGCATGGCGCTTCCAGAGAACATTCACCCCCAGCGCCACGGCTGCCGCCGCAAGTTCCAAAACAAAAGTCTCCTTGGTCGCGTGCAAAAGGCCCAGCGCCGCGCCGGTCATCAACGCCCAGCCAATCTTCCGGCTCCGACTGTAGCGCCAACCGCCCGCCAGCGCCAAAAAAGTAAAAAAGACCAGCAGCATCTCATGGATGTAATAGCGGCTGTAAAAAACCATCGCGGGCGAAACGGCGGTCAGCATGGCCGCGACAATGGCGGCCTTGCGTCCCAAGCCATCCGCCACCAACGGCAGCAGCAGAATCAAACCGGCCCCGAACAGGACCGTTACGAATCGAAAACGGGCCTCATCGAAATCATTGAACGCTGGCGCGCGGGTCAGCTTGGTCCACGCGAGCGTGAAGTAGGCGAGCGTCGGACCGTGATATTCACTCGGATCATACTTGTAGTGTCCCTGCTCGTACAAATCACGGAATTTGATCGTGTTGACCGCTTCATCGTTGTGCATTGGCCGGCGGCCCAAGTCCGGCCATCGCAACGCGAGCGCCACGGCCAGCGCCGCAACGATCCCGAAACTTTTCAACCACGGATGCACAAGGAATTTGGAGCGGCCGGATCGCAAGAAAAGGAGCGCGGCATTCGTGCCGTTTCATCGGACGCCAAAAATGACATGGAAAAAAAGCCGGACAGCTTTTGCAAACAAGCAGCCTGAAGCGGCATGAATGCCGCGCTCCCGTGCCGTCGCGGAAGTCTTTGCTGCTCGCGGTTGGCAACCTTTCTCCGGTTATTTCGCCGGTCGGCCGTAAATTTCCACCTCGGTATATTCGTTCAACGCGCTGTCGGTGCTTCCGTGGGAATACAGCCGGACATAACGCGCCTTGACGCCTTTGGCATCGACCAGTTTGCCCTCGTTTGATTCGTAATACTCGCGGTCGGTCCCCACGCCGCGGCCGGAGGTGTTGGCCTTGTCATTGTTGAAAAGCGTTTTGACGTCTTGGGCAAAACTCGGGTCGTCCGAAACCTGGACCACGACGCCACGATAAACTTTCGGCGAATCATGCGCGTGCCAGAACAGGACGGCGAAAATCTCGCTGGGCGCGCCAAGATCAAACTGCACGTACTGCGTTCCCTTGCGCAACAGCACGATGCTGGTATCCACCGCTTCCTTGTCGCCGTCCGTGATTTTGCCGATGGCGGCGGGCGTGGCGTTGGCATCGCTTGTGGTGACTTTGCTGCCTGGGGCGAGGTTCTTGACATCCTTGGGCACCATGAGCGGAGCGCGCGGCTTGCCCGTGGGCGCTTCCACGTCCGTGCCTTCCGGCGCGTCTTTGGGCGTGCCGGCGAACGCGGGCGCAGGCAGCTTGGGCGTCAACGGCACCAAATCTTCCGCGCGAATGCCGCTGACCGAGCCCAGGATGAGCAAAGCGCAGGCAAGCCGCCGGAGAACCGATCGCTGCCGGGAGTTTAGCGCCGTCCGAAAACCAAAATATTTTAGGTTGCGAGTCATGCCCGAACAATAAAACCTACGCCCGAGGCTGACAAGCCGGGAAATCGCGAGCCAGACCTGAGCACGCGACCAGCACTTGCTCGACGCAGTTCTGTCAGGGATCATTGTGGTAATGCTCTCTGTAGTTCAATCGGTTGCGTCAGCACAACGCGGCCATCACGTCCACCGTAAAAATCGTTCGTGACGGTGTGGTAACCCGGAGCTTTGAACGAGAGCGGCGCCCGCAGAAAGTAATCCCCTGGCATTAGAAAGCACGGTCCCCAGATATGGTTTGCCGCCAAATCAAAACTGCCATCCGATGCCGTCACGCAAGAAATGCGTTTGTGCTTCCGAGCCTCGACCCTGGCGCCTGCGATGGGCTTTTTAGTCGCAGCATCAACCACCGCCCCCTTCACCTCCGGGGTCGGATATGGAAACACGACACAGCCCTGACCTAAAACTCCAATCAGCGAAGCCAACAATAAATTGGTTGGGCGTATTCTCATGGGAACGGCCTGATGCGGCAAACAGTTGGACTCCGTCAGCCGCTGTGGCTATTCAACCGTTCAATATCTCTTGACGGATGCGGCTGATAAACCTAGCTTAAAAACCGGCTCGGTGGCTATAGCTCAATGGTAGAGTCCAAGCTTGTGGAGCTTGTTGTTGCGGGTTCGAATCCCGTTGGCCACCCCACCTTTTTCTCCCCGTTTTCAATCAAAGGCGTGCCCGGCGCAGCAAAGGACGTCCCGGACCTTGTGACGCACGAGTTCCTTTACCTTGGCGCGCGCAGGGCCCAGGTACTTGCGCGGATCAAACTCTTTGGGATTCTCCGCGAACGCTTTGCGGATGGCGGCGGTCATGGCGAGTCGCAGATCGGTGTCGATGTTGACCTTGGTGCAACCAACCCGCCGCGCGATTTCAATATCACCTTCGGGAACGCCTGCGGTTTCCGTGCCCATCTTCCCGCCATAGTGGTTGATCTCTTCAATCAACTCCTTGGGCACGCTCGAAGCACCGTGCAACACCAGGGGATAATCACCCAACCCGGCGTCCATGAGGGCTTTCTTGATGGCTTTGAGCCGGTCGAGATCAAGGTGCTGCTCGCCCTTGAATTTGTACGCGCCATGGGAGTTGCCAATGGCCACCGCCAGTGAATCCACGCCGGTCAACCGGACGAATTCGACGGCCTCGTCGGGATGCGTGTAAACGCCGCCTTTGGAATAACCGCCGCCTTCTTCGCCGTCGTCGTGCTGGGCGCCAACGAGCATGCCCAATTCGCCTTCCACAACGCAGTTGTGCTTGTGCGCGTAATCGACGACCCGCTTGCAGACCTCAACGTTCTTGTCGAACGGCTCATGGCTGCCGTCGATCATCACGCTGGTGAAACCCTCATCAATGCACTCCTTGCACAGTTCGAAGGAATCGCCGTGATCAAGATGAACGGCGATGGGAATGTTCGAGAGCGTGACAGCGGCTTCGATGAGCTTTTTGAGATAAACCGGGTTGGCGTATTGGCGGGCGCCTTTGGAAATCTGGAGCATAACCGGCGCTTTTTCCTCCTCGCAGGCTTCGATGATGGCCTGAAGGAGTTCCATGTTGTTGACGTTGAACGCGCCCAGCGCGTACTTGCCCTTGAGCGCCTTCGCGAACAGATCCTTCGTGTGTGTCAGTGGCATAGGTTTCGTTTAGCAGTCATTTCTGAGCCGTTTCGTTTAAAAATGGCAACGTGCATTATGAGGGCAGACGCGCCGAAAGGGAAATAAAATAACGGCCGCACGCAATGTTTCAGGGGAATTGGCTGTCGGACTCAAACCGACGTTTCTGATCGAAGGGGGCTTGGAAATGCCAAATCGCAAATGCCCAATGGCCAGGGAATTCTTTGGGCATTTGACATTCAGTTTTGCTATCTTCCTCCTGAACCGGGAGCGGTTTCAGCGAAGGAAGCCAGGTGTTCCGGGGACTTTGAACGAATCATTATGAAGCCGTCATTCAGCGATCATTTTTCCGCCGTGGCGAACCGTTACGCGGATTTCCGTCCGCATTATCCAGCCGCATTGTTCGATTATCTGGCCACACTGGCTCCGCAGGATGCCACGGTCTGGGACTGCGCCGCCGGCAGCGGGCAGGCAACGCTGGATCTTGCCGACCGCTTCAAACAGGTGATAGCCACCGACGCCAGCCGCGAGCAAATCGCGGCGGCCAAAGCACATCCGCGGGTCGAATACCGCATCGCCCCGGCTGAAGAAAGCGGGCTGCCTGACCAATCCGTGGCCCTGATCACCGTCGCCCAGGCCGTGCATTGGTTTGACCTGAAGCGGTTTTATGCCGAAGTGGAGCGGGTTTTGCAGCCCGGCGGAATCTTTGCCGTGTGGGCTTACGGCATCAACGAAGTGGAAGGCGAGGCCGTCAATCAACTCGTGCAGGATTTCTACGGCAATATCGTCGGCCCCTACTGGCCGCCGGAGCGCAAAATCGTGGAGGAAGGCTACCGCACCATTCCGTTTCCATTCGCTGAGGTTGTTCCGCCCGCCATCCGCATGGAAACGCAGTGGACGCTGCCGCAGTTGCTCGGCTACTTCAGTTCGTGGTCGGCTACGAACCGGTTCATAAAGGCCACGGGACGCAATCCGCTGGAAGCGCTGGCTGTGGCGCTCGCGCCTGTTTGGGGTGATCCGAATACAAGTCGTCGTATCGTCTGGCCGCTGGCAATGCGCGTGGGACGCAAGAGGTCGTAGTGAACCGGTCGTGCTTGAGTCATGGCACACCTTATGGGGCTGTCTGCAAAGACCGCAAAAGCTCGAAGGGTGGGAGAGAGTTAATACACTTCGGTGAAACAGTCATTTGGGACGGGTCCAGAGGGGGGTATAAGAAAAGCACCAAGTTCCAAACTCCAAACACCAGAGAAGCTCCAAGTTCCAAACTCCCGAATAATGGAGCGGGTTGGTATGGACTAAACGGGGATATGATGTACAAAGCTGAAGTTGAGAGGGGGAAACGTGCTGGAGATTCGGCCGAGCCGGAGCCTCCTATCGGATGCCCGGACTCGCCGCTTAGCGCGTGCCCATCCCGACGCTTTGCACGGTTTGGAAGAGCTTGCCTTCCGTCTTGATGCTGGGGGCGATGATGATTTCGGTTTCCTGAAATTCGCGGATGGTGGCTGCGCCGACGTTGCCCATGCAGGTCGTAATCGCGCCAACGAGATTCTGCGAGCCGTCATCGACGGTGGCGGGGCCGAACAAAATTTGTTTCAACGAACCGGTCACGCCCACTTTGATGCGTGTGCCGCGCGGCAGATTGGCATGCGGCGTGGCCATGCCCCAATGGTTGCCCTTGCCTGGCGCTTCCTTCGCGCGCGCAAAGGCGCTGCCCACCATGACGGCGTCCGAGCCGCAGGCCAGCGCTTTGCAAACATCGCCGCCTTTGCTCATGCCGCCATCCGTGATGATGGGAACATACTTGCCGGTCTTCTTGAAATACGCGTCGCGCGCGGCGGCGCAATCCACCGTGGCCGTCACTTGGGGAACGCCCAGTCCAAGCACGCCGCGGCTGGTGCACGCCGCGCCCGGCCCCACGCCGATCAACACACCCGCCACGCCGCAACGCATCAGTTCCAAAGTCACATTGTAGGTCACCGCGTTGCCGATGATCACCGGGATGTGCAAGCTTTTGGTGAATGCAGCCAAATCCAGGGATTTGTACTGCGTTGAAACATGGCGCACGGTGGAGACGGTGGATTGGACCACAAACACCTCCGCGCCGGCTTCCTGGGCGATGGCGGCGAAACGCTCGGCCTTTTGGGGAATCGAACTGACTGCGGCCATGACGCCGGCCTTCTTCAATTCCTCGACCCGCCGCGCGATCAATTCCTCCTTGATCGGTTCGAGGTAAAGTTTCTGAATGAGGCTTGTGACTTCGTCCTTGTCCGCTTTCACGACCTGCTCCAGCACTTCGCCGGGGTTCTCGTAGCGCGTCTGGACGCCTTCGAGGTTGATGACCCCCAAACCGCCCAGTTTGCCCATCTCGATGCAGAACTTCACATCCGTCACGCCGTCCATGGCGCTGGCAATGATCGGAATCTTGAGCGTGATGGCGCTGCCGTCTTTGCGTGGAATCTGAAAGCTGGTATCCACCTCCGCGGGGTTGATCGTCACTTCACCCGGCACCAGCGCAATTTCATCAAACCCGTAGGTCACACGGGCTTTTCGGTTTCGGCCAATCCACATTCCCATATTTCTTAAATCTTAGGCTTCTTTTTAGTCTTTATGTTAATCCTGTCACGGGCACCAATGTTAGCTCCCAATTTCACCGCATTCGTGTCGTCGCGCAAGCCCACCGCAGAAAATTAAAACTCGATCGCCTGGTTCAGCCGCCCGCATTGCGAACAGCGTGAACGGTCCACATCCGCGTCGTCGGTATAGACCAGGCCGCATTTTTGACAACGGAAAATGCGGTCTTCGCTCGCGGTTGGTCCAAAGCGCCTGCGCCGCATCTCCGAATATATCGCCAGGCCGGAAAGCGCGGCAAGCAAAGAAACCACATAGGTCAAAATGAGCGCGTCAATCGGCATATCACGGTCCCGCCCCAACTGAATTCGTCGCCAGCGCGATCGTTTGCCACTGAAAGACCAGCGTCCCCCAATTCAGCGCGTCCGGAATCCTCCGCGCGAAAGACGCCGGCAGCGATTCGAACCGCGCCATCCGGGCCAACCTGACGGCTTCGTTATCAACCCCTTTCGAACCACAGCTTTTTGCCAGTTTCGCCGAGAAAACCGTCCCGTCCGGCTTGACGCCAATGGCCACTTCACTGCTGGCCAGGACTGAGTCAGGCGCCGCCTGCGAGGTTATCATGAGCGGCGACACAAGCGGCCGGTTCGCCAGTTCGCCTTCGATTCGAATGGTCGATTGCGTGGGCGTCCGGCTAGTCAGGAGCTCGGGCATCGCCGGGCTGAGGTCTGGTGTTGAATCTCTCACCAACTCAAAGGCGGTCGTGACATTTGTGGAGACGAAGGCGCAAAAGTCCCTGCCGAGGCGCGCGGCTTCCTGGGTTAGCCAGCGCGGGTTTTCGGTCCATTCCAGGGAAGGTTGTTCCAGCGGTTGCCCCTTGATCCAAGCGGGGCCGGAGAACCCGTGCAGGTTTGGAAGCACGAACAGGGTCGGGTCGCTCAGGCCGCGGGCCAGGCCCATCCGATCCGCAGGTACGAAGACGCTCTGGACGCGCTCCGGTGTGCGCTGGACCGGGTCACGACCACTCAGCCAAAAGATCAAGCCGACTTGGGCGGACATCACAAAGACAACCACCAGCAGCCAGCGCCGCTTTGACCAGACCGATGGTTCAACCGATGCGACAATCATGGTTGGGCGGCGGACGCGTCAAAAACGCGCGGCAGAGTTTCCTGCAAAACCTGCGCGACGCCTGCTGCAGTTGCGATGTCACTCAGGCTGTCCAGGGTTTCCAGCGTTACGCTCTTGTCCGCCTCCAACACCAACGTGAGCGGTTGCGGAGATTTTCGGACTTCCAGTTTCAGCCGGTTCATCAACTCATTCGTCTGCACAATATGGTGATCGAAATAAAACTGGTTGGCCGCATCCACCGCCACGACCACCGTCGGCCCTTCCAGGCCAGTCGATTTCGCGCTCGATGCCGGCAGGTGAATCAACACCCCCGGCGCGTAAATCAGCGAGCTCAGCAGCACAAAAAGCAGCACGCAAAAAAAGACTCCCGCGAACGGCGTTGCATCCAACTGGCCGCGGAATATCTTGGCGTTGCGGGGAAATTTCATGGCCGTGGTCCCGGCATGTCGGTCACGATGTTAACGATCTCCGTCGCCGCCCGTTCCATGTCCAGCACAATGGCGTTCACCCGGCTGACGAGATAATTGTAACCCGCATGGCTCGGAATCGAAACCGCCAGCCCGGCGGCTGTGGAGATCAACGCCTCCCAAACGCCCTTGGTGAGATCCTCCACGTTCGTGTGCAAGCCCGGCTGCAAGTGCCGGAAAACGTCAATGAAACCGAGCACGGTTCCGAGCAAACCCAGCAGGGGGGCAATCTGGGCGATTGTCGCCAGCAGGTTCAGTTTCTCTTCGAGGCGCGGCACTTCAGCCAGGCCCGTTTCCTCCAGCGATTCGCGCACGCGTTCCCGGCCATGATCGCGGTTCAAAATCGCGGTCTTCACCAAACGCGCCACCGGTCCCGGCGTCGCATCGCAGATGGAGAGCGCCTCGACGACGTTATCCCGCTTCAGGACGGTGCGCACGCCATTGAGGAACTCCGCGGAGTTGATTTGCGCCCGATGGCAATGGAGCACACGCTCGATAAACACGGTGAGGCCGACAGCGCTGGTCACCAACAATACCCAGAGCATCGGCCCGCCCTTAAAAAGCAAACTCGGCAACATACGGATATTTATAAGGTTCAATGGGGAAAGTTCAAAGTGCAAACCGTGAACGGGCGAACCACCATGGCAAGGCCGGCCGGCTGCGCGCCGCGCCTTCCTGCCAAAAATAAAATGCAAACCGCACGGCATGGTCTTTGCACATTGCATTCTCCCCAGCCTACGGGCACCCGTCGGACCCCTCAAAACACTGGAAAACAGCGGCAGACGGGGCATTTACCCTCCTTGGCATGGATTTCGCTTCCAACCCTTGTAACACGATGCAGTTCTTTGAACGCCGCACTCCAATTCTGCGCGACACACAGTGTGTGCGAAGCAACCACCGGGCTTGGCCGGTAATTAAGCCAGTCCCTGGTAAGGCATGACAAAACGGGCAGGCCCGGACGTTTCCTTCGCGTTCGCGCGGAGTTGGAGCCCGGCGTTCAAAGCGCACCGTAACAGTTGAAAGACGTATCCAATGCAACTGGAAAAAAATAGAACCTGGAATAAAAAGGGGCCCCTGGGCATCCCTTCCACCAGCTCCCCACCATCCCCGAAAATCCTCTGCGTCGAGTGGCAGGCGGAAGCGCGGGTCCGGCTTACGATTGCCAGGATCCGGTCTGCCTCCGATTTGTGCGATCGGTGATTGATCTTCATCCGCCGTGTTTCAGGCAGTTCCTTTTAGAAGAAATCCCGTAACTTAAAACCTAACCCCTGCAACCATTAACCTGACTTGAGAAAAGAGCCAAATGTCCACCCGTAATAGCGGCCCGACTCCGGAAATTTCCAACGAAATTTTTCACCCCCACGCCTCGAAAAAACCGTTCAGGTTCTTTTTCCTCCTTGCGCTGGCTGTTTGTTCCAGCCTTGCCGTGTGTGCCGACCAAAGTGTTACCCTGGCATGGCAGCCCGACATCGATCCCACCACGACCGGCTATATGGTGTATTCGGGCCAGGCGAGCGGCAATTACTCGTCCCGCACGAATGTGGGCACGAATGTCACCGTCACCATTGCGGGTTTGAAAGCCGGGTTGACCAACTTTTTTTCGGTCACCGCCTACAACTCCGCCGGCATCGAGAGTCCCCGATCAAGCGAAGTTTCCTACCTTGTGCCCGGCGCCATTCGCCTCACCAGCATCCCAAAACCAGGAATCCCCTCCCCAGTAACCATGCAATTCTCAGTGGCGGCGGGCCATTGGTATCAAATCCAAGCCTCCACCGACCTGAAAAACTGGACCTCCGTAGGACAGACGGCAACTGCCACAGCTAATACTTGGTATTCGTTCCAGGATTCGCAGTCGATCGCGTTCACGCAACGCTTCTACCGTTTGGTGTCCCATTAGGAACGGTGGGTGAGGCGCAGTTCGAAATCGCCTGATATGCGGCCTGACGAACGCCTCTTCGGAGTACGCCCGTCCTCGGGCGCAGCAACGCCCGCAGTGCCGCCGCGCGGGGTTCCTCCAAGGTGCTTAAAGACAGACGGCTTGCTGTGGCCGAAGACGGTCGCACTCCTTGCGTGAACATAGCAGGCATGAGGTCAGGACCTTTCTAGTACTGCTACATAGACCGGGCTAGACCACCCTTGGCAGTTCAGGTTTAATGCGGGCATGCAGAATCCTGTCATCGTCGCGCTGGATGTTCCGCAGGCCGAAACCGCGCTGCAATTGGCGGCGCAACTCGCGCCGGTGGTCGGGGCTTTCAAAATCGGCAGCGAACTTTTCACCAGCGCCGGACCGGAAATCGTGCGCCGCATCCGCGGCACCGGCGCAGCGGTGTTCCTCGATCTGAAATTCCACGACATCCCCAATACCGTGGCCAAAGCGGTCGCCGCCGCTACGCGTCTCGATGTCCAGATGCTCACCATCCATACCAGCGGCGGGACGGAAATGATGCGCGCAGCCGAACAATCCGCCCGGCAAACCGCGGCGCAATCCGGACGCAATGCCCCGCTCGTTCTGGGTGTAACGGTTCTTACGAGCATGGACACCAACAATCTCAAGGAAGCAGGCATCACGGCTGACGTTGGCCATCAAGTGGAACGCCTCGCCAGTCTCGCCACGAATGCCGGCTTGCGCGGGTTGGTTTGTTCGCCCCTGGAAATTACCGCCTTGCGCCGAATCCTCCCCGCCGAAATCCAACTCGTCACACCCGGCATTCGCACCGGCGCGGAGAAAGCCGACGACCAAAAACGCACGCTCACGCCCCGGGAGGCCATTGCTGTCGGCGCGAACTGGCTGGTCATTGGCCGCCCCATTTACGCTGCGCCAAACCCCCGCGCTGCCGCAGAGGAGATCCTGACGTTATTGCAATGATCCGCTATCTCCGGAATCTCTCCCGAGGCAGGCTGATCTTGTGGTGCTACTTCATTTGGTACGTCGTGGTTCTTGTGCGTTATTTCGATGCCAGCTTGCGCCTGTGGCTCACATCCCTGGGTCTAAGCCTGATCATCGGGTTCGCGTTGTACGTCAGCACGACGGCGGCAGGAAACAAAGCGGTGAAGTTGGAAGGCTGGCAGGTGTTTCGGCTGTTTCTGATGCCGTTTTGTGTCTCCAGCTTTTCCGCGCTGGTGAAAGGAAAAGGATTTGTGCTCGTGTTTTCGCCCCATCTGGGCGAGGTGTTGATTGCAGTGGCGCTGTGCGCTGTGCTGTGCGGCACCGTGGCCTTGCTCAAGCGCCAGGTAGCATAACCCACGGCGACATAGGAAGGTCTGCGGTTGACTACGCCCTATTCGAGTGTTCTATACGGAACATGCAGTTCGTCAAAGCTGGGAATTCTTTAGAGTGGTCCGAATAACAGGTCCGGCCGCGCACAGCATCGTTGAGCGGCTTGCAAAGCAGCAACCCTTTGACTGAGGTCCGTTCATCCGACGCTTGATTCTCTTCACACTGGCTGCTGCGCGGAAATGGGCAGGGCTTCTTTCTCATTTTCCCCAATTCGCAAACTCATGCCCATGGCGGAAAAGATGCGGTCGCGGGTTTCCAGATAACCGGCGGAATCAAGATCGCGGGGGCGAGGCAGGTCGATGGAGACAATCGTTTGGATCGTGGCCGGACGCTTGCTCATGACCAGGACGCGATCGGAGAGTTGCACGGCTTCCTCGATGTCGTGGGTGACAAACAGGATGGTTTTCTTTTCGCTTTGCCAGATGCGCACGAGATCGGCGCGCATCTTGAGGCGGGTGATGAAATCGAGCGCGCCGAACGGTTCGTCCATGTAGATGATGTCGGGGTTGGCGGCGAGAGCGCGGGCGATTTCCACGCGCTGCTTCATGCCGCCGGAAAGTTCCCGCGGATACGCGCGTTCAAAGCCATTGAGCCCGACCATTTCGATATAGTGCGCGACGATTTTGGCCCGCTCGGGTTCGCTTTTTTTCAACAGGCCGAAGCCGATGTTTTCGGTAACCGTGAGCCAGGGAAACACGCCGTTCTCCTGGAACACAAAGATGCGGCGCGGATCCGGACCGGCGACGGGCTGGCCCTCGACCATTACGTCGCCGCGTGAGCCGCGAAGAAAGCCGCCGATGATATTGAGGAGCGTGGACTTGCCGCAGCCGGAAGGGCCGACGATGCAGACGAACTCGCCCTGGCGCACCTCAAAGTTGATGCGTTCCAGCACGTGGACTTGCTCACCGGACCGTTTGCCGGGAAAACTCATCCAAAGATCGCGAACTTGGACAGTGGGATTGGCCTGCATGATTTACTGCGCTGGATTCAAGATTTCGCAGCCGCCGATGTGAGGAGCTTCCAATCTCTTCGAAAGAGAAATCAGAGCCTCCTCACGTCGGCTGCCACAAGTTGGATGGGGGCTTGAACTCGCCATGAAATTTTCGTTCCTCATCGGTTCGCGTAACCCCAACGGACTTCGTCGAATTTCTCGAGTTGGCGCACGAGCAGGTCGAGCACAAGGCCAATCAGGCCGATCATCACCATGCCGGCAACGACGAGGTCGTAGCGTTTGCCGGCATTTCGGGCGTCGATGATCAGGTAGCCGAGGCCGGAATTAACCGCGATCATTTCGGCGGCAACGACCACCAGCCAGGCGACACCGAGGGCGATGCGGATGCCCGTGATGATTTGTGGCAGCGTCGCCGGGAGGATGACGCGCCGGAAAAGTTGGAGTTGGGTCAAACCGAAATTGCGGGCCGCGCGCAAGTAAACGGGCTGCATGTTTTGCACGGCAGCGATGGCCGAGACGGCAATGGGAAAAACACTGGCCAGGAAGATCAGGAAAATGGGCGCTTTATCGGTCACTTTGAACCACAGGATTGCGACGGGAATCCAGGCGATCGGCGAGATTGGCCGCAGCATCTGGATCATCGGGTTAAACGCCTGAAAGGCCCAGCCGTACCAGCCGAGAAACAAGCCGAACGGCACGCCAATCAAAACGGCCAGCGTGAACCCCCACGTCACCCGAAACAGTGAGGCGACCACATATTTCAGGAGCAAGCCTTGCTCGATCAATTGGATGATGCCGCGAAGCACCTCGTGGGGCCGCGGAAAGATGTCGCTGCCGGAGACGCGCACAGCGGCATCCCACGCCAGCAGGAGCAGCGCGGCAACGCCAAGCGGAAGCGCAATTTTTGTCCAAGCCAACTTTCCGGTCATAAGCCTAAGGATACGGATGAAAGCCCGCAAGCCTCGTAGCAGCCGGCGCGAGGAGGCTGCCACCACTCTTTGAACGCCTTGTGACAAGCGCCGGTTGCTGATCTGGAATTTGTAGCCTCATTGATTTGTCGGCTTCGTTCCTTCCCACGCGTAAGGCTGGATCGCGTTGTCATCTTTGACAAAGGATGTATCCACGTAATCCTCGAAATGGACGGTTCCTTGCATGATGCCGGCTTCGATGGCCAGAGCCTGAATTTCTTCGAAATCTTTTTTCAACGGCGCGAGATTGGTGTATTTGACCCGGTCAGGTGGCTTGCTCAAGACGAAACGCAGCAGGCGCGGGTCCTGGCTGTAATAGTTTTTGGCGACAAACTCCGAGGCTTCCATGCGGTGATCCATGGTTTGGTCCAGCCACTTGCCGCTCTGCGCGATGCCATCGACCAAACGCTGCACATCGGCGCGTCGGTTTTTGATGGCGTCATCGCTCACAACGAGCACGCAGGAAATGAAATTCGGCCAAACGTCCTTCGTGAGATACAGGACGCGCCCGTAACCATCCAGCTCGGTCTGGCCCATGAACGGTTCGCCGGAGGTGACGGCATCGACGGCCCGCGAGCGCAAGGCGACGGGCATGTCGGGCGGGGGCATCTCGACCATGTTGATGTCCTTGATGCTCATGCCGCGTTCCTTGAGGGCCTTGAAAATCAACAAGCGCTGGTTGGAATAACGATTTGGGACCGCGACCGTTTTGCCCTTGAGATCTTCGATTCGATAGATTTGGGAATCCTTATGGACCATCATGGCGGTGCCGTCGCGATGCCCGAGGTAAACGATTTTCACGGGCACGCCCTGTTCACGCAAGGCCATGGCGAGCGGGGCGAGCAGAAACGTGGCGGGCATGTAACCGGACAGGTAGGCTTCCTTGAGTTCCGGCCAGCCGTTGAACCGAATCGGTTCAAAGAAACCGTCGCCCGCCATCTGTTTGTTGATGAAATCAGTGACCGGGCAGGTGAGATGGCACGTGACCGGAAGGAAGCCGACCCGAAACTTCTGTGTCGTTTCCGCCGCCAGTTTGGAGCCGAAGAATTGGACGCGCAGGTTCAGCTTCAGGTGCAGCAGAGTGATCAGCGCGCACCAGAGAACCGCCACAACCAATACCATGCGTTTGAGCGACATGCGGGGAAAACAATCAACGAAACCGGAGGTCTTGTCACGCCAAAGCAGATGCGTTTTATCAGCAGTCGGAACACCTGCAAAAGCTTACCCAACCCGGAGCAGCCGACGCGAGGCTCCAACCTCTCTTTCGAAACGATGGGAGCCTCCTCGCGTCGGCTGCTACGATTTCCCGGATTCTCAGCGGAGATTGATTAGATACAGGGTGACGGCCACGAGGACCGATACAAAAACGCCGGCGAGCAGCGCGTACATGAGGAAGATTTTGCGTTTCCGCCGCAAACTTCTGCCTCCCATTCCCGGAAGCAAATAAAATCGATCCTTTTCCTTATCTCGCTTCCGCCAGAACATCACGCCACCCACATTTAACATTTTTGTAACGTGGATAAAATGGCGTACGGACCAGCTCCGTGCCAGCGAAATGTTTCTTACAAACGATTCCGGGAGGTATGCGACGCAGCCCAGGTTTATAACTCCGCCGCCACCAGGTCGCCCACTTGCGAAGTGGAGGAGTAACCCATCTTGCCGGCGGCGATGCTCTTGATTTTTTCCCGGGTGACCTTGATCACCGCGGCTTCGATTGCCTGGGCCGCCTTGGTTTCGCCAAGGAAATCCAGCATCATCTGGCCGGCACAGATCGCCGCCGACGGATTGATCACGCCTTGGTTCGTATACTTCGGCGCGCTGCCGCCAATCGGCTCGAACATGCTGGTCCCTTCGGGATTTTGGTTCTTTGTTCCCGCCCGTCGGGCTGGGGGATTTGGAATGCCATGGTTTCCAAGCCTCCTTTCAACGGTAATTTTTCAGGTAATTTTCAACGCCACAAAAAAATAATTTGTCTAACCTGTATCGGTGGGCCACCTTTAAGAGCGATCCTCACGGCTCCTGACGCTTGGGACGTTGCCATGGCGACCGCTGAACTGGTTTGACGCGCGTTATGACCCGAGTCGCCAAAGAAACTTATCATGTCCTGGTCGCAGACGACTCCGAGGACGACCGACTCCTGCTGAAGGCGGCGTTGCGGCACACCCCCAGCCTTAAAATCATTGCCGAAGTCTCGGATGGAGCCGACGTGATCGCGTACCTTCGCGGTCACGCGGAGTTTGCCGACCGGCGAAAGTTCCCCCTTCCCGATTTGCTTCTCCTGGACCTCAAGATGCCGCTAAACGACGGCTTTCAAGTGCTAGAATGGCTCCAGCAACAACCGTGCGAAGGTTTGACCATCGTTGTCCTCACCGATTCGATGCAACCCGAGCACATCAAGCGGGCGTTGGATTTGGGAGCCGATTTATTTCAGGTAAAACCCCGGGCTCACCATGACCGGGCTTCGATGATCCTGGCGCTGGAGGAGTATTTGCAGCGGACTGCTTGTGTGATGCCGCACTATGCGGGGAGCAGCAAGCTCGCCCGCTCGCTGGCGTAAACAGTAGAGCGCGCCAAGCACGAGTGACCCGCGGGCAGGGAACCGCCCGCCCTGCCAGCAACTGAGATACTGCTTATTGTTTGGGTGCCGGCGGGGAAATCACCCATTCAAAAACGATCTTGATTTCGTCCGCGGTCCGAAACACGCCCAGTTTCACGGGAGGCTTGATTTTGAAATCCGTCATTTTCAACGGCACGGAGCCGATCACTTTCAACTTGGATTTGTCCCCGGGTTCGATGCGAACGGGCATGGAAATGGCATTGGTGACTCCGGCCACCACGAGGTCCCCTTTCGTATCGAACTCGAGGGGAGTGCCTGCGGCATGGGGAGTTTTTAGAACCATCTCCGTCAGATGATACTGGATGCGCGGGTAAGTTTTGGCGTCCATGGCGTCCTGCATGACGGCATCCATTCCTTCGTGACCGCTTTGCATCGAGGTGACGGGAATTGAGACGTCCGCCCGCGCGGTGAGTTTGTTGCCCGTGACGCCCGCCAGCCCTTCCTTGGCGGGATCGAGCACGACGCCGGCTGGAACTTCAAGAAAGCCCGCTATATTTGGGCCGGTCATGGTCCAGTCGTGAATGGTGGAAGTGCCCTCAATGGTGACTTTGCTGCCAATGGGGCTGGCTCGGTAACGGGCCGCCTCCTGAGCGTTCAAGGACGCCGCCAGCATCAGCCAGCAAGCGGCGATGACCGCAAAAGGGTTGGTGCCAGCGGGCTTGGGAGTGTGACTGCGAATGGAGTTAAACATAAGATTATGCGGATTAACCGGTCGGTCGGTGGTCAAAAAGCTTTTCAAATCTCGAATGATTCTTTTTCCAAGGCGATCTTTTGGCCTTTCATCACGGCTTCGTTGGCGAGGATGGCGCTGACGGTGGCCTCGAAACCTTCCTGGTACCCGGCCGCATGCAATCGCCCCTTGGTCAGGCTGGCCAGAGTTTCAGCCAGACCTTCGGCATCCGCGCCGTAGCTGTCGATAAAGTCCTTCACTCCGCTGCGAACGATGCCCGAATTGGTGATGAAGGCTACCAAGGCATAGTGGAGCGGTGAACTCAAGTTCGCCGCTGCTTCGGCACTGGCGGCTTTCTGCACGGACTTGCTCGCGTTCATGACGAGCGTGATGCCGGTTTCCTTGTAAAACATGTCTTTGCGCGCATACACTTCCCAACCGAGCAGCGGCGCGTCCACTTCCTTGAACAGCCAGGCCTTGTCTTCCCGGAACATCACGGCTGCATCCGTGCCGTAGATGATGTCATAGTCGGCGTCGAAGGAGTTCGCCAAGGTGCAATCATAGGAAAAATTCACTCCACCCGAGTATCCCACGACCGATTGGATGGTGTCCTGCACGTCCCGCCCGTCCGGATAAGCCAGGATGCCGCCGTAACCTGCCGCCCACGAAGGCCGCTCGCGCACGAGCCAATTCATCAGGTCCAATTGGTGAATGCCGATCTCGCCTATCAAGCCTGTGGAGGTTTCCTTGCGCAAACGCCAGTTGAGCGCCTGTTCGCGCTCGGGGCTGGCCGCCGGACGACGCCAGCTTTGCTTTTTATGCCATTGCGAGCGGGCCATCACGGTCTTGCCGATGGCCCCGCTGCGGACGAAGCCCAACACGAACTGCTTTTGCGGGTCTGAACGCAGTTGCAGGCCCGATTGAAAATTCGACTTGATCGCCGCCTTGGCAGCTTTCGCAATGGCGCGGGCGTCTTCGACGGTCGAGGCCAGCGGCGCTTCGCAATACACATGCTTGCCGGCCTTGAGCGCCGCCTCAACGATCTCCCGGTGCTGATGCGTTGGCGTCGCCACAATCACCGCCTCGACTTCCTTTTTTTCGAGCAGTTTATGGTAATCTGTAAACGTCTCCGCGTTGGGGGCCGATTCCTTGCTTCGGCGCAGCATCGGCTCGTAGCCATCGCAAATGGCCACCACCGGCGCATTCGGCAAGGCTCCCAGGGTTTGAATGATTTCCCGGCCCCAGGCTCCGCAACCGATGACGCCGCAGGACACCGGCGCAGAAACGGTGCTGTAGTTGGTGGCGCCCGAGTCAGCGGCGGGCTTGTCTTCCGCTTGCAAAGGCACTCCGCCCATCAAGGCCATCATGGCTCCGAAGGTGGTCGTGCTGCGGATAAAGTCCCGGCGGTTGTACCGGCTCAATTCACTCTCATTCTCATTCATAAGGGATGATTATACTACCCGATGACCAAAGGAAACAAATCATATATTTATGCGGACATCCAATTTGGACGCATCCTGGTACTGCCACCATTTCAGGGTAGGGCGCGTCACTCCGTGCGCGCCGCGTTGCGTGTGGACGAACGTCGTGCAGAGGACTGCTCGCCTTACCGTCGACGCAATCAAAATGTCCAGCGAAGGTCATTCGTCCCTTCACAGCGTCCTGATTCTTATTTTTCGAAACGCCACCGGGCCGTGGTCCCCTTGCAGCATGATCGGTCCCGGTTCATTCACGTTGCCATCCAATTCCCCGCCCGTCGGTCGATCCACTAACACGTTGTCATGGACCTTGACCCCGTTGAGAATCACCGTCACCCGATCACCTTTCATCGTCGCTTCCACCGTCTGCCATTCCCCCGGTTTGCGGGAGACAAACTGCGATACCGGCGCGAGTTGGTAAATCGCCCCGTTGCCGCCGGGGGACGGCGCGCCGGTGGCGTAATCATCCAGGATCTGGATTTCATGCCGGCCTCGCAAATAGAACCCGCTGTTGCTGTCCTTGGGAATCATGTACTCGTAGCGCACGGTGAAATCACGGAATTTTTCCTCGGACACCAGATCCGACCCGCGCTCTTTTTCGGTCATCGTGTTCACCAGCATCGAGTTTTGCGCGCTCCAGCTTTGGCGTCCATCCGCCTCGCGCAACTTCCAGCCCTTCACGTCCACTCCATCAAAGAGGGGACGGAACCCCTCAGCCGCTTCCTCCGGACTCACTTTGTAAGCCAGGTCCTGCGGCGTCGCATCGCCAGGTTTCAGGCCCAGCGCCCATTCGATGCCGCCCAGCACGTGCTCCTGGTAAATCGGCTTTTGCCAGACATCCGGGCGGTGCCCCAATGACGTATAAAACACGCTTCCCTGGCCGTATTTTTTGCACCACGAAACCGGGTAATCGCCCGGAACTTTCGTATTCGGGTGCTTGTCCATCGTCAACAAACCATGCACGCGGTCGCGGGAAAAATTTTTCAGTTGATAAATCTCGTCAAACACCACGAACGATTTTCCGAACATCCTGGTGGCCGGATGATCCGGGTCCTGATTCAAGCATTCGACCTCCACCTGCGCCCCATGTATCTTGAACTCCCCGCCAAGCATGTCGATGTATGGATCCACCGTCTTACCCGCGCCGTGGAACGTATCCGACGCGGCGTGAATTCCGATGAACGCTTTGCCCGACTTGATCCACTCCAGGAATCCCGCCTTGTCCGGCAGCGGCAACGTGCCCGTCGTGCTGGCGAAGACCACTCCATCATAATTGGCCAGCGCGGCGACGGTCATTTTCTCGGCCATTTCCTGGTCGGTTCGCACGTAATCCACCGTGAACTCGCCGGTCTTCCGCCCGAGTTCCGCCAGAATCTTCTCGGCCAGTGGAATCGAATCCGCATGCCGGAAACCTTTCGTTACTGTCACCACCAGGAGCCGTTTCGCCGGTTTTTCCGCCGCAACCGAAGTGCTCGGGCTGGCCACCCCGACGATCAACGCCCCGAGGAGCGCCGACCCGGTCAAAATCCATGAATTCCGCATTTTTTTAAGCATAAGAAATTAGACTGCGATCATTTGCCCATTATTGGGCAGGCTGTTGCCATTCCAGCACTCCATCATTTCGCCAACTTCACCATGCCGTTTACCGGTGGTGCTCATTCTCAACAGACTCTGGAAAGCCCCATGGAATTCATTTTTGCCGCGTCCGTCAAGCCTCGGCACATAAGCTGGAATTCGGGCATCGGTGGGACTTCGCCAGTTTGGCCAATGGACCCTATTTGACGGCGCGGATGTCCGCAGCGTAATTTGACCCTGTGGCTCAAGGAGTAAAGGAATCAGCATGAAAACACCAAATTCGCCGGAGGTCGCGCGGGATTGGATCGCACGCGGGTTCCGCACCGTCGAAGACATCGTCTATGTAGGGCTTGGCCTGCTCCTGACCGCGAGTGCGATTGTGTTGTTGATCAGCGGTGGCATCGAATTCGTCCAGACCCTCGCGGCGGGGACGTTCGTCCATTCAGCCATCGAGTTGCTGGATCGCATCCTGTTGATCCTCTTGATCGTAGAGCTTTTATACACCGTGCAGGTTTCCTTTCGCACCCATGCCTTGCTGCCGGAACCATTTCTGCTGGTGGGTCTGATCGCGGCCATTCGCCGGGTGCTGGTGATAACCGCGGAATTCAGCCACATGCCCCAACGCACGGAAACCATGTACCGGGATTTCTTCTACGAGCTGGCGATTCTGACCGGCCTCATTTTGGCGGTGACGATTTCGCTGGTCCTCGTGCGCCGGCACAATGCCATGGGGACGGAGATGTAAGGACCCGGAGGGAAGCCCTATCGCCAACACCAGGGCACTACCCGCGTTCATTGCGGTTTCATTTCCCGATTGCGTGAGCCGTTCGCGGTGGCGTTCCGGCGAATTGCGGGGTGGTTAACGATCGCCATCTGAGGCGGATTACGCCCGCCGTATCAGCTTCGCCGCTCCCCAGCCAAGTAACACTAACGCCGAGAGAATTACCCAGTTGTACCGGCTGCCATAGGTGAAAGGATAGTGATTGCTGATCATCGTGAACACGACGGGGACGACGATGAATGAATTGTGCTTCGACCGCGCCTTGGCGCGCGCGCCTTCGTTCAGGTCGGGCTCGCGCCCTTCCTTCAACGCGGCGACCATCCGGCGTTGCGCGGGCAGGATCCGCATCCAGACATTCGCCGCCATGATCGTGCCCATCATTGCGCCGATTTGCAGATAAGCGCCCCGTCCGCTGAGGTAATGGCAGGCCAACCAGGCGGCGATGACGATCAAGATGTAGGACACCACCACGCCCGCCATTTCATTCGGGGAGAACTTCCAGAGCAAATCATAGAGTATCCAGCCCGCCAGCAACATTCCCACACTCAGCCCGATCGCAGCTCCCTTGCTCATGGCCCCTTCTTCAAAACTGACAAGGTAACCGCCGTGATAATAAAGCAGCGCAAACAAAAGAATGCCGGTCAGCCAGGTAAACGCCGCTTCCCAGCGAAACCAATGCAGCGTTTGCCCCATGAGTTGCGGGCGCTTCTGCTTTTCCACCAGGTAAAAGCCGCCGCTATGGACCATCCACACGAATTTCTCCGCGTTCCCCTCCTTTTTTGCCTTTTCCTCCAACTCGACAAACCGGCCATCCAACCAGGTGAAATAATAGGTCGCGCCCACCCACATGATCCCCGCGAACACATGGGCCCAACGCAAGACCAACTCCAAATTCTCGTTAAGATGAAGATCCATAGGGTGGTGTTCGGAATTCCGGCGTTACCGAGGCTCGGAAAAGCAGAAAGGTAAAAGTCCGCCCTCACCTCGTCCCTCTCCCCCAGGAGAGGGAGAAGTATTCGGCGCATTTCGGACAACTGGAAGCGTTGGATTATCTCGCGGCCCCGGCTTCGAGCGACCCGCCTGCGGGATCGGCAGCTCGAGCCTTTCTTTCGAACAGTTTTGTCTCATTACCTTCTGATTGTCACCTACAGCGTCGAAAACGCCGCATCGAACACCTCGAGCATGAAATCGGCATCCGCCTGGGTCACACACATCGGCGGCGCGAAACGAATCACACTCCCTTGCAACCCGCCTTTGCCCAGGAGCAGTCCCATGTCCTTGCAAACTTCCAGCACTTGAGCGCACTCTGATTTCGCCGGTTCTTTTGTGGCCCGGTCCTTCACGAGCTCAATCCCGAGCATCAATCCCTTCCCGCGCACGTCGCCGATGATGTTATGCTTCTGCTTCAACCGCTCCAGGCCGGCCAGGATGTGGTTGCCGATCTTCAACGAGTTGGCTTGCAGGTTTTCGTTCTCGATGACTTCCAGCACGGCTTTGCCCTGGGCGCAAACCACCGGGTTCCCGCCGAAGGTGTTGAAATGAATCCGCTTGGCCAGGACGCTGGCGATTTGCGGCGTCGTCACCACCGCCGCCAGCGGGCAGCCGTTGCCGATGCCCTTCGCCATGGTCACGATGTCCGGAATCACACCCTGCGTTTCAAATCCCCAGAAATGCGTCCCCGTTCGGCCGAAGCCCGCCTGGACTTCGTCCGCAATGCACACGCCGCCGGCCGCCCGTATGTGCTCGTAAGCATGCTTCAAATACCCGTCCGGAAAAACCACCACGCCGCCCACTCCCTGGATGGATTCCGCAATGAATCCCGCCACTTGCCCCGAGGTGCCGAACTCGATCAGTTGCTTCACGTCCGCGGCGTATTTTCGGCCCGCCTCGGGATCAGTTCGTCCCCAGGGACCGCGGTACGGGTCGGGCACCATCGCGTGCTGCACGCCAAAGCTGTGTGGCACGTTGAATTTCCAGGTGTGATGCGAGGTCACGGCCATTCCCGAAGCATTCCCGCCGTGATATGAATTGCGCAGCGCGATCACGTCGTAGTTTCCCGTGTAGGCGCGGGCCATTAACAGCGCCAGATCATTGGCCTCCGACCCCGAGTTCACGAAATAGCACACCTTGAGGTCGCCCGGCATTTTTGAGGCGAGCTTCTGCCCGTACTCAGCAATGTTCGGATGCAGGTAAATAGTGGTGGAGTGCTGGAGCGTCTCGTTCTGCTTGCGAACGGCCTCCACGACGTGCGGATGGCAATGCCCCACGCTGACCGTCACGATTCCCCCAAGCCCGTCCAGGTAACGCCGTCCTTTTTCATCAAACAGATACTGTCCTTTGCCCTCCACGAACATGACCGGTTTCTTATAATAGAGAAAAATGCCCGGGCTGATGAACTCTTTGCGGAGCCGCAGCACTTCTTCAGCGGATGGCCCGCGATAGGGCTGGGGCTGATAATCAAACGGAGGCAGAGTCGGTGTTTTCATAAGCTTCAACGTAAATTCACGACCACCGTAGCCTGCTTAGCCGCGGGAATCTAGTCAAGCTGCACATGGCACGCAAATTGCGAATGCAGGTCAGGATTATGAGCAAGAAAGTCAAAATACCCGGGGTTGTCCGCGAATTGCGGACAGCGGTCAACGAGCCCATCCGACGTGAGCCCGCGAGACCTGCCGGTCTTTACCTGCTCGAACTGCGGCATCATGCCGCCAGTAACTCCCTGCCCCGGCGCAGGTTGATGATCACAATCGACGGTCCTGAATGGGAAAACGGCCGCCCCAAGCCCATAAAGATCACCCACGTTTGACAGCAGACGGCTTGGTCCGTCCCCAGAAGCACGATCCGGATCGAAAGGATCACTCGCCCCGTTTCTGGACACTTCCCGCCTGTGTTTGTCCCGAGCAAGCTCGGCCCAAACTCGCAATCTGCCACTTCGCAGCTTGCAACCTGCACGACGGCACCGTGACCGTGAGGTTGGTCGAAAGCGGCGCAGAGGAGAATTTGCAACGCCGAGCGAGGTCGTTCGCCTTCACTTCTT
>JAJPHR010000016.1 GCA_021325145.1 Verrucomicrobiota bacterium | reverse complement strand
GGGTTTCCAAGGAGCGGGATGTGTTGTGACTGCGTTCCAAGCCCAACGCTTCACCGCGGCGTTCCGCGAGCGACCCAGGACGTGGCATATTGGGTCAACTCCGACGCGTTCTTCAAATTCAACTTCTCCTTAAGCTGCTCCCGGTAATACTCGATCGTTTTCACGCTCAGGTGAAGTTCATCGGCGATCTGCCGCGTCCCTCTCCATTGCCCGATCAATTGCAACACCTCGAGTTCCCGGTCGGTCAGCGTTTTCAACGGCGGAACACTCGTGTCCACATGGCCGCGGATTTGTTGTTCGAGCATCTTCGCGCCCAACGCATCGCTGACATAAATCGATCCAGCCAAGACCTTGCGAATGGCCGTCAAGGTGTGTTCGATGGCCGATTCCTTCATCAAATAACCCTGCGCGCCCGCGCGAAAAGCGATCTCCGCGTAAATGGATTCGTCATGCGCGCTCATCACCAGCACATGCATCTTGGGATATTGCACCTTGATGTTCCGCATCAACTCCAGCCCGCTGCTCTCCTTCAGCGAAATGTCCGCGATGACCAAATCCGGCTTGAGCCGCTCGATGGCCTCCAGCGCCTTCGCGGCATCCTCTTCCTCGCCGCAAACCACTAGGTCCTTCTCGCGATTGATCAATTGCGCCACGCCATAACGCACCACCGCGTGATCATCCACCAGGAGGATCCGGGCGCGCTTGTCTTTGGCTTGAGTTTGTTTGGCCTGGGCCATGTTATTTGCCAAATTGACTTTAACAGACGCAAACGCGGGTGAACAGGGCGCAATTTCCTACAGGGCAGTGCGCCAGTAAAGCGCGGCACAAACGGTGGCGCAGACTTCCAGGTCTGCTGTATCGCGGGTTTTCAAATCCGCCTGGCGGCCGCCATTTAAGTGGCCTCTCATGCTGCAACGCCTGCCGATTTGGAAATCGGCGATACAGCAGGTTTGGAAACCTGCGCCACCTCGCCCGGGCATTACCTCTACACACGCGGTTCCGCTGCCAATTCCTCGACGATGCATTTGGCCAGCCATTCATATTGCGGCAATGCATTGTAAAGCTGCGCGGAAATCCGCAACCACCGTTTTGGCGGCGCAGGCCAGGGGATGATCGGCACTTCGATGCCATGCTTCACCCGCAACGCATCCTGCAACGGATACTCATACAAAGGCCCGCCCGCCCGGCCCGCCTGCGTGGCGTCGGAAAGGGGAACCGACGCCAGCGAACCGATGAACTCTTCCGGGCACGACTCGGGAACCTTCAATGCCGCGCACAAAATCCGCCGCGCCGCGAGCGCCAGCGCCCGATTGCGCGCCATCACTTCCGGCCAGCCGCCCGGCAACAGTGATCCCATGAACCGCAGCGCTTCTGGAATGCTCAAACAAGCCGTCGGGTCCCATGTCCCGGCCCAGGCGAACTCGATCAAAAATCGCGAGCGATCCGTCCGCGCCGAATTTGCACCGTGACTGATCGTCAGCGGGCGAATCGCTTTCTGCCGGTCCCGCCGGACGTGCAGCAAGGCCGCTCCTTTCGGGGCGCAAATCCACTTGTGGCAATTACCCGAGTAATAAGCCACGCCCAAGTCCTTCAAATTGAGCGGCACCATTCCCGGCGCATGCGCTCCGTCCACCAGCGTGTCGATCCCGCGCGACGCCAATTCGTTCACCACCCGCCCGAGCGGCATGACCAGGCCGGTTTGGCTCGTCACATGATCCACCAAAGCCAGCCGCGTCCGCGATGTGACCCGTTCCAAAATTGGCGCGACCAACTCATCGGCATCGCGCACCGGAAATGGAAGCTTGGCCACCACCACCCGCGCGCCCGCGCGTTCCGCCGCAAAGTCCAGTGCGTTGCGACAGGCGTTATACTCCTGGTCGGTGACCAGCAATTCGTCCCCGCGCTGGAACTCCAGCGACCGCAACACCGTATTCACCCCCGATGTCGCATTCGGCACGAACACCAGGTCCTCCGCGTCCGCGCCCACAAATCGCGCCAGCGCCTCGCGCGCCGAATCCAGCAGCGGTTCCAGTTCGCGCACCATGAACTGCAACGGCTGCCGCTCCAGCCTCGCCCGCAACTCGCTCTGAAACTCCAGCACCCGCCGGGGACAAGCCCCAAACGATCCATGATTCAGAAATACCACCTGCGGATCCAGCAGCCAAAGCCCCGGCTCAGCCGCCGGTTTTTCAATCAGTCCCATGTCATTCACGGATTTCATCATTCAAGTCCGATGAATTTAAAGACTGCCCCTTGGAATGGCAATGATGCGTATAGGCGCGACAATTTGTTCAGGCTGAGAATCCAGGTTTCGAGGACCAGACAGAATCATGGCGAGACAGAATCATCACTGTTCGCGTTGCGCGGGACCGCAGTCAGGCCCTGTGCGCGGGAACCTCCACGCCTTGAAACTCCCGAAGATGAGCCTGCTGGCGCTCTTTATGATTCTGTCCTGCCATGATTCTGTCTGCTTCGGAAAGTGAAAAACTGTTGAAACAGTTGAAGAGTTTTGGTGGGCCTCTGTTTTTCCCCTCGTTAAAACGAGGGGTTAATGAGATGACCTCGGCCACAGCCAAACTGAGGCGCACTCCTGGCCGGCTCCGGCCTTGAACCGGTTAGTGCGAGTCCGCTCCGTTTTTTCCGGCTGATTCCTTTTCGATAGCGGCAATATGCAACCCGGAAACCGTCACGCTGCTGTCATCATCGATCCAGATCACGACGCGGCTTCCATGCGGGTGAACGCCCGCGTGATCGGCGCTGGCAACTCGATAACGATGACCGCTGCTCGTGACGATGACAAAGGGTTCAAACGGCCCCGCTTGCAAGTATTGGCGAACCCTGGCAACCATGCTTTCACTAGGTCAGCTGACCGGGCTTCCAGGCGCAAGCCCGCTGCTTCTCCGGTTAATTTGAATTTGGGGGTGTCCTGCCGGAGGTGTTGTTGGCGTGAAATTCCGCCGTGCAGATATAAAAATCACTTCTCTGTAAGGACTTCAACATCGTTGGTGCCAGACGAGCCGCTTATGGATGAAAAACCATCTCTGATTGCACCTTGTCCAATGGAAAACCGCTTTTGGAATTCGTTTACTTTTATGTCGGCCAGCCCGTATTCTATTTGTACGTTCGTTTTCTCAAACTCAACGAATTGCAACTTCAAAGTGTTCCAGCCTTTAAGGAGGGCGTATCCAGTCTCATCAATACTTATAGATGGGTCTGAGAACTGGATGTCATACGCTGCCGACTTAAGGAGCGTGGCATGGTATCCTCGCAGCGTGATGCTTGGCATTTGGCCAGAAACCAGCAACATTGCCGACAAATTGATTTCCCTTGGCGGCGGTGTCGGGGGGTTGTGCCAATTCATATATAGCCTAACCGTTGCCGTTATTGAGCGCACAGGCTGGTTCGTGGGGTTCATTTTAGCCACATTGTTACTGGTGCTTGCGGCTTGTACAGACACCATGCCAGCCAACGCGATTGCATCTCCAGCCTTCTGTCTCATCCGCGTGTTCTCGACTGTGACAATTTGCTGCGCCTTATGGTTTCCCTTGAATTCGATGGCAAGCCCAACAACAACCATGATCCAAAAGATTGCCCCCCAAATTTCAATGGCGAAATCATGTTTTTCTAGCCAATTGTGGAATCTCGCATTCTTAACTTTGCGCTTACAAATCTTAAGCACAATGTCGAGGCCTTCACCAGTAACACCAACCATTACGAGCACAGTTCCAACGTCGGCGATTGTTTCCCAGAACTCTAAGGATGAGGCATCAAAAGTCATGGCTGACACAGAGAGTCGAGAAAACTGAAGGTCCTATTTAACGATGATGGCATTGTTGCTTTGGTATTGTTTAAGGCTGTCGGTTTGATTTTACAGTGTAAAGAAAATGATTGCGGCTGTATTTGACGTCGTAACAATTTGTGCAAATTGCAATCGGCGGACAGATTTAGAGCTTGGTATGCGCGATACTTCTACATCTTGCTCCGCATCTGCCCCATTGACGTCGCATTCGCCGCCGGCGAGAAGCCGCCGTTCATCACGCGTCGCGCGTTGTCGATCAGGTAATCCCATTGCAACGCCGGGCCGGGGTCGGTCTTGTCGGTTTGGATGTGGTAATGGCCCAGGACGCCCTGGTAGTTGTGCAGTTCGTCATCCGGCAGCTTTTTGGGAATCAACTTGCCGGAGGCGTCGCGGGGATAATCGCATTTGATTTTTGGAAACACGGTGCAAAGCGTCGCGGTGAGCCGGATGAGCGCGGCGTATTGTTGCGGCGTGTAGTCGTACTGGAGGAGGTCCTCTCCCTGGATGGTTCCGCGGACCGGCTCGGGCCGGGCGGGATGGCCCACAAATCCGGGCGTGCGGATGCCGCCGTCGCCCAGGTTCGCCGGCAGGGTGATGGTGGTTTGGCCGTTGGATTCGTGCCGGTACCACTTGGCGAGCGGACTGTTTTCCACCTCGCGGTAGCCGCCCATGTTGGCGATTTCGATTCCCACGGAGCGGGTGTTGGAAGTGGTGGCGTGCCACGCGCGTTCCTTGAGGTCGAGCGTCTGGTAAATCGTGCCGTCCAGGTCGCACATGAAATGCACGCTCAAATCCCGATGGTCCTGGAGGGTGTTGAAGCATTGGCGGCTGACGCCCGCGACGTCAAAATGCAGGACGAACTGGTCCACCACGCTTTGCAACAACGGCAGGTCCCAGCCGCCGCCGCGCACTTGCTCGATTTGTTCCGGCGTCAGCACGCTTTCGCGCGTGCCGTCGGGCTTGGTCACCATGGGCCGGCGCAAACCGTAACGATTCGGCGATTGTAATTCCCGCACGTCCGCGTGGGACGTTTCCCAATCGGACTTGTCAAACGGAGCGAAGCGGCGTTCCACGCGGTAGGCATCGTAGCCGCCCGGGTCGGTCCACAGCACCACGCGCGTTCCCGTGTGGAAAAGCTGGCCGGCCACCATGATTTCGTCGCCCAGGCGGGTCACGGGCGCGCCCGCCCGCGGCGCGGTGCGGCAGCCGCTTGTAAACGCCAGCACGCACGCCAAACCAGCCAGCCAGGGAATCGGTAACTTCTGAAAACGCATGCGGCATTCTTGCCGTTTTTGACCAAATGGTCAAGACGAACCGGGGGGCCGGGACATCGCGCCGGGCACGGACTTATTACATAGGTGACATTGGCGCCCCCGAGACCGTTGCCGGGTACGTGGCCTAATGCTTGCGAGGCGCGCGTCGGAGCAGGTAGATTGCCGGGGATGAAGATTCTGTTCGACCATCCGGATCCGTTCCTGCTCATGCACGGCGGGTTCCAGATCCAGATCGAACAAACCATGGACGCCCTGCAAAAAGCGGGCGTCGAGGTGGAGTATTTGCGTTGGTGGGATGCTGCACAAAGCGGGGATATTCTGCATTATTTTGGCCGTCCGCGGCTCGCCTACGTCCAATTCGCGCAGCAAAAGGGCATGAAGGTGGTCATGAGCCAGCTCCTGACCGGCCTCGGTTCGCGCGTGGCCTGGAAGCGGCGCGTGCAAAAGCTGGTCACCCACGCCAGCCAGAGATTCCTGCCGGCCATGGTCACCGGACCGTTTGGATGGGAAGCATATCGCTCGGTGGATGCCTCGATCTGCCTCACGCCATGGGAAGCGCACTTGATGCGCGACATGTTCGAAGTGCCCGCCGATCGCGTTCACGTGGTGCCCAACGGCGTCGAGGAAGTTTTCCTGCAAAGCCGGCCGGCCAGCCGCGGGCCCTGGCTGGTTTGCACGGCGACCATCACGGAACGCAAGCGCGTGGTGGAATTGGCGGAGGCGGCCATCGCCGCGCAAACGCCGTTGTGGGTGGTCGGCAAGGCGTATGCCGAGTCCGACGCTTATGCCAAACGCTTTTTGGAATTGGCCCGCCAACAGCCGAAGCTGATCCGCTACGAAGGCCCCATCCAAGACCGCTCGAAGATTGCCCAGGTCTATCGCGAAGCCCGGGGGTTTGTTTTGTTGAGCACCATGGAAAGCTTGAGCCTCTCCGCACTGGAAGCCGCCGCCTGCGAATGTCCGTTGTTGCTCAGCGATCTGCCGTGGGCGCGGACCGTCTTTCAATCAGGCGCGTCCTATTGTCCGGTCAGTGGGAACGTTTCTCGAACCGCCGCCGTGCTGCGCCATTTCCATGACGCCGCGCCGAATCTTGCGCTGCCATCCAAGCCCATGACGTGGGCACAGGTCGCGACGCAATTGAAATCGGTTTACGCGGGCGTGCTCAAAACTTCCCGGTAAATCTCCAGGTGCCGCCTGGCGATGGCGAGCGGATGAAATCGTTCGCGCGCCAGCGCCTTCGCTGTTTTGGTCAGTTCCAATGCTTCCTGCGGATTGTCCAGCAGGCGCTGCACGCCCGCCGCCATGCTCTCGGCTTCGAGCGGATTGCAGAAAAGTCCGTTGCGGCCATCTTCGATTAAGTCCGGCAACCCACCCACCTTCGCCGCCAGCACCGGCACACCCGCCGCCATGGCCTCGAGAACGACCATGGGACAATTATCTTCCAGCGACGGCAGGGCGAGCATTGAAGCGGTCTTGAGTTGGGCTTTCAAAGTATTGCGATCCGCAAACCCGCCGAAGGTGCACCAGGGTCGTGCCGCAATCAACTCCAGGAATTCCGCCACGTAAGGTTCCTCCTTGGGCGCTTCGCCCAGGAATAGCACGCGAAATTTTTTCGTGCCAGCCAGCGAATCCAGCGCGCGAATGAACGCGTTTTGGTTCTTGCGCTGGGAAACGAACCCCACGCACAGAATCGTTCCCGAATCATCCCGCGCGGCCTCCAGGTCAAAAAACGAGGCATCCACCGCGTTGGGCACGACCCAGGTTTTGCGGGCGAGGTCCTTCACCGCGTCCTGCGTGTAACGCGTGATGCAAACGACCCCCCGCGTGCGGGGCAGAATGATTTTTTCCAACGCCGCCGCCAGCCACCAATAGGAGAGCGGCTTGGCCTGGTTCAATTCGGCAATGAGCCGCATGTTCCCATGGACCGTGATGACATTTGGCATTTTGGAAAAGACAGCGCTGATGGCGCACTCGCGCTCGGTACCCTGGCCATGCACGATGTCCGGCTTGATGGCTTTGAGCTGGCGCCTCACCCTCCGAATGCAGCCCTGATACGAGGTGCGCATCCACCCGTGCTTGGGCACGTATAAGCCGTGAAACCACGTGTTTTCCGCCAGCTTCTTCGGCGACTTCATCGGCTTTTGCGCGCAGGAAACCACGTGGATCTCCAGTTCCGGTATCGCCGCGAAACCTTGCAGCAAGGCCTCAGGTGCAGTGCCAAAGTAGGGCGCCAGCGCGTTGAAATCCTGGAAGTGCTGCCGATTATCCGTAGTAATGACCGCGATCTTCATCTGTTCATCAGCCGATTCTTTGGAACGCCCGATTGTGTCCGACCTGGATAATCTCCCGAAATTGGTTGCGGTCAATCTCTTCTGCAAGGCGCGAGGGTCCGGGATGGCCGCCGGTGGCAAAGAGCGGTGGACGATACGCGCTGGTTAAACCGGCGTCATCGAGCACAATGACACCGCCCGGCTTGACGCTCGCCGAACAGACCGCCCAATCCTTGCACACCACTTCGTAGTCGTGATTCCCATCGATATAAATCAAGTCCCAGGAACGCGACTTGATTAACGCCACCGCTTTTGGATCGGTCGAGAAAGCCTTCAGCAGCTCCGGTTGCGGCAGGGAGAAGTGCCGGAAATGCGCCCGCGTGTCTTCCAGATAATCCAGGTCTTGCCGATACTTCGAAACTGCATCACCCGCGGGCGAAAATGGCGAGATCCCCTGCACCGAGCACGAAAGCCCCAGCAAACGGGCCAGCAGCCCGCCCAGGCTCACCACCTGGCCTCGATAAACACCGATCTCGAGGAACGAGGCCGGCTTGAGTTCCTGAAACAACAGGAACCACATCACATGCATCGCATCTTCGCCAAACCCACGCCGTTCCTGATCGAAATAAGCGCGGTGCTCTTGCAGTTCGAGAGGCAGGTGCTGGTGGAAAAAACGGAAACAATCCAGATAAAATTCCGTGGGTAAGGCCAGGCTTCGCGCCCAGTCGGCCCGCTCCAGTTTGGAGGGGCTGGACTGCTTCAGCAGCCGGCGCTTGAGCCGCGCCGTGGCCATCCGCCAATATTGGTGGTAAAGGAAGCCCTTAATGGACATTGACCAAACGCTAGCGTCAAATGACCGGAAGTTAAACAAAAATGCGGCTGGCGTCCGGAATCCGGTCTTGCCTTTGGGTGCGGTTCTCTGCTCTGGATACACAGGCTGTGTCCGCCCCATGAAAATAGCGCTGTGCCTGGAATACCCGATCGATCAGTTCGGCGGCACCGAGGTGCTTGTGCGCGAATTGATCCAGGGATTGGCCGCGCAGCATGATATTGTCCTGGTTTCGCCGGACGATCCGGCTGCCATCGGGAAATCTCCCATTCGTCCGAACCTGACGCGGCACATTCTCTGGAAGCCGGAGCAAATTTCGGTTCCGAACTCGCGGCGCCTGGCGCAAGCGCTCCAGGTCGAGGGTGTCCAGCTTGCCCACTTTCACTTCGGCGGCAATTATTCCTGGGGAAATCGTTATTTCACCAAGAGTCCCATTTTGGCCGTAAGCCGCGTGGGCATTCCCTGCCTCTCCACCAACCACGGCGCTTTCTCCATCCTCGACGGATACTGCGGTCCGCAACGCAAAATCCTCCGCTGGTTCCTGCTTCCGCCCGCGTGGATCAACAAGCTTCATGTCCTCGCACATTTGCGGATCGAGATCGCCGTTTCCCAACACGACTATCACGCGCTCCGCCGCTGGTACCCGCCGATGCGCTCGAAGTTCGGGCAGATTTATCATTCCCGAATCCATGGCCCGCCCCCGCCTCCGGTGAAGGAGCGCGCGCGCGCGATCATTTGCGTCGGCACCATCGGCCTGCGCAAGGGCCAGACCTTCCTCGTGGACGCTTTCGCGCGCATCGCCGGCCGCTTCCCGGATTGGAAACTCGTGTTGATTGGACGGCACGGCGACTCATCCATGCTCGAACACATCCGGGCCACCGTCGCGGCCAACCACCTTCATGAGCGTGTCCTGTTGCTCAACGAATGTTCCAACCCGGAGGTGGAGCAATGGTTGAAAGCCGCCGCCATCTTCGCCATTCCCTCCCTGGCCGAGGGGCTCGGGCTTTCGCTCCAGGAAGCCTTGTTCAACGGCTGCGCCTGCATCGCCAGTGCCGCTGGCGGCATGACCGATCTTGTCCAGCACGACTCCAATGGCTTGCTTGCCCGTCCCGGCGATGTGGGCGATCTCGCCCGGGGTTTGCAAACTTTGATGGCTGACGAGAAGCTCCGCCAACGACTGGCCACCCGCGGCGTGCAGTCCATTCTCGAGAAAGACATGCTCGCCGACAAAATGGTCGCCAAATACGATCAGCTCTATCGCGAACTTCTGCGTGGAAGCCTTTGAAGCAGGATTCTTTCTATGGAAACTGCAATCGATAGAACTGCTGCGCCGCTCCGGAGCTCAGAGTGTTGGTATAGCCGAAGTTCCCGGAGGCATCCACCACGTTGGTGGTTACGCGTGTCCAGTTGGCCAGCGGCGAAGATGCGTTTGACGAACTCAGCACGTAGTATGCCGCGCCAGGAGTCCCATTCGTGCCGCCGAGCGCCACGTTGCCTCCCGCGAGGGTGATGGCGTTGATGACCGGCAAAGGCAGCACTTGCACCAACCCGCTGCCTGTCCGAATTGTGTCGCCGACGCGATAAACAGCGGGCGGATTCGTCCGCACGTCGGCAACCGTGTAAGTAATCGTGTCCGCACCGCTGTTAGTGCTGGTGTAATAAATGTACAAAGCGTCTGCCGAAACATTGGCCCCGTTTCCGCTGCTGGTTTGGACACCCACGAAGCTGACTGGGTCGCCATCCGGGTCGCTCCAATGCGGTGCCAGGGACGCAATCGGAATCTGCAACATGCTTCCCGGCGCGTACCGGTAAATGGCATCCGAAACCACCGGCGGATGGTTGTTGGTGAAGTTCAGGTTAAGCGAAGCGCCGCTTGCGCTTACAAAAAAATACCCACCCGCCAGATCGTCCGCGAAGGCGGTGTTATCGACGGTGAATTTGGATGGCGCAAAGCCGGAAACTCCGCCATTGGCCGTGGCGATGACCCAGGTGTAAGCGGCGTTGTTGTCAAAGTCCGGCAAACCCTGGACTGGATTTTCGATGGATTGGACCTGGATTGTGAACGGGCTCGGGCTCGTAGCCTGAACGTCAAGACTCCCGCCTGCCTCAAGCAAGTCCCAGGTGACGCCCGGGCTGCCCGCCGCGTCCGCAATATCCAGCCCGTAGCGTCCGCCCGCTCCGAACGTAATCGTACCACTATTGGTCATCACACCAACGCTGTTAGTCCCGGGAGAAACCGCCCCGTTCACCACGAGTTGTGGCGTGGTGATGAACGTATTGCCGGCAAGCACGCCATTTGAGGCTATAACCATCGGGTTGGGCGTCGAAAGGCTCGCTGCGCCGGTGAGCAGCGCGGGAACGGTCACTCCCGATGCACCCACGCTGAGTGTGGTGACGTTCGCGACTTTGCCCGCTGCCCCAGCCCAAGCCGGTTGCAGATCGAGCGTGCCGCTGTTAATTGCCACGACCGCGGTGGCTCCGCCGTTGGTTACGTTGATGGCCTGCACGGTTCCACCGTTGATGTTCAACGTGCCTTGCAATGAATAGGCGCCACTGCCCCCGGCCTGGCTGCCAAGAACCAAATTGCTGTTCACCACCAGCGTTCCCGCGCCATTGACGTTCATCGCTCCAAAATAATTGGTGCCCGGCGTGCCGGCGGTCGTGCCGCCCGTGCTCCCCGGTGTTTGAACTCCCAATTGAAGATTGTTCACATTGATCGTCCCCTGCGCGAACGTTACCACCCCCGTCGAACTTCCGCTGCCCATGGAAGGACTTTCCCCGCGTCCCAGGATCATCAGGTCCACCAGTGCATCCACCGTCCCGCCGCTAAAATCGTTGGTGCCCCGGCTGTTGGACCCGGTGTTGTTAGCTCCGGAATTGTCGCCCACCGACCAGCGGGTTACCCGGCTCGCAGCTCCGTTCGTGCCGCGAATGTACGCTGAAGAGTTGGTGAAGGCCGGGTTAAAACCCATCCACCCGATGTTTCGGCCGCCACCCACGGTGATCCCGTCCGCGTAGATGGTGTTGACCTGGCCCAGGAACAGGTAACTGAACATCGAACTGTTTGCCAGCGGGTTGTCGGCAACGTCGATGCCCGCATTGGTCGTGCTGGTCTTCGATTGGGCGAGCAGGTTGAGGAAATTCGTGCGCGCCAGATACAGCGAACCCGCCGAGCGTCCCGTGCCGTTGGTGGTGTAGATTCCCACCTGGATGCCGCTGGCCGTGGCATTGAAAGCATCCAAACCGGAGAGGTCCAGGGTAGCCCGCTGGATTCCACCCGAAGCCCCCGCGGTAAATTGCCGGACCAGCACGTTCGCGCTCGCATTGCTGACTGCGAGTGTGCCACCCGAGCCGGTCATGCCGGCGTAAACCGTCGCGTTCGTTCCCAAATCCGTCTCCGTGCCCACCACGACGCCTTTGGCTCCCAAAACCGTCAGTGTTTTACCTGGAGCGATCTGCGTGGTGTGAAAACCATTGGTATTCGCAAATGTCAATGAGCTGATGGTGGTGTCGCTGTCCACGACATTATCCACTCCATTGCTGCCACCAACGACTCCCGCGCCGCCAAACACGACATCGTTGGAAATTCCGGGCGGGCCAAACCCACCGGCCGTGGTATTCGTCCAGTTTGAGGCCGTGGACCAATTCGTGTTCGCAGGCGAAGAGCCAACATTCCAGACCATCGTGCCTGGAGGCGCGGTAATAATCGCCACCGCCAGCGATACCGCGGTGGTGCTGGACACGCTGCTCCCGGCGGCGGTGATGGTGAGCGCAAAATCACCCGGCGGCGTGTTGCTCGCCGTCGTTACGTTCAATGTCGTGGAACCGGCGCCGCTGACGCTCGGCGGATTGAAGCTGCCATTCGCGCCGGTGGGCAACCCACTCACGCCGAACGTTACCACGTCGCTGAAACCATTGGTGGCCATGACGCTGACGGTGTAGTTCGTTCCGTTGCCGGCGAGCACTGTCTGTGATGCCGGCGTGGCCGCGACTGCAAAACTGTTCACCAGCACCGTGAATGATCGACTGTTCGTCCAAGCCCCGTCCGTCATCGAAACCGTGATCAGTGAGGAACCCGTCGCGCCCGAAGTCGCGGTCACGTTAATCGTCCGATTGGTTCCGCTGCCGCCGATGACAAGGTTGGTGTTGGGCACCAGCGCGGGATTGGACGAACTCGCCAGCACTTGCAAGGACGCGCCCGCGCTGCTCCCCAGGTTGCCGAAATTGAAACTGACCGGCCCGCTCGATCCGCCCGGCGCCAGGCTGAGATCCGCCAATGGGGAGATTTGTCCCGCGGAGGCGCTCAGCGCGATTTCAAACGAATTGCTGCCGGTGAACGTGCGTAGCGGCGCCATTTGCTCGACGCTGGTCGTGCCATTGGTGATTTCGAGCATGTGGTCGTTTGTGAAGCACACGTAATACTGGCTGTTGCTGAAAATCACCTGATCCACTTTAAACATCTCGCTGATGCCCATCGTCCCGCTGCCGGACAACGCCCCGTGCGTCAGGGAGAGGAATTTATTGCGCAAGGCTGTGCCGGTGGGCAAAGCGGCGCTGGTGATGAACGCGTCGTTGCTGCCGCCGGTCAGCTTGCGCGTCTCGCCGGAAATCAAACCTGAATAATACGCGCCTGGCGTGCTCAAGCGGCGGCCCGGATACTGAAAATCCGTGGCATTGACCATCCAAACGCGCGCATCGCCGCCCGTCCGATCCATGTGAACACCGACGCGTCCAGCCAGGGAATACTTGCCATCGGCGGTCGAGACCGTGGCCGAGCCGCCATTCGCTCCGGCAACTTGTGGGTTGTGAAGATTTACAAGATAGGTATCCACCCGGCCATCAGTGAAGGTGATTTTCAGCGCGCAGGATTCGAGATTGCTGCCGTTGACGGGCAATCGGTCCACGGATTGAATCGTGCTTGTGCCCGTATTCATCGGTTCGATCACACTAACGAACAAATCCTGCAGCGTGCCGCTCGTGATTCGTTTGCGGATGATGGTGGAAGGCCGCCAATAGACATAAAAGTTCGCCGGCACGGTATTATCGCGCCCCGGATTGGGCGTCATGCCCACATAGACCTTCGCGGTGCCGTCATCGGTCATCCACAGGCGCACATCCCGGCCGGAAGAACGGTTGGCATCGCGATAGGTGATTTGGAAATTGCCCGGCGCCTGGTTGCTGTTGACGTTGCGCCAAAATCCGTAATACGGAAATGAAGACCCGCTGCTGGTTGGCTCAACCCACGTTTCGCCTTCGAGCATCGGGTAAGGCGAGGCATTGGTCACGAGCGGAAAGCTGCACTCCCAAGTCTGGTCCCAGCGGATCGCGCCATGCAGGGTGTAATCGTGATTCGTGCCGCCCGTGACCCGAAACACATCCACCAGGTAAGGACGGCTCAGGTCCGCCGAATTGAGAAATAACAGGCGCTGATAACGCGACGCCTTGCCCGAGTAAGCGCGCTGCCCGTCCAGTTCCGTCATCGCCAGCCCGTTGTTGCCGGGCTCGTAAAGCGTCAGATCACCGTTGCCGTAGGTGTCGGCGTCGGGATAGGGCGTTTCATTCACGCGGTCGATGGTGACTGCGTTGTGCGAAAGGATTTGTTCGTCGAATTGGCGGCCTGGCGTGCCATTGTAATAGCGGATATTGCCAAGATATTCGTTATTGAACGCCCACAGCACAAAGGCGGTTGTGTCGGAGCGCATGTGGTTGTTATTGCCGGGAAAATTCTGGTTCACCTGCACTGCCTGGCTGCCCGAACCGGCGCCCATGGCAACGTGCCCATAGGCGGGCAGCAAAGTGGAGTTGCCGCTGCTGTGGCTGGAAAAATAGTTGTTGAATGGCGTGTCGCCGAACGATGGCAATTGGCCTGTCGGCAGACTCGCCAGATTCCATTGACCCTGGCCGTAGGATAACGTGGCGACGTAACTGCCGGCCCGGTTGCTGACTCCCACCAGTGCGGGCGTATCGGCCAGCCGCGTCAGGAAGTAATCGCGTGTGCCTTGCGCGCCACTCAGGTTCTCGTTGATGTAACCAATGGAATAGCCCAGCCCTTCCTCCAGCACGCCATCGCGCCGGATTTTCTGCCGCACGGTCGCGTCCAGGTATTGGTCCATCCAGAGAATGTAATCGGGGCGGTTCAAGACACGCGCAACCTCGGCCAGCGTGGTATATGGCCCGGACAAATTGCTCTGAATCGCCACGTCCACCGGCACATGGTATTCGATGAAATCGCCCTCGTTGCAAAACAGGTTGTTCTTGATGTAGGCCCGTACGTCGAAGCCATATTGGTTGCTCAGGTTGGTCAGCGCCACACTGTCATAAATTGCGTCGAATGCCTTGAGTTCATCATCCTGCCATTCGTGCGCGAGGCCGTTGTGATCGCTGGCCCGCTGCTCGTCAGTGGGCAGGATGTAGGAAGGCGTGACGTTGATGAAATTCGCGCTGTTCTTGTCGGTCATGTAATAGTCGGGAAACCATCGCGCCCAATCCAGTAGCGCAATGGCGATGCGCTGCGCATAGGCGTCGTTGCGGGTGGTTGGGCCGCTGCCGCTGTTGACGTAGGCTGGCGCGAGTTTGTTGAAATCGCTGCGGAGCTGTTGAAGCTTGTTGTAATCGATGAGCGCGAACACGAGCGACTTCGCCGAGCTGCCGGCTTTGTTGTAATAAGGCACCCGCACCGTATTGCCGCTCAGAACCGTGACCGTCTGGGTCTGGATCACATAACTGGGCGTGGTGGGGAAAATCGTGCCGCTGGGCGTGCTGATGATTTGGTTGGGCGTCGAAGAACTCCAGGACCACCCGGAATCGCCTGCCACCACCGCCGGGGCAAATCCGTAGTCATTGTTCCTTGGCGATTGGTGAGGAATGAAGTTATTCGTGTACTGCGCCTCCGTCCAGGTGCTCAGAATGGTGCTTGCTCCGCTGCCGCTCCCGGAAATCCCCAGGATCGGGTGTGGCGGTTCGTTCGAAGATTGTGCCCGCCCGCCCGCGGCCATGAGCAGGAGCGCAACGCAAACAGCAGGAACAGCGAGACGAGGGAGCTTCATCGGATTCAGGTTGCCCAGCGCATGGACCCAAAAGTGGGAGGCCGTGCCGCGGATTCATAATTATGATATACAATCCCGTCATGGCTGTCGAGGGCCGGATCATCGAACATTTGTTCTAAGCGGCGCCTCCTTTCCATTGTGAACTTTAAAGGTGATTGCCTCTCAAGGGGCTTATGAACAGGATGAGGTCGGGTTTGCGAGGAACAGCCTCAAGTTTGTCCCAATTCGGCCGGAATGCGTCCCTAGCCGCTTGACCGGATTCCCCCTGCGGTAAAATTTGCCCGTCCGATGGGGTGGACTCCCCATTCTCGCCATGATTTACGCCGATTACCTTTCGCAAGTTCCACCCCAGGCCGGTTACCCGGGAATGTGCCTGGCTCAGGCGGGAGTTTGATTTGGGTTATTATGAAGATCTTTCTGCAAGATAAGCGAACAGAACGTTACTTCAGCCAAGGAGATCAATGGGCCGAATTTTCCACGGACGCGCTGGATTTTCCAAACTACGACAAAGCCGTCGAGTTTGCGTTGCGGCATGGATTGTCGGGCGTTCAAGTGGTGCTGAAGTTCCCGGACCATCCTTACCGAATTTGCCTGCCCTTCCGAAGGGGGGTGGCGGCTTCCCAAGCCGCATAAACCGGCGAAAAAATCGCGCAACACTGGCGCGCGTGGCCCGCTGTGCTATAATACTTATGCCTGATTCGTTCCTTATTCACTAATCATGGGTTAAAGGGGCACTCCAGGCGGGGCGACTCCTTCAGTGGAGCCGCTCTTTTTACGTACCGTTCCGAGCTGTAGTCGCGTTCAAAATAACCACCCGCCGACTTCACCCCACGGGCGAAACGGTTCATCACCCCATGGCTGATGCGGGTTGAAGAGCCTATTCTGCCTTAATGTCTCGCTGCGACGAAGGTGAATGGCCTTTGTCGCTAATCAGGTGGGACAAATAAACGCGAACACAAGGAATAAAATGAAACGTAAACTGTTACTACGAACCCTCGCCTGCTGCATGACCAGTTGCCTGCTCGCGGGGACATCCATGGCCAGACAGGCCTCAACTCCCGGTTCCGCTGACACGGGCAGTACTGGGCGCGGCGCGGGAGCTTCGCAATTACAATCCGGGTCTTCCTCGTCCTCTTCCACGTTATCACCGACCGGTTCGCAAACGGGAACGATGGGATCACAGAAACCGGAACGCTTGAGCCAGTTGATGGGAGCCTCGGTGAAGGGGCAAAATGGGGAAACACTCGGCCAGATCAATGACTTCATTGTGCAGCCGACCTACGGGCGCATTCAATTCGCGGTCATTTCGTTGAGCGACCAGAGCGGCAAGTTAACGGCCGTCCCCTGGCAGTTGGTGCAACCCGGCACTGACCCGACGTCCTTGACCTTGAACGTGGACAAACAAAAGTTGAGCAGCGCTCAAACGTTCGACGCGTCAAGCTGGCCGGATTTCAGCCAACCGGGATGGAGCCACACGATCTATTCGTATTACGGAATCCAGCCGGGGCGGATGGGGGGACATGTTCCGATGGGGGGAAGTGAAAGTGGAGGCACCAGCGGACAGCAACCTGGCACGAGCCAGCAGCCCGGCAGCACCTATCCCAAGTGATCGGCTGTAATTGATCTCTGCTGCGAGTCTGAACCGGAAACTCCGGTTCAGGCAGGGATGCCCTGGAGTAAGATTCGTCTTCCTCCAGGGTTTTTGTGTACCGCCAAGACCAGGCAAAGAACTCCAAGCCCTCTCCCTTATCTTATTGTTATTTGCGTCGGCCAATCCGCCTTGACGCGGGTTTCTGAGCCCAGTAGTGTCCGGACCGGAATCTCCAAAGAGTCATGCGACGCTTCCTCTTAAAACCCTTTATTGCCGTTCTCACCCTAATTCCAACCATTGCTGCCCTGGGGCAGGCCGGCTTTCTTGATCCCACTTTCGGCGGGACGGGGATGGTTCAGATCGGCTTTGGCGGCGCTCAGGATAGTGGCCAGGCCACCGCAGTACAATCGGACGGCCAGCTTCTCGTTGCAGGAATTCGACAGGACACCGGGCAGATCGTGGTGATGCGGCTGGGAACGAATAATTTGCCGGACCCAACTTTTGGTTCAGGAGGCATGGCTGCGCTCACTCCTCCTGTTGACACAACCCATATTTCGGCTGTGGCCCAGCAAGCGGATGGAAAAATCGTGGTTGCCGGTACGGCATCAGGATCGGGCACATACAATAATGATTTCATGCTGGCGCGGTTTAACTCCGATGGTTCTGTGGATGCTTCCTTCGGCACCGGCGGATTCGTCTCTCGGGACATTTTCAATTCGAGCGATGATACCTGCAATGCCATGGTGATCCAACCTGACGGGAAAATTGTGGTCGGCGGGAACACCGTCATCGACCCCGTTACCACCTTCACAAGCTATTCCATGACTTTGGCCCGTTTCGATACGAATGGGAACCCTGATTTTTCGTTCGGTTCCGGTGGCGTGGTCAGGCCAGCGAATACCATCAGCGCAAACGCCTTGGCCCTCGAAGGGGATGGCAACATCCTCGTGGGAGGATATGCCAGCGGGGATGGAGTTTTTCGCTTCACGACCAATGGGATTTTGGATGCCAGTTTTGGTTCCGGCGGAAAAGCCGCAATTTCAGAAGGTCAGATAGTTGCTCTGGCCATTCAACCGGCCGGCATCCGACCCGGTCAGTCAGCAATGATCGTCGCCGCCGGTTCCTCGGGGGGTATTGCATTTGTGGCCCGCATGTCCACTGGCGGCATACTTGATACGAACTTCAACGGCACAGGATATGTAACCAAAGACATGGGGGTCGACTCGAACGTGACCGGCCTTGCGTGTTTTGTGACGGGGTTCACCGTCAGGGTGATCAAAATCATCATTACGGGGTACTCGGACTACGTGGCCCAATTCATGGCGGCCAGGTTCAATGGGGACGGTTCCACGGACACGTCGTTTGGAAATTCCGGGGTCGTATTAACCACCATACCCGGTGCCAGCCTGGCTCAGGCCAGCGGCCTCGCCGTCCAACCCGGCCCCCTCCTGGTCCTCGCCGGAACCGCCTGGAGCGGAGCATACTGTGGAAACGATTTCCTCGTGGCCCGATACAACTACTCCAATGGTTCACTGGACACGAATTTTTATGGCGGCGGCATCCTGGCGACCAATCTCGGCGATCGTCCGGCCGAAGCCAATGCGGTATCTATTCAGCGGGACGGCAAGATCGTTGTGGCTGGATACAGCATCAATCGTTGCGGGAGCAACATGCTGACACTATGCCGCCTGAATCCCGACAGCACTTTCGATGCTGCGTTCGGCAATGGCGGGAAACTGGTCACAAGCATCAGCCCGCAGGGCAGTCAGGAAACGCCCATGGCCATTCAGCCCGACGGGAAGATCGTGGTCGCCGGCACCGCCTACGACGGCGCCAACAATTCCGTCACCGTGGCGAGGTTTCTCACGAATGGTGTGCTGGACTCCTCCTTCGGCAGCGGCGGCAGCGTGACCAACGTCACCGGCACCAGCGGCTCCGCGCCCAACTCCATCGCGCTGCAAAGTGACGGAAAGATAGTTGTGGCGGCTTCCGCCTCAGTGGGCGGCAATGACATTGCCATTCTGCGCTATAATACCAATGGTTCCCCGGACACCACCTGGAACGGAACCGGCAAGCTGCTGACCGTCATTGGCTCGAGCGGTGATAGCATGACGGCTTTGGCCATTCAGTCGGACGGAAAAATCATCAGCTCAGGAGCGAGCAGCTTTTCCAGCGTAGCCAAATTCAGCATGCTCCGGTGCGCCACCAACGGGGCGGCGGATAATTCCTTCGGAACCTTTGGCAAGGTGGCGACCTCAATCCCCAATGCAGCCTCCGCCGCCTATGGAATGATTTTGCAACCGGACCACAAAATCATTTTGGCCGGCGCCGAAGTCACTGGACCGGCGAATCAATACCAACTGGCACTGGCTCGCTACAACACCAACGGAACACTGGATGCCACCTTTGGCAGTGGTGGTGTAGCGACCGCCTCCATCGGCCTAGGCATTTCTTACGCGCTCGCCGTAGCGCTGCAAAGCGACGGAAAAATCGTCACGGCTTGCCGCGCCCAAAACGGTCCTTATTTCAACTTTGCCGGCGCGCGTTTTCTGACCAATGGCGTTCTCGACTCGACTTACGGCTTCGGTGGCGTGAATTACTTTGATTACGGGACGGGAACCGATGAAAATGTCAACGGGATGGCCCTGGACTCGCTCGGAAGAATGGTGATGGTTGGCCATGCCGGCAACCTCTTCGCCGTGATGCGCGTGGACGGCAATGCCACGCTGCGCTTCAATTCCATAACCACCCTGGCCAATCACCACATATTTCTTACGGGGTCGGGTTTGCCCAGCGCCTCTCATACGCTCCTCAAAGCGAGCAAGGCTTCCGGCGCTTTCACTTCCTTTGCGCCCGTGTCGGCCGATTCTTCCGGAAATTGGCAATATGAAGACACCACCGCTTCCGGTTCTTCGGCGGGTTTTTATCGCTTGTCTTATCCCTGATCGGCGGCAAGAAAGGCACTCGACGTGCTCACTGCCAGCCGGGGCGGGGAGGTCAATAATCGCTTCACTGGCAGCTACTTGCAGCAACCCGGTTTGACATTCGCCACCCTACATGCGAATAGGGTTCCATGTAGAAGTACATGCAGCCTAAGTTGGCCTTCCTTCCTGAGGGCCAATGCGGGGGAACCAAATTCCCCGGAGGAATCCGGGGACGGGGCGAATGGCGGCGGGTAACCGTCGCCCAGGTCACTTCCAGGACCAAGCCCGTCAGCTAACCTCGCCGGCAATTGGAAGGGCGATCCTCTAAGTCCGCAAGTCGCGGTCCTCACGGTCACCCCGAAACAAACAGCGTTGTCGCCTCGCACGGCAACTGTAGCGGCGGTGTCTTTCGAGCCTGTCTCCACAGCGGCAAACAAACGCGCGAAGCCCAACCACATCAGAAGGTGCGTTATGTTGGCTATCATTACATCATTCATTGGGCAAGTGGATCTTACAGTTGTCGGTGCGCTTGCCGCGTTGGTTTGTGTCCTGCTCTTGTTGGTGGGACCATTGTTGTTCGGCACAGTGTTGATTCGCGAGCGGCAGGTCGGGATCGTCGTAAAACGATTCTCCAGCCGGTCGCTTCAAGCTGGCCAGCTCATCGCTCTTGCGGGCGAAGCGGGTTACCAGGCCGATACCCTTGCGCCAGGACTCCATTTCGGTTTCTGGCGCTGGCAGTATCGGATTCTCAAGGTGCCTGTGACCATCGTGCCGCAAGGCGAAATCGCACTGGTGGTGGCCGCGGACGGCGTGTCCATCCCCTCCGAGCGCATCCTGGGAAAGGTTGTCGATTGCGACAACTTCCAGAACGCCCGGAAGTTCCTCGTGAACGGCGGCGAGAAAGGCCGGCAGCTCGGCATTCTCACCGCGGGCACGTATCGCATCAACACGGCGTTGTTTGAAATCATCACGTCGACTGATGCCCAGGAACACGGCATGTCCTCGGACCAACTCCAGTTGCATCGGGTCGAGCCGGACAAAGTCGGCATCGTCACGACGCTGGACGGGCGGCCGATCGAGCAGGGCGAAATTGCCGGGCCGATCATCCCCACCCACGACAACTTCCAGAACGCGCAGGCGTTTTTGCAAGGCGGTGGGCGGCGCGGATTGCAGGAACAAATCCTGTTGTCCGGCACGTGGAACCTGAACCCCTGGTTTGTCCAGGTGGAACCGGTTCCGATGGTCGAGATTCCCATCGGTCATGTCGGCGTGGTCATCTCCTTCGTGGGGAAGGCGCATGAAGACGTGAGCGGCGTGGAATTCAAGCACGGCGACCTGGTGAACTCGGGCCACAAAGGCGTGTGGGTCACGCCCCTGTATCCGGGCAAACACCCGCTCAACACGCGCATCATGAAAGTCGAGCGCGTGCCGACCACGAACATCGTGCTCAATTGGGCCTCGCGCACCGAGTCGCACAACTTCGACGCCAAATTGTCGTCGATCACCGTGCGCTCGCGCGATGGGTTCGCGTTCAACCTGGACGTGGCGCAGATCATCCACGTAGGCGCGCTCGACGCGCCCAAGGTGATCTCCCGCGTCGGGTCGATGCAAAACCTGGTGGACCATGTGCTGCAGCCGATTGTCGGAAATTACTTCCGCAATTCGGCGCAGAACTACACGGTGCTCGACTTCCTGAGCGCGCGCAGCGAGCGGCAGACGGAAGCGGCCCAGCACATCCGCGCGGCGTTGGCCGCCTACGATGTGCAGGCCATCGACACGCTCATCGGCGACATCAACCCGCCGGCGGCGTTGATGGAAACGCAGACCGACCGGAAGATCGCCGAAGAACAGCGCAAGACCTATGAGGTCCAGGAAGCGGCTCAGAAACAGCGCCAGCAACTCGTGCGCGAAACCGCCGTGGCGGACATCCAGCAACAGGTGGTTGGCGCCGAGCAAGGCGTGAACATCGCCGAGCTGCAGGCCGGCGCGCACATCAAGCAGGCCACCGGCGAAGCGGAGGCCATCCGCTTGCGGGCGTTGGGCGAAGCCGAGGCCATCCGTGCCACCGGCACGGCCAAGGCCGAGGCCTATCGCGTGGGCGTCGAGGCATTGGGCGCGCAAGGCTACACGGTCATGCAACTGATGCAGATTGTGGGCGAACGCAACGTGCGCATCGTCCCCGACGTATCGGTCAGCAGTGCCAACGGCAGCAACGGACTCGTCGATGGCCTCATCGGCCTGATGGTCCGCGAGCAGACCAACGGCAAAGCCGCCCATAAAGCGAGCTAACACCTTGCCAAGGGGTGGGTGAAACACAGGCGGCGTTCCGGCAACGGGACGCCGCCTTCTTCTTCCGCTCCCAGGTAAGGGCGCGAGTCGGGGACGGTGCGCCGCGCCGTCCTCGTCGCCGCTTGTCCCACCGTCTTGTCCGCCATAGCCTTGGCGGCGGCGGAAGCTTCCGAGCGAAGGCGGAAAGCGCAGCGTCAGGCGACGGAACGAACCACCAGGACCGCCCCACGGCGCTCCCACGCCCCCTCGCCCCCTGCTGGACCCGTGACACCGTGACAACCCAACAAAGACGGGCCTATTCTCAAGTGCGACCCGTGACATTACCCGTGACAACCCGTGACTCACCCGTGACACTTGCCCTCCCAACCCTAACCTTCTTAATCCTAACTAATCTTAATCTCCCGGGCTGAAAGCCCGAAATATATCAGCCCAGGTTAAGAGCCTATCTCGGTAGGGCGCGTCACTCCGTGCGCGCCGACGGCGGGCAGAGGACTACCGCGCAATGCCGGGGTTGAACCCCCCTTGAAACAATGCCACTCCCATGGCAGCGGTAAGAAGGCTTGGAAACTGGAGGCCGGTATCTGGAAAAGGGAGAATGGCGAGGATCCTATGGTTGAATTCGTAAAGCTCACAGCAACACTCACCCTCGACGATTACGCCGCCACCGCTGATCTGGTGGGAGCGGTGCACGAATTGCGGGCCGAAGCCGATGATGTCCTGCCGTGGTTCAAAGGCCGCTCCGTCGTGATGCTCAATTCGACGGCCAAGGGCGGCGGGGTTGCCGAAATGCTGCCGCGGATCGTCCAGATGTTGAATGAACTCGGCATCACCGCCCATTGGGCGGCCATGGGAATCGAACACCCCGACTTTTTCAAATTCACCAAGCGCCTGCACAACCTGATTCACGGAGAGGGTGATCCGGTGCTGAGTCTCGATGACCGCAAGCTCTACGATGAAGTCAATCGCAGCGTTGCCGACCAGTTGCGGCCGCATTTGAAACCGGAGGATTTGCTGATCGTCCATGATCCGCAGCCGTTGGGAGCCGGCGCCATCTTGAAACGCGAGTTGGGCCTGCGCGCCATCTGGCGATGCCACATTGGGCTGGACGCGCACTTGCTCGCCACGCGCGCGGCGTGGAGCTTTATGCAGCCTTACCTCGAAACTTACGACCACTCCGTCTTTTCCGCCCCTGAATACATCCCCAATTACCTGGCCGGCCGCGCCTCCGTGATTCATCCCGGCATTGATCCTTTGAGCCACAAGAACCGGTTCCTGAGACCGAACAAGCTGACCGGCATTCTCTGCAATGCCGGCCTGGTGGTGGAACATGCTCCGGTGCTGGCTCCGCCGTTTCCCCAAAAAGTTCAGCGCCTGCAGCCGGATGGAAGCTTTGGCGCAGCGACGTTGCCGGACGAAATCGGCTTTCTCTATCGGCCCATTGTCACCGAGATATCCCGATGGGACAGGCTCAAGGGCTTTGGCCCTCTCCTCGCCGGGTTTGTCCGGCTTAAACAAAAACTTCATCAAACCGCTTCCCTGCATCCGCGCCATCGTCAACGCCTTGAAATTGTGCGCCTGGTTCTGGCCGGCCCGGACCCGGACTCGGTGCAGGACGATCCGGAAAGCCGCGAAACGCTCGAGGAATTACGTCATCAGTTTTGCGCGCTGGACCCGAAATTTCAGCGGGACATCGCGTTGTTGAGCCTGCCCATGGATTCGCGCAAGAACAACGAATTGATCGTCAACGCCCTGCAGCGGTGCGCCGTCCTCGTCGCGCAAAATTCCATCCGCGAAGGCTTCGGTCTGACGGTCACGGAAGCCATGTGGAAAGGCACGCCGGTCATGGGCACGGAGGCCTGCGGCATCCGCGAGCAGATTCGTGATGGGATCGATGGGCGGCTGGTCCGCAACCCGGAAGATCCGCTCGAAATCGCGGACCTCCTCGACGAAATGCTCTCCGATTATCCCGAGAGGGAGCGCTGGGCTCGCAACGCGCAAAAGCGGGCTTACACCGAGTTTCTGGTTTTCGCTCAAATGCAGCGCTGGCTGCGCGTACTCACCGAGTGCGCCGCGCTTCCCCGGCGGGAAAGGATTGTTGGACACACGCGGCACATTCCGGTTCCGGCCTGAAAGCGCTTTTTGCGCTCCTCATTCGTCAAAGCAGCACCCAATCAATGCCGATCGCTAGCGCTGACAGGAAGAAAATCTCCAGCGGCGACAGAACGAATGGCCCGGAGCACGCGTTTTGTCCAGCGTGCTTCATCCGCTGTCCCTACCGCCCACTTTTAATCACACCCCATTACAAACCCCGCCCCTTTTTCAAGTCGCTTTGCGCGGGCATGGCGTGGTAGTCTGGGCACGAGATCAGCCAAAACATTGTCAACGATTGAGGGTTTTGAGCCATGAAAACTATGAAAGCGAAAGCGTCTTTTTTCCGCAATTCGTCCCGGGCATTGCTGCTCGCCGCGGTATTGTTTCCGGTCGCCGCGACGCGCCTCGCCGCCGCGGGTTCTGAGAGCAATCTGGACAAGACTTTTCCGGCGGCTGCGGGTGGGAAGTTGGTGGTCCAGGCAGACCAGGGAAGCGTCGAGGTCAAGCCGGTGGAGAGTGACAAGGTCCAGATCCACGTATTGCGCGAAGTCCAGGGCGGGAACAAGGCGCAGGCGGATGAGTTGTTCGCGAATCACGAAGTCACGTTCCAGCAGGACGGCGGCACGGTATCGGTGGTGGCGAAGCGGAAAAGGAACCTTTCGCTGTCCTCGTCCTGGTGGCGGGGGCAACCGCAACTTGAGGTGCGCTACGAAATCAGCATCCCAAAGAAGTTCGACGTCGATCTGAAAACATCGGGCGGGGACGTGCGCGTGGGCGAGTTGGATGGCACGGTCAAGGCCCGCACTTCGAGTGGCGCGATCGGCTTGAAGGGCACGACGGGCAAGGTCGATGCCGGCAATTCGGGCGGCGACATTACTATCGCGGAGATGGGTGGTGATTTGGTCGCGCAAACGTCGAGCGGCGCGATTAATGTCCAGAAGGTGAGTGGGGACGCGCAGGTTTCAAATTCCGGCGGGGACATCCGGATCGGCGAAGCGGGGCAGGCGTTGGTGGTGCGCACTTCGAGCGGTGCGATTCGTTTGAAGTCGGTGAAAGGGGATCTGCAGGCGAGCAATTCGGGCGGGGACATCACGGCCGATCTCGTGGGCGGCGATGTGACGGCTTCGACTTCCAGCGGGACCATTACCTTGGGCCAGGTGAACGGAAAAAGCACGAAGGCCAGGAACTCGGGCGGGAATATCAGCATCGAGACGGCGGCGGGCGATGTCGTGGCCAGGACTTCCAGCGGCGCGATCGAAATCAACGCTGTAAAAGGCGCGACGGACGCCGGCAATTCGGGCGGGGACATCACCATCCGCGAGGCCGGAGACAAGGTGATGGCTTCGACTTCCAGCGGCGCGATCAGGATCCGGGCAGCGAAGGGCGGGGTGGAAGCGAAGAATTCCGGCGGTGACATCAATGTGGGTGAGGCCGGCGGCCCGGTGATTGCGCGCACGTCCAGCGGTTCCATTAACATAAAGCTGGCAGTTGGAAAAGTGGAGGCCGGCAATTCCGGCGGCAACATCGAGGTGGAGGAAGCGCGCGGGGCGGTGCAGGCGAATACTTCCAGCGGCGCGATCAATGTGAGCCTGGTCACGCAGCCGGGCGAGGATTGCCGATTGGAAGTTTCGGGCGGCGAGGTCAATGTGGCGCTGCCCAAAACAGTCGCGATGGACGTGGATGCCCGGAGCAGCGGCGGGAATGTTGAAACCGAATTGCCGGTCACAACAACCGTGCAAGGCGGGCGAAAGGACGGTGTTCTGCAAGGCAGGATCAATGGCGGCGGGCCGCGTTTGTACCTTCGCTCCAGTTCAGGAGATATTCGAATCAAAGCGTCGAAGGCGGCGGCGGCCTTGCAGGCCGAACGGGAGAACTGAAACCAGCTTATGGGAAAGAAAGATCCACGAGTCGATGCGTATATTGCCAGGTCGGCTGATTTTGCGAGACCGATTCTCACGCACATCCGCGAATTGGTCCACACGGCGTGCCCGGAGGTCGAGGAAACATTGAAGTGGAGTTCCCCGCATTTCATGCACCGCGGAATGCTGTGCGGCATGGCGGCGTTCAAGGCCCATTGCGCGCTCATCTTTTGGAAGGCGAAGCTGATCTTCGGAAAAAGCAACAAGATGATGAAAGAGGATGAAGGGTCGAGAGGCCACTTTGGACGAATCACCGCGCTATCGGACCTGCCCAAGGACAAGGAACTGCTCGGCTATTTCAAGGAAGCCGTGCGCTTGAATGAAGCCGGCATCAAACCGCCTCCGCGCGCGCGTCCGAAAGTGAAAAAGGAATTGGTAGTGCCGGATTTTTTCCTGGCTGCGTTGAAGAAGAACAAGAAGGCCCTGGCTGTGTTCGAAGCTTTCAGTTACAGCCACAAGAAGGAGTACTTGGAGTGGATCACCGAAGCGAAGGGCGAGGACACGCGGCAGCGAAGGATTGCCACCGCCATCGAATGGATGACGGAAGGGAAATCGAGAAATTGGAAATATAAGAATTGTTAGTTCCGGATATTCTCTCGCAAGGCGGGGCCGCTTCACTCCCAAGCGCGCGCATATTGAATGGGCGGCGGCAACACGGCGCCGTGGCCGAGGCTTCGGGCGGCGCGCAACGGCCAGTAGGGATCGCGCAGAAATTCGCGCGCCATCAGGACGAGGTCGGCGCGGCCGTTGCGGATGATCGCATCCGCGTGGGCTGGCGCGATGATCATTCCCACCGCGGCGGTCGGCACCGCGGCCTCGCGCCGGATGCGTTCGGCGAAGGGCACTTGATAACCCGGCCCCACGGGAATTTTTGCGGCGGGCACGGCGCCGCCCGAACTGCAATCGATCAGGTCCACTCCCTCCGCCTTCAACCGGCGCGAAAGTTCAACGCTTTGATCAAGATCCCAGCCGCCCGGCGCCCAGTCTGTGCAGGAAAGGCGCACTGTGAGCGGCAACCTTTCCGGCCATGCCGCGCGCACGGCGCGCGTGGTTTCGAGCAGGAACCGGATGCGGTTTTCAAAACTCCCGCCGTAGTTGTCCGTGCGATGATTGGAGAGCGGCGAGAGAAATTCATTGATCAAGTAGCCATGTGCGGAATGGATTTCGAGCCATTCGCAACCCGCGGCGAGCGAGCGTTTGGTGGCGGTGGCAAACTCGTTTTGCACGCGAGCGATGTCCCCCGACGTCATTTCGCGCGGCGCCTTGGACAGGTTTCCGCCAAACGGAATCGGGCTGGGTGCGATGGTCGGCCAACCGCCGGCGGCGTCCGGCAGGTGAGCGCCGCCTTCCCAGGGCCGCGCCGCCGAGGCTTTGCGGCCCGCATGCGCCAATTGAATGCCCGGGACGCTGCCTTGTTGTTTCACGAAGCGGTTAATGCGCGCGATGGGTTCGACGTGTTTGTCAGCCCAGATGCCGGCATCACCGGGTGTGATGCGGCCTTCCGGTGACACTGCAGTCGCCTCCGCAATGACCACGCCGGCCCCGCCGACGGCGCGGGAACCGAGATGCACGAAGTGCCAGTCCGTCGCGACGCCATCTTCGGAAGAGTATTGGCACATGGGCGACACGCCGATGCGGTTGCGCAGCGTGACAGATTTGATGGTCAACGGTTGAAACAGATGCGGCGGGTTGCTGGGATCATTGTTCATGCGGGGGGTTATATAACATCGGTGCGGCGAACGGGCCAGTAGGAGAAGTGAGAAAGCCTCGCGGCAAAGTTCAAGCGCTTGCGCAAGCTGTAGCAGCCTCGTTTCGCCAAAGCTTCCCGTGCCGCGCGGTTCTGCTATAGTAAGGGGCGATGATGCGCTTTGGGTCGTTGAGCTTAAAATCGAATTTGTTTCTCTCGCCGCTGGCGGGTTACACCAACCTGCCGTTCCGCCTGGCGTTGCGCGAGGTTGGCGGGCTCGATCTGGCCACGACCGACCTGGTCAATGCACGGTCGCTGCTGGAGAAAAATCCCAAGGCGCTCAAACTCATCGAAACCGCCCCGGCGGACCAACCGCTGGCGGTGCAACTATTCGGCTCGGTGCCGGAGGAAATGCGCGACGCGGCGGTTTGCCTCGAATCGCTCGGCATGGCGTCCGTGGACATCAACATGGGTTGCCCCGTTCGCAAAGTGTGCCGCGTCGGCGGCGGTTCGGCCATGATGACCGAACTCGACAAGACCTCCGCGCTCGTGCGCGGCATGGTCGAAGCGGTCAAAATTCCCGTGACCGCCAAAATGCGACTGGGTTGGGACGACGATAATCTGACCGCGCCGGACCTGGCGCGCGCGCTGGAGGACGCCGGAGCGGCGGCAATCTTCGTGCATGGCCGCACGCGCGAACAAGGTTTCTCCGGCACTGTGAAGTTGCACGGGATTCGGGCCGTGGTCGAGGCGGTCCGGCGCATTCCGGTCATCGGCAACGGCGATGTCACGACGCCGCAAGCGGCAAAGATGATGTTCGAGGAGACGGGCTGCGCGGGCGTGAGCATTGGCCGCGGCGCGTTTTACAATCCCTGGATCTTTCGGCACACGGAGCATTATTTGCGGACGGGCGAGTTGTTGCCGGAGCCGGGCTTTGAAGAACGCGTGCGGGTGATGTGCCGGCATTTGGATTTGATGGTGGAAGTGTTCGGCGAAACGCACGGGTGCCGGATGTTCCGCAAAGTCGCGCCCTGGTATTCCAAGCGGTTCGGTCCCGCGAATGAATTTAACAAGCGTGTCGTGCAACTCGCCACCCGTGCGGAGTTTCATCAGTTGCTCGATAAATACCGGCTCTGGCGGCAACAATTCCTGGATGAAACCGGACAACTCAAACCGGCGTATCGCCCGGCTCCAATGAGTGCGTCGTTCATGGATGCGCCGGCGGTGGCCGGACGTGAGCACATTCCAGTGCCCAAAGGGCCAATCGAAGTTTGGTAGAGCCATCACCCACGCGATAACGGAGCTCTGCGCTCCGACGCTCATGCAAAGCGCACAACCCTTTACCGCAAGTTCACAGATTTGGCGGAGGCATTGTCTTTGAATGTCAACGCCTTCTTCGCTTTCGATAAGTCACCTCCATCAATCTTGATGCCATGACTTTCCGCGCCTTCCACGCGCAGAAACACTGCCGCCGGCGTCAGCACCCGGGCAGCCGTCAACAGAACGTCACACGTATCAATGAATCTCATCAGAGATTCCGCTTGTGGATGGCCTTGAACGCTCATGCCGTTCACGGCGGCGTCAGTGACATGATCGAATACCACGGCGGGCCGGAGGTCGGCGTCGGCCATTTCGAAGCGCACATTGTGGAGCGTCAAACCGCGCACATTGCGCGCGTAGAGCGCGTAAGCCGGCGGCACGCCGATGGCATAATATTCGCCCGCCACTTTCGGCACGTCCCGCACCGCGCCCTGTTCGACGGTGCCGCCGCCGGGAAAGGTAACGTGCACGTCGCTGAAGCTGATATTTTCCAGATAGGCATCTCCCATCCCGTTCAGGACCATGCACGAGAAAACTTCGCCGGGATTGTAGTTACTGGTGAAATCGACATCGGCAAGCTGCACCGGCTTGACCACGGTGGCGCGGATATTGTTGAAGGAGATGTTGCGGACGACGCCCGGCGTTGACGGTGCATCGGACTCGTTGGTTGCCGCTGGCGGCGCGCTGGCCGGCGCTTCCGAGGCCACGCCCGGCGTTGCGGCAGGCCGCCGGCGCGGACCCTGCGGGCCCAGGCCGATCGAGATTGGGCCGGTCACATTCTTCATGATGAGATTGGAGAACATGATGTTCTCGAAGCGCGAATGCGGGCCGCATCGCATCTTGATGGGACAACCATACGCTTCGTAGATGATGCAGTTGGACACGGTGATATTCTCCGCCTCGCCGCCGCCGAATCGAAACACCGACCAGCGCGTGCTGAACGAGGAGTTCGACACCGTCACGAATTTGCAACTGCCGAACAGCGCGCAGGCGTCATCCTGGCATTCAACATCGCAATTGCTCACGTGCACGTATTGGCTGCTGATGAAGTGGAAGCCGTCGTTGTTGTGGTTGACGCGATTGTGGATATGAATGCCATCCAGTTTTACGTAATGCGACTGAATAATGCGAATGGAATGAAAGGCGCTCGCGGTCAGGAAGAGGTCGCGCACGGTGAGATTTTCGCACTGATGAAACAGCAGGTGATAGGGCCGGTGACTGCCGCTAATGCCGGCGGGCGGGGGCACGCCGCGAGCGGGACTGCGAAATTGCGCGCCCTGGCCGTCGATGGTTCCCGGCCCTTCGATAGTGACGTTCTGCGCGCCGACGGCAAAGATCAGCCCCACGTTTCCATCATTCAACGTTGAGTCGCCGCTGAGCGGAATGGCATCGGCGGCGTGATACTGCCTGCCGTCGGCGCTCCCGAGCAGCTTTCCTCCGGCGGCGATGCGGAGCGTGACATTGCTCCTCATTTCGATTGTGCCAATGACAAACACACCGGCGGGCACGAGCACCGTCCCGCCGTGGTCGCGGTGGCAAGCATCAATGGCAGCTTGAACCGCTCCCGTATCAAGGGTGACACCGTCCCCTTTGGCGCTGAAGTCGCGGATGTTGTAAATGCGCGCGCCGAGGTCCTGGTTTTTGTTCGGTAAAGTCGCGCTGGCGGGTTCGGCCCCCGCGTCGGCCGCGGCGAGCAGGCCCGAGCCGAGAGAAGCAGTGGAAAGCAGCCCGAGCCAGCGACGCCGGGAAAAGGAGGGATCGTTCGAGTTCATTTTCGGTTGGCTTTGAATTTATGATTATTAATTAATCAGAATGCCGTCTTGGTGCAATGAAAGTTTTCAATCGCTGCACTCCGGGAAAATCAGCCAGCCAGGCACTTCCTTGCCGAAGTGCGCAAATTTCAAACCGTTTTGCACAAATGCTTACATGACAACGCGGGGATGTGCCTTAGCATGGGAACCGAACCCGTATTCCTACGAATTTAATTATGAACAAATCACGGCTCACCACCATTTTCGCCGCACTGCTGGGCATTGCGTCCGCGACCTGCGCGCAGGCGGCCACCGACATCTGGGCCGGGCCGGGCGTTGGGACAAACGCCTGGTCCACGAACGCGTTTTGGTCCCTGGGTGCGTCCCCCGGGCCAAATGATGATGTGCGGTTCTTCGACGGCGGCGCGGCTGGGCTCGCGGTTTCCAACGTCAACAATTTCGTCGATGCCAGCCTCGGGATCGGATCGTTGCAGTACGGCAATACGAATGGGAACCACACGACGCTGATCGCTTCAGGCCAAACGCTTTTGGTGACCAACGCGAATGGATTGGTAGTTGGCACGCTGACGGACAATGGCAACGCCCAGCTTGTGACCGCCACCGTGGTGGGTTCCGGAGGGTCGTTGGTGGTAACCAATCCCACCGCCACCATTATTATTAATCAAGGTCGGTCGGCAAACGGCAATGGCACCCAACGCGCGACCTTGGACATGACTGGCCTCGATACTTTTGTCGCCAACGTCAGCCGGATCGGTGTGGGCACGGCGATCCTGGGCGGAGCCAACAACGCCCAAAACGCGACGGGCACGCTAAAGCTGGCCAGGACCAATATTATTGCGTCAACGTTCGTTGTCGCCACGATCACGAATTCAACTTCGACTCCCACCAATGCCATCGAAGTGGGTGGCGATAACGGGAACACGGGCGGCGCTGATTTTCTATTCCTTGGTCAAACGAACACGTTTCTGGTGGACAGCATTGGCGTGGGCAAACTCAAGACCACGGCTTCAATGCTCTTCAACCCCGCTTTCAGCAATCCTGTGGCCGTGTTCCGCACCACGAACGGCGTTGATCGCGTGCGCTGGTGGACGATTGGGGACATGTGGAGCAGCGGGAGCAGCAGCAGTGGTTGCTCCGGCACCAACGACTTCAGCGGCGGCACAGTGGACGCGCTGGTGGATACGATGTCCCTGGGCCGCGATCGTCCCGGCGGCAATACGGGATCGACCACGAACCTCGGAATTCTGACGTTCACTTCGGGAACGATCAACGTAAACACGCTCAAGGTGGGGAACCAGGACGGCACTGCCGCCGCCAACACCAACCCGAACGCCGGTTTCGTTAATGTGAACGGCTCCGGCGCAACGCTGGTCGTCAATTCAAACCTGGTTTTGGGAAATACGACGGTGAATAGCACCGCCGCGCTCAAAACTTCCGGCACGCTCAACATTGTCAATGGAACCGTCAAAGCCAGCCTCATCACCGTGGGCGCAATCAGCACCAACAATACGATCACGATGACGAATGGCACACTCGTCATTACCAATACGGTGGGCGCGCCGGGACGGGGTCTGACCACGTTCAGCCTCACCAACTCGACCCTGCGACTTTCGGTTGCCAATGGCGGGCCCATCATCGTGGCCACTAATCTCATCACCGGCGGCTTGACCAACCAGGTCAACTTCACGTCCGTTGCCGTGTTCCCATCGTATCCAACCCAGCTCACGCTAATCCAATATGCAGGCACGATGGGGGGTGTGGGGTATAACTTCGGTTTTGGAGCCGGCCCTGTGCCAGCCTCGGCGCCTGGAGCTTATATATCAAACAATGTGGCTAACAAGTCGGTGGACCTCGTGCTGCCGTTCGATCCGCGTCCGGTGGTCAACAGCCAGCCTTCCAGCTACAGTGGAAGCCCGGGAGACAATGTGACCTTCGCCGTGGGCATCAGTGGCGGCAGTGTCACGCCGCTGACTTATCAATGGTATTTGAACGCCACCAATGCGCTGACGGACGGCTTGACGCCAAACGGCTCGACTTTGACCGGTTCCACCACCGCCTCGTTCGGAATCACCAACGCACAACCGGGCGACAACGGCAACTATACCGTGATAATCACGAACCTCTTTGGCTCCGCGACCAGCAGCCCGCCGGCCACGCTGACGATCGCCGCAAGCGATATCCCGCCCTCGATCACCGGGCCAACGAACCAGACGGTCATCGCCGGCAACAACACAACGATCAGCGCGGTGACAGCGGGCTCGCCCCTGCCAACATTGCAATGGCAGTTCAACAGCGCCAATCTTGCCGATGGCCCGACCGGTAACGGCGACATCATCTCTGGCAGCACCGGAAATGCGTTGACGATCAACAATGCCCAATATCCTTCGAGCCAGGGAACCTACTCGCTGATCGCCAGCAATCGGGCGGGCGTGGTGACGAATAGCATGCTATTGACGGTTATCGTCACGCCCTCCATTTCGAATCAACCAGTGAGCCTCGTCGTTACCGCCGGCCAGAGTGCGTCCTTCTCTGTGGCAGCCAGCGGTGTGCCCGACCCGGTTTATCAATGGAAGACGAACGGAATCGCCATTCTCAACGCCACCAATGCGACTTACACCATCGGCAGTGCCGCGCCGTCGGACATGGCAACCTATTCGGTGGTCGTGGCCAACGCGGCGGGTTCGGTGGCAAGCAGCAACGTCACATTAACCGTGAATTCCGCCACGATGGCGGTGACGTCGTTGACTCCCAACAGCGGCGCAAGCGGTGTCTGCTATGACACGCCCTTGTACATCAGCTTCAACCAATTGCCGGTGCTGAATACACTGGGCAAGATCCGGGTTTACAACTCGACCAACGCCGTTACTCCCGTTGACACGCTCGACTTAAGCCTGGGCAGCCCGCAAAACCGGACCGTGGGCGGCGTCAGTTTGAACAGTTACCCAGTCATCATCTCGGGCAACACGGCGGCCATTTATCCGCATTTGGATTTGTTGACCTCGAATCAGACTTACTATGTCACAATTGATGACGGCGCATTCAAGGACAGTACGGGCGCATATTTTGCGGGCATTACGAACCCGGCGACATGGAGCTTCACGACCAAGGTGGCTGGCCCGGCGGCGGGCAGCACGAACCTGGTGGTTGCGCCGGATGGCAGCGGCGATTTTGTGACGGTGCAAGGCGCGTTGGATTCGCTGGCGGCCAATAATCCCAACCGCGTGTTGATCTCCATTCGCAACGGCGTTTACACCGAGATTGTCCGCGTCAACACCAGGACCAACGTTACTCTGCGCGGCCAGGATCGCCACGGGACGGTCATTGCCTATCCGAACAACAACAACATTAATGCCAGCACCACGACGCGGCCCATGTTCGGATTGGAATCCAGCTCGGACATCGCGATCGAGAATCTGACGCTCACCAACAGCACGCCTCACGGCGGATCGCAAGCCGAGGCATTGCTGGTTGATCACACCAAGCGGTTCATTCTTTACAATGCGGACCTGGACAGCTTCCAGGACACGCTTCTGGTCAATCAGAGCGGCGACCAGGCTTATGTTCAGGACAGTCATATTCAGGGTGATACGGATTATATTTGGGGCAGCGGCACGCTGTACGTCACGAACACGGAGTTGATGGCCATGACTGCGGGAAGCCACCTGACGCAACCGCGCACCGCACAATCCAGCAACGGCCTGGCCTTTGTGAACTGCCGGATATTTGCGGCCAGCAGCGGAGTTACGAACTCCGACCTTGGGCGCGATGCGGGGTCGAGCGGTGGCGCCGCCAGTTTTGGTTTTGGGCAAGTGGCCTATATCAACTGCGCCATCGACACTAATCTTATCATTCCGGCCGGGTGGATTTTGGGGAGCGGCACAGTGCAGGGCGTTGAAACTGCCAGCCTGCGGTTCTGGGAGTACCAAAGCGTGGATCTGGCCGGCAATCCCGTGAGCACCAGTTCACGCGTGCCCTGGTCATTGGAGCTGGACGGCACAACCGCCACGAACCAGGTCCAAAATCCCACGGTCTGGCTTTATGGCTGGCAACCTCAACTTGCGCCCAATATCACCAACCAACCGTCCAGTCAAAGTGTCAGTGGCGGCGCCACTGCAACCTTCACGGTTGGCGCTACGGGAATATCGGCTCCGAGTTATCAGTGGCTCAAGCATGGAACAAATCTCCCCGGAGCGACGGGCGCGACTTTGACCATCAACAGTGCGCATGCCGGGGACGCGGACACCTACGCGGTGGTGGTCAGCAACGGCGCCGGAAGCGTTACCAGCAGCACCGTGACTCTGAGCGTCGGCAACACCGCCCCAACACTTGGTCCGGTCGGCAATTCCACCATCAACGCCGGGGTGGTTCTCAGCATCACGAATACGGCCACGGACCCGGATGTGCCGCCGCAGACCCTTACCTTCAGCCTGTTGAGCGCGCCAACCAATGCGACGCTGGACGCGTCCAGCGGCATCTTCGGTTGGAGGCCGCTCGTGAGCCAGGCCGACAGCACCAATACAATCACGATTCAAGTGACCGACAACGGCACGCCAAGCCTGAGTGTGACTCAGAGTTTCGTGGTGACGGTTAATCCGCTGGGGAGGCCCAGTGTATCCGCCGGGAATTACTCCAGCGGGCAGTTTGTCCTGTCGGTGAGCGGGGATATCGGACCGGACTACATCGTGCAGGCTTCAACCAATCTAATCAATTGGAGCAGCTTGTTCACAACGAATTCGCCGGTGACGCCGTTCCAATTTACGGACACCAATGCCGCCGCGTATCCGATCCAATACTACCGGATTTTGCTCGGGCCTTAATTCTCACATATGAGCAAGCTTTTGTCCCTGGGCCGGTATTCGTTTGGCATGGGTGACCGCTTTGCGCACCAGGCCCGGGCGCAGCTCAGGGCGTGCATCATGGCGGAGCGGCGGGGAGTTGAGATCGTTCCGGTCTGGAACAAATCGAATCGCGAACACGCCACCATTGGTTCCGAGCCTTCGAGCACCCGGTTGGCGGCAGAAGCTGCGGTCAGGGATCTCGGCTGGCAAAAGCCCTACCACGTGGATGCCGACCATATCCGCACCGAGAGCGTGGACCGATTTCTGCCGCACTCGGATTTCTACACGATTGACGTCGCGGATTGGATCGGCAAGCCGGCGAGTTCCACCGCCGCGCGGAAGTTCGCCGATCAGCACGCGGAATTGATCGGGCGCATGGAGATTCACAACATCAGCCAGCCGTTTGAGACCACGCGCGAGCAGGTGGAGCAAATCGCGGGGAAGTATCTGACGGCGGTGCAGGAAGCCGGCAAGATTTATCGCTACATCGCCCGGGCCAAAGGCGAGGGAAATTTTATCACCGAAGTTTCGATGGATGAAACCGATGCGCCCCAGACGCCGCCCGAATTATTGATCATCCTGGCGGCGCTGGCGGACGAGGAGATTCCGGTGCAGACCATTGCGCCAAAATTCACCGGCCGATTCAACAAAGGCGTGGATTACGTCGGCGATTTGGCACAATTCGAGAAGGAGTTTAACGAAGATCTGGCGGTGATTGCGACGGCGGTGAAACAATACGGCCTGCCCGCCAATCTCAAGCTCAGCGTGCATTCCGGGAGCGACAAGTTCTCGATTTACCCGGCGATTCGCCGCGCCCTGGCGCGGTTTAGAGCCGGCGTGCACGTCAAAACCGCGGGCACCACCTGGCTGGAGGAGCTCATCGGGTTGGCGGAGGCGGGCGGCGATGCGCTCGCGCTGGCGAAGGAGATTTATGCCCGGGCGCTCGATCACGTGGATGAACTTTGCGCGCCATATGCGTCGGTGATTGACATTGATCGGTCGAAGCTGCCTCCCGTAAAGACGGTCGAGAGCTGGACGGCGGAGCAATACGTCTCGGCGCTGCGTCACGATCCGAAGCACCAGGCGTTCAACCCGCACTTGCGGCAGTTGCTGCACGTGGGGTATAAAATCGCGGCGAAGATGAGTCCGCGCTATCTCAGCGCCTTGGAGGCGCACGAAGCCTCCGTGTCACGGAATGTGACCGAAAACCTTTATGAGCGGCATTTGAAGCCGTTATTTCTGAGCCAGGGTTGAAAAATATTTTCGCATGAAAGTGAGTCTGCTCTGTCGCGTGCAAGCGGTGACCGGTCCGGTCTTTTTAATTCTGCTTTGCCTCCAGTTGTTCGGAAGCGGCGGCCTCCTCGCCCAAACCGCCATGCCGCCTGGCGCTTACGACGTTCGGAGTTTTGGCGCCGTGGCGGATGGGCAGACCAAATGCACGGAGTCGATTGCCAGGGCCATTGCCGCAGCCGGCGAGCGCGGCGGCGGAACGATTTATTTTCCGGGCGGGACGTTCCTGACGGGGCCGATTCATCTTTCCAGCCACATTACCCTTTTTCTCGATGCCGGCGCGGTGCTCAAGTTCAGCACCAATTTCGATGATTATCTCCCGATGGTGCCTTCGCGGTGGGAAGGGATCGAGGTCACGAATTTTTCGCCGTTCATCTACGCGCAAAATGCCGCCAATATCGCCATCCGGGGCCGCGGGACTTTGGACGGACAGGGGCGGACCTGGTGGCAGGAGTGGTCGCGCGTGCGTTCGAGCAAAGGGGACGAAAAGAACAAGTGGCAGCAGGAGTTCGCCCGGCTGAACCCGAATCCGCTCGTGGCTGAAGGTTACAAGACGCTGGAAAAAGGTTTCATGCGGCCGCCTTTCATCCAGCCGTACAATTGTACCAATGTTTTGATTGAAGGTGTGACGATTATCAACTCGCCGTTTTGGACGGTCACGCCGCTGTATTGCGAGAACGTCACGGTGAACGCGGTCGTGATCAAAAATCCCGAGTCTCCCAACACGGACGGCATCAATCCCGATTCCTGCCACAACGTCCACATCTCCAACTGCAGCATCAGCGTCGGGGACGATTGCATTACCATCAAATCCGGCCGCGATGCCGACGGCCGGCGTGTCGGGCGTCCGGCGGAGAACTATACCATTAGCAATTGCACGATGGCCGACGGCCATGGCGGGGTGGTGATCGGCAGCGAAATGTCCGGTGGGGTGAAGAACATCACGATTGCCAACTGCATTTTTGACGGCACAGACCGCGGCATCCGGATCAAATCGGCGCGCGGACGCGGCGGCGTGGTGGAAGACGTGCGCGTCAACAACATCGTGATGCGCAACATCAAAAACGAAGCGGTGATTCTCACTACAATCTATGAAAAGAGCGCGCCGCAGCCAGTCAGTGAAACGACACCGATATTCCGAAACATCCGCTTCAACGGCATCACCGGCGATGCCAAAATCGCGGGCGAATTGAGCGGGCTGGCGGAAATGCCGCTGGAGGGCATTTCATTCTCGGATGTGAAGCTCGACGCAACGACGGGATTTACCATTATCGACAGCAAAGACATCGGCTTTCATAATGTGACCATCAATGCGGCCAAAGGCCCCGGCATTCTGGCGGACAAAACGATGGGATTGGAACTGGATGGAGTTCGCACGACGCAGACCAATGCGGAGGCGTTTGTCGATTTGCGCGACATCAAAAGCGTTTTTATTCACGGCTGTTCCGCGCCTCCGGGCGGGAATGCATTCGTGTCCGTGCGAGCGGAGTCGAGGCCTGAACTCGTGCTGGAAGGAAATAATTTTGGCGTCGCCAAATCGCAGGTTACTGTGGTCGAGAGTTCAAGCAAGCCATCGCCCTGAGCTATGAAATTCATTACTGAAGATTTTCTTTTACAGACGCGCACGGCGCGCCGGCTCTATCGCCAATATGCCGCGACCGAGCCCATTTTTGATTACCATTGCCATTTGCCGCCCGGCGATCTGGCGGCCAACCGCCAGTTCAACAATCTCTTTGAAATCTGGCTTGAAGGCGATCATTACAAATGGCGCGCCATGCGAGCCAACGGCGTGCCCGAGCGCTATTGCACGGGCAGGGACGTGCTGCCGTTGGAAAAATTCAAAGCCTGGGCCGCCACCGTGCCGCATACGTTGCGCAACCCGCTCTATCACTGGACTCACCTGGAACTCAAACGTTACTTCGGCATAGACGAATTGTTGGACGAAGCCAGCGCGGCGCGCATCTGGCGTCAGGCCAACGAACAACTGGCCACGCCACAGTTGAGTGCACAGGGGATTTTGAAAAAGTTCCGCGTGCAGACGTTGTGCACGACCGATGATCCCGTGGATGATTTAAAGCCGCACCGCACCTTGGCGGCATCGGATCTGGGCACGCGGGTGCTGCCGGCGTTCCGGCCCGACAAGGCGCTGGCGGTGCATCAACCCGAATCGTTTCAAGCGTGGGTCAGCCGGTTGGCGCAGGCCAGCAACCGGAACATCGGCAGCCTGCCCGCTTTTTTGGATGCGTTGAGGGCGCGCCATGATTACTTTCACGCCCACGGCTGTCGTTTGAGCGACCATGGACTCAACCACGCCCTGGCCGACTTTTGTTCGGAGCGGGTGGCTGGAGCCATCTTCACCCGGGCGTTGCGGGGCCGGGCAGCCACGCCCGAGGAACACGCGCAATTCGGAGCTTTTCTGATGCTCTTTTTCGGCCATCTGGACGCTGAGAAGGGCTGGACCAAGCAATTGCACTTGGGCGCCTTGCGCAATACCAATCGGCGCCTGTTAAGTGAACTGGGGCCGGACACGGGTTTTGATTCGATCGGGGATTTTCCGCAAATGACGGCTTTGGGGGCGTATTTGAATCGGCTGGAAGAAGAAAAGGCGCTGCCCAAGACGATCATTTACAACGTTAACCCGGCCGACAACTACGCTTTTGCGGGCATGATTGGCAATTTCCAGGACGGAAGCATACCGGGGCGCGTGCAGTGGGGTTCGGGTTGGTGGTTTCTCGACCAGCGGGAAGGAATGGAGTGGCAATTGAATGCGCTTTCGAATTTGGGGCTGCTGTCGCGCTTTGTGGGGATGGTGACCGATTCGCGCTCGTTTATGTCATATCCGCGCCACGAGTATTTCCGGCGGGTGTTGTGCAATTTGATTGGCGGGGACGTGGAGCGGGGCGAATTGCCGAACGAGGAAGCGCTGTTGGGTCCGATGATTCGGAACATTTGTTACGCCAATGCGGAGCGTTACCTGGCTTTACCAGGACGGGTTACCCATGACGGCAAGGGGAATGGCGCGCACAATGGCGTGAGACAAAAGCGTGAGGTTGTGAGGAGATCGTGACTGGTCATTGATGCAATGCCTGCACACACCTTCCGCACTCACTGCTGGGTTTTAATTCTCTGCTTCCTGTCCGGCCTCGGCCAGGCGGAACTGCGAGTTGTCGAACTATCGCCCGCACAGGGAGCAAAAAACGTCTGCATCGACACGCCGCTGCGCATCGTGTTCGGAGAAGCAGTCGTGGCGGGCGGCAAAGGGAGAGTGATGGTTCGCCGCGCAGCCGATCAGACAATGGTGGACGCCATTGATCTTGGTTCGGCGATCTTCACCAATTCTTTTGGCGGCAAGACGCTTCGATATGAGCCCTTCACCATCGAGAGCAATACGGTTTCCATTCAGTTGCATTCCCGCTGTTTGGAGTATGATCAGGCTTATTACGTCGAGGTGGAGCCGGGCGTTTTCAAGGACGAGGCAGGCAAGGATTTTGCGGGACTGAATCAGGACGCCGAGTGGAAGTTTGGCACCAAGGCGGCGGTAGCAAAGGGCAAGGCCGGCGTCATTGTTGCGGCAGACCAGTCGGGGGACTTCTGCGCGCTTCAAGGAGCCATCGATTCCATTCCAGATGACAATCAGGTTCAGGTTAACATCACCATTCGGAAAGGAGTCTATAACGGGATCGTGCATGTCGGCACGGGAAAGAACCACCTTCGGATCATGGGCGAAGATCGCAAGGGCACCGTTCTGCAAGGCTTGGACAACGATCGGTTGAACACGGGCCGCGGGGGGCGCGCGTTGCTCGGAGTGGACGCAAACGATTTCATCCTCGAAAATCTGACGGTGCACAACACCACGCCTTACAAGGGGTCGCAGGCCGAAGCGTTGCGCATCAATGGCGAGCGGTGCATCGTGCGCAACGCGGACCTGTTGAGCTTTCAAGACACACTGATGCTGGGCGGGCGGGTGTATGTCACGAATTGTTACGTCGAAGGGGACGTGGATTTTATTTGGGGGCCGGGCATTGCGTTTTTCGAAGACTGCGAGCTCAAGGCGATGCACACGGGATACTACCTTCAAGCGCGCAATCCAGTAGGGCAAGCGGGTTATGTGTTCTCGAATTGCCGCCTGACTTCGGCTCCGGGCGTGGATAAATGCTGGCTGGCGCGAATTCATTCCGAGCGATTTTCGGGGAGTCAGGTGGCGTTTCTCAATTGCAAGATGGGCGCTCATATAATGCCCGCTGCCTGGGTTGTGGAGGGGACGAATTATGCCGCGCTTCGGTTTCAGGAATTTCACAACACTGATTTGGAAGGAAGTCCCTTGGATACAAGCAAGCGCCATCCTGCTTCGCGGCAACTCACAGTTGCCGAAGCCGCTACGCTGTCCGATCCGGCGAAGGTCTTTGCGTACCCTGAAACTTGGGATCCCCGGCAAGCCACTGGTGGGACGTCAGGCAGGGTCTTCGAGGTGCGCGAATTTGGCGCGAAAGGAGATGGCAAGACTCTGGATACCGCAGCGATCCAAACGGCGCTCGATGAATGCGGCAAGGCTGGCGGGGGCGTGGTCCGGCTCGCGCCTGGCACTTATCTTAGTAAACCGATTTATTTGAGGAGCAAAACGGCCCTGCAGCTCGATGAAGGCGCCACTTTGCTGGCCACGGACGAACGGGCGGATTACTTGAAGCCTGGAAATTTGGATGCGAGCCCTTCGTCCGCTTCGTTCGTTGCCTTTGTGAACGGCAAAGACCTGACCGACGTGGCGATTGTCGGGAAGGGAACCATCGACGGCTCGGGCGCGCGCTGGTGGGGACCGGCGAAGGAGGCGAAGCGAACGCACACGGAGAATCCAGGATACACCCTGCCCCGGCCGAAATTGGTGGTCCTGACCGTTTGCAAGAATGTGCGTCTGCAAGGGGTCACGCTCGCCAACTCGCCCTGTTTTCATTTCGTGCCTGTGGATTGCGAGGACGTGAATGTGGAAGACGTGACCATCCTCGCCCCGGCGGATTCCCCGAACACGGACGGCATCGATCCCAGCGTGAGCCGGCGCGTGCGCATTTCCCGCTGCCGCATCGACGTGGGGGATGACAACATCGCCATCAAATCCGGGCACCGGCTGCCGGGCCGGGACTTCGCGTGCGAAGACATCACGGTAACCGATTGCACGTTTCTGCACGGCCATGGGATGTCGATCGGCAGCGAGACGGCGGGAGGGGTGCGCCACCTGAATGTGAGCCGCTGCACATTTGAGGGGACGGCCAACGGCATTCGCATCAAATCGCCCCGTGGACGCGGCGGCGCGGTTGAGGATTTGACTTACACGGAGATCACGATGAAGGACGTCGATCCCGCCATTACCATCACCTGCTATTACCCGAAGATTCCGAAAGAAGATGCGGCGCAACCGGTCAACGCCGGAACACCCCGTTTCCAGAATATCCGCATCTCCAATTTGACGGCGACGTGCGCGCGCAATGTCGGAACCATTGTTGGCCTGCCCGAGAGTCCGGTATCGGGTGTCGTGTTGAAGAATGTAAACATCACCGCCACCACGGGTTTGCTCGTCCGCAACGCGAAGGATGTGCAGACCAGCGGGTTGGAGATCACCACGAAGCAAGGCCCCCCCTTGCTGCTGGAGAACGCGCAGGTGGATGGGGCTGGCAGCTTCAAAGACCCTTAACAAACTGGCGCGCCACTTCCCTACCTAATGCACAAATTTCAATCTTTTGTGCAGAAAGCGAGGGCTGACAAATTGGCCGTCTTTGTTAGCTTTCTCCACATAAATCCACGTTCCCACGCCATCGGCGCGCTGTGCGCCGGGACAAATTCGTTGAAAATTGTGCGTGAGTTGTGAATCTTGTGCGCATGCCCCGCAGCAAGCAGCAAAAGCGAGTCCTGATTGCCCTTGGTTGGTACGATTATCGGCTCCACCAGGGCATCGCCAAGTACGCCCAGGAACATAATTGGTATCTGTCCGCCAACCTGGCGCGGGAAAAAGTCATTCCCTGGGGTTGGGAAGGCGATGGCGTGCTGGCCTGGCTTGGGGCGGGAGATGACCTCGCCGAATTTGTCGCCCAGGTGAAGCGGCCGACGGTGGACTTCAGTTTCCGGCGGCCGCATTTGAAGTTCCCGCGCGTGCTCGAAGATCACGCGCACGCCGCGGAATTGGTGGCGGAGCACTTCCATTGCCGCGGGTTTCGCAATTACCTTTTCTACAGCGACGCCGCGAATTGGTCGTATGAAGAGCGGGGCCAAGGTTTTGTTGAGTCGCTCAAGCGAAAAGGCCACGCGTGCGAGTGGCTGCGCTGGCATCAATCGGAGGCTTTTTGCACCGGCCGGGAGGAATGGAAACGCAAACGGAGCTGGCTGGCGGCGGAGTTGAAGCGGGTGCCAAAGCCGATTGCGATTTTTGCGGCCAACGACGAGCAGGCGCTGGATGTGCTCGAATCGTGCGAACGCGTCGGCATCGCCGTCCCGGATCAGGTTGCGCTGGTGGGCGCGGAAAATTACCTCATGGCCGCGGACACGATGCACACGCCGCTTTCAAGCGTGGACACCAATCTGCAAGTCCTGGGTTATCGCGGCGCCGCTTTGCTGGATGAGTTGATGGGCGGCAAACGCGCGCCCCGGGAGCCCGTTCGGATTCCCGCGGCGGGTTTGGTGATCCGCAAAAGCAGCGACATCCTTGCCGTCAAGCACTCAGGAGTGGCCAAGGGACTGCGCTTCATCTGGGAACACGGCCACGAACCGATCAGCGTCAAGGATCTGGTCGATATCAGCGGCATGTCCCGGCGCGGGTTGCACAAGGCTTTTCAGGAACAGATCGATCGCACTCCAGGACAGGAACTGCATCGTGTGCGAATTGAGCGCGCCAAAAAACTGCTGGCGGAATCCAATGAAAAAATCGAAGTCCTCGCCGGCATGTGCGGCTACCAGAGCGCCAACAGCTTTTGTGTCGCTTTCAAGCACAGCACAGGCGTTTCGCCCCGCAAATTCCGCGAGGAAATGGCGCATTAGGGTTTGTGTCTTCTCCTGCTTTTTAGCTCGAATATCTCATGCCGACGCCGACCGGAACGGGAACGGCAGATTGATAGTCGAGTGTTAGCCACTTGCCAAAAGGAAACCGCGATCTTCCGTCGGGCTCGCGGCCCGACGGCACAGGCGGGTCGCCCGTGCTGCCCAATTAACCAGCGTGCACCCGATACAAATGGCCTTGTCCGCTCCGCGTGAACACCACGAATTCATTCGCGGCTCCCGCGCGCACCACTGCCAGCGGTTCTCCGCCGAGCCACTCGAACGAGTTCGCCTGCGAACTGCCGCGCCGAACGTCGCAAATCCGACCTTCGCGCCCGGACAAAAGGATCAGGGTGCCGTCTCCTGTGAATGCCGCCAATGGACGTTCGAGTTCGCCGCAAAGAGTTTCAACATTATCACGAATGGCGTCGAACCATTGAATGGCCACGCCACGTTCGAGTCGTGCCAGGGCGCAAAGGGGCAGGTGCGGGGCCGAACTCATCAGCGAAAGAATCCTCGACTCAACCTCCCAGCTTTGCAGCGGCTTGCCCGGGCGATCAAGGAACAGTGTGTGGCCAGCCGCCACCCAGCCAAGTTCACGTTGGACGAGCAGGGAAACTGTCGGCGACGGAGTTCCAAGCGTTGCGGAGATTTTGTCAAACTCGCTGCTTCTCACCAAGGTGCCATCAGGTCGGCGGCACTCCAAGACGACGCCGTTGGCGGTGTTCCGCAAAAGGAAACTTATGGTATCGCGGGTGAAAACAGTCAGGACATCGTCAGGAAGCCAGTCCCATGTGCCGACCTGCATTGTCCACGGGAAAAGATTCGTGGGTGGAAGGGTCTGGACCGGGACGCGCACCAGAGTTGGTTTCATCGGGCCCGGCGTCAGGGTGATGAAGGGCGTCCTGGCCGATGATTCGTCAAATTCGAGCAGCAGTGGTAATTCAGAGAAATCCGGCGATGGCCAGTTCACTACCTGGACGTTGCCTTCCCAATTTCCACGAAGCACAACCAAATTGTCCCGTCCGTAACCCGCAGCGAAGAAACAGCCTGCGCAACTCTTGACGGTGTACCACCGAAATTCCCCGGGCAACTGGAACTGGCGGACCAGCACGGGCGCATGCTTCACCTTCAACGGTGGTGGTGTGATGCGTCGGCGGAACTGCTCGTTGCGCTGGGTCACGAAGCGCACGGCATCACGTGCCAGCAGGCGATCTTCCGGCGCGAGTTTCACCAGCGCGTCAGCCAACAGGACCGCTTCCGCGGGCGGGGCGGTGTCCAACCGTGCGCCCGCTTTGACGCGCGTCACATCTGCTGCGGCCCGGCGCACCTGGCGATCGGGATACTTCGCGTTTTGGCGGGACAACAAGCTGGCCAAGGGTGCAACCAATTCCGGCCTGGTCTGCTCGACCCGCAAGTTCTCAATCAGCGCTATTCCCTGCGCATGGCGGCCATGCCGCGCGAGAAATGCGAATTGGGCGTCCAGGCACTGCAAGGCTTGCGCCGATTGAGGCCATCCTTGCGCAAGCACAGCGACTGCCTCCTCGGGAGACTTGAGCCGGTCCTCCAGCAGTTTTGCGGCTGCAAGCCGGTCCTCCTGTCTCAAAAGTTTTTCGACCTCGAGCCGGTACGCTGCGCTTGCCTGTTCAAGTTGGCCAATGCGCTGATACAAATCCCCCGCTTCGAGAAAAAGCGATTGTTTCTCATAAAGCGCGATTGCATCGGGAAAAAGCCCGCCCTCCGCGAGGCACAGCGCGGCCTCGCGCGGACGCCGCAAATGCTCCTGGTAAACCACCGCCGCTTCCCGGAAATGCCGGCCTTGTTTGAGCGCCGAAGCGGCGGCTTCCAGGTCGCCAAGAAGCTCGGCAAAAATATACGCCGCGCGGCGATAGCGCCCGAGTTGGAGTTCACGATTGGCCAGTTCGCGGTAACGCAGGACCAGTTGCTGGCGCAATTGGGCGGGAATGTCCCAAAAATCCGCCGCCGTCCCGCCGCGCAAATGGCCGAGATTGAACTCGGGAGTTTTGCGCATCAGGCGCCCGCCGGGCGGGGCCAGTCCACGATGATGTGTTTGGTTCAGGGGGATCGCATGGCGCAACCCCACCTCGGGATCGTTCTCCAATTGGTGCAGCAGCCGGTTCAATTCCTTGTGGCGCAATGATTGCAACTCGCTGGTCAACCGGCTTAAGCGGGCCTGCGTCCATTCGGCGAGATCGTTGATCCAGGAGCGGCGCTGACCGGGTTGCGTCGGCCGCCGCAGCACAGAAGAAAGCAGTTGGACAAATTTCAGGTTCGCATCGCGCAAAAGCTTGCCGATGGCGCTCTCGTTCGGCTCGCCAGGCGACGGTGGCAGATCGATGATTGGTTCGGAGCCGATTTCCTGGCTGGCTTCGCCGTAGAGGTCCGGCGGCGAAACCGGTGTGGAAATCGTTACCGCCCGCAGGCGGGTATTGAAGCCGGTGCCGGGCCGCGCGAAGTTCCAGTTCTCAACCCGCGACGGCGAGAGCCGGAGCAGATCGGAGAGGTTCAAGCCGTCCGCGGAGTCGAATCCCACCAGCCCGATGCCGGGATGGAACACTTGCAACTCGTGGAGAAGTTTCAGTTCGGACGCTTCGGTTGGCGGCCAAAGCTCGGCATCGACGGGCAGGTAGAGCTTGCCGGCAAGAACGCCGTAAGGAATCGCGCGTATCAAACGGTTCCCGGCGGAAAGCAACGCCTCAGTGCGCTCCATCCGAGGTGATCGAAGCATCATGCCAGAAGTCAGCGACGACGCCACGTTGGGGGGTGGAACCACCAGCACGCCAGCGACGGAACGGTCCGCCGCCGAGCGGGGCAAGGGAAACAAGCGCAGTTTATCATGTGGAATTCCGAACTGGCAGATTTCCTCGATCCAAACGGCCGGGTCCGCGCCCGCGATGAACCAGGCGGCTGCTGGCCGAACCGGCTCGGCTGCGTGCCTAAGATGGAGCGTGAGTGTTTTCACCGGCCGGGACTGAAATGAATGACCTTTTCCAGCATGTCCGCCGGCCGAATTTGGGCAGCCGAGGAGGGTATGAAAAACGGCGCGCCGGCCATGCAGCCATCCGACGACCAGGCCGCCATCGAACTGTCGGAGAGCACGAAACTGACTTCCGGCAACGATGCGTCCGCGCTTTTCAAATGCAGCAAGCCGCGGCTATCCAGCCAGGCGCGCCGGCCATCGGGCCACGTGGCCACTTTCAAATGGAAGGGCTGCGACGAAGGCGGCGTCATGGGTTCAAAATTGCGAACCTCGGCGACATCCGGCGCGGAATATCCCAAGGGCCGCAGCACCAGCGCCTTGCCACCGGCATCAGCCAAATAATGCCAGGCGCCTCGCGCATCGCGCAGCGACACGCCGCCAACTGCCGGCAGATGAATGGCGTCAAAGCGCACGCGCAGGTTCGCGGTTGGCGGCATGATTGGCGGGTCAAGGGTTTTGGGCGCTTCGTCGGAAGTTACGACGGTGCAACGGTTCTTTTCGAGGTCGATCAATTGAAAAGCGCGGCTGCCCGCCACGCCGGGGACCAGGATGCGGTGGCCGTCCGGCGAGATTTCGGCATTGGAAGTTATGCGCGCCAAATTGATCACGCGCTCGCCGGCGTGCGAATAGACTTCACCCCGCACAGTCAGAATCCACGGGCCTTCGAAACCATCGCGATCAAAAAGCATGAGAACGTCCCTGGGCGGCAGGAATGGTTTGAGCGTCACGGGTTGGAATTGCAATTCCTGGCCGTTATAACTCACGAAAACGCTGGTTCCGTCCGAAAGTTTGGAATATTTCCCGCTGGAACCCAGGCGCGACTCCAGAGCCAAAGTCACGCCCAGTTTTTGGCCAGTGTCCATGTCGAATGCGATAATCCGCCGCCGGTTCACAAGGAATAAAACCCCGTTCTGCGCGTAGGCGCGCAAGGTCTGATTATCCAGCAGCGGCAGTTCGTGGGTGACGAGTTCGCCGGTGGTCGAATTCCAGGTTGTCAGCAATGCCAGGGCCTGAGAACTGCGGTGCTTGAGGACGTGGATCTTATTGCCGAAATTCGACGTGCCGAGCCACATTGTTCTGCCCTGCGGCAAATTGGCGGCCAGGACTTCGGCGCCCTGGCGGAGGTTTTCCCAGCGGAGCAACCGCCGATCCTGCATCACCGCGATGCCGCCTTCGGTCGAGTAACGAACGGCCTTTTGAATTTTCCCAACCACCGGCAGGAGAAAAGGGAATGACTGGAGAGAAAGAATCAGCGGCAGGTCGGGATTCCGCAGTTGGTCGCGCAACGAGGTTGCCCGCGGAGCGGCAAACAAGGTTTCCAATGAAATCTCCGCCTGGCACAGCGGCGAGTGCGCGTGCGGATGCAAAAACATCTCGAACGAGCCATCGCGATCAACCGTGGCGATGTAGAACGCCCCGGGATTGACCTCGCGCAGCCGCGCTTGAAACTCCGGGTCAGCGAGCGTGTCACGTTGGGTGACCAGCACGGCTTCAACTTCCGGTTCGCCCGCGAGTTGGGCGAAGAACGGCTGCAGCGACGCGCCGGGATGCGGGTTGCTGTGGAGGACGGCAAGGTGTTCGACCAAACCGGCGCGCGTGAAGAGGTTGATGCGTTCCACGCCGTTGCGCGCCGCCCGCCAGGTGGTGACTTCTCCGCGATGATCCTCGCGGCCCACGAGCGCAAGCGCCACTGCGGTCGCGAACACCCGTGGCAGCCCCCACGTCCGCACCCCGGCATCCAGCAACACGGCGAAACGCCCGGGCAGATGGTTCGCGGGCGGTTCGCGCCGGAAGTAAAGCGCTTCGTTTAGCGCCACCCGGGCCGCGAGCGTCAGATCATCGTTGGCCAGTTCGCTGGGCAGCAGGCGATCCAGGCTGCCGCGATTGGTGATGTCGGAAAACCCGCCCAGCGCCAGCTCATCCATTTCGGACAGGGAGCGCGGCAAGTAAAGCGCGGCCATGACATCACGCGTAACTTTCGCCAGGCCTTCGTGTTCCGGATCATTCTGCAATTGAGCCAGCAATTGGCGCACGCGCTCGGCTGGTTTCAGTTCCAGTTCGGTTTCTTCGGGCAGTTCATCCAGCCCCGTCTGCATTCGCAACGCCAGCTTCTCGGGCGAAAGCTCCTTCAGGCGATGATGGAGAAACAACAGGTTGGAGATCCATTTTTTCTCCGCCTCACCCCGGTTGAGAACGGGAAGGATGCCCGTTTTGAGATTCGCCCCCGGATGGTTCAACACTTCCTCTAAAGGTTGGCCCTCGCGGAAAACGCGGATGATGTCCCGCGCCGGGTGGATGCGCCGCTCGGGGCAGATCTCGAACACCGCCTCGATGAGATTCGCCTTGGCGCGCGGGCTGTTCCGCAATTCGGCCGGCAACTGATGCAACGCGCGCAGTCGCGCGAGAAATTCCGAAAACTCCTGGTTGGCGGCGTCGTTCCAGGGACGAAGAAACAGTTGGCGCGGAGCGGATGGAGCCCCGGCTTTAGCCGGCGGGGCGAGAGGCGGGACTCCATACCCGGCATCTTCACCCAGCACCTGGAGGCCGGGGTGTGCTGATTGAGGGAACTTGCCGCGGCAGGCTCCAAGCAACACCATGACCGCCGGGAAGGGCGGCAGCCCGCCTGACGCTAGCGTTTCCAGGATCTCGGCGATTTCCTCGCGAAAGGCAACTGTGGTCCCGTCGGCCCAGACCAGCACCTTGCCGTTTTCAGTCCAGCGCCAGGGATCGTTCTGGTCGCTCTGAAAATAGGCGAGTGCTCGTTGATAAGCGTCAGCGATCATGAGCGTTAAATTCTTCGCGCGTCGCGCGGGCGGCGCTGCGGCTGGCGCGGACAAATTGCTCGGAACGGATTACCTGATGCGTCCCTTCCTCCGCCAACACGACGACATCGTTCGGCCCGAGCGCAAATAAATCCTTCAGCGCCACGGGCTCGACGGGCGGCGACCAGGCGAAGCCGCAGGGCGTGAGGATGCCGGACTGGTTCACCATCCTGATACCGGGCAGCGGCGGCACGGGTTTTCCGAGCACGAGCGCCTGCTGATCGTCCGACACCGCGAAAGCCAGCCCATCAAGCCGGATGACTGGGGCGCGTTCGGCGAACCCGGTCCAGGCGGACAACGTGGTGAGCAAGGCGGCGGGCGGTTGTTCCACGCCACTGCGCACCAGGGTAAGCGCGAGTTTTTGGCGTGTCTCTCCAGCCATGGCGGCGGTGGGCAGTGCCGGAAGCAAGAGTTCCTTGAGAGGACGCCAGGCGACAGGAGGCAACGTTTCGCCCGGGATTCGCGAGTGCGGGGATTTCAGCCGTCCGGACTCGAGCACTTCAAACCGTTCCAAGCCGGGAACTTTCGCCAGAGTGCGATCCAGTTCCTCGCCTGAAGCGTTCCCTCGCAACCAAATCATCCCGTTTGCTTCTCCGCACTCCAAGCCTGGAAACAAACGCAATGCGGCCAGTTCAGCGAAGTCTGCCACCGTAATGCAAGCCGCCCAGTTACTCATGGTTGGGTTTCCTTGTTGCATGGGCGCATGTCTTACGGTGTCAATACTACACGGTGGGCCTCGGTATTACAAGCGACGGGGAAACAGGCTCCGCCGCAGGCGTCCTCAAATGCTCAGACGTTTCGCGAGAGCACTGACCACCTTCTGTCGGGCTGCCCGCCTCTCTGCCGCGGAGAGTTTTGGAAGTTTGTTGATGATTTCAATTGCGCTCATGGGCTTCAATCTGCCAGGTGCAAAGTGAATTCCCAACGCTCAGTACTCCATTGCGGCCAGGATTTCCTTCGCGACTTCGTTTTCCTTGTCGGAATCGATGACGGTTTGGGCCCAGCGGCGGGCGGATTCGACGTCGTCGGCGAGGGCGAGATAGATGCTGCGGGTAAGCGTGAAGTCGATGACCAACTGGCGGGACTTTTGTTGGGGCGGCAGGCCGGCCAGGATTTGTTCGGCGCGGGCGAGCCAGCCATTGGCGTCGCTGAGCACGTCCGGATCCTGGCTGCGCTTGAGCAGGAGCGCGCCGAGGGCAAGGTTGGCGGTGAGATCGTTGGGCGCCAATTTGATGGCCTCGCCCACCTGCTCTTCGGCATTGTCCCACTGTTGCAACCGTTCGTAGGCCTTGGCCAGGAGCAGATGACTGCGGGCGGAATCCTTCTGCTTGAGATGCGCTTCGCAAACGGAGAGCAGCTCGTCGTAGCGTTCGGACCGCGCGAGGGTGCCGGCCATCATTTCCCAAACCGGTTCGCGGGAAGGATCCAGCGCGAGCGCCCGGCGCAGATTGCCCAGGCGGCTATTGATCTCGTGGAGCACGGGGCCCTGCAAAATGCCGAGCACTTCCAGCGCGCCGGCGGCCTCCCGGGCGTTCGGGTTTTGCGCGAGGTCTTCCAAACGGGTCATGGCGGCGCGAATGGAACACTGGGACGCGTCCGGCAGCGTGGTCCAATCGAAGCCTTCGCCGACGCCTTTTCTGCCAATGCGGGCGTTGACGCCGTAGATTTCAAACAGCACGACGTTCCCAATCAGCGCGTAATCCTTCGGGTCCAGCCGGCTCGCGTGTTGCAGGTCGGCCAGGCTTTCGGATGAAAAGTAGTCGCTCAGGATTTCCACGTCCGTCTTATGCTCGCCCGAGGCTTCGCGGATGTCGTTTAAAAGGTAATTCCGCAAGGTGTGGTGCAGGCCGCGGCGAAGATAGACTTCGGGTTCCGATGGGGCGTTGGTGACCGCGCGATTGAAGCAATCCCCCGCTTCCTCCAAGCGCCGGCGCGCGGCGGTGATGCGATCGCCGGCCAGGTCCGATTCGTCCCCGAACCGGTTTTTGACTTTGAAGTCGGGGGTTGGGGTTGCGCCTTCGGAAATATCGCGGCGGGATTCCGTGTCCAGGAAGCGGCCGAGGGCCAGCCAGCATTTCCATTCGCTGGTTCCGGAACGGACGGCGCGACGCAACACGCTTTCGGCTTCCTGCCGTTTGCCGGTGGCGCCGAGGACCTCACCGAGGCTGGCGAGGAGAAGCGGGTCGTCGGGCTGCAATTCCAAACGCTTGCGAAAGAGGCGGACGGCTTTGGCGCGGGCGCCGAAGGCGTTGCCCGAATCGCCCGAGTCGGCGTAGAGGGAGCCGAGGCGCAGCCAGCCGTCGGCGTCGTTGGGATCTTCGCGGAGGTCCTGGCGGAGCGCCTTGATTTGCGCAGTCTGGTCACGGGGGGCCAGCGCGAAACCGGTTTCGGGATCGAAGGTCCATTCGGGCTGGAAGTTGATTGCGGGGAGCTTGACGAGGCGGCGGAGCTTGTCCTTGCCCAGTTCCGGCGTGGCCGCGTGCAGGCCAAAGGCCAGCAACGAACACAACAGAACCAGTTTCACGCGCATAAAAACTGCTCTTCGAGCGCCAATATCCTAGACGGAGGAGCAGAATTGGTGCCAGAGAAAAATGATGGAAAGCACCAGATTCCAAGCTCCAAGCACCAGAGAAGTTTCAAGATCCAAATTCCAAGGGTCGCAAACCGTTTGCAGTTCGAGATTTGGTGTTTTTCTGATGTTTCGCCGTAGCTGCTTTTGAGCGAAGGCGCGTTTTTAGGCGAGCAAGGGGCGAAGATAATAAACCCACATCGCAGGCACTTCGCGCGCCATGAAATAGGGCATCTGTCGCAGGAAATAACTCTCCCGGGCCGGGACGGTATAAACGTCCCAGCCGGTTCGTTGGTATGCGAGTTTGATGCGCGGCAGGTGATAGAAGTGGCTGACGACCAAAATGCGGCGAGCGTGCAATTGCGCGAAGATGGCTTCGGTGTTCCTGACCGTGGCCTGGGTGTTCAGGCCGCCGGTATCAATCAGAATGTCCTCTGGTTTGACACCGGACCGAATGGCCATGGTTCGCATTGCTTCCGTTTCGTGGATCGCGCCATCGCCGGGGCCGCCGGAGAAGATGAGCTTGCGGGCCAGGCCGTCGCGGTAAAGCTGGCAGGCGGTTCGCACGCGGTCGGCGAGCGCGTCCGAAGGACGTCCATCGGCGTAGGTTCTGGCGCCGAAGACGACGGCGGCATCGGCGGGGCGGCGATAATCGGTTTTGCCAAAAAAGAACATTTGGGCGAGCGGGAAAGCGACAAGGCAGGCGAGCAGCATGGCCACAACGGCGGTCGAGGTTCTGAAACGCAAGCCGGAGGATTGATTTTGGGGCGCAGAAGTTTGGACGTGCCATAGCGTTGTGCGCCAGATGAACAGCAGCGAGGCAAAGACAAAGAGCGAGAGGGGGACCGGCAGGGTGGAATGCACCCGCCCGCGCGCCAGCAGGGTGTAAAACTCGAGGGCGTTCCATAAGACTGTCGCCATCGTGAAGAACACGCAGACCGTTGTTAGCATTCGCCGCCAGGTGGAGCGCGGTGGACGGACTCCAAGACTGGTGAGGCAAAGGCCGCAGAGCAGGAGAAGCAACCGGGCCGGAAGCGACGGGAGGATACGCAGGTCGATCCAGAAAAGGTTGGCATCGAAGTTCGACCGCAAAACATTGCCGCTCAGATTGACGAGGGTGAAACCGCCCAGGAAAAGCGCGAGACCGCGTGCGGCCGCGCGGGGGAAGGCTGGGCGGCGCGGGTTTGAGATGTCGGTTTGCAGTAACCTCAATTGCATGGGTAACAGTTTCATATTTGTCTCCGTCGTTTCCAATCCAGCCGCACAAGAATTCTCTTCTTCCAGGTGCCATCCCATTCGACGGTGAGGCCGTGATGTTGAACAGTGGCGACAATCTCCCTTGCAATCTCCAATGCGGCTGCCTCGCCTTCCTGCACTGCGCCATAGCCGAGATAAACGCCATGGCCTTCGACGGCAGCTTCCGTGTCCTGCATGTGGTAGTAGGTAAAGCCACGCACGCGCTGTCCGCGGCGGTTCGCAGTTTCCACCTCACCCCAAATTTCTCCGGAAGCGCAGTTGCCGCAGCAACTAAAATCCTGCCGCGCAACGATGCCGGCCCGCTCCAACTCGGCAAACGCGGCGTCGAGCCGGTCGCAATCGGTCTGTGGCGGCCAATTCGCCTGCTCGCGCAAGTGCGTCTGGATCGCTTCGCGGGTCAATTGTTCGGCGTGCGGGCGCAACTCATCTCCGTCGTACTCGTCGGCCAACACTTCGAGAACGCCCGTGCGAATCTGTTCCTCATTGTGAAATCCCGCGGCGACGTCGCGCTGAATGCGGTCGCGCATCTCGTCGAGTGCCTTTTGTAGTTCCTCGTTATCCATGGCAAAGGGCGCGTTGGTTAACTTGTGGTTCGAGTATGAGTCAAGTTGGTGCGAGCCTCAATAAGAAATGCGTGCAAGAAGGATTGGAGTGGAGTGGGGCACGGAGGCATGGAGAAAAGACTGATTTGAAATTTGAAAACAGAACGCAAAGGCCGGACCCGGACCGAGGACGACGACGAGGACGAGCACGAGATGCAGGACGCGGGTGGGGTGTGGGCACGTCCGAACGCGGCGCTGCACGCCGCACTCCAAGACGAAGCGGGCAAACCAGATTTGAAGGCCGGGTGGACTTCTGGGTTTTTAGCGTTCATAATCGACACATGCTTGAGTACGAAGACGCTTTGGAGCGGATTCTCGCCGCGGTCGGGCCAGCCACGGCGGAACGCACTCCGCTGGCGCAGGCTCATCGGCGGATTTTGGCGGAGCGCATTCTTTCGCCGATGGATTTGCCGCCATTCGATAATTCGGCCATGGACGGGTACGCGGTGCGGGCCAGGGATGTGCAGGGCGCGACCGCGAATGCGCCGAAACAGTTGCGCTTGCGCGGGAAGGTGGCCGCAGGCGGGAATTTCCAAGGCGCGGTGGAACCGGGGGATTGCGTGCGGGTGTTCACCGGTTCGCTGCTGCCGCCGGGCGCGGACGCCGTGGTGATGCAGGAGGACACGCGCACAGAGCCGGGCGAACCGGAGGTGGTTTGGTTCCTGGACGGCGCCAAGCCGTGGGAGAATGTCAGGTTCCGGGGCGAGGATGTGAAGCGCGGCATGGTGGCGGGCGAGGCGGGCGAGGAAGTCAGCGCGGGGCGCGTGAGTCTGTTCGCCGCGCTTGGGCTGGGCGAAGTCAGCGTTGGCAAGCGTCCGGTGGCGGGCTTGCTGGCGAGCGGTTCGGAGTTGGCGGAGCCCGGACAGCCGCTGCCGCCCGGGGGGATTTACGAGAGTAATCGCGCGGGTCTCGCGGCCTTGCTGGCCCAGGCCGGCGCGACGTCGAAAAGTTTTCCACTGGTGAAAGACAGCGCCGCGCTGACGCGGGAGGCGCTGACGGCGGCCTTTGCCGAGTGTGACGTGGTGATTACCACGGGCGGGGTTTCGGTGGGTGAACTGGATTTCATCAAGAGCGCCTTTGTGGAACTCGGCGGCGAGCAGGAGTTCTGGCGGGTGGCCATCCGGCCGGGGCGTCCTTTTGTTTTTGGGCGCTGGCAGGGGAAGTTTCTCTTTGGGCTGCCGGGCAATCCGGTTTCGGCGTTCGTCACTTTTCTGCTGTTAGTGCGGCCCGCGTTGCGTCGCTGGCAGGGAGCAACTGAAGCGGGTTTGGCGCGGCAAATGGGCACCTTGGCCGAGGCGCTCTCGAACCCGGGCGAGCGGCGGCATTTCATGCGCGTGCGAATCGATGGCAATGGAGAAATCCGGCCTGCGGGCGGCCAGGCTTCGCATATGCTCAACTCGCTGGCGGGGGCAAATGCGCTCGTGGATGTGCCGCCTCAAACTACGCTGAAGGCTGGGAGTGTGGTACAGGCTTTACGATGGCAGTGATGGGAGGAACTCCGAGGTTCGGAGTTGGGCCACTTGAAGGGGCTCCGCGCAAAGCTATCGCGTCGCGGCCTTAGAATTTGCGTTGCGGCAGGCTGAACTCTGAGGCGCGCTCGATGGTCAGAGGCGCGGGTTTGGGAGTTTCCACCAGCTTGAACTGGGGCTGAGGCAAACCCAGCGCGCGAAGCGTGGGATCATCCAGCACGTGAGGGCGAACATTGGCGGCCTGGGCGGCGGCCCCGAGAACGGGGCTGGCCGCGCTGTGGTATTCGACGGGCGCCAAGGGGTTCACCGGGGCGGTTGGCGGAGTAGTATTGCCAAAATTACCAAAGTCCGCGCTTGGCACTGCTGGTGACGAGCCGGGAAAGGCGGCCGGGTTGGCAAAGGGAGACGACGCGGCAATAGGCGCGGTCGCGCGGCCATCCAGCAAGCTGCTAAAATCCGCGCGGTGCTGTTGTTGCGCCCGGATCTGCTCGGTTGTGGGCGGCGCAGCGCTCGCCGCCCAGGGAGGAAGCGATGCGCTGCCATTATCGGTCGCGAAAGTACCCCAAGCCTGCTCGTTTGTTGTAAAAGCGAAGTTCGCCCGGTTAAGAATATTGGTGCCCGCAAAGTCCCGGTTCTGGCCCGCGCCGGGCTGCTGGCTCATTTCAATGGCACTTAGCCCGTGTCTTTTGCCAAGATTTTCGTAATACTTATCGATGGCACCGAGGCTTTGCTTTTCCTTGCCATCGGGGCCGTATTCCTTTACGTGAAGCAGGTCATCAACATTGGCTTGCGGCAGCAGATCGGCGGAATCAATGAATGCCCAATTCTTTCGCTGGTCGATCAGTTCCCGTTGGCGCTTGTTGGGCACGGATTGGGGATTTGGCGACCGCACCGGAGGCATCACCGGGTCAAGGGAGTTGCCCTCCTTCATGGATTGAAACGGCTTGAACAGGTCTTCCTCAATCTGCTTTGAAAAGGACTTGTCCGGTTCCAGCCGATTCAGATTGGAAATGGTGATGGGCGCAGCCGGGTCCGAAAACTGGATCTTCTCCTGCTTGCCGCCCGCCAGAACCGAGCCGGCGAGCACCAAAGGCAGAATCAAGGCGGCATAACCCGCCCCGCTGCGAACACTGGAAGTTAAACAACGCATTTGCGTCCGGAATCGTATCGCACCGTTTGCCCTCAGTCAAAGTTGAATTTGAGCGACAGGGATAAGACAACCAAAGGCCCCAAACCACTCATTTTCAGTTGATTGGCCGTTGCCACGACCAATGGCCACCAATGGCCAGCGCAAGCTCTGCCCTGGCTACAGTTCCGCTGCTTCCCCGGCATCCGAGCCCCCCGCGCTCGTATCGCGGCAAATGCCCCGCTTGGATGCGGCCACAAAGTCCAAAAGCACTCGCGCCGCCGGACTGGTGAATTCCTGGCGCGCCTGCGCCACCGCGCGGCCTACGTTTTGCCCGCTGCGAAAGAGCAACCGATACAGCTTCTTCAGTTGCAAACGGTCCTCCGTGCCAATGCCCGCCCGCCGTAGGCCGATGACGTTGAGCCCGCAAATTCCGTTGTCGCCGCGCGCCACGGCGTAGGGCGGCAGGTCCTTGCTGATTGCTGAACCGCCTTGCATCAGCGCGAGCGTGCCCACGCGCACGAACTGATGCACGAGGCAGTTGCCCGAAATGAACGCGCGATCCTGGACCAGCACATGCCCGCCGAGCAACGCTCCATTCGCGAGGATGACGTGGTTGCCCAGCAATGAGTTGTGCCCGACGTGGCAGTTGGCCATCAAAAAATTATTTGAGCCGATCACCGTGTCCTCCGTAATCTTGTTCGCGCGGTGCACAGTGACGTGCTCGCGAAAGACATTATGGTCGCCGATGCGCAGACGGGTTGGTTCATTGCGATATTTCAGATCTTGCGGCGCGTCTCCGATGACACAGCCCGCGTGAAACTGATTTCCCGCACCGATGGTCGTGACGCCGGTCAGGCAGGCATGGGGCCCGATGAAACAATCCGGGCCGATCTCCACGTGCTCATCGATCACGGAGTAAGGGCCGACACTGACGCTGGAGTGCAGCTTTGCCCGCGGATGAATAATGGCTGTCGGATGAATCACCCCTGCATTTCGACAAAGTCGGGTGGATAATTCAAGCCTTGTCGCTGAAGATATCCAGTTTGCTTGTGCCTGGACTGGGCAATTGAAAGATTTGTTTCGCACCGCTAGACTCGGAAACGAACATGAGAAACAAGCGGCTGGTCATCTCGCCGGGCTTAGGCGTGCGCATTGCGGCAGCAATCATTCTCCTGGGAACGATTTCGAACTGCCTGGCGGATGTAGCTTCGGTTCAGCGTCCGAACATCGTGCTGATTCTGGCCGATGATTTGGGATACTCCGACCTGGGATGTTTCGGCTCGGAGATTTCGACTCCCAATCTGGACCGGTTGGCATCATCCGGGATGCGGTTGACCCAGTTTTACACCACGCCGCGCTGCTGTCCCACGCGCGCTTCGTTGCTGACGGGCTTGTATCCGCAACAGGCCGGCATCGGAGCCATGATGGAAGACCAAGGCGTTCCCGGTTATCGCGGCGAACTGAACCAGAACTGCATCACCATCGCCGAAGAATTGCGCCGCGCTGACTATCATACCCTCATGGTTGGGAAGTGGCATGTTTGCCACGTTCATTTCAACGGCAAAGCCCAACTCAACCGTGAATCCGACGAACCCTTTTGGGAGAACAAGAACGGCTGGCCGCTTCAACGCGGGTTCGAGGACTTTTATGGAACCATCCACGGCGTTTGCAGTTACTATGATCCGTTCTCCCTGGTGCGCGGCAACACGCCCGTCAAACCGGAGCCAACGAACTTTTATTATACTGACATCATCAGCGACCGCGCCGTTGAAGACATCGACCGGCACGCGGGCGGCGACAAGCCGTTTTTCCTTTACGTTGCCTATACCGCTCCGCACTGGCCTTTGCAAGCGCCCGACACGGACATCGCCAAATATCGGCAACGTTATTTGGCTGGTTGGGACGTGATTCGGACCAATCGTTATCAGCGGCAGATCGAGCTTGGAATCATTGACAAGAATTGGCCGCTCTCACCGCGCGATCCGCGCGTCGGTCCGTGGAGCGGCGTGCGCGACAAGGAGTGGGAAGCCAACCGCATGGCCACTTACGCCGCGATGGTCGAGCGCATGGACCACGGCATTGGGCGCATTCTTGGCGAACTCAAAACGAAGGGCATCGAGGAGAATACGCTGGTGATTTTCTTCTCGGATAACGGCGCTTGCGCTGAAATTCTCGATCCCGCGTGGTACGATATTCCCAGCCGCACGCGCTCCGGGCAAACGGTCAAAGTGGGCAACAGCAATCACTCGGTATTTGCGGGTCCGGAGGATGTCTGGCAAAGCTACGGCGTGCCGTGGGCCAATGTCAGCGATACGCCCTTCCAACTCTACAAACACTTCACCCACGAAGGCGGAATTGCGACCCCGTTCATCGTTCGCTGGCCGGCAAAGATTAAACATGTGGGCACGCTATCGCGACAGATTGGTCACGTCACCGACATCATGCCCACCCTCGTGGATGTCGCCGAGGCAAAGCATCCGGACAATTACAACGGTCACGCCATCCTGCCCCTGGAAGGCCAAAGCCTCCGGCCGATTTTTGAGGACAAAGTGCGCGAGCATCCGAACCCGATTTTTTGGGAGCACGAGGGTAATCGCGCGGTTCGGCTAAGCCAATGGAAACTCGTGGCGCTACATGGAAAGGACTGGGAACTCTACGATGTCAATGCGGATCGCACCGAACTTCAGAACCTGGCTCCGAAGTATCCGGAAAAGGTGAAGGAAATGTCCGCCCTCTACGACGCGTGGGCCAAACGTTGCGGTGTTCTGCCTCCCGAACAATTGCCCCGGCCCCGGCCAACCACCCCAGCCCGGAACGGCGTGGTCGAACACTCGGATTGAAAAGGAGACTTTCGCGACCTTGTCAGGCGTAAAAATGCCCCAACTCCCGCAACGAGGCATAATCCTTCTCCCGCTGCTCCGTCTTGCGGCCCAGAATGATGTGGTCCAGCACGTCGATCTTCAACAACTGCCCGGCGCGGATCAAATCGCGCGTCACCTTGATGTCGGCGTCGGAAGGTGTCGGGTCACCGCTGGGATGATTGTGAACCAGGACGAGGGCGGAGGCGCTGACGGCGATGGCCGATTTGAAGACTTCGCGCGGGTGGACCAGGATGGTATCGAGCGTGCCCTGCGAAACCTGCTCCACGCTGATCAATCGCCGCCGCGTATTGAGCAGCACGACCTGGAAATGCTCGACCCCGTACGCCCGATTCTCCTCGCGCAACAGGTCGGCGATGCTTTCCGGGTTGTCAAGCACGGGCGATTCCTGGCGGATTTCCTTGGCCATGCGCCGCGCGAGCGCGAAGGCGCTGACCAGCGCGATTGCTTTGTCGCGCCCGATGCCCTTGACCTTCCGCAGATCGGGCAAGGTCGCGCGCGAAAGGTTGTCGAGTGTGGAATACTTTTGCAGCAACTGCTCGGCGACGTCGATGGCAGAAGCGCCTTTCATTCCCGTGCGCAAAAGAATGGCGATGAGTTCCGAGTTTTTGAGAGCGTCCGCGCCGTGTGCCGCCAGCCGTTCGCGAGGGCGCTCGCTGTCCGGCAAATCCTTGATACGGATGCTGCCGTTACTGTTGCTGCCGGTGGTCATTGGCCATTCTCTTAAACCATAAAAGGGCGCCTGCGCGAAGCAAAATGTTGGCCGTGACATTCCCTGGCCGGCGGTGTCTAATTGGCGATGCAAACACTCGTTCTGGAAATGCCCGTGGAATCCGAACTGCCCGTGACCTGCGCAACGCGGCCATCCAAGGCCGATTTCGCGGCGCTGTACGAAGCGCATAGTCGCGCGGTTTATTACCTGGCCTTGCGGTTTCTGGGCGATCCCACGCGGGCGGAGGACGTGACGCACGACGTGTTTCTCAAGGCCTTTCGCAAGCTGGACCAATTTCGCGGCGACTCCTCCTCTCGCACCTGGTTGTATCGGATCACCATCAACCATTGCCAAAACCTGCGCCAAAGCTGGCACAGCCGGCACGTCTTCAGCAACGCGGACGAGACGGTCATGGAAATTGGCGGCGTCCATGCCGATTCGCCCTTGAAAGTACTCGAGACCAAGGAGCTGGGCCAACGCATCCAGAAGACCCTTGACACTCTGCCCGAGGAATACCGCCTCCTGCTTCTGCTCGTGGCGGATGAAGAATTGAGCTACGACGAAATCGCCGCGCTCACCGATCAGACCACCGACGCTGTGCGGGGCAAGTTGCATCGCGCCCGCAAAACTTTTGCCCAACTTTTCCAAAAATCCGCCTGAGGCCTGCCATGAAAGAGCCATCCAAATCAAATCCGCTCAGAAAGCAGCCACACTTGCCCTCTGAAAAATCGCGCGTTCCATCGCACCGTGAATTCACCTCGGTCGAGGAAATGTTGCGCCACGACGCTGCGTTGACGTCTGTCCCGCGCACCGTGCAAGGACGCATCGAGAAATCCGTCACGCGCGGGGCCAAACCCGGGCGTTCCTGGTGGAAGAAAATCTTCGGGGGCGAGTAGAAGGAAAACACCAAGCATCAGAAAAACACCAAGTAACAAACACCAATTACGCTTTAATTGTTTGGCGCTTGAGGCTTGATATTTAGCGCACGCTACGCGCTTCCCGCCGTCTGCAGCTCTCGCACGATGAACGGCGCAAACTCCTCATGCAAATGTGGCGGGATGCGTGCCTTGAACCAGGCTTTTTCGCCCTCGTAATCGCGTTCGATCACCTGGCCCACCGCATGAAGACGGGCTATGACCGCGGCGGCTTCGTGCGGCACGGAAAGTTCCATGAACTCGCGCACCGGGCGGACCTGGCTGTTGAGTTCCGCCAATAGTGCGGGGAGCCCTTCGCCCGTTTTGGCGGAGACACCCACCGCGCCCGGGTAACGATCCAGAAACGTATGGCCGTTGCCGTTGAGTTTATCGGTCTTGTTGAACACCATGAGCGTGGGTTTGCCCGTCGCGCCGATTTCATCCAGCACCGAGTTCACGGCCTGAACCTGCTCATCCGCCTGCGGATGGCTCGCGTCCACCACATGCAGCAGTAAGTCCGCCTGCACCACTTCTTCAAGCGTGGCTTTGAAGGCTTCCACGAGGCCGTGGGGCAACTTGCGAATGAAACCCACCGTGTCGGTCAACAGCACATTCTGGTTCGTGGGCAGACGGAGGCGGCGCGTCGTCGGGTCGAGAGTGGCGAACAACTTGTCCTCCGCCAGCACCACCGCACCGGTCAGGGCATTGAGCAACGTGGATTTTCCGGCGTTTGTGTAACCCACAATGGACGCCAGCGGCCATTGGTTGCGTTGCCGGCCCTGGCGTTGCGTGGAACGCTGCCGGCGGACCACCTCCAATTCGCGCGCGATCCGCGCAATGCGATCCTGCACGCGGCGGCGGTCGGTTTCCAACTGCGTTTCACCGTCACCGCGCATGCCGATGCCGCCCTTTTGCCGGGACAAGTGGCCCCAAAACCGCGTGAGTCGCGGCAGCAGATGCTGGAGTTGGGCCAGTTCGATTTGCAGCTTGCCCTCCTTGGTGCGGGCGCGTTGGGCAAAAATATCGAGAATCAGCGACGTGCGGTCGAGCACCTTGCAATCGAATACCCGTTCCAGATTGCGGCTTTGCGCGGGGGAAAGTTCGTCGTCGAAAATAACCGTGTCCACGTCCGTCTGGCGGCAGTGGCGGGCGAATTCATCCGCCTTGCCGCTGCCGATGAATGTGCCCGCGACCGGGGCTTCAAGCTTTTGGGTTCCGTCCCCGACCACCTGCCCGCCGGCGGTGCAGGCCAGTTCGGAAAGCTCCTCCAGGGAATCACGCGTGTCCAACGCGTTGCGGGACTTGAGTTCAACACCGACGAGGAAGACTCGTTCGGTCCTTTTGGTGGCGGTCGTTATTAAAGCTTTCAATTCCTATCTTCGAAGGGAGCATAACACATTTTGGCAATTTGGGAAGGGGTTTAAAAAGAAGGCCCGGCTCGCTTACAGCCGGGCTTATGGGGGAGCAGCGCCTGTGAGTTACGCTGCCATGCCTTACCTTAGCCGACTCTGGAATTCCCGCACGTCGGCATTTGGCTGACAATGTTGTAAGGAACCGCCTACCACGAGACGCCCGCTGCCAAGGGCTTCAGCACGGCTCGCTTTCCTCCGGACCGGCAATAATGCGCGCGCCCCGCTTGTACGTGATGTAGGAATAAAACCACTGAAACAAAACCGCCACTTTGTTCCGGAAGCCCACCAGAAAAATCAGGTGCACGACCAGCCAGGCCAGCCAGGCCAGCCAGCCGGAAAACTCGAATCGCCCGATTTTTGCCACCGCCGCCGAACGTCCGATGGTCGCCATGGTGCCCTTGTCCCAATACTTGAAAGCAGGCCGTTTCGTCGCGCCACGGAAAGCCAGTTCGTTCTCAATGATTCCGGCTGCGTGCCGGGCCATTTGCATCGCCGCCGGCGAAACGCCCGGGACTGGCTTGCCATCCGCTCCCAGGACCAGCGCCATGTCCCCCACGGCAAAGACTTCCGGATGTCCCGGCAAACTCAAATCCGGGTTCACCTGCACGCGCCCCGCCCGATCCAATGGCACACCGAGCTTCTTCGTCAGCGGCGTTGCCGAAACCCCGGCGGCCCAAAGAATGTTCGCCGCCCGAATCGTTTCTCCATTTTCCAGGTCCACCCTGCCTTCGGTGATATTCTTCACCTTCGTGTTGGTGCGAACTTGAACCCCCAGTTGCTCCAATTGCCGTTGCGCGCTCGCGGACAATTCCGGCGGCAGGTTGGAGAGAATGCGCGGAGTGCCCTCGAGCAAAATAACGTGTGCCTGCCCGGGATCGATCCGCCGGAAATCTTTTTTGAGGACATGCCGCGCCAATTCGGCGCAAGCCCCGGCCAGTTCCACGCCCGTCGGGCCGCCGCCGACCACCACGATGGTCATCAACCGCTCGTGCATGTCCGGCGGCGGCTCGGTTTCCGCCTTCTCGAAGGCCAGCAATATCCGGCTGCGGATGTGCAGCGCATCTCCCAGCGACTTCAAGCCCGGCGCAAATGGCTCCCATTCCGGATGGCCGAAGTAACTCGTGCAACCGCCCAGCGCCAGCACCAGGTAATCATAACTGAGCGTGTTTTCCTCAAGCATGACCTTTCGCTCCGCCAGGTTGAAATCGCGAACCGTATCGAGCAACACCGTTACATTTGTCCGGTCCGAAAGGATCGAGCGGATCGGCTGCGCGATGTCTGGCGCGGACAATCCCGCCGTCGCCACCTGATAGAGCAAAGGCTGAAACAAATGGTGATTGGTGCGGTCCACCAGCGTGATTCGGGCGGTTGGATCGTGAAAATGCTTGCAGAATTCCAATCCCCCAAAACCTGCGCCCAATACTACAATGTGCGGTTCCTTCTGCGTCATACCCCCACTGTTCAAGGAAAACCCGAAAAATGCAACCTCCGGCAGACTTCAACAGCACGAACGCAAAAGCGAACGGGTATTCCGTATGGAGTCCTGACTTTAGACGGCGGGTGCATGCACAACGGCCAAGGGGGCCGACGAATTTTTGGCGTGCCCGACCATGCCACAGCGCTGCCGGCTAAAGACGGGCTCCATGCTCAGAAGAGCCACACGCGAAGCCGCTTCCGAATCGCGCGCCTTCACTTCTTCTGATACGTCCCCATCAACTCTCCTTCGCCGAGGATGTGACCATCCATCGCCCTGGCCAAATCCTTTTTCGTGAGGGCGGGCTTGAGATCGAGCTTTGCGTCGAGCGCGTAAAGTCTAAAAAAGTAGCGGTGCGGCTTGCCGGGTGGCGGACTTGGCCCATCGTAGCCGATGCGTCCAAAATCGTTCACCCCCTGCCTGGAGCCGTCGGCCAGTTCCGGCGATTTCGCCACGCCCTCGTTCAGGCCGGCGCTGGCCGGCGGCAGGTCGTAAATCACCCAGTGTACCCACGTCCCCAGCGGCGCGTCCGGATCATCGCAAATCAGCGCGAGACTTTTCGCGGCGGGCGGGACGCCCGACCATTGCAACGCGGGCGAAAGGTTCTCCGCATCGACGATGTGACGGCGTGGAATCGGCTGACCCTCGGCAAAGGCGGTCGAAGTGAGTTGAATTTTCACAGTGGTTCCATTGGTCGGCGGATCTCCCCGGTTGCAGCCAATGATGAGCCCAGCCAGCAATGTCGCGGCAAAAAGTCTTCCGATCCGCATCCTCATAAACGCATTTTACACCTGAGCATGCGTTTGCAAAACCAAATTTCCGCGCCCCCACCTTCACCCTACTGCTTCCATCTGCAAGTTGTTGTTGATCATAATTTTTTGCCAGGTCTTCCGGGAAAGGCTCGACGTCAAATCCTCGATCTGGTCCACCGCGCTCAATACCACCGGGTCGTCGTACTTCTGCACGTACAACGCCGCAATCTTCCCAATCAACGAGGACATTTCGCTGCAATAATCCAGGTAACGCGACAATTCGAAACGGGTCATCATCCGCTTGGGCGAAGAAGCGGTGCTGCCTTTCCCCGTAATCGTTTCCGGATCCTTCGTGAGTTGGTGCATGTCCACGATGTGCGCCAACGAACGCAACTCGTGCAGCAGCTTCAGCGCCCGGTTTCGTTTGAGGCGCACCTCCAGCGTGAACAGCGAGAAGATCGCGCCGCCGATCAGCAACACCATGTTCATCGCTGCGTCCATTCCCTGGAAAAATTCGGTGAGCCGGTCCACTTGCGCTGAAATCTTCACATGAAAGGCGATCCAGGCCATCAGGGCGAGAAACGCAATCACCAGGACGCCAATGCCGATGCGAAAGGGCAGGAACGGGTGCGAGATGGCCTCGGCCTTGACGGCCGCTTTTTCCGCGACGTGCAACAAGTCCTCGGCCACGCGTCCGAGACTGGCCTGCGGAAACCGCTCTTGAATCCGGTTCCGCAATTGCCGGACCGTCTCGATTATTTTCCCCGCATCCAGGTTCCGGTACACAGCGGACAAATTCCCAAGCGCCTCCCCATTGTCAAGCGCCCAATTGCCCGAACCAAGGCAGGGGCTGCGCGTTGCGCCGTCAGCGCCTCACCCGAGACCTGAAAGCCGAAGCCGGGCAATTACTTATTTGGTTGCCGCTATGCTATGCTGTTTGCCGCGCCCGAGTCGAACGTTCGTTCTATTGGCGGGCGGCAGCATTTGGCGCAAACTATATGACGACAGCCCAGAAAGATAAGAAAATGCGGGTAACAGTATCCATCGTGGAAGACAACCGGGGAACGAGGGAGAGCATCGTGGAGCTGCTCGGTCGGGCGCCGGGGTTGCGGTGCCTGAGCGCGCATGCGACAGGCGAAGATGCCTTGCGCACGCTCCCGGAGGAGAAGCCGGACGTGGTGTTGATGGACATCAATCTGCCGGGGATGAGCGGCATCCAATGCGTGGCGCGGTTGAAGCAGCGGCTGCCGCAGGCGCAGGTGTTGATGCTGACGACCTACGAGGATGGCGACCGGATTTTTGAATCGTTGCGCGCGGGAGCGAGCGGTTACCTGCTCAAGAATCTTCCGCCGGCGGAGTTGGTGCAGGCGGTGGAACAAGTCCACGCCGGCGGCGCGCCGATGTCGATGCAAATTGCGCGCCGCGTGGTCAGCCATTTTCAGCGCATCAAGCAGTCGGAGACAGATGTGGACAAGTTGACGAAACGGGAGCAGGAAATCCTGGCTTTGCTGGCCAAGGGCTACTTGTACAAGGAAATCGCCGATCAACTGGGGATCACCTTGAGCACGGTGCGCGCGCATCTGCACACGGTCTATGAGAAGCTTCACGTTCAGTCGCGCACGCAGGCGGTCGTAAAGTTCCTTGGGCAGCAGCATGATTAGCGCAAGCAATGAACCTGAATTTTTCAAAAGTATGAAATGGAGGGGGAAGAGAGCCAACGCGGGGCCTAGTCCGGCTGGGCGCAGGGGTGGTTTCACGTTGATTGAACTGCTGGTGGTCATTGCGATCATCGCCATTCTGGCGGCGTTGCTGATACCCGTGCTGGCCACGGCCAAGGAGAAGGGGCGGCGCGCCAGTTGCATGAGCAACCTGCACCAGATAGCCCTCGGGCTGCGCATGTATGCCAATGACAACCGGGAAAACCTGATGGCGGGCCCGCCGGCGGGCACCTGGTTGTGGGATTTGTCCACGAACATCATCGATCCACTGGTGGAAACGGGGGTGAAGCGGCCCGTGCTTTATTGCCCCGGAATGAAGGCGTCGGTCTGGGACGATGATCGCTGGTGGTATTACAGCGGCAGTGGAACAGCCAACTTCAGCAGCGTTCATCGTGTGACGGGTTATGGCTGGCTGCTGGCGCGCACGGGAAGCATGGGCACGCTGACGTACCCCAAGGAATTTCAAGCCAGGATCGACCAGACCAACATGGCGACCCTGGAGATCACGGTCTGTCCAACGCTTTCCATAACTGCGGGGGCAGTGGACCAGTTCGTGGCGGTGACCAGCGACAGCAACATCGTGCCATTTCAAAGCAGCGGCCACATGTCCGGACGTTTTCCGACGGGCGGGAATGTCCTGTTCCTGGACGGCCACGCTTCCTGGCGGACGTATAAAAACATGAGCCGGTGGTATTACACCGGTTCGCGGAATATTTACTTTTGGTTTTGAACGATCCGGCAGGGCCTTGCTTCACATTCCGGACGGCGCGTTTGGCCTGGGCGCGTAGTCGGGATAGAGCCGGGTAATGCACTCGGGGCAAATGCCATGGGTGAACTCCGCCTCCGTGCGGGCGGAGAGATAGGATTCCACCTTCTGCCAGTAGCCGCCGTCATCGCGGATCTTTTTGCAGGAGGCGCAAATGGGCAGCAGCCCGCGCAACGTCTTGACGTTGGCCAGCGCCTCGGTCAATTCGCCGATCAATTCCAAGCGCTCTTGCTCCACCCGCTTGCGCTCGCCGATGTCGGATTCGATGGCTGATACGCCCACGACTTCACCGCGAAAATCTTTGATGGGCGAGAGCGCAACCGATATGTCGATCGCCGCGCCGTCCTTGCGCAATCGCACAGTTTCGAATCGCTCGACGCGGCTGCCATGTCGAATGCGTTCGTAAATGGCCGGCAGTTCCTCCGGCCGGTAAGGCGGAACCAGAACGGACAGCGAGCGTCCCTTGATCTCATCGGCTCCGTAGCCGTACATGCGTTCGGCGCCGCCATTCCAGCTTAGGATGACTCCGTCCAGGGTTGTGCCGATGACGGCGTTCTCGGAGGAATCCACGATGGCGGCGAGGTAAGCCATGGCTTGTTCACCGCGTTTGCGCTCGGTGATGTCGCGCGTGAAGCAACGGGAGCGAACGAATTTGCCCTTTTCCCAGAGGACATTCGAATTGATCAGGACGTGCCGGGTGTCGCCATCCTTGCGCTGAAGACGGACTTCATAGTCGTGGAGAATCTCGCCGCGATGCAATCGCTCCAGGACATCCTCCGCGACGTGGTCATCGCGGCAGAACTCCGAAAACTTGTGGCCGACATATTCGTCCCGCGTGTAGCCCAGCAAGTCCAGCTCGGCCTGGTTCGCCCGCAGGATGGTTCCGTCCGGACCCGCCCAATGCAGCCCGACGGAGGCGTGTTCGAAAAAGTCGGCCAATTCCTGCTGGCTGCGGCACAAGGCGTACTCCGCCCGGCGGCGCGCCCGGTGATGCAGGGTTTCGCGCAGGACACGGTCCACGGTCGACGCCAGTCGTCCCAACTGGGTCTTCATCACGTAGTCGCTCGCGCCGGCTTTCATCACCTCGACGGCTTGCTCCTCGCCAATCGCGCCCGATACCAGGATAAACGGAACGTCCAGACCTTTGTATTGCAACACCTCCAACGCGGCGAGACTGTTGAACGCAGGCATTGCATGGTCGCTGATGACAACGTCCCAGGACTTGCTTTCGAGGGCGGACTCCAACCCGGCGGCGGTTTGCACCCGGGCGAAGGAGGAATCAAAGCCGCCCTGCTTGAGCGCATGCACAATCAACAGCGCGTCATCTTCCGAATCTTCGACGATCAAAAGCTGCAACGGCTTGTTCATGGCTGGCCGAATTATTCGCGGCGCTTCTGCCGGTCGTGGTAATCCTTCAACAAAATGCTCAGGACCAGCCAGGTGCCGCCGCAGACCGCGGCCAGAAAGCAAATCATCGCCAGCCCGGGATAACCGAAGACCCGGAAGGGCGTGTTAACCTGCATGAGCAGCGCCGCGCCAATGATCAGCGCCGCCAGGATGACTCCCATAGTGATGCGGTTGGCGATCTTCTCGAAGCCGGTCAGCAAATGATGCGCGTCGGGCGTTCGCACGTTCAGTTCGAGCTCCGCATTGGCGGCCGCGTCCAGCAACTTGTTGACCCGGCCGGGAAGGCCGCCCACGAAATCCTTCATCTCCAGCAGGGAACCGAAGAGCCTGGCCGGGGAACTGTTTTTCAGCATGCGCTGCCTGACGATGTTCGCCAGGTTCCGGCGCACGGAAGCGTTGGGATTGAAATTCGGCGACAACGTTTTGCCGACTTGATCCAGTTGGAGCAGGGTCTTGCCCAGGATGGTCAATTCCGAGGGCGCGTACAAGCCGGTGTCCGCGGCTGTCTTACCCAACTCCAGCAAGGCCCAGCCAATGTCCTGTTGGGCCAGCGTTTTGTCCTGTTGTTCGGACACGAACTGGATCGTTCGCTTGCGAAAATCCGCCTCCTCAAAGTCAGCGGTCTTCTCGCTGATGCGCGCGACGATCTCGGCCGCGGTCTCACCGTTGCCTTCGCTCACCGCCACCAGCAGCTTGAGCAACTGCTCCTGCATGCTTGGCGAGACGCGCCCGACCATGCCCAGGTCCAGTAACGCCAATCGCCCGTCGTCGGTCAGGAAAAGATTTCCCGGATGCGGATCGGCATGGAAAAAGCCGTCCACCAGCACCTGTTTCAAGTAAGCCTGGAACAGCTCTTCCGCCAGTGCGTCGCCGTTGATGTCCAGGCGAGTGAGCGGACCCAGGGCGGTGATCTTCGTGCCGCGCACGTAATCCATCGTCAGCACGTTGCGCGTGCAATAATCCGGCACGGGCAGGGGCACGTGAATGTGCGGGAAGTCCTTCAGGTTTTCGGCCAGGATGGTCAGGTTGGCGGCTTCCCTTTGGTAATCGAGTTCATGCAAGAGGGTTGTCTTGAACTCAGCAAGTATCTTTACAAATTGGTATCGCCGTCCCATTTCCGTGTGCTCATCGAAAAAGTTGGCGATTTCCTCCAGCACCTCAAAATCTTCCGCGATTTGCTTCCGAATTTCCGGACGCTGGACCTTCACGACCACCGGACGCCCATCCCGCAAGGCCGCCCGATGGACCTGGCCGAGTGAAGCCGCCGCCATTTGTTCCGGGTCGAAGCACGAGAAAGCCTTCGAAATCCGCGCGCCCAATTCGCAGGCCACGATCTGCTCCACTTCCGCATAGGGGAACGGTTTGACCTTGTCCTGTAATCGCGCGAGGGCCTGCAAGTAAGGCGGCGGGAGCAGGTCGGCCCGGCTGGAAAGCAACTGGCCCAGCTTGACGAACGTCGGCCCCATCCGCTCCAGATCGTCCGCCAATTCATTGGGCAGCGTGGTATCCTGCGGGGGAGTGACGCAAGCTTCCTGACCCTCGAACGTTCCCGCCAGCTCGAAGCCTTTGGTGAAATCCGGGCCGCTGTATTTCATGAACAGCAGCGCGATATCCCTGTAGCGTTTCAGATGATGCGGCTTTATGGAAAGTTTCATGGCTTGTTTGCCTCAGGCACACTGCCCGCACCCGGGCTTATGTGCACCCTCGCATCAGAAACAGTATTGCCAGGATGGGCAGTGGAACTCCCAGCAGCCAAAGCAATAGCCAGCCAACCTTTCCTCCCTCGGAACCTTTTTGAAGCAGGATTTTCATAATGATCCTTTTGTTGAAAACGGCGTTTACCCGTTCAAGGGTACTTTAGCACCCACCGTACCAGTCCTTTAATGGGTAAAACAGCCGCCCTTTCCCCGAAAAACCTGCGTGTGAATGGCGGATTGATGATCTTTCGAAGGCAATTTGCCCAATCATTTCGCAAAATGCGACGGCTGGAATCAGGCGTCGAGAGGGATGCCTTGCTCTGGGAGGCTTTAAAATCAAGCGTTTGCGGGGGGAGTTTCTTCGACGCCGGCGTTGGCACAGAGACGGCTTGGAACAATCAAAGATCAACCAAAGCAAATGCTATGAAAACAAATACGGTCAAAAGTTTGAGTGCGGCGCTTTTATTGGGCGTCTCCACAATCGCCGGTCTTACCGGCTGCGCCGGGGACAGATACAAGCAGAGCACCGGCGAATATATTGACGACAAAGCGACTTCGTCCCGCGTCAAGGATGCGCTGAGCAATGACGCGGAATACAAGTACCACGACGTGCAAGTAACCACGTTCAAGGGCACCGTCCAGTTAAGCGGCTTCGTCGAGCACAAATCCCAAAAGGAACGGGCGGGAATGCTGGCCAAGAACACTGCCGGGGCGCGAGAGGTGGTGAACAATATCACCGTCAAGGATTGATCGTGCCGGGCTGCGAGCCATACACCATCGCCTCTTCGTCTTCGCGTGAGGTTTTGGTGAATCTCCCGTAGCGCAAGGCAAACGTTGGCAGCACGAGCAAGTTCAGCACTGTCGAAGTGAGCAGTCCGCCCAGGATCACAATGGCCATGGGGCCTTCGATTTCGCGGCCAGCCTCGCCGGTTCCGATCGCCAGCGGCAGCAATCCCAGCGCCGTCACCAGCGCCGTCATCAGAATGGGAATGAGCCGCTCGGAAGCGCCGCGCACGGCCGTTTCCAGGTTCCAGGCCATGCCCTCCTTCTGGACAAGATGTTCGAAGTGCGAAATCATCATGATGGAGTTGCGTGTGGTGATGCCGAACAACGTCACGAACCCGACCAACGAACCGATGGTCAAACCGCTCTCGCCCGCGTCGCCAAACGCTCCGGTGAAATAAACCGCCAGCACGCCACCCACGAGCGCGAACGGCACATTCGCCAGGATCAACAGCAGGTTCCGCCAGTTGCCGGTCACGATGACCAGCAACAAAATGATGCCGACGCTGGCAACGGCCGAGTTCAGCAGCAACTGTTGCTGCGCCTTGGCCGTGGCTTCCGCCGCGCCGGTGAAGATGACATAGACACCCTTGGGAAACTGAATTTTCGCCGCGACCTGTTTTTTTGCGTCGTCCACAAATGAAGTCACATCGCGTCCCTTTGGGGTGCAGGTCACAACCTGGCGGCGGCGCGCGCCGTCGTGCAGGATACTCGAACGGACCTTGGTCAACGACACATCCGCCAGCTCCTGCAAAGGCACACGCAGTCCATCGGCATTTTTTAGCTTCAATGACTTGATTTGCTCCGGCTCGCGACGGCTGGCGTCGTCCAAAATCACCTCGACATCCGAAACGCGGTTGCCATCGTGGACCTGCGCCACGAGCGCGCCCTGGTACGCGGCTTCAATGGCCTCAAGCGCTTCCACCGGACGGAAGCCCAACTGCGTCAAGCGGTCGTTGCGCAAGCGCACGGCCACGGCCGGCGCGCCCGGGAGGGCTTTCACCTGCACATCGGCTGCTCCCGGCACTGCGGCCAGCACCTGGGCCACTTCCTTCGCCTTGGCATCAATGACATCCAGGTCCTCGCCGAAAACATTGGCGACCACCGGCGCGGTTTCGCCGCTGATGGTTTCGCCAATCCGATCGCCCAGAAATGTCTGCACTTCAAACTGGAGGCCGGGATATTTCGAGAACACGTCGCGGAGAAAGTCGCCCATTTTTTCCGTCGTTTCACCGTCCAGGCCCGGCTTCAACTCCACATGGAATTCGCAGCGATGCGGTGCCCAGGTGTCCTCGCCTTGCTCGGCGCGGCCCACCTGCTGTTCCACCGTGGCAATGTTCGAATTCTTCAACATCTCCGACGTAATCACTTCGCCCATGCGCAGCATTTCTTGCAGCGAAGTTCCGGGCACCATCTGGACGCCGCACACAAAATGTCCCTCGCGGAACTCGGGCAGAAACTCGCTGCCAAAATGCGGCAGCAAAAGCAAAGTGCCCACGCACACCACCGCGACGCCCAACATCACGGCGCGCGGCCAATTTGCCAGGCCGTGAATGACCCGGTGATACAGCGCCTTCAGGCCGCGTTGGAGCCGCGGTTCCCCCGATTCCTTTACGCCCTTGGCGAAAAAGATCAGCGCCAGCGCCGGCGTCACGGTGAGCGCCACGGCCAGCGACGCCATGATCGCCAAAATATAGCTCAGGGCGAGCGGCGCAAAAAAGCTGCCTTGCAATCCTGTCAACGTCAGCACCGGCAGGAAAACCAGCGCCACGATGAACGTCGCATAAACCACCGCGCTTCGAACTTCCAACGACGCCTCCCACACCACGCGAAACGGCGGGCGCGGTTTTGGCAACTGCTGGTTTTCGCGCAGGCGGCGGAAAATGTTCTCGACGTCAATGATTGCGTCGTCCACCACTTCGCCGATGGCAATCGCCAGTCCGCCGAGGGTGATGGTGTTGAGTGTGATCCCGAATTTGTCGAGCAGCACGATGGCGGTGAGCAGCGAAAGGGGGATCGCGGTGAGTGAAATGAACGCGGTGCGAAAATGACCCAGGAAAAGGAACAGCACCACCGCCACGAGAATGCCGCCCAGGTAGAGCGAATGCCGGATGTTCCTCAGCGAGTTCTCGATGAACGTCGCGGGACGGTGCAGGCCCGGATATAACTGGACTCCTTCCTTTTCGAAAAGCGGTTTCATTTCGTTCAGCGCCGCTTCCACCGCCAGGGTCACTTCCATGGTATTGGCCCCGTACTGGCTGGCCATGGATAGGAGAATTCCCGGCTGGCCCTGAATCAGCGCGTCCCCGAACTTCGGCTCCGGCCCTTCACGCACGTCGGACACGTCTTTCAACCGCACGCTTTGGCCGCCATGCTGCGCGACCACCACTTCGCCAAGCGCTTTTGGAGTGCGCAGTTCGCCTTCCGTTTGAAGCAGAATGCGCTGGTTCGAGTTTTCGACGAAGCCCGCGCCCATCACCCCGGTGGATGCTTTGGCGGCTGTTAATACGTCCGAAATGGACAGGTCGTACGCAACCAAACGGTCCGGCCTGACCTGGATTTGCAACTGCCGCACCTGGCCGCCGAACACGATACAGTGCGCCACGCCGGGTACCGCCAGCAAACGCGGTTTGACCGTCCAATCGGCCAGCGTTCGCAATTCCATCGGTGACAGCTTGTCGGACAGCAATCCGACCTTCAGCAGATCCATCGTGGACGAAGTAAGCGGGCTCATCCTCGGCACCTTGGCCGCCGCGGGCAACTGCCCCGCGGTTTCACCCAACTTTTCCGCCAGCATTTGGCGGGCGATGAAAATATCCGTGCCTTCCTTGAACACCGCCGTAATGACTGAGAGGCCCTGGATCGATTCCGAACGCAGCGATTCCATGTTGCCCAGGCCGTTGATGGTGTTTTCGATGGGCAGGGTCACGAGCACCTCGACCTGTTCCGGCGACAACCCGGGCGCTTCGGTTTGCACCTCGACCTGCGGCGGCACGAAATTTGGAAAGACATCCAGTTTCGCGTTCTTCGCCACGTAAATGCCGTAGCCGATGGCCACACAGGCCAGGGCTACGATTACCCCCCGAAATCGCAAGGAGAAATGGACGATCCAGTTGAGCATGGGCTAGTCCGGCTTGAGCAAAGCTTTCATTTCCTGCGATAGCAGGGTTTGCGCGCCGGTGACCACGACATAATTCTTCGCGGTCAGGCCGTTGGTCTCAAACCATCCGTCCTCGGTGGCATGGTCAAGGCTCACGGGTAAACGGGTAAACGCCTCGGAACTTTTGCTTAGGACGTACACCCAGCCCGAGCCATCGGTGCGCACCACTGCGTCGCGCGGAACAATGACGCCGGAAATGGGTTCGCCGGCGACCTTCAGGTAGCCGGTGACCGCTTCATTCGGCAGCAGCCGCGTCGAATCCAATTTCGCAAGAAAGTTAAATCCCCGCCCTTGATTTTGCGGGTCAACATTCGCGGCCAACCCGAGAAACTCCGCCTCAATCGCGCTTCCGGATAGAGTGACAACGCGCGCGCCCGTGGGTGGCGAATCCAACGTCACTCCCGCGGGCAGATCGATCCGCACCAGGGCATTGCTGAGTGAAGCCAGCGATTGAATCAAAGCCGGCAGATCATTGCGCTCGGCCAGGGATTTCCCCCACGTCAGGGTCAGGCGATCCCTGGCGGATTGGACGGCTAACTGGTCGTGTAGCGCGGTGGCCTCGGCGGTTTGCAGGGCGCGCGCGGAGGTGTTGTTCTGCGCCGCAAGAGTTTTGAGGCGCACCAAATCATTGCTCGAAGCCACGTAGGCCGCCTGCGCCGAGGCCAGTTCCATCATCAGCGCCACCAGCGGCGCGGGATCCTGCACGCGCCCGTAACCTTTTAATTCCGGGCTGAATGAAGCCGCTTTTACGCCCGCCACTTTGATGCCGATGTTCCCCTGCATTTCGTCATTCATGTTGATGACGACATTGCCATTCGTGTCGGTTTCCATGGTGGGGCCCGCCTCATCGTCCACGGCTTTCTCGGCGGGTTTGTCTCCGGCCGCCGGGGCGGCGGCGGCGCCATGTGTCTTCATCCATAAAACGCCCAGGCCGACGCCAATCAAAACGCATACAACTGCCAGAATAACTTTTTTCACGGGTGGTTCTCCTTCATCGCCTGGGCGCTGTGGGACTGCTCGACCAAGGATGGCTTCAACGCGGCCGCGGGCCGTTGCAGCGCGTCCTCGATTGCGCCCAGCGCCTGCTCAAGCCGCAAGTGACCGTCCAGGCGCGCCAGTTCGCCGACGCTCAGTTCCAATTGGGCATTCAGCAAATCCAACGGATCCGCCGCGCCGGCGTTGACCTGGGCGGCGACCGACTCAGTTTGTTTGCGTTGCGCGACGAGAAGCGTGTCCAACGAGGACAGTTGCTGTTCGGTTGCCCGATAGGACATGACCGCGCCGTCGATTTCGTTGATCACTTTCGTCTGGAGTTCGTTGAAGCGCGCCGCCGCCTGCGTTCGGCGGGCTTCGGCTTCGGCAATCGGGCCCTGGTTTTGGTTTAACACCGGGAGATCCATCGTGATACCGAGAAAGATTTTCTGGTTGTTCTGGTCGTAGTTGTAGCTGGGGCCGAGATGGATGTCCGGGTATTGCCTGGCAATCTCGAGTTGCAAGGCCGCCTGGCTCGCGGCGTAATCTGACAGGGCGCTCAAAAGATCCGCCCGTCCCAGCAATGCTTGTCGCCGCAGATTTGCCGACATCAATTCCTCGACACTCAGGGACGGGGAAATTTGATCGGGCAAATTCAGCCCTTGGAGCGCGGCCACAGTCACGCCAATGGAATCGGCGACCCGCGCCAGCGCCTCGCTGCTCAACCGCCGCGCGTCCAGCCAATCCAACTGGGTCCGTTCGCGGGCGATGCGCACCAGGCCCACTTCTGAACTGGCAACCGCCCCGGCCTCCAGTCGTTGCTCCAACGACTGCACGATGCGGTCGTGCAACGCCAGTTCCTGCTTCAACAAGCTCTCCCGTTGCCGCGCGCCGGCGAAATCAATCAAACTCCTGCGCAAATTGCTGCGCACCTGCCAGGCCGCCGTGATGATACCGAGGCGGGCCGAGTCCGACAAATAGCGCGCCTGGTCCATGCGATATCTGCGTTTGCCCATGGTTTCAATGGGGATGTCCAGGCTTACCGTGGGGGTCCATGGCGAAGGCCCGCTCGAAGGCGACAAACTGTAGCCCGGTTGGGCGGTCAGGACGGGGTTGGGGCGTTCCGCGGCCGTTTTGTCGCCGCCCTCGGCCACGGCCCATTGCGCGCGGGCGACTTCGAGGCTGGGGTGATAATACATCGCCGCCAGCGTGAGCATGTCGAAATCCCACGTTTTGGGCGGCCATTCGGGAAAGGAGCGCGAAAGGTTGGTTGCCAGGAACCGGCGGAAATCGGGCGTGTCGAGCCGGCGGGATTCGAGGCTGTTCGCGGTTTGGGCCGGGGAGAGCGGATGATCGCGAAAGCGAGCGCACCCCGCGACCCCCAATCCGACTATCAAGCTTGCCAGAATGATCGACCAACGATTCAAGTGGGGCTAAATCAATTTCAATCAGCCCCCCATTGCAAGACCTATTCAATTACAGTTTTTTCACTTTTCGCCGGAACTATGGGATATTCGTGGCTTTCCATCTCATCGACGGGATCATGAGGGAGCCAGGCAACATCCTCCGGAAACAAATCACGAGTTCGTGCCTCACAGTTCAGCAAGCTGTTGTGTCTTGCGCCGCGACTAACCTGACGAGAAGTGAACGCAGTCATCGGAATGAACCGCTACCATGAAACTATCTCGCTTGTATTCGATCAGGCGCCCCGTGGTCAGGACCGCTTCCGGCGCCAGAATCTGCTTAGTCCGTGCTCTTCTAATCATCGGCGCCGTTATGGCCGTGTTAATCGCCAAGCCGGCTTTGGCGCAAAATGCTTTCGTGCAAAGCAACCTAGTCTCGAACCTCCCGGGACTGGCTGCCGTTAAGGACACGAATCTCGTCAATCCCTGGGGACTTGCCTTCAGCGCCACCAGCCCGTTTTGGGTGGCGGACAATGGCACGGGCCTCTCCACGCTCTACAACAGCACCGGGGCCGTTCAAGCCGTGGTCGTCACCGTCCCGCCTCCTGCGGGCCAAACCAATCACTCGTCTCCGACCGGCGTCATCGCCAATTCAGTCCCAGGCTTCCTGGCCACTGGCACGAATACGGCGCATTTCATCTTTTCGACTGAGGACGGAACTATTTCCGCCTGGAACAGCGGCGCGGTCGCGGTATTGAAGGTGGATTTTTCAGCCTCGAATGCCGTTTTCAAAGGACTGGCGGCTGGTGTCAGTGGTGGAAGCAATTTCATTTACGCCACTGATTTCCATAACGGACAGGTGGACATGTTTGACACCAATTACCATCTGGCCGGTTCGTTTTCAGACCTCGGTCTTCCAGCCGGGTATGCGCCGTTCGGCATTGAAAACATCGGTGGGCGGCTTTTCGTCACCTTCGCCTTTCAGGATGCCGAGAAGCATGATGACGTTGGCGGGCCGGGGAATGGGTATGTGGACATATTTGACACCAGCGGCAACCTTCTCCAAGGGTTCGCCCAGCGAGGAACCCTCAACTCGCCTTGGGGCATGGCGGTGGCGCCCGCCGGATTTGGGCCTTTTGCCGGCGATATTCTCGTTGCCAATTTTAAGGACGGTAAAATCAACGCTTTTGATCCGACCAGCGGCGAATGGCTGGCGGCTTTGAACGACGCCAACGGTCTTCCGCTCGTCCAACCAGGCCTCTGGGCCATTGCTTTTGGCAACGGCCACAGTGGCGGAAGCACGGGGACACTTTATTTCACGGCGGGAATCAACTCTGAAAACAATGGCTTGTTCGGGAGCCTCAACCCGCTCTATCCGAGCACCACGGTGGGCAACGTCTATGTCCAGAGCAATCTTGTCTCCGACATTCCCGGAATGGCGGCGCACACTGATACCAATCTCGTCAACCCGTGGGGAATCTCCTTCAATGCGGCCAGTCCGTTCTGGATTTGTGACAACGGCTCGGGCCTCTCGACGCTCTACAACACCACCGGCACTCCGCAGGCCCTGGTGGTGAGCATCCCGCCTCCCGGCAGCACACCCACCAATATGGGAACACCCACGGGCACTATCGCAAATACGACGACCAATTTTATCGTCAGTAACAACGTCGCCGCGCATTTCATCTTTGCCACTGAGGACGGAGTCATTGCCGCCTGGGCCAGTGGCGCAGCGGCAGTTCGGAAGGTGGACAATTCGGCCCAAGGCACCGTGTATAAAGGGCTTGCGACGGGAAGCGCCAGCGGGAGCAATTACATTTACGCCGCCGATTTTCACAATGGCCGAATCGATGTGTTCGACGGCAACTTCAATCCAGCCACCCCGGCCGGCAATTTTTCGGACACGAATATTCCGGCGGGCTTTGCGCCTTTCAACATTCAAAATGTGGGCGGCCAACTGTATGTCACGTATGCCAAGCAGGACGGAGCCGCGCACGATGACATACCCGGTTCAGGCAACGGCTATGTGAATGTTTTCGACACCGCCGGCCGGCTGGTCCAACGATTTGCGTCGCAAGGAGTTCTGAATTCGCCCTGGGGAGTTGCCAAAGCGCCGGCCTTCGGTGCTTTCGGAGGCGACGTGCTCATTGGCAACTTCGGCGACGGCGGGATCAATGTCTTCTCGCCGACGGGACAATGGCTCGGCCGGTTGAACGACACGAACAACACACCGATCGGCATTCCTGGGCTGTGGGCGCTGGCTTTTGGCAATGGCGGCAGCGGCGGCGACCCGCACACGCTCTACTTTACAGCGGGCATTGACGGAGAAACTCACGGGTTGTTCGGCAGCCTCGCGGCGGTTGCACCCACCTTTACCAGCGTTTCCAATGCGGCATCCTCGCTGACGCTGAACTGGGTCGGAGGAGCCGGACCGTTCCAACTGGAGATGAAAACCAACGTCACCGATGTCACCTGGGCCAATGTGCTGATCACGACGAACCACAATGCCACAATTACCAACACCGGCCCACGCGGCTTCTTTCGCGTGCTTAACCAGGGTGATTGATTCGTAAGGGACGTTAGACGCGGCCTGGCGCATCTTGCGAGTACTGCCAAAAGCTGGCGGCAAGATGCCGTCTAACTGGCACGCTGGAAGCGCGCCGCTCAAGCGGTGGTACCGCCAGGATACACCCCGTAAACTTTCGCCCGGAATTCAGCATTCCAACGGCGCGGGTTCTCTGGCTAAATCATGGCCCGTGAACATTATTGGCATCATTCCCGCCCGGTACGCTTCCACCCGCTTTCCCGGCAAACCGCTGGCCCTGATTGCCGGCAAACCGCTCATCCAGCATGTCGTCGAGCGCTGCCAGACGGCCCGCGCGCTCAGTGAAGTGGTGGTGGCGACCGATGACACCCGTATTTGGGAAGTCGCCCAAAACTTTTGCCGGGCGGAAATGACCTCGCCAGATCATCCCAGCGGCACGGATCGCCTGGCTGAAGTCGCCCGGCGTTGTCAGTGCGAAGCCGTCATCAACATCCAGGGGGACGAACCGTTGATCGACCCCGCGGTGATTGATGCGGTGGCCGGCGCTTTGGCAAAGCATGAAATGTCCACCGCCGCCGCTCCGTTGCGCGATCCCGTCGAGTATGACAACCCGAACGTCGTAAAAGTCGTTGTCAATGCCGCCGGTCAGGCCTTATATTTTTCCCGGCGCACGATTCCCTATCTGCGCGATGCCGCCAGTCGTTCGGCTACCGGTCAACTGGCGGCGTTTCCATTTTTGAAGCACATTGGTACCTATGGGTACAGGCGCGAGACGTTGCTGCGCCTGGTGGATTTTCCGGTTTCACCGCTTGAACAAGCCGAGAAACTGGAGCAGTTGCGCGCGTTGGAAAACGGCATCCCGATCGCGGTCGCCAGGGTCGATTATGACAGCGTGGGTGTGGATGTGCCCGCGGACGTGAAACGGGTCGAAGCCTTGTTGGCGGAGAAATAGACTGTATGAAATACATTTTTGTAACCGGCGGTGTGGTGAGTTCGCTCGGCAAAGGGCTGACGGCGGCGGCCCTCGGCACGCTGCTGGAGAATCGCGGGCTCAAGGTCACCCTGCAAAAGTTCGATCCTTACCTGAATGTCGATCCGGGCACCATGAACCCCTATCAGCATGGGGAGGTCTATGTGCTGGATGACGGCGCCGAAACGGATTTGGACCTCGGCCATTACGAGCGCTTCACGAATGTGAAGTTGACGCGCGTCAACAATCTCACCAGCGGGCAGGTCTATCAGACCGTGCTGGACAAGGAACGCCGGGGCGATTACCTCGGCAAGACTGTCCAGGTGATTCCGCACATCACCGACGAAATCAAAAACCGCATTCATCAACTGGCGGAGCAGTCGAAGGCCGACGTGGTTATTACGGAAATCGGCGGGACCACGGGCGACATCGAGGGCCTGCCGTTCCTGGAGGCGATTCGGGAGTTCGCGCTCGAAGTCGGTTACAACAACGCCATTTTCATGCACGTCACCTATGTGCCGTTCATCAAGGCGGCCGGTGAACTTAAGACCAAGCCCACACAGCAGTCCGTGGCGAAATTGCGTGAAATCGGCATTGCGCCCCACATCCTGGTGTGCCGTTGTGAGCGCCCGTTGGACAAGGATCTGCGCCACAAAATTTCATTGTTTTGCAACATTCCTTATGAAGCGGTGATTGAGGAGAAGGACGTGGACCACAGCATCTACGAAGTGCCGTTGATGCTGCAACGCGAGCGGGTGGACGATTTGGTGTGCCGCCTGTTGCACCTGGACGCGCCCGCGCCGAACATGGCGCACTGGCAGGAGATCATCCGCAAACTCATCGCCCCGCAGCACCGCGTGCGCATCGGCGTCGTGGGCAAATACATCGAGCTGAACGATGCCTACAAATCCGTCTATGAAGCCATCATTCACGGCGGCGTGGCCAATGATTGCGGCGTGGAAATTCAAAAAGTCGACGCCGAGACGATTGAGCGCGAAGGACCGGAAAAAATACTCAAGGGCCTGGGCGGCATCCTGGTTCCCGGCGGTTTCGGCGAGCGGGGCATCGAAGGAAAAATCATGGCCGCGAAGTACGCGCGTGAAAACAAAGTGCCCTATCTCGGCCTTTGCCTCGGGATGCAGATTGCGACCATCGAGTTTGCGCGCAACGTCTTGAAGCTGGACAAAGCCCACTCGACCGAATTCGATCCCGGCACACCACACCCGGTGATCGCGCTGTTGGACGACCAAAAGAAGGTGACAAAAAAGGGCGGCACGATGCGTCTGGGGGCCCAGCCCGCGCAATTGGTGGTCGGATCAAAAGTGGCCCACTTGTATGGAGCCTTCGTGGTAAACGAGCGTCATCGGCATCGTTACGAATTCAACAACGCCTATCGCGACCGTTTCGCCAAAGCCGACTTTGTATTCAGCGGCACATCACCGGATGGGAAGCTGGTCGAGGTGATCGAATTGGCCAATCATCCTTTCTTCATCGCGAGCCAGTTTCATCCTGAGTTTCATAGCAAGCCGCACAAACCACACCCGCTGTTTCGCGGTTTCATCGCTGCCGCCCACGCCCACACGCATCGCAAAGCATTGTGAGCGCGTTGGGTGACATCACCGTTCGTGATTTGTTTTGAAATACGGAACCGTTGATTTGTATGAAAAAGTCCGGCGAATCTGCTCGGAAGATCAAACTCAAACCGATTGACCTTGACCTGGAACTGCCGGATTTCAGCGGCATGCGGGACACTTCGGCCTGCGTCAGCGCGGATGCGGCATACAAGTTATGCGAGGAATACGCCGCAATATTTCACGTTCCAGTCCGCAATTACCGGGAGCAGAACCGCCACCGGTGCGAAGTGGAATTTGTCCTATGAGTCTGTTCTGAGCGGGTTTATTGCGGGAGCGAAGGTTGGTAACTATCGCTCCCGCGCCTGCGCAAAAGCAAATTATCAAGCCGCCGGACGCCACCCGGCATCCGCCCACAAAGAGCCGCTCACGGCGGAGTTGGAAATCATGAAGCAGATGGCATCCGCGATTTCCTCGGGTTGAATGAGCCTTCGCAACTGGGTCTGCGGGATAATATTCTGCTGAATGTAATCATCGCCCAGGGCTCTCACCATGGGGGTGTCGGTAAAGCCGGGATGAATGACCCCGCATTTGACGCCATGAAAAATCGCTTCCGCCGTCAAAGTCGAGGCCGCCCCTTCCAAGCCGGCCTTCGTGGCCGAATAACTAAGCTGCCCCTTGTTCCCCTGCGCGGACACGGAGCCGATAAAAATTACGGTCCCCAACAGTCCTTCCGATGGTTCCCATCGTTTCAGGCCCTTTTTGCGGCGGTAATCGGCGATGCCGGCCACCATCTCCAAAGCCCAATAAACCGGCGCGACTAAATTCACCTCGGTAACCAATCGGAAGGTCTTGGAGGGATAAATCGCTATCGTGCCCGTTTGCTTCTCCACTTTCACGGCGAGACTGTCCCGCGTGATTCCCGCCGCGGGTACGCAGATATTCACAATCCCATGCTTTTGATGAAGATCTTGATAGACCCAGCTGCGGAAGGTTTCCTCCGTCACGTCCCCGGTATAACCCATGGCCACCTGCCGCCCGCTGGCTTGATTAACTTCGGTGGCGAACGCATGGACCAGTTCGGTCTTGTCCACCAGAGCCAAGTGTCCAACCTCTCTTTTTGCAAGTTCGAGCGCCACGGCACGACCGATGCCTCCCGCCGCTCCCGTCACTACTGCCACTTTTCCTTTGATGTTCATGTCAGGTACTTTCGTTTGGGTGATTGGCCAAGGGAGCCAATCGGTTGTTGTTGTCTGAAGTACCTTAAAACCCGAGCCGCGCTGCGTCAATGCTATTTTTTGCGTTTGCACTAAGCCTCCTCACTCGGAAGCGCACTGCGACAACGGGGTGGGTTTGGTATGTAATAAACTGGCTATGAGTAACTTAGATTAGCAGCCATGCGAAGCCGCCGGGTTTTTACCCGTTGACTTGGACCGGAAGAATGGTAGTATTAATGCAATCGCAAAGAAACGCCCGTCCCATTATGGCCGAAACGCACGACAACTCAAAGCGGCTCGAAATTCGGAAATACCCCAACCGCCGATACTATGATGTCACCCACAGCCGGCACCTGACGCTCGAAGACATTCGTTCGATGGTGCAGGACGGCTATAACATCCGGGTGACGGATTCGAAGACCTCCACGGACATTACCGCCAAGGTGCTCGCGCAAATCATTCTGGAACTCGACGCGGAAAAGATCGAAGTCTTCCCGGTTTCCCTCCTCACGCGCTTGATTCGGGTCAACGACCGGCTGGTTCACGACTTCATGGAGCGTTACTTTGAGCAAGCCATGTCTATGTTTATGCAGTACCGGGAGCAATTCGAGAAGCAATTGGGCGGCGGAGACGGTCTGGGGGCGTTATACTCATCACTTGCCCATTGGAACCGCGCGATGCTGAATCCTTTCGCCATGCCACTGCTCGGAGGAGGAGGCACGGGAACAGATCCGGGTGTGACGCCGCCCGCGGGCAAATCGCCGGATCTGCAGGAAAAGGTCAATTCTCTGGAGCACCAGCTTGCGGGCCTGGAAGCCAAACTCGCCAAAACGAAACCCCGGGCCCCGCGCCGGAAGCAGCGCGCGAAGAAATAGCGGACGAAAAAGTGGGTTCTGAAAATTTTGTGCAACTGCACAATTTTTTCTTGACGCTGATGCGTGCGTCGTCTAAATTGGGGCAGGATTTGATATTGAGGGCTCCATGCAGATCGACCTGTAAGCTCATAAAATGACCGAAACCAGGCGGTTTTCCGCCCGGGATCCGTTCGAGAGCATTGTGGTGCGATTGCAAAAGGTATGGTCCCAACATTTGATTCGCCCGGATTGAACGGGTTGGGCTTTTGGAACTCGAATATCCGGGCATTGATTTAAAACCGCAACCAGACCATCAGCAAAAACGAGAAAACGGAGCTAATTATGAAAACGTCGGAAAAAGGCGGATCAAAGTCACACGGACATTCACAAAGCCATGGCCAGGGGCATTCGTACGCCCATGTCGCCACAGAGCAGGGCACGGAATTGTTCGACCAGGCGGTCAAGAATTACGAGCAGGCGCTTCGCACCGGGGTGCGGCTGCAGGAGGACACCACCAGGTGGTGGGCGAATTTCCTGAACCAGAGCGTCTGGCCGCAGGAATGGCAAAAACAAGTCAGCACGGTGATGGCGCAGGCCATCCCCACCGCGCAAAAGAACCTTGAGGATTCCCTGCGTTTGCTGGATCAGAGCAGCAAGACAGGCTTGAACCTGCTCAAGCGGGCCATGGATGGCACGCGTGGCGCCGCGGCCTCCGATGTCCAGGGCCAGGTGCAGGAATTGTGGAATTCCTCGCTCACCGTTCTGCAATCCAATATGCGGGCCATCACGGAATCGCAGGCCAGGATGATGGAATCGTGGAGCGAATTCGTGCGCAAAGGCGTCGCTTCGACCCGGGCCGCCGCGTCCTCGGCAGCCTCCGCCGCCAGCAGCGCCGCCAGATAAACCCGGCGTACCTTTTTGTTCGATATCATCGAACAGACGAAGAGCGAACTTATGTCTAAGAATGTTTATCTTGCGGGGGCCGTGCGCACCGCCATCGGCACTTTCGGCGGCGCTTTCGAAAATGTGCCCGTCCCGGCACTCGGAAGCGCAGCCATAAAAGCCGCCGTTGAACGCGCGGGCATTCCGCCGGCGCAGGTGGATGAGGTCATCTTCGGCAACGTGCTGAGCGCCGGGGTGGGCCAGAATCCAGCCCGGCAGGCGGCCATGGGCGCGGGACTTGGTCCCGCCGTGGGCGCTTTGACGGTGAACAAGGTCTGCGGTTCCGGCCTCAAATCCGTCATGCTGGCCTCCCAGGCGATTCAATGCGACGATGCCGCAGTTGTCATTGCCGGCGGCATGGAAAACATGTCGCGGTCTCCGTATTTGCTGGAAAAGGCGCGCACCGGATACCGCATGGGGAACGGCGAACTTGTCGATTCCCTGATTCGCGACGGGCTGTGGGATGTCTATAACAATCTGCACATGGGCCAGTGCGGCGACCGGTGCGCCCAGAAGTACGGTTTCACGCGGCAGCAGCAGGACGATTACGCCGTGGAAAGCTTCAAACGCGCGCTGGCGGCCGCTTCCCAATGTGTCTTCTCGAAAGAAATCGTGCCGGTGGAAGCGCCCGCCGGGAAGGAAACTGTGGCGGTCAAGGAAGACGAGACGCCGAAAAAATTCAATGAGGAGAAGCTGCGCAAACTTCGGCCCGCCTTTGGCAAGGAAGGGACCATCACCGCCGGCAATGCCTCCAGCATCAACGACGGCGCCGCCGCCGTGGCGGTGTTGTCGGAGCAGAAGGTCAAGGAACTCGGGATTCAGCCGGAGGCGCGCATCCTCGGTTATGCCACCTTCTCCCGCGAGCCGGAATGGTTCACTATCGCTCCCGTCGGGGCCATCAGCCGGTTGTTGGAAAAACTGGGGTTGAAGATACAGAACATTGACCTGTTCGAAATCAACGAGGCTTTTTCCGTCGTGCCCATGGCAGCGATGAAAGACCTGGGAATTCCGCATGACAAACTCAATGTCCATGGCGGAGCCGTTTCGCTCGGCCATCCGATTGGCGCCAGCGGCGCGCGGACCTTGGTCACCTTGCTTAACGCCATGAAACAACGCGGCGCGAAGATTGGCATCGACGCCCTGTGCATTGGCGGCGGCGAAGCGGTCGCGATGGCTGTGGAACTTTGCTGAGGCGGTTGGGAGCGGCGTGCCGGGTTGTTTGACCGGCGCGCCGAACCCGCGCGTTCCGGACGGCCTGTGTCTTGACGCTGGTCAAAGCGTGTCTGATTGTTGTGTTACCGGACCAGGAATTGAGCGATACTTGATTTACCAAATCATCCATGAGCCTATGAGCAACACCACCGAAAATGCCTTCGAACAGGCCGGCGCCTTCCAGAAGATCTGGATGGACACTTTCACCAAGATGGCCCAGGCCGGTTTTTCCTTTTCACCTGAAAGCGCGCCGCCCGAATTCATGCGCCAGATGCGCTCCGGCATTTTCGGCGCGCTGGCCAAATCCTGGGAGGAGTTCATGCGCTCGCCGCAATTCATGGAATCGATGAAAGCCATGATGGACAATGCCATCAGCTTCCGCAAGATGAGCAACGACTTCCTCACCCAGGCGCACCACACTTTTCAAGGCACCGCCCAGGCCGACATCGACAACCTGATGCTGGCGTTGCGACACCTCGAAACGCGCATTTTGGATCGCGTCGAGGACGTGTCCACACGCCTGGATCGGGTCGAAAAAGCGCTGAACGGTACGGCCCGGAACGGCGCAGCCATGGGCGCCGCGAAACCCGCCGCGCATCAACGCAAGGCGAGCAAACCCAAACGCTCAGCCAGCCGCCGCCGGGCAACCGCCGCCTGACAATGAACACAAAAAAGTCCAAAGGATGTGCTGCGCCGGCCAGTCCGGCATGCTCCTCCCTCCCTCCCTGCGAGGTGGAGAGGGCCGGGTGGGCGGCCTGTTCCCGGTGGACCAGCAAGCATTATGACTGAGACTACAACCTTAGCTGACCCCTTGTTCAAATGGCAAAGCGCCATGATGGAGGAGGGGTTTGCCAACCTGCGCCGCATGTCGCGCCTGCCCTACCTCTGGCAGAAAGCCCAGAACGTAAGAAAGGGCGCCACTCCCTCGGAAGTCGTTTATGAGGAGGATCGGCTCAAGCTTCTTCACTATCCGGGTCAAACCGCGCCGCGCTACAAAACTCCGCTCGTGTTTGTTTTCGCGCTCGTCAACCGTCCTTACATACTCGACCTCAAACCCGGCCGCAGCGTCGTCAGCCATTTTGTCAATGCCGGCTTCGACACCTATCTCATCGATTGGGGCGCGCCCACGCCGGCCGACCGGCATTTGACCCTCGATGATTACGTCAACGGCTACATGTCGAACGTGATCGATTTCGTGCGCGAACGGACCGGCGCTCCGCAAGCCAACGTCCTGGGATACTGCATGGGCGGCACCATGAGCACCATGTTCACCGCCTTGCATCAGGAGCGCGTAAAAAACCTCATGCTGCTCGCCGCCGGAATCGACTTCTCGCCGCGCGAAGGCCTCATCAACATGTGGTCCGACCCAAGATATTTCGACGTGGACCAGTTTATCGATGCGTTCGGCAATGCGCCCGCGCAATTCCTCCAGGCCAGCTTCCTGCTCCTCAAGCCCGTCCAAAACCTCATCGAGAAGCCGATCAACTTCCTGGAGAAAATGGACGACGACAAATTCGTCGACGATTACTTCACCATGGAAACCTGGTTGAACGACAACATCGCCGTCCCCGGCGAAGTCTTCCGCCAATTCGTCAAAGGGCTTTATCAGAAAAATCTGCTAGTCCAAAACCGCATGCCCGTGGGCAAGCACACCGTCGATCTGCGCAAGATCACCTGCCCGATCCTGAACATCATGGCCCAGAACGACGACCTGGTCCCCTGCGCTTCGAGCGCGGCGTTCAACGATCTCGTCAGTTCCAAGGACCGCAAATCGATCATCGTCCCCGCCGGCCACATCGGCCTCGCCGTCGGCACCAAAGCCCAGAAAGAATCCTGGCCCGAAGCCACCCGCTGGCTTGCCGAACGCAGTTGAAGCAGAAGCGGCATCCCGCCGCTCTCCTCCGTCGGCCTTGTCCCCGCCCGCGTTCCAGCGGGCGAAACGCGCTGCCGAAGCCGTGCGATCCAGATCGTTCGTTCCGTCGCCTGACGCCGCGCTTCCGCCTTCGCCCGGAAGCTACGGCGAGACAAGCGGCGATGAGTCCGTGCCGCGCACCATCCCTGCCAAAGACAGGGTAACAGCGTTGAGATACACCGGTGACGGCGGGAAAAGAAAAATTCATTTGCGTTCAGGGAAGCGATGTGCTCTAATCGGGGGTGTCGATGAAGGAGAGACGGCGCGGGAGCGCCTGAAGGCTCCGCCTTCGCTCAAAGGCAGCTTCGGCGAGGCGAGCTCGCCTACGTTGGAAAGCCACGGCGAGGAAGCCAATGTCCAATGACAAAGGCCAAAGCGCGCACCTTGATGTGCGCCCGTGAAATTTGCCCGCTCCGTTTTTTTTGGGGCGAGGCTGGTTCTTTGACAATTGAAAGCGAATGCTGAAGACGTCCAAAGTCCAAGGTCCAAACTGAGACATTTTGGCACACATAGGATCCTTCAAGGCGAGCCGAGGGAGTTAAACCGCCGAGGCGAAAAATTAAAGTAAATTAAACCAAATTAAACCTCTTTTTTTAGCGGGCCAGAAGGGGTTCGTGAACGGAAAGTGAGCTTAAGTGACTGATGGACTGAGGGTTGGGTGGAACCAAGGCTAAAGGCTGAAGACCAGAGCCTAAAGTTGGATGGGAGTGTCAAAATGACTCACTTCGCCAAAGGCTGGGCAGGCTAGCCGCGATCGGCGTTGTTTCGCACCAATAAGAATTCCGGAGCGGTAGAGGCTTACACCGATACATCCTGCACCAGGCTGAGGCAGCACCGGTCATTTCTCGCTGGTTCAACCGCAGCTTTTGATCTTTTTCTTTGGCTGTCCGGGTGTTCGCGCGCTATCGGATGTCATTGTGATTCAATTGGTTAGCATCATTCTGGTGGTGACGGATCCAAGCCGAATCGAAAGTCAGCCCTCTCAGGTTGCCCCACGGCACGGCGCCTGCTAAAATGGAGCGCCTTAAGTGTGGAAATACCGCACCATCAGATAGCGGCAACCATGAAATTGACTCGGAACGGCAGCGTGTTCATTGCCGCGCTGTTGCTGTGGATTTTTTTGTCCAGCTTGAACCCGCCGGTGCGGGCGCAGCCGGCGGACGTGCTCACTTATCATAACGATAACGCGCGCACGGGCCAATATACGAACGAGGTTTACCTGACCCCCGCCAACGTCAACTCCAACTTCTTCGGCAAGTTATGGGTGCTGCCGGTGGACGGCAGTGTCTATGCCCAACCGCTTTATGCCGCAGGGGTTTCGATCCCGAACAAGGGGGTGCGAAACGTGTTGTTCGTGGTCACGGAGCACGACAGCGTCTATGCCTTCGACGCCGAAAGCACAAACGTGCTTTGGCAGGTCTCGATGCTAGCCACCAACGAGACGCCGTCGGACAACCGGAGTTGCTCCCAGGTTTCACCCGAGATTGGGATTACCGCCACGCCGGTGATCGACCGCCAACTGGGGGCCAATGGCACAATTTTCGTCGAAGCCATGTCCAAGCACGGGACCGGAAATTATATCCACCGGTTGCACGCGCTGGACCTGGCCACCGGGGCCGACCGGGTTCCGCCGGCAACGATCGCGGCGGTGTATCCGGGCACGGGCGATGGTGTCAGTGGCACCAACGTGGTCTTCGATCCGGCGCAATACAAGGTGCGCAGCGGTTTGCTGCTGCTAAATGGCGTGGTTTACCTGGCGTGGTCCTCGCATTGCGACAACCGCCCCTACACCGGCTGGGTCATGGGCTACGATGAGCAGAGTCTCACGCAAACCAGCGTGTGGAATGTCACCCCGAACGGCAACGAAGGGGCCATCTGGATGAGCGGCGCGGGCCCCGCGGCGGACGCCAGCGGCAACATTTATTTTCTCGACGGCAACGGCACCTTCGACACGACCCTTACGGCAAACGGATTCCCGACCAACAACGATTTCGGCAACTCGTTCATCAAGCTTTCCACGGTCAACAATGTGCTGACGCCCGTGGATTACTTCGCGCCTTCCAACACGGTGACTGAGAATGCCGGGGACCTGGATTTCGGTTCGGGTGGCGCGCTCCTGCTGCCCGACATGACGGACACCAACGGCTTGACGCGTCAACTCGCCGTTGGCACCGGCAAGGACGCGAGCCTTTTTCTCGTGGACCGTTCGAACATGGGCAAGTTCAGCCCCATCACCAACGCGGTTTACCAGCAACTGGGCAACGCCTTGCCAGGCGGCGTGTTCGCAGCGCCCGCTTACTGGAATGGCACGCTTTATTATGGCGCAGTCAACAGCACGCTGAAAGCTTTCCCGTTCCAATCCGCCCGGCTCACCAACTTTAGCTCGCAAACCGCGGTCACGTTCACCCGCCCCGGAGCGACGCCCGACATTTCAGCCAACGGCAACTCCAACGGCATCGTCTGGGCGGTGCAATTCGGCGTCACCGCGGTATTGCACGCATACGCCGCCACCAATCTCGCGGTGGAACTCTACAACAGCGCCCAGGTCGCCGGTCGCGACAACTTTGGCGCAATCACCAAGTTAATCACGCCCACCATCGCCAATGGACGGTTCTATGTGGGAACCACGAATGGCGTGGGCGTTTTCGGCCTGTTCAACTTCCCGCCTGTGATCACGGTTCAGCCGACAAATCAAGCCGTGTTAACCAACTCGAACGTGAGTTTTACCGCGGCCGCTTCGGGCACGCCGCCCCTTGGTTTTCAGTGGCAGTTCAACGGCGCCAACCTGACGAACGGCGGCCAGTTCAGCGGGGTCACGACGACCACGCTTTCCATCACCGGCGCTCAACCAGCCAACGCGGGCGGCTACGCGTTGGTGGTGACCAACAGCGCCGCTTCGGTGACCAGCTCGGTCGCCACGCTGACGCTGATCGTTCCGCCTGCAATCACCGGCCAGCCGACGAATCAAACCGTTTTGGCCGGCTCGAACGTGAGCTTCACCGTCACCGCTTCCGGCACCACGCCGTTCGGGTTTCAATGGCGGTTCAACGGCACCAACCTCGCGAACGGCGGCCAGTTCAGCGGTGTGACCACCGCGACGCTTTCCCTCGCCAACGCGCAACTCGGCAATGCGGGTGGTTATTCCGTCGTCGTGACCAACGCCGCGGGTTCCGTGACCAGTTCCGTGGCCACCCTGACGGTGAGCGCTCCGCCCGTGATTACCACGCAGCCGGCAAGCCAGGCTGTGTTGACCGGTTCAAATGTGAGCTTCACTGTCGCCGCTTCCGGCACCACGCCGTTCGGGTTTCAATGGCGGTTCAACGGCGGCAACCTGACGAACGGCGGCCAGTTCAGCGGCGTGACCACCGCAACGCTTTCCCTCACCAACGCGCAACCCGGCAATGCGGGCGGTTATGCGGCGCTCGTAACGAACAGCGCTGGTTCGGTGACCAGTTCCGTGGCCACGCTGCTGGTCAGCGCGCCGACAAACTGCACACCGCCCCCGGCGGGCCTCGTGGGCTGGTGGCCGGGCGAAGGCAATGCCAATGACATCACCGGAACCAACAACGGAACCCTCCAGGGCGGTGCAACCGCGAACACGATTGGCCTGGTCGGAACGGCTTTTGGGTTTGATGGCACGAACAGCTACGTGCAGATCCCTGACGCGCCGGCGTTGCGGCCGACGAATCTCACGATCGAGGCCTGGGTGCGCTTCGATTCGTTGGATTCCGCCGGCTCGGGCGGTTCGCCCGCTGGCCAGCAGTATATTGTCTTCAAGCAGAACAGCCAAAACGGCGCCTTTGAAGGTTATAATTTGCTCAAGAACCGCTACGGCAACGGCGATGTGTTTTCCTTCCTGATTTCCTCGGGCGATTCCGTCGAGGTGGACTCGGTCACGCTCATCTCGACCGGCGTATGGTATCACGTGGCCGGCGTGCGCGGGACCAACTTCGTGCAACTTTATATCAACGGGCAACTGGAGGACCAGGCGGCCATCGGTTTCCCCCAGGACTACAGCGCGCTGCCGTTGTATTTCGGAACGTCGGGCCAGCCTTCCTGGGATCATAAATTCCAGGGCGCGCTGGATGAGGTCACGCTCTATAATCGCGCGTTGTCCAGCAATGAAATCGCCGCGATCTATGCCGCCGGCGCCGCCGGAAAGTGCAAGTCCATGGCCCGCTCCAACAAAGCCACGGCGCAGATCACTTCGGTGACAGGGACGGCGGTGACGTTGTCGTTTACCGCGACTCCAAACGTCGGCTACGCCGTGCAGCGCGCCACCAATATTTTCGGACCATGGGTAATACTGGGCACAACGAATGCGCCCCCCAGCGGACAGTTCCTGTGGACCGATCATTTCAACGACCTGGGTTCGCCTCCCGTTTCCGCTTACTACCGCTTGCAACTACAGTGATAATCAGTCAGCCTCAGCGGCCGGCCGCGGCTAAAGTAGCGCGGCATTGAAAACTTCGCGGCCCCCGAACCCGGCTTCGTCGATGGCGGCTGCGCTTTGAGGGCAATTCCCCATTTTGATTCCCATGATCTCACAGCATCTTGCTCTATGACGGAAACGGAAATTCAAGAACCGATCAAATCACTTCAACGAGTCATTCGCAACAACGCCACGGGCCTTTATTTTGTGGAGTCCGGCGGCGGGGCGTGGGTGGGCTCGCTGGATGCGGCAACCCCTTATAATCGGCTGGCGGAGATGGTCGAAGTCTGCCGCCAGCATGGCCTTGCCGATGTGGAATTGCTGGTAAGGCCACTGGAATAGCGGCGGCTGAGCAGGGACGATCGCGGCAGAAATTAGAAATACGGCGGCGGACGCCTGGGAGGTGGGAATGAGGGATTCCGCAGAAGGGCGTTTCGCCGCCTGATCTTTTCAAAACGCCGCCCAGCCTGGTTACAAGCTCGCCTCACGCAACGGAACCAACGCGTTCACTCGTGACCGGCGATTGCTTGCTGCGTTGTTGGCGAAAGTAGCTGTAGCCAAACCAAAACGCCAGGATCAGCAGCAGCAAAAATACCGCCACGCCCGCGGACCATCCAACCGAGCCGGTTATTTTTCGCATGACCACGTAGAGGTCGGCGCACATTCCGCAGGCGAGCAGGGCCATGGCAGCGAGGAGAAACCGCCCCGCCAGACGGTGAAAATCCTCCGTCTCCTCGCCGGCCAGCGCGATCCGATGATAGGCCGCCGGGGTCATTAACAGAATTGTGCTCAGGCAGACCAGCATCAACGCGGACAGATGGATCCACTTTGAAGCAGGCGGCAGGTCCGGGAAACTCTCGCTCAGCACGGTAAGAAATTGAAACCCCAGCAACGCCTGCGCGCCCGGAAGCACCATCCGGGCTTCGGTCAAAACGTGCCGTATCTTGTCCTTGAGAGCGGCAGGTTCCGGCGCGCGGTCCGGGTTTTGTTTGGCGGCTTGCCCGCCCGACCTTCGTTTCCCAAGTTCCAGCACGTACCAAAAGAACAGCGCCACCAGCGTGATCGCGCTTCCCAGTATGATTCCTCCCGGCAAACCCAGAATACGCCCGCCGACCACGAACAGCGAAAGGCCCAAACTGATTCCCAGCGGCAGCAGCCCCGCTCCGGTCGTCAGGGTGGTGAAACGATGCAACCGTTGCGTGTCTTCACCGCGTTCGACAAGCTGATGATGCGCGCCCGGGGCCATCAACAACCCGAGCGTGGCGATCATCAACGTCAGGCCGAGCAGCACCGCATAACGCGAGATTGTGGGCAACGATTTAAACCCGGTTTCGAATACCGATCTAAGTTCAACACCCAGCAGCGCCTGGCCGCCCAGGATCAAGATGCGTGCTTCGTCCAGGGCGTTTTGGAGTTTGTCCTTCAGGGCGGCCATGGTAAATGATCGCCCATCTCATAGGGTGTTGCGATGGGGTATCAGCCCCTAAAGGCCCCGTATTTCTTCGTTTTAGACCCCAAGCTGGTGTGCAAGTAAATGTCACAACGATTAACTCGAACCCGTCCCAAGCGCCCTGGACCCGTCCCAAAGCCCCTCTAATCGTGCTCGTGCTCGTCCTCGTCGTCGTCCTCGATCCCGTTCAAAAATGCGACGCAAGCAAAGGCGAGGTGTGATTTGAGCAAGCAGACCCGCGCTTTCTCCTCCCATGGAGGAGAGGGCGGGGCGGGGGCGAGCCTTGACTAAATGGGTGTGGAGGGCCGAGCAGGACTCGTGAATTATTCTTCCCAAGGCTTCAGCACTACCTTGATGCAATCGTCTTCTTTATTTTTGAAGATTTCGTAGCCACGGGGCGCCTCTTCGAGCGGGAGTCGGTGTGTCACGACGAAGCTCGGGTCGATCTCCCCTTTTTCAATCCGCTCCAGCAGCGGGCGTAGATAGCGTTGCACGTGCGTCTGGCCGGTCTTGATGGTCAGCGACCGGTTCATGACGGACCCGAATGGGATCTTGTCGGCGAAGCCGCCATAAACCCCGGGGACGGAAACCGTCCCGCCGTTGCGACACGACATGATCGCTTCTCGCAGAGCGATGGGCCGGTCGCTCTCCAACATCGCAGCCTGCTTCATGCGATCGTAAGCGTATATGGCCCCGTGTCCGTGCGCCTCCATGCCCACGGCATCAATGCAAGAGTCCGGCCCCCGACCGCCGGTCATTTCCTCAAGCGCCTCGGAGATGTTTACGTCTTCGTAGTTCAGCGTCTCAGCGCCGCCCTTTTCCCGGGCCATGCCGAGCCGTTCGGGAAAACGGTCGATGGCAATGACGCGCTCGGCGCCCAGCAGGTAGGCGCTCTTGATGGCGAACTGGCCGACCGGTCCGCAACCCCACACCGCCACCGTGTCACCTCCCTGGATCTGGCAGTTCTCCGCCGCCATGTAACCCGTCGGGAAGATGTCGGAAAGAAACAAGACCTGCTCGTCGGTGAACCCGTTCTCGATCTTGATCGGGTTGACATCGGCATAAGGCACGCGGGCGTATTGCGCCTGGCCTCCCGCATAGCCGCCGAGCAAATGCGAATACCCATAGATGCCCGCGGGTGAATGTCCCCACATTTCCTCAGCCAGCACGGCGTTGGGATTGGAGTTTTCACAGACTGAGAACAATCCTTTTTGGCAAAAAAAGCAATTGCCGCAAGCGATGGGGAACGGGACCACCACCCGGTCCCCCACTTTCAAGTTTTTCACCGCGCTACCCACCTCGACCACTTCGCCCATGAACTCATGCCCCAGGATGTCACCCTTCGACATGGTGGGAACAAACCCGTTGTAAAGATGCAGGTCGGAACCGCAGATCGCGCTGGACGTGATCTTCACGATGGCATCACGGGGGTTCAGGATTTTCGGATCATCCACCTCTTCCACCCGGACGTCATTTTTGCCATACCAACAATTTGCCTTCATAAATTCTCCTTTCGATAAATGGAAGACTGGGCCTCCGGTCTCACTGGACCGGAGCGTTCCCAGTCTCACCCGCGCACAAAGTCGTCGTACACTCTCGAAGTGCTCCTGGACCGGCCGGCCGGCTGGCCTTCGGTTCGGGGGATCTCGCCGGTCTCGATCAATTGTTTGAAACGATGCAAATCCACCGCCACCTGTTTTTCGGGCGCCTCGCCAAAAAATTTGGCCAGGGTGGCGCCGATCACCCCGGCGGGCGGGCGGTAATCCAACTGCACCCGGACCACGGTTCCGCGCCCGCCAGGCGCGCGCTCAAACCGCACTGATCCGGAGTTGTCCACCTGCGCGCCTTCCAGCGAACGCCAGCCGATCAATTCGTTTGGCTTTTCCATCGTCATCTCCGCATCCCACTCGACCGTGGTTCCCCCCGGTGATTTCACCACCCAATGCGAGCGTTTGTCGTCCAGGTTCTTCACGGACACAAGGTGGTTCATGATGCGCGGCAGATTTTCGAAGTTTCGCCAGAAACTGTAGAGTTCCTCGGGCGAACGATTGATCGTAACGACCTTTTCCACGTGAATCGCGCCGGGCTTGCCGTTGGGGCCGCTGCTGAGTTGCTGCGCGCAGAGCACATCCAGCGCCGTCACCCCCGCGACCGCCGCCGTGGCCACGGCCACGCGCCCGCGCGTCGAAGTGTTCAGCCCCAGCGCCGCGGCCAGCAGCGTCAGGTCCATCATGTCGCCCGCGACCCGCGACTGAACCCATTCGGCCGGCCGTGCTTTCGAGAAAATTCCGATTCCGCTGGCCACCTCCCGCAGTCCGATCAACCGGAACAATATGGGCCGCTCCCGCACCCCGATCATCCGGGCGAGTTGCCGCGGAGCCAGGATTTGCGCCAGGCCGAGACCGATGCTGAACCAGCCTAAACCCCGCGCCAATTGCTTCTCATCCACCTTTACCATTCCGCCGTTGGTTCGCATAAATTCTTTCTCCTTTGGAAATCGATCTGCTTTGTGAACGACTGCTCCCGGTTCCGCGCCGACTTTCCAATCTTAAATACGTCTTCAAGAGCATCGCCCGCAATTAGGGTAACCAGCCCAGAATTTTCTTAAGAATGCTTCCGCCGCCGCCGCAATTGGATTGGCGACCCCAATGATCCAAGGTTGCATTTATCGCGCGATGGTTGACGGTTTGTTATTGAGGGAAATTAATTTCAACCGAACGCCGCGGAAAGCCCCCGGGAGAGGAGCCGAGGCGGCAAGGATAAATAAACGAAAGAGAGTTTATGAATGATCTGGAAAAGTTGTTCTTGAGTGAACTGAAGGACATTTACGATGGCGAAAAGCAATTGGTGGACGCGCTGCCTGAGTTGGCGGAAAGCGCCCAATCCAATGAATTGAAGGACGCTTTCAACGAGCATCTGGAGCAAACGAAAAATCATGTCAATCGCGTTGAACGCGTCTTCCGGTTGATGGGCGAGGAACCCGACCGCAAGAGTTGCAAGGGTCTGGAGGGCATCATTGATGAAGGAGAGTTGATCGCCCGGGAGTTCGAGGGGAACTCGGCGCTGGATGCCGCGTTGATTGACGCCGGACAAAAGACCGAGCATTACGAAATCACTTCATACGGAAGCCTGTGCACCTGGGCGGAAGAATTGGACATCACCCAGGCCCTCTCGCTGTTGCAGGAAAATCTGAGTGAAGAGAAACAGACGGACGAGAAACTCACACGGCTGGCCAAGGAAGCCCGGAATCTCGAGGCCTTGCGGCATGACACGGAAAAGAAGAGCGAATCTGCGGCCAAATTAAAGAAGGCGGTGACGACCGGCCCATAAAGGGAGTCAACATCCGCCAACCGGCCGGGTGGCAGCCGAGCTGACGGGGCTCAAATCGGAAGTCCAGAAAAACAGAGCCTCGTCGCCTCGGCTGCCACGATTCCTTTTGGTTCGATTCACAACTTTGCGTATGCCGCGCGGAGCGTGGCGACACCGCGGGCCTGGAAGCCGCGCTCGAAGTCCGTAAGCACGGCGCTGAGCTCCTCCGGGGTTTCGGCCAGGGCGAAGCCGGTATTGCCGGCAAAGGCGCTGACCATTTGCTTGAAATAATCCTCATCATCGGTGCGCAGATAAATCACGCCGCCGGCGGCGAGGGCGCGATGGGCAATATCGGTGAAGCGTTCGTTGACCAGCCGGTTCTTGCGATGCTTGCGTTTCGGCCAGGGGTCGGGGAAATAAATGTGCAAGGCGGAAATCGACAACGGCGGCAACAGGTATTCGAGGAAATAGCCGGACTCGATGCGCAGCCCGCGCAGGTTGGACAGCCCGGCGCGGCGGCCTTTGCGGTCCAGCTTGCGCAGGCGGCCCAACAATCGTTCGATGCCCAGGAAGTTGCGTTCGGGATGATGCTGGGCATACTGCGCGAGGAATGAACCGTCGCCGCTGCCCAGTTCCACTTCCAGGGGTTGCGGCTTGGGAAAGAGTTGCGCAACATCGAGCCGGTCGATGATCGAGGTCAGTTGATAAAGAAGAGTGGGTACGGGCGTGGGCAATTGTGTCGCGGAATTTTGATGATGGTGGAGGTTCATGGTCGCTAAGAATGTCGCCAAGGAGTTTTCGATGTCCCTCGCCCCAGGCAAGACACGAACATTCTGGACGCCGCCGGAGACTACCCGGTGAAAGATATTCGACCGTTTGAGGCCAGAGAACCCCTGTCAATTGAAATCAAATGGTCGGGGCGGTGAGATTTGAACTCACGACCTCGTGGACCCGAACCACGCGCGCTAGCCAGGCTACGCTACGCCCCGAACCAGAGGGACAACTTGCCGGTTAATGGGGCCGATTGCAATGATGTTTTTGAACTACTTTGGCCTTTGAACTTCGCCAGCCGCATGATTGAGTCATTCGGATGCTCGCTGGAAACATCCTGGATGCGCTGGGGCTTCTGACAGGAACGATCCTGAACGCGCTGGGTATCCTGATCGGCGGCTTGATGGGATTGACGCTGGGGCGGCAGTTCGCGGAACCAATGCAACGGCGCGTGAGCAGATTGATGGGCGTAGTCACGGTGTATCTCGGCTTGCGGATGACCTGGTTGAGCCTGAACGGCAGCGCGCTTCAAATTCTCAAGCAAGTGGTCATGTTGGTGGTGGCGTTGATGCTGGGCCGGTTCCTCGGCCAGGTGCTCCGCTTTCAGAAAACGCTGAACCGGTTCGGGCATTATGCGGGGGAACGTTTTGCGCAGGCCAAACCGGATGATCCGAACCGGACGAACGAAGCGTTCACCATTTGCACGCTCTTATTCTGCGCCGGCCCGCTGGGACCACTCGGGGCGGTGCAGGATGGCTTGACGGGTTATTGGGAACCGCTCGGCATTAAGATGGTGATGGATGGTTTGGCCGCGATGGGATTCGTGTGCGTCTTTGGCTGGGGAGTGGTGTTGGCGGCGGTCCCGGTTTTCATTTACCAGGGCATGATTACTTTGGCGGCCTCGAAGCTGGCGCCGTTTCTCCAGTCGCATCACCTGCTTGATTCGGTCAATGCGGTCGGAGGTTTGCTGATTTTTTGTGTCGCCATGGTGATGCTGGAACTGAAACGGTTCGAATTGGCGGATTATTTGCCCAGCCTCGCCGTTGCGCCCGTCATCGCGTGGATCTGGAGTTGAGTTGCGGCGCTCCACTGTGCGCGAACGCGGGGCGCATCATCAAGCAGAGCAGAAGCTTTGCGTTCCGCCGGTTACCAACTGCTTTGAGAGGACTTGGGGTGCTCACCCCATTGTGAAGACACGCGTATCAATCCATTTTCGGCGACATGGAATTCCTATCGCCTCAGAGCCCGTTGGATGAAAAAACGCCCCGGGAACACAAACCACCTTTCAACGTTGTCATCGCTTACGAAGATTTCGCCGCAGGCCGGCACGCCAAGGAAACTTACGATTATCTGGTGCGCAGCCTTGGGCGCGAACTTGCCTTTGACAATCAGATGTGGAAGTTCGACGTGCTGGGGCATCCGAAGCTCAGGGAAATGGCGGTCAAGGATGCCGCCGCCGCGGACTTGATCATGATCTCCACGCATGGCGACGGCGATCTGCCGGCCGAAGTGAAGTCATGGATCGACGGATGGGCGAACCATCGAGGCAGCGCCATGGCCCTGGTCAAGCTGACGGACCGTAACTCGGCGCGGCATCCGCACGATGATATTATTCGCTCCTACCTGGAAGCGGTGGCGCATCGGGTGGGAATGGACTTCTTCGCCCAGCCCGACGAATGGCCCGACCGCGATGAAGACTTTTCCCTGCAACAAATCTCGGAGCGCGCACAATCGACTTCTTCGCTGATGGCAAGTTTTCTGAACCACAGCGCGGCCGGCTGGCGCTGGGGGTTGAAGGGCTAGGAAACACCAGATTCCAAATACCAAGCTCCAAGCAACATAAGACGGGAGCGCGGGCTTGGAGAGGGTGATCTGGCGGGACATGGCCGCGAACCAGAGGAAATTCCAAGCGCCAAAGGACGATGAAATTTATGCCGTGCCGCGAGAGAGCTTGCCACAATTGACCACTGGCGGCAGGATTCCTGTGGCATGCCAGAACTGCCCTCCGTAACTGCCAAAGCCGTGGCGCGCCAGGTCCTGAAGACCTGGTGGTTTTGGCTTGGATTGGCAGTCATCATCTGGTCCGGACTGCTCGGGGTCGAGAAACTCACTCGGCTGCAAACCAACCGTTTTCAGGGCGAGCTGGCCCGCGATGCATCCAATCAGTTGGCGCGAAGCATTCTCACCATTTCCAACGCGATCCGGGAGCAAGTGACGCAAAACGTCTCCAATCAACTGGCGCGGGAGCTGACCAATGGCCTGACCGATGTTTCCAATCAAATCGCCACGGCCCTGCAACAACCGCGTGTCCAGGCTGCGATTCAAGCCGCCGCCGCGCAACAAGCCACGCAGGTGATGTTCAAGGCAATCTCGCCCGCGATCGCGAATTTCCAGGCCCGGCTCGCCCAGGCGCAAACCCAGGCCCTCGCCCTGACCAACGCCCGCCCGCCCGCAGTCGCATCCAAACCGCCTCCTCCCAAGGACGCGGCCAAGCCGGCGCCACCTTCAACCCCGGACACTCCAGCGGGCATCCTCTATGACTCGCAAACGGTCACCAAACAAGGCGCGACTTATGTGGTGACCGTGCGTTTCAAGAAGACGGGAACCCGGCCTTTGGGCATCATGCACTTCGCGCTGGGAGCGTACAACCAATTGTCGGCGCGAATCGTCGGGGTCGATGCAATCAACGACTCAGCCTTTGGAGTGGAGAAGTCGATTGACACCAGCGGCCTGGAGGCGGCGCTGAATTTCAGCGTCCCCGACGGATCAGGCCCCGTCATTCAAGTGCTTTTGTCGGGTCCGACCATACTTCAGGTTGTCTGCGATGCGCTGTCGGAACCGGTAACGCTGCGTGCCATGACGCTCGATCAGCCGGTCGTGCCGGCACAGTGAAGTGACCCGGCGGCAATACCGGCGGGCACTCGGAGATATGAATCCCCGCTTTAGAACCTATCCCGGTAGGGCGGGCAGTCCTCTGCCCGCCGTCGGCGCGCACGGAGTGACGCGTCCTACCGAGATAGGCTCTTAACCGATAGAGCGATCGCAATGCCTGGAGTGTTGGCGTACACAGAAGGGGCCCTCACGGTCGAGGGCCCATCAGGCAGATGTGCATTGATGACTTGTGCGTCTTGGGGTCCAGCCCGTCGAAGGAACGGGCTATTACCTCACGCGGTTCGTTCCATCCATCAATAAAGACACCAAGGCGCAAATTTCGTTTCAAAAAAGTTCGTGAAACCCGGAATTATTCGCGCACGCGGATCAAGGTCTTCACCGCCCGGTTCCCCTCGGTCATGGACCGGAACAGTTCGGGCAGCTGGCTCAAGGAACATTCGCCGCTCACAAAATCATCGGCATGAATCACGCCCGCCTCGATCAATGCGAGCGCGCGGCGGATGGTGCGCGGCGTGTGGTGAAAGCTGGCGCGCAAGGTGAGGTTCGAATAGTGGATCAAAGCGGTGTCCAGCGTGATGCTGGTCCCCGAGGGACATCCGCCGAAGAAATTGACCACTCCGCCCTTCCGCACCAATCGCACAGCCGCTTCCCAAACTTCGGGCTTGCCGACCGCCTCGATCACGGCGTCGAATTCATCCTCCGCCTGCAAGCGGATGGCACGGACGAGGTCGGTCTTGCCCGCGACATCGATGGTGCGCTCAGCGCCCAGGCGGTTGGCCGCCTGCAAGCGCAACTTCCCGCGTCCGGCGGCGGTGACATGGCAGCCGATTTGCCGCGCGAGCGCGATAAACATCAGCCCGATGGGTCCCGCCCCGATCACCAGCACGCGCTGGCCGGCGCGCAATTGGGAATCCTCCACGCCTTGCACCACGCAGGCCAGCGGTTCCATCAGCGCGGCATCATGAAACCTTGTGGAATCCTTGAGCGGCAGCAGGTTTCTTTCCACGATCCGCGCCGGGACGGCGATGCATTCCGCATACGCGCCGTTGAGGAACAGGAGATCATCACAGAGGTTTTCCTGCCGATTGCGGCAGTGAGAGCACTTTTCGCAAGGGGCGGAATTGGCGGCCACGACGCGGTCGCCCGGTCGCCAATTTTTGACGGTGGGATGGACTTCGCTGATGACTCCGGCGAGTTCGTGGCCGAAAACCGCAGGCGGAACGATCATCCGGGCGTGATACCCCCGCTTGAAGACCTTCAAATCCGTGCCGCAAGTCAGGGCGGCCTCGATGCGTATGCGCACCTCTCCCCTTTTCAAAGGCGGCGCAACGACTTCTTCCACCCGGATCTCTTCCTGCCCGTAAAGCACGGCCGCTCTCATTCCCTGCCCGGTTATATACACCAACTCGCGAACCGCGCAAGGGAATCCTCAACCCCGGTTCGCGCCAGCAGTGTCCCTACCCAATTGGCGGTCGTGTCAAGTTGCGCCGGCGCGCTCTTTTTCGCCGGAGATAAACCACGGCAATCGCCAGCAACACCACGATCAACCCCAAGAGCAGCCAGCGCTGGTGAATTTGTGCGGCTGACGTTGGCTCATAGCGCGCCGCAAGCGAGTCCGCGCTGACGGAAGTTGGGGGCGTGGTGTTCTGCGAATTGACGGGAGGAGCGCTCTCGACGGCGTAAGCTTCCGCGGCAACGGCCCCCGCCAGCCAGACCAAAACCAGGAGGAATCGCAAGCACATGAAGGTATTACCGGGTGAACCGGAGTTCCGCGCTCCGTCGCTCCATTAGAACTGTTGGTAGTAGCTTTTCACATCGACGGCTTTCTCGGCGTTCTCCCAATAGGTGGTTTTCGTTTTATCAAACCCCTTCGTGAGAGGCCGCCGTCCACGGAACCGCATGAGGCAGCCCACGGGACTCAGCAGCGCGTAGAAAAAGAGCGTGAGCACAAGATTGCCAACGACGAAGCCGACGCAGCAGCCAAGGAAATACCAGACCAGGTAAAATGGTTTGGCAATGGCGGGCAGCGCCCAAAACACCAGGCCCAGCGCAAACCCAACTCCGCCCAGCCAGAACAATCCCGGTTTCCACCCGCCTTTCGCCAGATGCCCCCCGAGCAAGAGCACCGCGGCGATGCACGGAAACCCGATCATCAGGCTCAGCCCGAACTTCCGCCGCGCGGGACGGTCCGGATTCCAATTAACCTCTGTGAATGGATTCATCATGGCGGATCGGGGTGTTGGAGTGGTGGAGTATCGGGACTGGGTGAATTAATCCAGCGAAAAACTGCCGATGTATTTTTCCTTTTCACTGGCCGCCAGTTTGGGTTGTTCGGTTTTGAGCAGAATGAAATTCTCCAGCACCAGCACATCCATGTCGCACGCGATGAAGCAGCGATAAGCGTCCTGCGGCGTGCAGACGATCGGTTCGCCCCGGATGTTGAAGCTGGTGTTGATGATCACGCCGCAACCGGTCTGCCGCTTGAACTCGCGAATGAGCCGGTAGTACCGCCCGTTGCGCCGCTCGTCCACGCTTTGGATGCGCGCGGACATGTCCACGTGGGTTACCGCCGGGATGACCGAGCGCTTGACGTTTACCCGTTTGCGCAAATCCGGCTCCTTCATCAATTGTTTCTGCTCGGGCGTCAGTCCGCAGCGTTGCTCCTTGCGAACATCCGCCACCAGCAGCATGTACGGCGACTCGCGGTCCAGTTCGAAGAACTCGCCGATGTCTTCGCGCAACACGCTGGGCGCGAAGGGCCGGAACGATTCCCGGTATTTGATGCGCAAGTTCATGACCGACTGCATTTTCTCGCTCCGGGCATCGCCGATGATGCTCCGGGCGCCCAGCGCGCGCGGGCCGAATTCCATCCGGTCCTGAAACCAGCCCACCACCTGGCCGTTCGTCATCGCTGCCACAGTCTTCTTCAGCAACTCCGCTTCATCCGGATAATGATGATGCGGGATGTTTTTGGATTTCAAAAACTCGCCGATCTCCTGGTTCGTGTATTTCGGGCCGAGCAGCGAACCAGCGATGCTGTCTCCGCCATCCGGCTTGCGTTCCTTGCCCAGCAATTGGTGATGCAGAAAGAGCGCGGCTCCGAGCGCGCCGCCGGCGTCGCCCGCGGGCGGGGGAATCCAGATGTCCTCGAAAATTCCCGAGCGCAGCAACACACCGTTCGCGACGCAGTTCAACGCCACGCCACCGGCCAGGCAAAGATATTTCGACCCGGTCAATTCGCGGGCGGTTTTGGCCATGCGCAAAACGATTTCCTCAGTCACCTTTTGGATGGACGCGGCCAGGTCCATCTCCCGCTGCGTAATCATGCTTTCGGGATTGCGCGCCGGCCCGTCGAACAACCGCGCGAACTCGGGGCCGGTCATTGTCAATCCCTGGCAGAAATTGAAATACCGCATGTCCATCGCGAACGAGCCGTCCGGCTTTAAATCGATCACCTTGTCGAGGATCAGGTCCGTGTATTTCGGTTCGCCATACGGAGCAAGACCCATCAATTTATATTCGCCCGAGTTGACCCGAAAGCCCGTGAAATAGGTGAAAGCGCTGTACAACAACCCGAGGGAATGCGGAAACCGCAGCGCCTTAAGCATCTCGATTTTGTTTCCCTTGCCATGCCCGATGCTCGCGGTGTCCCATTCGCCCACGCCGTCCATGGTGAGGATGGCGGCTTCTTCATACGGCGAGGGATAAAAGGCGCTCGCCGCGTGCGACTCGTGATGATACGTAAAGGCGATGCGTTTTTGATAACGGCCGCCGAGGGACTTTTTGATTTCGCGCGGCAAATGAAGTTTGGTTTTAAGCCAGAGCGGCATGCCCGAGAGAAAGGAACGCAGGCCCGCGGGCGCAAAAGCCAGGTACGTCTCCATCAACCGGTCGAACTTCAGCAGCGGCTTGTCATAGAAAACCACGTAGTCCAGCGCCTCCGGCTCGATGCCGGCTTCCTTAAGGCAATAAGCCACGGCGTTTTCCGGAAATCGGTGGTCGTGCTTCCTGCGCGTGAACCGCTCCTCCTGCGCCGCCGCCACAATCCTCCCATCCGCCAGCAGCACCGCCGCGCTGTCATGATAGAACGCTGAGATGCCCAAAATGTGCGTGGCCATGGCTACTGCTGTTGTTTCGCCTTGTAGCAGGCCGCCAAAAAAAATCCAGCCAGGAGCATGCAACACCAAAAGGTGTTGATCAGAGCGACGTGGCCTTGCGGGTGAAACGAGATGGCATTCAACACGCCAAACGCCGCGAGGAGAGCGGCCACGGCCGGAAAAATCCATTGCAGAAACCTGTTCATGCTCGGTGCTTACGCGCGGCCGCTGAAAAGTAATCTTTCATGAAGGCACCCAGGTTCCCGGGTGTGCGCGGGCCATGCCTCGTTCGTTCCAGCAATTGGCGCGGGCGGATGTCATCGGTCGGCAGCAGGGTCGGAGAATAATTCCCCACGAACCAGCCTTTGGTGAAGCTGTCCGGACTATGGCTTTTGAAGGGCATATCAGGGCATTAAAGCCCCATATTCCGCACTGCTTTGCCGGGCATCAAGGTTAAAATCCGGCGGTTGGGGTATTTGCGTTGAATTGTCTTGCCTGTGAGCGCCTGTTCTGCTGGTATGCTTATGGTCGGCGTACAGAAGCGCCAATTTCGATCACTGTATGAGCGATAACAAGCCAAACGCTTTCGAAGAAGCCAACCAGTCCAAACAAGCAAGCCTGGCCGGTGAGTTTCTTCAACTGCTCAAGCATAACAAGAAGTACTGGCTGATCCCGTTGGTGCTGGCGCTTTTGGGGCTGGGCCTGCTTATCATCCTCGGCAGCACTTCGGCAGCGCCTTTCATCTACACGCTTTTCTAAGCTGGTATATCTTGCGAGGAACGGCCTGAACTGGATGGGAGCGGGCCAGCCTCCTCCACTCCCTCGGCCAGCAGCGCCCTGGCGATGGATGCCGGAACATAGCGCCGGAAAGTCTCCTGGAAATCCTCGAGGGCGTAACCTTTGGCCCGCTCGTCCCCGATCCGCCTCGTCCGAGGCCGGATCCCATAAGGCCGCAATTGGTTCGCCAGCCACAATTCCGTCACCGGCTTGCCCTGGCTCAACTCCGCCCACGGCCGGTCCGGTGACGCATTCAACACCGCGACGAGCGTCCGGCTGAAGACTTGATTGCCATCGATCTCCACGAATACCACCGCCAACTCCGCGAGCAAGGCCGCAATCGGGCTGCTCTCCTGCGCGCTCGTGCTCAGGCCCTCCGCCGCCAGCCGCGCCAAGCGCGGCCAATCGCCGCCCGCCAGGTCCGCCAACACCAGCAAGGGCTCCCAGATGTCCGCCGCCCGATCATTCAAACTCTCCGGCAACTCCGGCCGGGCGCCGGCGATTCGCTCTTCATTGTCCCGCGCGAACCGCGCGCATTTCCGGCGCAGGTCCGTCGCCTGCAGTTTCTTCAGCCGCTCGCATTCCTCCTGCGCCGTCTTGCGCTGCATGCGAATCACGATGCACCGGTCCGCCAACGTCTCCGGCAGCCGGCCAATCGCCGCCATCACCTTGGGACACCAGCAGGAAAACCGGGCCAGGCGCGAACCTTCCAATTCGGAATTCGGAGTGTGGAGCGCGGAGTTCCTCATTGAGGAAACGCGGACCACATATGCCGTTTTCCGGCTGTAACCCGAATTTAAAATCCCGCGCAACTCGTCATTGCCCGCCAGGAACGTGTCCGCCTCGTCGATCAGCAACGTTGGCCGCGTTTCCTCGATCACCCGGAAGAACGCCGGCGGGCTGATATTGGCCGCCACCACGGGCCGGTTCACCAATTCGCTCAAGACGCTCAACAACGTCGTTTTCCCGCACCGCTTCTGCGGCGACTCGATCCCCAGGTACGTGCTCACGTTGCGAAGCTGATAGGCATACGTGTGCACGACCCATAACGCCAGCGTCTCCCCGGCCCATTTCGGCAACACCACAAACCGCTCCAACACCCCGCGCAAGTCATCCAGCAAGACCTTCCCTTCCACCGGCTCCGGCCAGGGCTCCACATCCTCCACGCCCAGCGTTTCCAATCGGGGCGGGTTCGACGCCGCTTCGGTTCCCTCCGCGTGCACATTTCTTTCAGCATCCATAATCGTTCTCACTCCATTTCTTATTTTATTCTGATTTCTGATTTCGAACTTGGTTGTCCTCGCCCATTCTGCCGCAGGGGGTGGGACAACGGTGGGTATATCCAGAAAACTACGGACAAACTTAATTACATTGAACCATAGGCACTTGCGACAAAACGAGGTTTCTCGGGTCATGGGTGCTCGCGCACCCATGACCGTTTCTCGCTGTTTCGGTGGAGTGCTCAGAGAATCCCAAAGGGATTCCGTCCCAAAGCCCAGGGTTGCGCGTGCCGCGTCGTAGCGAAGCGAAGGCGGGAGGCACGCGCTACCCTGGGTCATCGCCGAACAAATTGACAACCCCAACGGGGTTGCGCCAGAGTGCCACAGCTATGCCTCAATCCCTTTCCGCCGTTTACATCCATCTGGTTTTCTCCACCAAGGACCGTCGCCCGTTTCTGCGGGACAAATCCGTGCGCGTGTCGTTGCACTCGCAACTTGGCGGCATTTCCAAGACACTGGAATGCCCGCCCCTGCAGGTCGGCGGGATCGAAGACCACGTGCATATCCTGGCCCGATTGAGCCGCACCATGACGCAAGCCGACTGGGTAAAGGAAATCAAACGAGTCTCCAGCGGCTGGCTGAAGACGAAAGGCCGCGAGTACGCCGATTTTGAGTGGCAGGGCGGTTATGCGGATTTTTCAGTGAGCCAGTCCAATCTGGAAGAGGTGAAAAAATACATCGCCGGGCAGGAAGAGCACCACCGGAAGATGAGTTTTCAGGAGGAGTTGCGGGTTTTGCTCCGCAAACATGAGCTCGAATGGGATGAGCAATATGTGTGGGATTGAACCGTCATTGTTCCATGACGGCGCGCAACCCGCGAGATGGCACAACCCCGTTGGGGTTGATTTGAATTTGCATCCGTTTTACCCAGGGTAGCGCGTGACGCGCAACCCCGGGCTGGAGGACGCAATCCCTTTGGGATTGGGAATAAGCGGATGGGGTGGAGTGTGGGGAGAGCGTGCGGGCGGGCAGCCCTACCGTGGGACCGAGGACGACGACGACGACGAGGACGAGCACGATTGGGGGCATCCAATACGGAGTTCGGAGTCCCGCCTTCACTTGATTCCGGCGCGGCAAGGCAGAGTGCGGAATGGTTTCCGGAACGGCGCGCACGGAGTGACGCGCCCCACCTTCGGGCGTGGGGGTGGAGTGAAATTTCCTGACGGCTGACCGGGCGGGTCAGCCCTACTGTGGGACCGAGGACGAGAACGAGGGCGAGCACGATTTGGAGACATCCAAGTGCGGAGTGCGCGGGACTAAATTGTCCACGTCGCCATAGCGGGTTGGCACAACCCCGTTGGGGTTGATTCGAATTTGCATCCGTTACCCAGGGTAGCGCGTGACGCGCAACCCTGGGCTGGAGGACGCAATCCCTTTGGGATTGGGAATGAGCGGATGGGGTGGAGTGTGGGGAGCGTTTGAGCGTGCGGAAGCGGGTCAGCCCTACTGTGGGACCGAGGAGGACGAGCACGATTGGGAGCATCCAATGCGGAGTGCGCGGGACAAATTGTCCACGTCGCCATGGCGGGTTGGCACAACCCCGTTGGGGTTGATTCGAATTTGAATCCGTTACCCAGGGTAGCGCGCGACGCGCAACCCTGGGCTGGAGGACGCAATCCCTTTGGGATTGGGAATAGGCGGATGGGGTGGAGTGTGGGGCTTGAGCGTGCGGGCGGGCAGCCCTACCGTGGGACCGAGGACGACGACGAGGACGAGCACGAGCACGATTGGGGGGCATCCAATGCGGAGTTCGGAGTCCCGCCTTCACTTGATTCCGGCGCGGCAAGGCAGGGTGCGGAATGGTTTCCGGAACGGCGCGCACGGAGTGACGCGCCCCACCTTCGGGCGTGGGGGTGGAGTGAAGTTTCCTGACGGCTGACCGGGCGGGTCAGCCCTACTGTGGGACCGAGGACGAGAACGAGGGCGAGCACGATTTGGAGACATCCAAGTGCGGATTTCAGAATGGAGAATGTGGAATGGCATGGAGTGACGCGCTCTATCCATATGCCGGCCTGGGATTAAGAAGGGAGGATTGTCACGGGTCGGGCGGCAAGTGTCACGGGTTGTCACGGGTCGTGTCACGGGTGGCACTTCAGAAAAGGCCCGTCTTTATTGGGTTGTCACGGTGTCACGGGTCTGGCCCCCTGGGGAGTCTAAATGCGGAGCCGGGAGTTCGGCGTTCGGAGTGCGGAATGGGGAAGAGGAATGTGATGTGAGATGCGAGATGAAAGATGCAGGATGCGGAATGATGCGGAATGCGGGCTTGAACGGGTTTAGACGGGTTTGAGCGAGCACGATTTGGGGCCATCCAATTCGGGCGCGGTTTCGTGGTGTTTTTCCTTGGCGTTTTCCCGTCGTTGCCAGTTAATCTCACGGACATGAAAATTGTTCTGGCATATTCGGGCGGGTTGGATACTTCGGTCCTGCTGTCGTGGATCAAGGAAAAATACGGCGCGGAGATGATCGCGTTTTGCGCGGACATCGGCCAGGAGGAGGAGCTCAAGGGGTTGCGGCAAAAGGCGCTGAAAACCGGGGCGTCGAAGCTTTACATTGACGATTTGAGCGAGGAGTTCGCGCGGGATTTCATTTTTCCCATGATCCAGGCCGGGGCGATTTACGAGAACCAGTATTTCCTCGGCACCAGCATCGCCCGGCCGCTGATTGCCAAGCGGATGGTGGAAATCGCCCGCAAGGAGAAGGCCGATGCCGTGGCCCACGGCGCGACGGGCAAGGGCAACGACCAGGTGCGCTTCGAATTGACCGCCGCCGCGCTCGCGCCGGAATTGCAGGTCATCGCCCCCTGGCGCGACGCCTCGTTTCGGAACCAGTTTCCCGGGCGCGCTGAGATGATCCAATATTGCGCCGATAAAAAAATCCCGGTCGAGGCCAGCGCTCGCAAGCCTTATTCGATGGACCGCAATCTCCTGCACATCTCGTTCGAAGCCGGGATTCTGGAAGATCCGTGGATGGATGCCTTTGCGCCCAATAACAAGCAGATGTTCAAGCTGAGCGTTTCGCCGGAGGAAGCGCCCAATCAGGCGGAGTACGTCACCTTGGATTTCGTCAAGGGCAATTGTGTCGCGGTTAATGGCCGGAAGTTGTCGCCGCTCGGCGTGATGAAGGCCTTGAACAAACTCGGCGGCAAACACGGGGTCGGGCGCGTGGACCTCGTCGAAAACCGCTTTGTGGGGATGAAGTCGCGCGGGGTCTATGAAACGCCCGGCGGCAGCATCCTTCACTTCGCGCATCGCCAGATGGAAAGCATCACGATGGACCGCGAGGTCATGCACTTGCGCGATTCGCTGATCCCGAAATATTCGGAGTTGGTGTATTACGGTTTTTGGTTTTCGCCGGAACGGTTCGCCTTGCAGGCCCTGGTCACGGAAAGCCAAAAAAATGTGACCGGCACGGTGCGGGTGAAGCTTTACAAAGGCAACATCATGACGGCTGGCCGCAAGTCGGCCGTCAGTCTTTACAACCCGCATATCGCCACCATGGAAGCCGATCCCACCAAGGCTTACAACCAGGACGACGCGACGGGCTTTATCCGGTTGAATGCCTTGCGTTTGAAAGTGGCGGCGCAGGTGCATAAGGCGAAGAAGTAGGCCCGGGTTCCGCGTCGGAGGCCTGGAGTCCCGCCTCTTGCCGGGCGGGAGCCTTTTGGCGAAGGCTGGCCAGGCGGCAAAGCGTTCGTAAATACCGTAACTTTGAATATCTCCAACACTCCTCCCGACTCGATTGCGCCGTCGGCTGAAGCCGGAACTCCGAAGCCTAGAGGTCTTGCCGGGTTGGACCGCCGCACCGCCTGGCTTCGAGCAACGCTGCTGACCGCCTGTCTATTCGGTCTGGTTATTTCCTATCCCGTCTGGCTCACCACGCGGGCGGTGCCTTTGCTTCCGATCTCCAAAAGTTTTCCGATTCTGCCCTCGCCTCTGGATAAATTTCTGTTCGACGCGATGCTGCTGGCGCTCGTGCTCGCGTTTCGATTTTTTCGGCGGGGCGTAATATTCTTTCTCGTCACAAGCTTCTTTGCCTACTGCGAAGACCAAAATCGCGGCCAGCCCTGGCTCTACATGTATTGGGTGATGCTTTTGTTCACTTTGTTCCCGGAACCGGCGGCAATCGCTGCCTGCCGCCTGGCAATTTCGGTAGCCTATGTCTGGGGTGGACTCCAAAAGCTTCAACCGGCCTTTTTCAACCGCGTGCCTGACTGGTTTGTCGCTCCCGCTGCCACGCGCTGGCATTGGCCGGGTGAATTGGTTGAAGTCCTGCGTTTCGGCATCGCTTGCGCGCCTTTATTTGAGTTGTTCATCGGCATCTGCCTTTGGGTGCCGCGATTCCGCAAGGCCGCCATTGCGGCCGCTTTGCTGGTTCATCTCGCGGCCTTGGTGTTCCTCGGCCCGGCTGGATACAATTACAACCAGGTCATCTGGCCCTGGAACGCCGCGATGATGGCTTTGGTCCTCGTGCTCTTTGCCGAAACCATTCGGAGTCCGAGACGGGCAACTGCGGTTTCCGCTGCAACGGAGTCTGAGTCGCTTCTTTCTTTAGCGGGAAATCTCGCCGCGCTTCGCCGGTCCAGGCCTGCGCTGATTATCCTCGCCCTTTACTCGGTGCTGCCGCTCCTTAGCTATGTTGGGTATTGGGATTCTTATTTTTCGTTCACGCTCTATGCCGAAAACCAGGCCAAAGCGGACATCTTCGTAACCGAAGCTTTTGCCAACCGCCTCCCGCCCGCAATGCGCGCGCACGTTCACAAGCTGCGCCAGGCCTACAATGAGCAGTTACAAGGACCGTTCGTATTCGATTTTCAAGCCTGGGCTTTTCGGGAACTGCATGTCCCACCGCTGCTCGAACCACGCAGTTACCTGAACATCTACCATCACCTGGGCCGCTACGCTCGCGACCCAAACGAATTACGCATGATCGTCAGCCCTCGCTATGGCCCCGCGGTTTTCTATCAGGGCAATATACACCTTGTCATTCCGTCCAAATAAGACGGAGCGCAGAACTGGGGCAGCGAGAGACGATGCCCCCCTTCCAACGAGATTAGAGCCTCCTCACGCCGGCTGCTACGATTGGTTAAGCCCGCTTTGCGAACTCATCTCCGCCAGCGCGTTGATCTGGCTGGCCGCGTAGCCTGCGCCGAATCCATTGTCAATATTCACGACCGTTACGCCGCTGCCGCAACTATTGAGCATGCCGAGCAAGGCCGCGAGCCCGCCGAAACTCGCTCCGTATCCGACACTCGTCGGCACCGCAATGACCGGGCGCGCGACCAATCCGGCCACCACGCTCGGCAGTGCGCCTTCCATCCCCGCCGCGACAATCACGACGTTCGCGCTTTGGATGAGCTCCAACCGGCCAACCAGCCGGTGCAAACCGGACACTCCAATGTCGTGAATGCGCTCCACACGGTTGCCCATGATTTCGGCCGTGACGGCGGCTTCCTCGGCGACCGGCAAATCGCTGGTTCCGGCGCAGACCACGGCGATGATTCCCGGCCGCGGTTTTTGCGGCCGTGTTTGGATCGTGACGCAGCGTGCTTCGGAATGATGCACTGCCTGTTTGAATTTTCGGCGCAATGCGCGCGCGTGCTCGCCGTTGACACGAGTGATCAGGATGCGTTGCTCGCCCTTCAAGAGCCGGGCGGCGATGCGCACCACCTGTTCGGGCGTCTTGCCCGCGCCAAAAATCACCTCCGGAAAGCCCCGGCGCAACGCCCGGTGCGTGTCCACCTGGGCGAACCCGAGGTCCGCCACCGGCGCCGCCTGGAAGGCTTGCAGGACTTTTTCGCGGCTCACGCCGCCCGCGCGGAATTGTTCCAACAACTTCACTGCTTCAATGGTTGTCACACAACGAGCATGACAGAATTGGCGCGTGTGGTCACGTGGGAAACAGTGCGAGGCGTCATGATGCGGCAGGGGCTCAAAAACTCATGGCAGTCTTCTCAGGTTGACTGCTACTCCGCTTGTATGGGCGGTTGGTTCGCCTTGGCTGGAATCGGCGCATTTCCGAGCCTGCCGCCCTTTGCGTTCAATGGTGGCTGAACAGGCGCTCGCGGTTGCGGTAGAGATACCAGACGATGCAGACGTTGATAATCAGGATGACCAGGACGGATCTCGAGTATTTGTTCACGAGGTGATGCACCTCGATGGGAATAAAAAAAGCCGATTCGCCGATGGCCAGATAACCGATCCACTTTATCCGATATAGCAAGCCCACGCCTTCGAACAGGGAGAAGAAACTGTAGATAAGCGAGCCTACTGCGAACTGCACAACTTCGCGCTCGGTGAGGTTGCCCACTTTCACCGCCAGATCGCTCCAGAATTTTCGCTCAGGGTTGAAGCGAAGCACGTGCAGCAAATTCTGGAAGTCCGACGGCAGGTCGTTGTCCGAAAGATTATAGGCGGTAATGGCCACAATCACGAATAGCAGCCCTTTGAGTACTTTGAACCCGCCAATTACGTAAAGAGTGGGGGCCCCTTTTTTCCTCGGCGGGGAAGACGGGGTCAACGTGTTTTGAGAGGAGTCAGTCATTGACGCCGGCATGAATACCCCCTGTCTTGATGCCCCAAATCCCAAGGTTGCGAGCAACGAGCTTTCCATGAACTGTTTTGTAACTTATTGAACATCAACTATACCTATTTGGAACGCCCTAACTCGTTTCGGGGGACGGCGCGCACAGGAGTGCCCGCCCTACCACCGTGTGCCGGTAGGGCGCGCACTCCTGTGCGCGTCGTCGCCGCGGGCCCCAGGCGCATTCATTAATGACGCGGGTACAATAGAACCGTTCATGGTCAGTGAGCAGGCCAAAAATGAACTGGAGGCTACTCTGGATCAGGCCGGGAAGAAACCTGCAGCCCCAACGGAGTTGTGGCCTCGGCAGCGGATGACTCGCAGCTTGGCGCAACCCCGTTGGGGCTGGAAATTGAGTTGCGATTAACATCGTCCTTACCGGATCTTTGCCATCAGGAGCGACAGCAGATCTTCGATCTTCACGCGCTCCTGTTTGCCGTCGTCACGGTAGCGCAGGGTGACGGTATCCTTTTGGCCGGCGAGTGGGCCTTCTTTGGCGCCTTCCAAGGTTTCAAAATCAACCGTCACGCAGAACGGCGTGCCGGCTTCGTCCTGGCGGCGATACCGGCGGCCAATCGCCCCCGCATCATCATAGAAAATGTTCATGTGCGGACGCAATGTGTCGCGAATTTCGAGCGCCTTTTTCACGAGCTCGGGCTTGTTCTTGAGGAGCGGCATGATGCCGGCCTTGACCGGCGCAACCCGCGGATGAAACTTCATTACCACGCGGGTTTCCATGTTGCCCTTCGCGTCCGGCATCTGGTCTTCGTGATAGGCATTGGAGATGAGCGCCAGGATGAGCCGATCCACTCCCGCCGAGGGTTCGATAACGTGCGGAATGTATTGGCCCTTGGCGAGGCCATCGGCGTCTTCGCGCGCAGCCTTGTCAATCTGGTCTGGCGTTTCGTCCGACTTGGCCGTCTTGGTCAGATATTTTAAGCGCGCTTCGTAATATCGTTGCCAAAGCTCTTTTTTCTTCGCCTCGTCCAGCTTGCCCCAAGCCGTGCGGAGTTCCTCGTCGAACACGCCCATGGGCTTGCCTGAGAAACGCTCGTGCTGCGACAAATCGAAATCGCTGCGCGCCGCGATGCCTTCGAGTTCCTCGCCCATCAACTCGCCTTTTTCGTTGCGCTTGCTGAACGGGAATTTGAACAAAATGTCCACTGTCGCCCGGGCATAGTGTGCGAGTTCGTCGGGCTTCTGCCAGTATTCAACCAAAGTCGTGCGCGGGAGTCCGATGCCTTCGTAAAAGCGGATGCGTTCCTCGACCCAGTATTTGTGCCAGGCTTCCCAACCCCAATTGGGCTGCGGTTCGCCGGGATGACTTTCGCCCGGTTTCACAACGCTGCCCGCGATGGCTTCAATCACCTCGTCGGGCTTGATGAAGAATTCGAGCTCCATCTGCTCGAATTCACGTGAGCGGAAGGTGAAGTTGCGAGGAGTGATTTCATTGCGAAACGCCTTGCCGATTTGGGCGATGCCGAAAGGGACTTTCTGATAGGAGGTTTCCAGAACGTTTTTGAACTGAACGAAAATAGCCTGCGCAGTTTCGGGACGAAGATAAACCTTGTTTTCCTCTGACTGCAGCGGCCCCGCCCAAGTTTCAAACATCAGATTGAATGGACGTGGGGCGGTTAACTCGCCGCCGCAGTAGGGGCAGGGCGTGATCAATCCCGTGGCAGCCAGTTGTTCTGTCGCGAGGTATTGATAGAATTCTTTTGCGGAAAGTGGCGCTTGCTTCGAGGATTTAGAACGCTCGGAGAGCCAAGACAGGGTCACCCGCGGATTTCTGACTAAAGCAAGGTTTGGAACGAGTCTTTTTCCTTTTCCGTCCGCCCAGCGCATTAATGCTTCGCCATCGAAAGACTGAGTGGCAACGTCGGCGATACTGGCTAGCGATTGCACCCACGATTGTTCTACTAGAATATCCCAAACCTGATCCGCGCGAACTAATTTCTTGCAGCTTTTGCAAGTCTGCATCATATCCGCGAAAGTATCCACGTGCCCGCTCGCCCGCCAGATTTCCGGGGCCATGATGATGGTGGCTTCGAGGCCGACGACGTCGTCGCGCATGCGGGTCATGTCCATCCACCAGAGGTATTTGACGTTGCGCTTGAGTTCGGTGCCGAGGGGGCCGTAATCCCAAAAGCCGTTGATGCCGCCGTAGATCTCCGAGGATTGGTAAATGAATCCCCGGCGCTTGCACAGCGACACGATTTTTTCCATCAACTCATTGGTCTTGGGTTCGGCCATAGGGAGAGTCAGTTTTCTCCAAGTGTTGGCTCATGTCAAGGTGCGGCAAAGAAAATTGGATGGCTGCCCCTCACGTCGGCTGCGACGAGGCCTTAAATCCAGCACTACCGCCGGACGCCTTCTCCAGCACTGACATTCAGCTTTTTCCTCGCTACGCTTAACCCATGAAAGTTCTCTTTATCGGCGGCACCGGCACCATCAGCACCGCCTGCACCCAACTGGCGCTGTCACGTGGATTCGACGTTACGCTGCTCAACCGCGCCCGGCGCGAATCATTCCCCGGCGCGCGCCAGATCAAGGCGGACATTGCGGATGCCGCCGCGACGCAGGCCGCGCTGGGCAACCAGCAATGGGACGTGGTGGCGGATTTCATCGCTTTCACGCCGGTCGAGATCGAGCAACGCCTTGCGTTGTTTCGTGGCCGGACGTCTCAATACATTTTCATCAGTTCCGCCAGCGTCTATCAAAAGCCGATGGCCCATTATTTGATCACCGAATCCACGCCGCTGGCCAATCCGTTCTGGGAATATTCGCGGAACAAGATCGCCTGCGAGGAACGACTGATGCGCGCGTTGCGGGAAGAGGCGTTTCCGGCAACGATTGTCCGCCCGTCCTACACCTACGACGAACGCAAGGTGCCGCTCGCCTTCAACAGCCAGCGCGGGAACTTCACGGTGGTGGATCGCATGCGGCACGGCAAGCCGGTGATTGTGCCCGGCGATGGGTTGACGCTCTGGACCATGACGCATAACACGGATTTTGCCAAAGCCTTCGTCGGCCTGCTCGGTCATCAAGGCGCAATCGGCCACGCTTTCCACATCACATCGGACGAAGTGCTGACCTGGAACCAGATTTACCAGGCGGTGGCGGAAGCGGCGGGCGTCAAAGCGCCGCAGTTGGTGCATATCGCTTCGGATTACATCGCGGCCTGCCTGCCGGATACGATCGGGAATCTGTTCGGCGACAAATCGCATTGCGCGGTGTTCGACAACAGCAAGATCAAGCGATTCGTGCCCGAGTTCGTGGCCACGACGCGATTTCGCGACGGAATCGCGCGCACGATGGCCTGGCTCGATGCGGACCCGACCCGCCAGGCGGTCGATCACGAAGCCAGCGCCGCATGGGATCGGTTGATTGCGGCATACGAACACGGGCTCAAGGCGGCGCGGTCTGACAGGCGGACCAGTCCGACGGGTCTGATAAACGCCTGAAGAAAACTCCGTGACCACCAACACCAAACTGGCGAGTGAAGGTGAGATCAGCGCCTGGCATTACGCGAGCCGCCAACCAGTGCGGCTGCGCTGGCAGGCGGGAACCATCACTCACGTAGAGCCCGCGCCAACTTCACCACCGAACGTCTGGATAGCACCGGCATTATTTGACCCACAGGTAAATGGCTTTGGCGGCGTCGATTTCCAGCAGGACGGATTGCAGCTTCAGGATTTGTTGAGCGCCGCACGCCAGCTTCGCGCCGCCGGCTGCACGCGATTTCTCCTCACGCTCATTACGGACGCCTGGCCGAAGCTGACGGCTCGGTTGCGACACTTGTGTGCGCTGCGTTCACAATCGGCTGAATTACAAACTGCCATCGTGGGTTGGCATGTCGAGGGGCCGTTTCTTTCCGAACGGCCGGGCTTCCACGGGGCGCATGAGCCAACCTTGATGATCGATCCAACGGTCGGTCACATTCAAGAATTGCGCGCGCTTACCGGAACCCATTCTCTATTGCTCACGCTTGCTCCCGAGCGGAATGGCGCAGTTGAAGCGATTGCATGCGCAGTGTCGCTTGGGATCAAAGTCAGCCTTGGCCACACCGATGCCTTGCAAAAAATCCTGAGTCGGGCCGTGCAGGCGGGAGCGAGCGGGTTCACGCATCTCGGCAATGGATGCCCGCGAGAACTCGATCGCCATGATAACATCCTGTGGCGCGTGCTGGAAACGTCCGGGCTGAAGGTTGGTTTGATTCCCGATCAAATCCACGTCTCGCCATCGTTGTTTCGGTTGATCCATAAAGTCGTAAAACCAGAGCTGCTCTATCATACCACCGATGCCATGTCCGCAGCCGGCGCGCCGCCGGGACGCTATCGATTGGGCCGAATCCAGGTCGAGGTGGGTGCTGATCAGGTGGTGCGAGAACCGGGCAGGAACAACTTTGCCGGCTCGGCGTTGCGGCCAATTGATGGAATTTTTCATGCAGCGAAAATGTTGGGGCGGCCCTGGCAGGAAGTCTGGGATTACTCAAGCCGCGCGCCGGCGAAGTTGATGGGATTGCCGTGCGGATTGGAACCGGGGCATCCAGCCGATTTTTGCGTGCTGAAAATGAACGAGGATGGTCAGTTGGAAGAGTTGCGAGTGAATTGCCCGATATGAGGCGGCTGCGAATGGGATTTTATTTTGAGCCGGCCTTCTTGAGCGAAGAAAGGAATTCGACCAGATCAATCAAATCCTGTGTGGACATGGTTTGTTGCAGGCCGACGGGCATGAGGGAGGTCTTGAGCTGGCGGCGGCTGGCGATGTCGCTTTTTTTGACGCGAGTCAGAATGGCCTTGGTGTCCTTGACGGTGACCTCTTCAGGCGTTTCGCTGACGATGAATCCATAAGCTTCATCGCCGGATTTCAATTCGATCTGCCAGGTTTCGTAACCGAACGCAATGCCCGCGCTCGGATCAAGAATTGATTCGTAAAGAGCGTCCTTGCCCAGCTTGGTTCCGATTTCCGAAAGCGCGGGGCCGACGTCGGCACCCTTGTCGTTCACACGATGACAATTGACGCAACCAACCTGTTGGCGCGAGAAAACTTCCGCGCCGCGGGCGGGATCGCCGGCTCGTTTCAAAAGTTCGGCGAGCGGCGGAAGTGGTTCGGTATTGGCGGCGACCGGCGGAGGGAGGATTTGCGCCGCGCGGGTTTTGATTTCGGACCAGCGGACTTGGTTCAACTCAGTGGTGGCGGTGAATTTGAGATCTTCGGGCAGTTTGTTTTCCTCGGCGAGACGCAGCAATCCCGCCGCGCCCGGCTGGACTTGAGCCAGGGAACGGACGGCCTGACGCCGCACGGCGGCATCCGGTTTATCAGCCGTGATCAGGGGCAGGAGCAGAGCGACCATCTGTTGGTCCCGGGTATTGCCAAGAGCTTCGACGGTTCGCGTGGCCGTGATTTGGTTCGTGCCGTCAAACGTCGAAGCGAGCAACGCGAAATTCTGGCTGGCCAAAATGAGCCGCATCGCCTCGACGCCGGCCTCTTCGGCGGGATGGCGTTGGGCGACTTCGAGCAGGCCTGGGTTCTGGTCCTGCACGTGAAAATCCCGAACAACTTGGACGAACTCCGGCGTGCCTCTCGTGGCGACCAGAACCTTCGTCACAGCCATCTTCAGTGAGGGATTGGTTTCAAGATCCGCGCCTTTGAGCCGGCTGAGCGCTTCGATGGCGATGGCGACGCGCTCGGGTTCGGGGAGAGCGGACTGCGCGGAAATGCGCGGGCTCGCGCATACCGACGAAAACAGGCAAATCAAAAGGAACAAACTTCGCAGGGTCATGGTGGAACCATCTTCGTTAAACGAAAGGATACAGACAAGCCCGAAGGTGGCACACGAACTTCACGGGCGGATGTTTGCGCGCTCCGTTGCATCAGGCGAACAGTTCGATGCCTTCGCAAGCGAGCAACCTCCGCTTCCAATCCAGGCCCCCGCCAAATCCGCCCAGACGCTGATTGGCCGCGAGGACACGATGGCAGGGGATCAACACGGGAATCGGATTCGCGCCGCACGCGCCACCGACCGCGCGAGTGGCCCTCGGCTTGCCGATGGCATCGGCGACTTGCGCGTAACTTTTAGTCGTTCCCATCCCAATTTCGCGAAGCGCCTGCCAGACCCGCCGCTGAAATTGCGTGCCGGCGGAAATGTCCAGCGGAGGCAACGATTTCGGCGCGCGGCCCGCCAACATTTCGTTCAAGGCTTTGCTCGTCAGCGTGTGCCAGCGTCGGATTTGAGCCGGGGCCAAATCGGCGGCCGTGGATTTGCCATCGTCATCACTCGTTGGGCGATTCGGAAAATCAAGCCGCGCCAGACCTTGCGCCGAGTAGTGGGCGACGAAAGTGCCGAGAGACGTGGGAACGAGAAGGGTCATGGATCAGCCGTGATGCCGCGCAAACATGGCGATAATACCGGCCAGCACCAGGAACAGCAGCGTGCAAAGCACCAGCAGGCGTTTGCGCGCGACCCGTTTTTCGTAGCGCATCGGGCGCAAGCCCTGGATGCTGCCGGCCGCCAGGTAATTGACCAGTTTGGGATTGGCGGTGGAAGGCCCACTGAATTGGTTTTTGATCCGCCGGAGAAATGCCGCGAAGTCATATTTGCGCACGCCCAGTTCATTGTAATGTTCGGGAGTGGAGGCCGGTTCGGTCCGGTCCTGCAAGCGATTGTGGTCCACTTCTTCGAAGATCGGCTCGCTGGTTTTGGGGGCGGGTGGCGCAGGCGGGGCCGAGGCGGCGGCTCCGTGCGGCAAGGCGGTGGAACGCAAACGCGGCCCGGCGGCGGGCTTGCTCTCGGCCGCCTTCCCGTCGAGTTGCTTGATCTGGGCTTCGAGCGCGGCGATCTTGTCGTTCAGCGCGCGAGCGCGGTCGGAAATGGGATCAGGTTTTTTCTTGAGCCATCCCATGCGGCCAGGAAGGTTAACGGTGCCGCAACAGCACCGCAAGAAACGCACCCAAGGCCAGGAGAGCGATGAGCACCAGGGGCCACGTCAACGCGAAACCCAGCTTGCAAAGCTCGAAGAAGCTGCGCCCGCTGAAAAACGCCTCGGGTGCCTTGGCCGCTTCGGGGGCTTGCGCCGCTTCTTTGACCGTCCCGGAAAGAACCGGGAATTTGAGACGCGCCGCATTCCATTCCATGCGGGCGTTTTCTATGGCGGTCAACCCGCGCGTGAGTTCGATGGCAAAGCCTTCCTTGGTCCAATTTTCCTCGCGGCTGGCTTCCACCTTGGCCAGCGCTTCGCGCATATCCACGAGCGATTTTGCCATCTGTTCGGCGTCGCGCCGCGCGGCAAACTCCGCTTCCTCCAACAGGCCCAAAGCCCGGGTAAGATTCTGCATGACCTCCTGGCGGCCCGTCTGAAATTCGATCTGGCGGCGGCGCGTTTCCTCCAGGCTGGCGCGTTCGCGCTCCAATTCCTCCCGGGCGCGGTTCAATTCCGCCAGCTTTTGCTGCTTTTCCGCGACCTTGGAATCGACTTCCTCGCGGGACGGCGCCCGGTTGGAATTCCCGGCAGGGCTGGCGGCGGCGGAGAACGAGGCCTTGTGCGCAGCCTGGAAATCACTGTCTATAAACTCTGTCGCATCATAGTCCGAGGACATGCCCGGATTTTAGACCTTGCCCTCGGGAGTGTAAAGCAATCGATTCGGATAATGTGCGGGCTGTTCTTCCGAACTTTTGTCCTCCACTTTATCCCGCACTTTGTCGGCCCGGAGGCTCGAGTCCTGGTAGCGCTTTGTGTTCTTTGCGTCCTTTGCGGCTAACCACTTCGGCGTGGACGCCGCTTCTCCTTGGCCTAACGCCAACCGCCGACTGTGAAATCCCCGGCCCGGTTTACGTCAAATCCTCCTCCTGGCCCACAATGGCAGTCGCTTTCCGATCGCTGCCATTGAAGATCAGGTCCTCGGTTCGGTGCGAGGGCTCCTCTTCCGGTTGATTCCGACGCGCAACGAACTGGTCTTCTTCCGTGGAATTCTTCAGCGCCTGCACCGACGCTTCGCCGCAGATGCGGCTGATTTCGTCGAAGTATCCGGCGCCCACGAACGACTGGTGCTTCACCGCGCCGTAACCGTCCGCTTCGGCGGTGAATTCCTTTTCTTGCAAGTCGGTGTAGGCGGCCATTTGACGTTCCCTATAGCCGCGCGCCAATTCCCACATGCTGTAGTTCAAGGCATGGAACCCGGCCAGCGTCACGAACTGGAATTGGTAGCCCATGGCTCCCAGTTCATTCTGGAAACGGGTGATCGTGCCGGCGTCGAGGTTTTTTCGCCAGTTGAACGACGGCGAACAATTGTAGGCCAGCATTTTGTCCGGGTACGCGTGCTTGACCCGTTCGGCGAATTCGCGCGCGAACTTCAAGTCCGGCTTGCTGGTTTCGCACCACAGCAAATCCGCATACGGCGCATAAGCGATCGCGCGGGCAACGGCGATGTCGATCCCGGAGCGGATTCGAAAGAAGCCTTCCTCCGTGCGTTCGCCGGTGCAAAACGGCTGGTCGTGCTCGTCGAAATCGCTGGTCAGCAGCTTCGCCGATTCCGCATCGGTCCGCGCCACGAGCACAATCGGGACGTCGGCGACATCCGCCGCGAGCCGCGCCGCCGTCAATTTGCGGACGAATTCGAGCGTGGGCACGAGCACTTTGCCGCCCATGTGACCGCATTTCTTGGCGGAAGCCAGTTGGTCCTCGAAATGCACCCCCGCCGCGCCTTCGTCGATCATTTGCAACATCAGTTCGTACGCGTTGAGCGTCCCGCCGAAGCCCGCCTCGGCATCGGCCACAATCGGCGCCCAGAAGTCAAATTTGTTTTCATTTTTGAGCAATTGGACCTGGTCGGCGCGTTGCAGCGCATTGTTGATGCGGCGCACCACCAGCGGCACGCTGTTGCACGGATACAGGCTTTGATCCGGATACATGCTCGCGGAAAGATTGTTATCGGCGGCCACCTGCCAGCCGCTCAGGTAAATCGCCTTGAGCCCGGCCTGTGCCATTTGCACGGCCTGGTTGCCCGTCAGCGCGCCGAGCGCGTTGATATACGGCTCCGTTTTCAAGAGGTCCCAAAGTTTCCGTGACATGCGATCAGCGACCGTGTGCTCGATTTTGAGCGTGCCGCGCAAACGCAGGACTTTTTCCGCGCTGTAATTGCGGACGACGCCGCGCCAGCGCGAGTCGTTTCGCCAGGACTGTTCGAGCGCGCTGATTTCGGACGCCCCAACCAACGTCCCCGCAACCCGCTCGCTCGTTGGCCCACCGTTTGAAGTGGATGGGAGAGCGCCGCATGCTTCCTCCGCTCCTGGGTGAGAGGGCGAGCCTTTGCCGTTTTGGATCAAACCGTTCCTTTTTTTCGAGCCGTTGTGCCGGTGCCCATTTTTCGTGCCGCCGTTTTGCGCGTCCGTATTGTTCGTTTTCATGCTGTTCTTCGTTGTATTGTGCTTGGAGGTCATGGCGATCTACCTGTTCTATAAGGGCGTTTTGTGCAATCGCAAAATCAGAAGTTTCAATAGCCCGTATTAACAGGGCCTATACCCGTTTGCGTACGCACAATGACGGTGTAAATTGTTGAGTCGGCCAGTCCCGGGCGCGAAGGGGAGATCCATAGCCATGAGCACTCCGAAGTTTCGTTACAAGCAGAACCGGTATCAGCAATTGCGCGGTTTTTGTTATGCCGCCGCGTCCGGCAGTGTTTCCAAGGCGGCCAAACGCATGGGCCGCAGCCAGCCCGCCGTTTCCCAGCAAATTCAGAGCCTCGAAAGCGAAATGGCCGTGAAACTGTTCTTTCGCGAGGGATCCAAGATCCGGCTCACGCACGATGGCGAACTGTTATTTGAGATGGCGATGCCGCTGATCCAGCAACTCGAGGAGTTGGATGAGCAATTTCTGCATCGGCGCATGGAAGTCAATGAAGGCCACATCGAAGTGGCGGCGGGCACCTCGACCATTCTTTATTTTTTGCCGAAGTACGTGGAGGCGTTTCGGCACGCGCATCCAAAAATCGAGGTGCATTTGCACAATGTCACCGGCGTCGAGGGCCTGGAACGATTGCGCGCCGGGTTGGTCGATTTTGCGGTGGGTCCGCTCATGTCCGTGCCGGCCGATATTGAGTTTCACCCCGTGGTTTCATACGACGCTGTGGTCATCACCTGCCTGGGGCATCCGCTCGCCCGGCAAAAAGAGCTGACGCTGGAGGAGATCAGTCGGTATCCCTTGATCCTGCCACCCCGGAACCTGAGCACTTGGACGATGGTGGACAACACGTTCAAGCAACACGGGCTTTCGTATCACGTCGCCATGGAGGTGGGCGGATGGGAGGTGATCAAGAAATACGTGGAACTGGATTTGGGGATTTCCATCATCATTCGCATCGGCATCACCGGTCGGGAACGGCTTGAAGTCATTCCCGCCAGTGAATTTTTTCCCCAGCGGACGTATGGAGTGGTGATGCGCAAAGGGCGCATTCTGAGCCCACAGGCCAAGCGTTTCGTCAATCTGCTGCTGCACTCGGCGGAGACGTCCGGAAGCGGTTGAAAATCGATTGCCCGGCACGGCGCGGGCTTGATTTGACTGGAGGCTTTGAACATTGCCTCGCTCCACCCAAAACGTGTTCGCCTTCACCGGGATATCGTTGTTTCACAATTACTCAGGGCAAATTGTCGAGGTCGGCAAAATCTTTGTTCCTGCCGCTGGCGCGTTTATTTGTTTTCAAATCCCCCAGGCAAATCACCTTCACCGGTTCGCCATCGATCGTCGTTTCCACGCGGCGCGGATACGCCTCCGAAAATTCCAGTCCGCTGCAATGCTTGAACACCTCGATCTTGTTAGGGACGCCCCCGAGAAATAGCGCCTCGTGTTCCTGCAAAAAGTTTTTGTCCAGCCCGGCGAGGTCTTCGCCAAAAAAATCGCGGATGGCCGCGAGCAGACGGTCAAAATTTTCGTCCGACACCGCGATCCAGAAATCAATGTCCTCCGTAAAGCGATGATAGCCGTAATGATTCACGGCGTAGCCGCCCACCAGAAGATATTCAACTCCGGCGCGGTTCAGGCACGCCAAAAACTCGCGGAATTCGGGCGTCAATTGCCTCTTGGCCATAATTTAAAATCCTTAGTTCTTCCAGCGCTTCCATCCGCTCCTGCGGCGTACGCGACCGCCAATAGGCGCGCAACTCCGCGTCCGCCTCCTCAAAATTTCTATACGCGCCAAACTTGCGAAATTGCTGATGGCGCTTCATTGTACTGGGTGGCGTGTCTTTGTTCATCGCGGGAAAGCGTAACACAAAACCCATCCCGCATACAATGACAACGCGACAAAACGAACCGGCGCGGACGCCGTCACCGAAGCATTCTTTGTAATGCTTCAGTGTGAAGCTGGGAGCACAGAGTTCCAGCGCTCCGTCCCCGATAGCTGTTTCACTGGGCATTTGGCATTGGTAATTGGTCATACCATCCCATAGGCATTTCCTCTTGTCACCGTGGCGGCCCGGAATTAGATTCCTGCCGTGCGGGAAAAACGCCCTTTGACCGAATGGCTTTGGTGCGGAAGCGGAATCGATTGCCATGATTGAGTTGATTCAGTTTCCCTGGAGCCCATTTTGTATAGTGCAAAGGCGAATCCTGGAATTCGCCCGCCACCCTTTCCATATTGTCAACATTCCCAATGCCGACCGTTCCATGGTTTGGCGGATGACACGCCACCGTTACTATGGCGTGCCCATCATCCGGGATGGACGGCGGGTGGTTTTCGAAACGGACAACGACTCCCAAGTCATCGCCAAGTACCTCGACAGCAAATTCAATTTGGGCCTCTTCCCACGCGAGCTGGATGGCCTGCAATCCCTCGTCTGGCGCGCCATCGAGAATGAAATCGAGGACATCGGCTTTCGGTTAAACGATATTTACTGGCAGGAAATGGTGCCCGCCGCCGAGCAACTGCCTTTTTTGCGCCATAAGGAACGCAAATTTGGCCGCGGCAGCCTCGATCAATGGCGCCGCGACCAGAAAACTTTGCTGGCGGAACTCACCCGCCGGCTGATTCCTTATGAGATGATGCTGCTGGCCCATCCGTTCCTGCTGGAAGACCGGCCGCGGTTCGTGGACTTCGACCTTTATGGGATGCTGGCGAACTTCCTGTACTCCGGGCATTATCATTTGCCGGCGGCGCACACACGGCTGAAAAAATGGTACCGGCGCATGGAAAAAATCAAACTCGACTCCATTTGAAAAACTACGTCCTGGATACCAACGTTCTCCTGCACGACCCGAACAGCCTGCTGAGTTTCGAGAACAATAATGTTCTCATCCCCATCGAAGTGATCGAGGAGATCGATCGTTTCAAACGCGAATCCACCGAATTGGGCCAGAATGCCCGCACCGTTTCCCGGCGGCTGGACAGCCTGCGCGGAAAGGGGAGCTTGAGCGAAGGCGTGACGCTCGAAAACGGCGGACGCTTGCGGATCATTTTTCAGAAAAAGGGCGACGCCAACGGCGCGGCCATTTTTGCGGGCAACACCGTGGACAGCCGGATCGTGGCGCTGGCGCTGGCCGTGCAGAAGTCGCATCCCAAGACGCCCACCATCCTGGTCAGCAAGGACATCAATCTGCGCATCAAGGCCGACGCTTTGGGATTGTCGGCCGAGGATTACGAAACCGACCGCGTGCTCATCAAGGACCTTTACACCGGCATGGCGGACCGGGTGGTGAGCGCGGAAAAAATGGCGGCCTTCCGCGCCAATGGCGAACTCGAACTGGATGCCGGAGGCGATTATTCCCCCAACGAGTATTGTACGCTGACCGAGGAAACCAATCCCAAACGCACCGCGCTAACCAAGATCGATTCCACGGGCAGGAAGCTGGTTCCCATCATCGACAACCGGGAGGGAGTTTGGGGCATCAAGCCGCGTAACCGCGAACAACACTTTGCTTTTGACGCGCTTTTGGACGACCGCGTCAAACTGGTCACGCTGATGGGCAAAGCCGGCACGGGCAAGACGCTGATGGCCATGGCTGCCGGGTTGAAACGAACCGTGCTGGACCGGGAGTTCCGGCGATTGGTGGTGGCGCGGCCCACCATTTCCATGGGCAAGGAGCTTGGGTTTCTCCCCGGTTCACTCGAAGAAAAACTCGCGCCCTGGATGCAGCCGATCCATGACGCGCTGGAGATGTTGAGCGACCTGAACATGGGCCACGAGCACCGGCGCAGCGGTGATTTGATGCGCTCGGGCAGCATCGTGGTGGAGGCGCTGAGCTACATTCGCGGACGCAGCATCGCGCACCAGTTCATGGTGATCGACGAGGCGCAAAACCTCACGCCGCTGGAGGTCAAGACCATCATCACCCGCGTCGGCCACGGCACCAAAATTGTCTTCACCGGCGATCCGTACCAGATCGACAACCCGTACGTGGATTCGTCCTCCAACGGTTTCAATTACATCATCAGCCGGTTCCGCGGCGAAGCGGTGGCGGCGCACATCGAATTGCAAAAAGGCGAGCGCTCCGAACTGGCGGAACTCGCGGCGAATTTGTTGTAAAAGGTTTGCTCAGCCAGGGCCAAAGCGCTACGTGTCCGTAGTTTTGAAAGCGCTTAAAACGGCAACATTTTGAGATTCCAGACGCGTTCCACCAGCCACGTTCCAGCGACTAGAATGATCAAGGCTGAACCGAAGCCAAGCACTGGTTTTTGATACCACCACGAGCCGCGTGCTCCATAGGCGACCGGAAAGAACACGGCCACAATGCAAAGTTGACCGATTTCCACGCCGAGGTTGAAGCCCACCAGGGTCAGCAACAACGTGCCGTGCGTCAGGCCGAGTTCGGAGAGCGCGTTGGCAAAACCGAAGCCATGGATCAGTCCAAAAGCGAACGCCACCATCCAACCTCGCTCGCGGACCATGGGCCGGATATTGTTCGTCGCGGCCAGAACAACCGACGCGGCGATGGACGATTCCGTCAAACGCGATGGCAATTGCACCCAGTGGAGTGTCGCCAGACTAAGCGTAATGGAGTGCGCCACGGTAAACGCAGTGACGATCTTGACGACATTTAACAATGCCGGGCGAAACTCAGTCACTCCGCGCCAGCCATCGGGCTCGCGTTGAAGCACCGCGGGGAGCAACAGTGCGAGTAAAAAGAGGATGTGGTCGTAACCGGTCCAGATGTGATGGACGCCTTCTTTAAGAAAAGTGAGAAACTGCCCGCCCGCATTGGCTTCGCCCAATTCGATTCGTTGAACCGGACGGTCCGGACTGAAGACGGCTGATTGCGTTTTGCCACCGGCTTCGAGGCGCAGCAGGCCGCGATGGAGCGAGTTGGTTTCGAAAAACAGCCGGTAATCCAGTTCCAAAGTCTGCGGCTGCGACAACCCGTCCACGACAAACGGAAGTTCCAGATATGTTCCGTCGGAAAAGTCCGCCACGGTCGGTTCGGGGTCGGTAAAGCGCAATGCGCCTTGTTGCGCCTGCGAGTTGATCTTCAAATGCGCCCGGGCATAAACGAGAACGTTGCCATATCCGCTCTCAAGTTCCTCACGGGTCACGAATCCATCTTTGTCCACATCGAGCGGAACGACAGTTTGCAAATCCTTGAGCGGGATGTCCCATTGCCCGCTGATCTGCTCGTTGGTGGCAATGAGATTGAGGTAGCTCTTGCTGGGTTCGTGGGCGCGGGCGTCAAACCCGGAAACGAAAGCGACTGCGACCAACCATAACCAAAGAACCGGCACGCAACGCGCAATGCCAAAACCAACGCACTCGTGGCAGCCGACATGAAGAGGCTCTGGTTTCGTTTTCAGAGAGGCTGGAGCCTTCTCACGTCGGCTGCTACAGGTTGCGTGGGTTCTTGAATCCACCCTGACCTTTCGTCGCGCTAGGAAGCCTGGGCGGTCAGGACAACGTAATTGCGTTTGCCTTTGCGCAGGAGAAGGTGTTTGCCGAAAAGCAGGTCGTTGGCGGTGATGGCGCGTTGGAAACTGGTTTCGCGGACGTTGTTCACGTACACGCCGCCGCCTTCGATGTCTTTGCGCGCCTGGCCTTTGGACGGACAAAGCCCGGCATGCACGATCAACTCGACCAACGGCGAACCCGCGCCTTCAAGTTTGTCTTTCCCGATCTCTTTCGTCGGCACTTCACCGACGATGTCGTTGAAGGTCGCTTCCGAAATGCCTGCCAGTTCGCCGCCGAATAAAATTTCGCTGGCGCGGATGGCCTCGGCGGTGGCGTTGGGGCCATGGACCAGGTCGGTCATGGCCCTGGCGAGCGCCTTGTGAGCGTCGCGAGCCTCGGGTTTGGTAGTGTGCTGCTGTTCAAGCGCGGCGATTTCTTCGCGGGTAAGAAAGGTGAAATATTTCAGGTAACGGATCACATCGCGGTCATCGGTGCGAATCCAGAACTGGTAAAAGCGATAAACGCTGGTCTTTTTAGGATCGACCCAGATCGCGCCGGCCACGCTCTTGCCAAACTTGCTGCCGTCGGCATTGGTGATGAGCGGCAGCGTCAGCCCAAAGACGGGCGCGCCGAGTTTCTTGCGACAAAGATCGATGCCGGCGGTGATGTTGCCCCATTGGTCACTGCCGCCGATTTGCAGCTCGCAGTTGTATTCCTTGCGCAAATGATAAAAGTCAAACGCCTGAAGCAGCATGTAGCTGAACTCGGTGTAACTGATGCCGGCTTCGCGATCTTCCATGCGGGCGCGCACACTTTCCTTGGCCACCATCTGGTTCACGGAAAAATATTTGCCGATGTCACGCAGGAACTCGAGGTAACTGACCGGCTCGGTCCACGTGGCATTGTCCACCAATCGAGCGGGGTTCGTTTTCGTCTCGAAATCGAGCAAGCGGCGGAGTTGCTCCTTAACGAACGCGATGTTTGCATCGAGCACTTGCTTCGTGAGAAGCTGCCGTTCGGCGGTTTTGCCGCTCGGGTCGCCGATGGAACCGGTCGCTCCGCCCGCAACCGCGATGGGATGATGGCCGAACGTCTGGAAACGGCGCAACGCGAGCAGCGGCACGAGATTGCCGACGTGAAGGCTGTCCGCCGTGGGATCGAAACCGCAATACAACACGAGCGGAGCCGAGCCAAGCCGCTTAACCAGTTCGTCTTTGTCTGTGCAATCGGCGATCAAGCCGCGCCATTCCAGTTCGTCCAAGATGTTCATTGGCAAGCCGTGTAATTAACAACAAAGGCTTGAAGGGGCAAAGAAATACGGCGGCAGAAGGACCGAATTGCGGCCGAAAACTGGCACGCATGGACGATGTGACGGGCTAAACGCCAGCGGGCTTTTCGAGGATGGCTGATTGCTGCTGGTCTGTGTGCGGTGGCCTGGGTTGCATTAGCCGGTGCGGCAGGCGCGCCCAGTCTTCGGACCGAGGACGACGGCGAGGACGAGGACGATTTAGGGGCAATGCTTGTCACGGGTCGGGCGGCAAATGTCACGGGTTGTCACGGGTCGTGTCACGGGTGGCACTTTAGAAAAGGCCCGTCTTTACTGGGTTGTCACGGTGTCACGGGTCTGGACCCCCCTTGAGACGTTATGTGCCAAATTGCGATGCGGGATGCAGGATGAAGAATGGTCCGACTCTATGGCAGAGTTGCGATGCACCCTTTTAAACCAATGGAATGAGGACAGAGATTTCCTGGCGGCCGGGAGGTTTTGGGCGGGATTGGAGCTGGCCTTTGCAGCGGCGGATGAGTTCGAAGGCCGCGAGCAGTCCGGGACGCTCGGGCGTGACGGGCGATTCCCTGGAGACGAGCATTTCCTCGGAGCGATAACAAAGCGTGATCTGGAACAGGCTCAGCGGCCGGCCGGGGTTTGGAACCGGGCCGTGCCAGGCGATCGGAAAGCCCGCGGGGCCGCACGCGAATTCGATGTCTCCGCGGGAAACCTGGGTTTCACGGGCAATCTGCCAGATGGCGGCAGCCAGCCAGCGCGGCTGGACTTTGATCTGGCCACTGAGATCGGCGGGAACGGTTGAACGCCAGCCGGGAGTGAGCCCGGCGCCTTCCGCAATTCGCTCGGCCATTTCATTGACGTCGTACAGCATGACGGCTTGGGAGATGGACTGTTGCAACGGCAGGCATTGGCCAAGGAGTTTGCCGGCCGCATTGGAGGCGTTGCTGATGGCTTGGACGGCTTTCAACAGGCTGGCGGGGTCGTTGGTCGTTCGGGCAGCGTACTCGGCGTTCCCAACAATGCCGCTGACCAAGTTGGAAAGGTCATGCATCACCTTGGCGCTGACTGCACCCGTAATTTCCAATGGGGACAACGGGACAGTCTCGAATCGGTGTTCGCCGGCTTCCGGAATATGAGTGGTGGAATCGAACATAAGCTCAGGCTTGCAAGTTTTGGAACTCGGCGATGATGTTCTCCAAGTCGGCAGGCTCAAGACCCGGCCCTTCACGACGGGCAAGGACGGCGAAGCAAATGCCATCCTGACGGATCGAGCCATAGACAAAATAATTTGCATAGACCCAGCGGACGAGTCCCGCGGGGAATTGATTGGCGCGCAGGACGTGGAACGTGTCCGTCAGGCAACGGCAGGCGTATTCGAGGGCCGCGGGGGTGAATTGGACGGATGCGCTGCGCGTAAACGTCTTGCGGTCGGGCGCGCGCAATCCGCACGCGAGGATCCCCGGGACTTTCATCTTTTCAGTGAGCCAACTATGGAGGTTTTCTCTCATGGGTAGGGTGTCCGTTTCATGTCGGCGTGGCGGCGGCCAGTCCTTTGGTGGCGCGAACAAAGAGCCCGCGATCGGATTTAATCTGGGCGATGACACGGTGACGCTCGCCTTCCATTTCCAGGCGGTCAAACGGGCCGAGGTTGAGTCCTTCGCCGAGTTGCGTGGATTTTTGGGAAAGGAATTCCAGGAAGCCAATGCGGTCATTGGCGCTGCCACATTTCCATTCATACAGAACCTCGCCCTTCGGGGTGCAGATGATCAATTCGTCAATCCGGGACGACTTTCCAATCGCTGACGGCACGGATACGCTGGGCGCGGGCGGCAGCATCGGCGCCCGCGTGGGCGGCGCGGGCTTCGGCATGGCGGGAGCGGCGGGCGCGGCGGGCGCCGACGGCTCAGCCGATGCGGCTGCTTCACGGGCGGTCTCGGCGTTTTCATCCCGGACACGGGCGGCTTCCATGAGGAGGAATTCCCATGCGCCATCGATGCTCCGCTGGGATGGTTCGGCAAACGGACGTAGATTGAACTCGCCGCCTTTAAGCGAAAGAATCCGGTTCAACGCAGCTTCGCCGTTTCGGTCGCCGGCTTCCGCATGAATGATGGCCCCATCCAGCACGAAAATTTTGCCCTGCCAGGTTCCAGCGGCGACTTCCAGAATGGAGGAGTTTTTGTTCAGACACTCCATTTGGATCACGTCCTCGAGGCTGACCTGGCGAAGCACGCCGCGGAAGCCGGTGGCCACGTGTTCCTGGCGCGCCAATTCGCGCAGGGTGCCAAAAATAATTTCCAGGTCGCCGGGGTTGCGCGGTTTCTCAAGGAAAAGTTCCGCGCCGTGGTTCAAACACGCGGCGCGCGAGGCGTCATCCGCGTAGGCGCTGAGCGTCACCTTTTGGATGTTCGGATACTTCCGATGCAGCAACGCGAGGAATTGGACGCCATCCACGACCGGCATCTGGATGTCCACGACGGCCAGATCGATGGCATGTTCCTGGAGGAGAAGCAGCGCTTTGCCGCTGTTCTGCGCGAGGAATATTTGCCATTCGCCTTTGCTCCATTCGCCCATGACGCGCTCGATCATCTCCAGGAACTGGAAATTATCGTCCACGAAGAGGACCTTCTTTAATTTTTGAGCTGGCTCGGACATCAGGATTTATACATGAGGGTTTTCAGTTTCTCGGCACGGCGATTGTCGTCCGGCGCGGGCACCCAATTAAGGTGGTTCAACGCGAGCGCGGCCGCGCGGCCCACCCATTCATCGCGGTCATCCAGGGCGGAAACCAGCGGCGCCACCACACGGTCGTCCACAATCCGTCCGAGCGCTTCCGCCGCGGCCTGGCGCAAATCACGGTCGATGTCGCGCAAGGTGTCGCTCAGGATGGCAATGGCCCGGGTCGTGCGCTGCCGGGCGGGGTCGTTGAAGGCGGAGTTTTCCAACTCGCGCTGGCGCATGTCGTTGATCTTGGCCAGCGTGTCGGCGGCGGATTGGGCCACCCAATATTCCCGATGGTTGACCGCCGCTTCCAATTGCGGGATCACCAGACGCGCGCCTTCCGAAAGCTCCCATTGCCGGTCGATCTGGCGCAGGGAAGCCTTGGCGGCTTGCCGCACCGAACTGTTCTCATCCTTGAGCGCAAGCACCAGCGGGCCAATGGAACGCGGGTCGGGAACCTGGCCCAGCGAGACGGCGGCAGTTTGGCGCACGTCATGGTCGTGGTCGTTGAGCGCCTGGCAAAGAAGATCGGTCACGCGCTCCACGCGAATCCGCCCGAGCGCCTCGACCGCAAGCTTGCGGACATCCCAGGACTCATCGCGAATGAGCGAGTTCGCGATCGGCTCGACGATGCGCACATCACCCATGCGGCCCAGCGCTTCGATGGCCGCCGCACGGACGCGGGAATCCGTGTCCGCGAGGCTGCGCAGCAAGGCATCGGCGGATTCAGGCACGCCGAGGTGACTGAGGCCCTCCACGGCCGCAACGCGCACATGGCTGTCGTTGTCTTTCAGGGCGGCTTCCAGCGGCTTGACCGCGCGACTCTCGCCGGTCTTGCCGAGAGCGATCGCAATTTCGTTGCGCTTGGGACAGGACAAGTCCTCCAGCGCCTGAATCAGGACGTCCACGGAATTGCTGCCATAACTGGCCGCGGCTTCATGTTGCCCCATCGCCACGGAACGCAGAATGAAATCCGTATCGCTTCTGGGCCGCCAGCCGAGCGCGCTCAACGCGCCGGCCGCATGCCAGCGAACGAGATGGCTTTCGTCCCGCAACACGTGAAACAGCGCATCAATGGCCCGCGGGTCGCCCAGCTCACGAAGCGCCTGGGTGGCGGCCAGACGGACTTCGTATTTGCGGTCGGTCAGTGCCGAAAGCAACGGCGCCAGTGCTTGTTCGTCTCGGAGCCTGCCCAGACCTTTGGCGGCGGCGGCTCGGACTTCCGTGTCCTCGTCCTTCAACGCCTCCGCCACCTGGCTCAGGGCGGATCGCCCGCCGTACGCGGCCATTTCCTGGACGATGGCCAGCCGGATCTTCGGGTCCTTCGACTTAAGGCGTTGTATTTTCCACCAGAGCATTTAGTGCAAGTTTGCCAAATTAATTGACACTTTCGTCATCGTCATTCGCCCCGCGCTCCGGCGGACAGGCCGCCAAAAGCCTGTTTCACAGGGCATTAAGCCATTGTAATCGAGGGGGTTATTCCTCATCTGTGCCAAATTTTTACATTTCAATGTTTTTCTCGCTCGGAAACTACTTCCAGCGAGCCACTTACAGCTAAGCAACTGGTGTGCCCCGCATCGGAATTCAACTTTATCCCAGCCCTTTTTTCGGCTGTTGCTTCTCACTGCACACTCGAGAGGCGCGCCTTGATACTGCCAGCCGACTCCCTCTCCCCGCTTGAACGGGGAGCGGAGAAAATGGCGGCGGTGCCAACCTGCACTCACCCCTCACGCCACCACATCTTTCAACTCGACAAACCCGCCTTCGTATCCGATAGAGAGTCTGTGGTTGGCCGCGCTGCGCCGATCCAGCACTGCCTCCACTGCCGCCCAATCAACCCATGCGCACCTCGCGACGAATCCTCCTATCCGTCGCCATCGTGCTTTTCTCGCTCGGCCTTTGCCTCGCACAATTCCGCAGCGGTGGTGGTGGCCGCGGCCGCTTCTGGGGCCAGGACGATTCCGGCCCGCTCGTCCGCACCGAAGGCGGCGAACTCGTCAACGAAGACACCGTCCGCACCGCCCGCGAAACCGCCAATCACAGCACCGACACCCCCACCTGGACCAACGCCCCCGGCTTCGAGCAGGACACCTTCACCTTCACCCGCATCCTTTACCGCCATGGCTTTTACGGCCCCGGCTGGCTCGGTTGGGTCAACGACTACCCCGACGCCGACCTCAACCTCTCCTGGCGTCTCCAGCAAATGACCTCCCTCACCACCGACCCCGACGGCCGCGTCATTCGCCTCACCGACGCCGACCTCGCCCAATACCCCTTCATCTTCCTCTCCCACCCCGAGCGCATGGACCTCAACGACGACGAAGCCCGCGCCCTCCGCCAATACCTCCTCAACGGCGGCGTCCTCCTCCTCGACGATTTCTGGGGCGACCGCGCCTGGCAAACCTGCGAAGACCATATGAAACACGTCCTCCCCGGCCGCGCCTGGAGCGAACTGCCCATGGAACATCCCCTCTTCCACTGCGTCTTCGACCTGCGCGGTCCCATGAAAACTCTCCAGGTCCCCACCCTCCAACGCTGGCTCCGCGACTACAACCCCGACGACCCCGAATCCATGCCCTCCACCTGGCGCGGCCCCGGTTCCGAGGAGATGCACGTCCGCGCCTGGCTCGACGACAAGCAACGCATCATGGCCCTCGCCATCCACAACTCCGACACCGGCGACGGCTGGGAACGCGAAGGCGAGAACGAGACCTACTTCAAACTCTTCTCCGAACCCCGCGCCTACCCCCTCGGCATCAACCTCGTCTTCTACCTCATGACCCATTGACCTCCGCGGCGTCAGGCAACGGAACGAATGCCCCTAGGCGCGGAAACCACCGAAAATGACCCAACATAGTCCAGCATAACACAGCGACCCATCTGTAAAATTCACTTTTAAACAGAATTATTAACCTCCGATTGGAGTAGTCCATCTGCC
>JAJPHR010000039.1 GCA_021325145.1 Verrucomicrobiota bacterium | reverse complement strand
CCGTGGTGGCCGCGAGTGGATAGAGCCCCAAGCAAGTGGCTAAGTCGGGACTATGCAATCGGCAACCACGAATGGACACGAATTAAACGGGCAGTGCCGGCCATGGGTCAGATTGGAATCACGCCACTATTCAGTGAAAGTTGTGCCGGCCGCCAAAGGTCTGTATTCGCCGCTCTTCTATTGGTGTTTATTCGTGTCCATTCGTGGTTCAACTGCAATGTTCCGGCTTAGAACCTATCCTGGTAGGGCGGGCGGTCCTCTGCCCGCCGTCGGCGCGCACGGAGTGACGCGCCCTACCGAGACAGGCTCTAAAGCCCGGGTGATTTGTCCACCCGCGTAATTTCAAGCTGGCCCACTTCCCGCTATCGCGGGCGCATCTGGCCATACCGCCGCCTCCGCAAACACCAAGTTCCAAACACCGTAAAGCTCCAAACAACAAACAGCAATCAGATCGCATTGGGCTATTGGAGCTTGGAAGTTGGAAATTTTCTGGTGCTTGGAACTTGGTGCTTGATGCTTGGCCAACGATGCCGGGATGCGCCCTCAGTCCCGCGTCTCATAGGAGTCTATGATACATCAATGTGTAATGGCTGGGATTGCTGGATTGGGTTAATCTCTCACTCTGACAGTTCCCTGACATCCGGCCACGCTCCACGGCAAGGTTCAGGTTCATTGAACAGCGCAACCTTAAATCAGAAAACCAGAAACCATCCCTTCTTCGAAACCTTAATGCCATCAATCCTCCGGTAAGCAGTGGCTGGCTCGGCAGGAGCCTCGTTCTACCAGAGGCTTAACCGATAAATCGAAAGGCAAATTCATGAAGACTCCCGTCAACCAAGACCACGGACTTGTAAGAAAAGCCCTCCGGCTTTTAGCCGTCAGTATCATCGCAACGGCTAGCATTGGCACTTCGCAGCGCGCCGCTGCCGCACTGGTCAACCACATCAATCCCTGCGCGGCCCGCACTTCCGATGGCCGCTTGACGGTGTTTGCCATAGGCATCGGCACCGCCGGAACACTGTATCAAAATTACCAAACTTCCCCGGGAGGTTCCTGGTCTGGCTGGGTTGCCATGGGCTCCGGCAACACCTGGAATCCGTATTCGATTCCCGCGGTCGGCATCAATGCGGATGGGCGTCTGGAAATTTTCGTAGTCGGCACGGACGGCACGATCAATCATATCTGGCAAAAGGTCGCGGGCAGCAGCGCCACTACCAATTGGTCCACCTTCAACACCTTCAGTTCGCATGTCAGCACGACCGCCAAGCTGGCGGTGGGCAATTGGGCGAATGGGTCGCTGGACCTCTTCATCGTCGGCACCGACGGCGTGCTTTATCACAGTTACCAAACCGCTCCGAACGGCACTTGGTCCGCCTGGTTCAGCCTGGGCGGAAGCTGGTCGCAGGATAATGACATCGCAATTGCAAACGACGCGAACGGCGAGGAGGAGATATTTATGGTGGGCAACACGGGCAATCTTTACAACAACTGGCAAAGCTCGGCCAATAACACCAGTTGGTCCGGTTGGAATGACCTGAGCGGCGCCGTGTCGCAAACCGTTCGCGTCGCCGCCGCGCGCAATCACAATGGGACCTTGGAAGTCTTCACCATTGGCACGGATGGCGTCGCTTATACCAAGACCCAGACAGGCCAGAACACCCATGCCTTATGGACGGCTTGGAACAGTTTGGGCGGGAGTTGGAACAGTTTGGTCAAGCCAGTCGTGGTTGCCGATCAAAATGGCGCTCTTGAATTATTCCTCGTGGGCAACACCGGCAATGTGTATCACAACTTCCAAACAAGTTTCGCCACGTTCCCCACCGGTTCGTCGCCCTGGTTTAAGTATCCCATTTGCGTGCCGTTTGGTAATCCGAATTATGATACAGGCTATGGCGGGGCGCATGATGAGGATGTGCAGACTCCGCTCGATACTCCCATTACATCCATTGTGAGCGGCACGGTATCCAGCATCGATACGCCGTCATGGGGATGGGAAATCGGCATCCAATTGGATCAGCCCGGCACCAACGCCGCGTATTTTGCCTATTTGCATTTGGGCGCGGTTAACCCGAACCTGGCGGTCGGCCAATATGTGGCCATCGGAGATCTGATTGCCTATTCGGGAGGGGCTAATTCCCAGGCGATGCTGGGCGGCAACACCACGACTCCGTTTGGTCCGCAATTCATCGACGATCCCTCACAGAGCAGCCAGCCGCAAACCGGCTACGCCTACATCTATGGTCCGGAATACGGAGTGGGCGCAGGCTGGACGTCGAAGCCTGACTTCCACCTTGACCCGACGGGCACGCTCTACCAGACCATCGCCAATTACAACGCCGGAACATACGGAACATACAACTGGTCCGGTTGGCAGGACATTAACGGCAGCTTCACTCAATCCATCCGGCCTTGTGTCGGGGTCAACAAAAGCGGGACGCTGCAATTCTTCATAAATATCGCCAACGGCGCCATGGATACTGCCAACCAGACCGCGGCGAACAGTGCCACCTGGTCGAGTTGGACCAGCTTGGGCGGCACCTGGTATTAGGCTTCAACCGACTTCCCGCGCAATCGTAGCAGCGACGCAAGGAGGCTCTAATCCTTCTGAATGAGGGATTAGAGCCTGCCCGTGAACGGTGCCGTTCGGAACGGCCTCAAGCGTCTTGTGTGACGGCGCGCAGAGGACTGCCCGCCCTGCCACCCGGTCAAGGTAGGGCGCGCACTCCAGGGAAAGGTGCCCCGATCTTCGACCTCGGGCCGCACTTTTTTGGGTACTGTGATTCTCCTCCTCACATCGGCGGTTACGATTTTTTGAGTCCACCATGCCTGGGAGTTTCAGCTTGCCAGTGCGGCATTGCAATGACATGGTAAACTGCATCAATGGAAACTCCTTTATTCTTTCTGCGGCGGCAATTGAGGCGGGCAGCACCCGTGTTGATTGCAATGGTGTTGCCGGGCATTGCCCGTGCCATGACCATGGCTGATGAGGTGCCGAACTTCGCCATGCTGGATGCCCATGGGCGTTATTATGAATTTCATCGGGCGGAGTCCCGCGCGGTGGTCTTGTTCTTCACGGAGAACGGATGCCCGGTTTCCCGCCAGTGCATCCACAAACTCAAAACCATTCGTGATCAATTTACGGAGCGCGAGGTGGCGATTTGGGTGGTGGACGCAAACACCAGTGACGATCGCAAGAGCGTCCTCAAGGAAGCCGAGGAATTGGGCGCGGAGCGGGTCTTTCCTTTCCTGCGGGATGACACCCAGGGATTGGCGCATCTGCTCGGCGTCACACGGACGGCGACGGTGGTTGCCATCGATCGCAAAAGCGGGCACGTCTTTTATCAGGGCGCGATGGACGACCAGTTCAGCGAAGGCGCAGCCAAGCCGGATCCGCAACAAAAATATCTCGAGAATGCGCTCCAGGATTTCTTGGCCAGCCGGCCGGTAAAGCAACCTGAAGTTCCCGCGCACGGATGCTTGATCAAATACGAGCCTGAACTCACGGGCACGAATGTTTCCTATGCCCATGATATTGCGCCCATCCTGGAAAAGCATTGCCTCTCGTGTCACAGCCCGGGCAACATTGGACCGTTCTCGATGTCGGATTATCAGAAGGTGCATTCCAAATCGGACATGATCCAGGAAGTCCTCCTCAGCCGCCGCATGCCACCCTGGTCCGCGGACCAGGAGTTGGGACACTTCACGCAAGAACCCACGATGACACTGGAGGAAAAGCGCGCGCTACTGGGCTGGATTGCGGACGGAGCCAGGCGCGGCGAAGGCGAGGACCCGTTGCCGCAGGCGCATGTTGCGCCCGCCGCGTACTGGCCTTTGGGCCAGCCGGATTTCATCGTAAAACTGCCGAAGCCCGAGGAAGTCCCAGCCACCGGCGTGTTGGAATATCGCCACATCAAAATCAATTCGCCGGTGACCGAGGACACGTGGTTGGGCGCGGTATCCATTCATCCCGGTAATCGCAAAGTGGTCCACCATTGCATCGTGCGCGTGAAGTCGTCCGGGCGCGGCGCGGATGATGGCTCGGGACGCGGAATGCCGCTGCAAGGCTGGGCGCCGGGCTACCAATCCGGACGCTTCCCCGAGGGGACGGGCCGATTACTTCCGAAGAATTCAGTTTTGGACCTGGAAATGCACTATACCACGATGGGCAGTCCCCAAAGCGACGAGACGGAAATCGGTTTCTACAAATTGCCGGAAAAGCCCAAGCTGGTGTTGAACACGCGCGCCGCCATCAACCAGGATTTTTCGATTCCGCCCGGCGAAAGCGATGCCCAGACGTTTGCCATGTGCCCGATCAAGGCCGATTCGCAGTTGATCAGCATGGCGCCGCACATGCATTTGCGCGGTTCGTGGATGCGTTTCGAAGCGCTTTACGCCAATGGGAAACGTGAAACCCTGCTTTCGGTGCCTCACTATGATTTCAACTGGCAGACCAGCTACCGACTCGCTCAACCCAAGATTCTACCGGCCGGGACATGGGTCATTTGCAGCGGCGGCTTCGATAACTCCCCGCAGAACCCAAACAATCCGGCCCCCGAAAAACGCATTGCCTGGGGCGATCAGTCTTTCGAGGAGATGTTCATCGGTTTCTTGGAGACAACAGCCGTGCCAGAAGGAGAACACTCATCGCAAACTGCCTCCGCAGGAGCGGGTGGCCAGTAAGAACTGGAATACGCGGCACTGTGTGTTCCCTATTTTCCGGCAAACCGGCCCTGCCTAATTCGCGCAGCAACGCAATGGCGATCCCGCTTTTTTATCCTGCCCACAAGGAATTAAAGCCATTGTTACAAGTAGGCGGCGGACTTGCGGGCCAGTTTAACGTATGCTAACAGTCAAGTCGTTGTGACTCTGTTACGCCGTTTTTGGATGGCTTTCCCTTGGTTGCTGGCAGGCGTGATGTCTGCCCAGGCAGCGCCAAGGCAAGTGCTCCGTGGCCACGTGCCTCGAGGGTTGACGCGTTTGCGGGCGGTGGAGCGGATGCCGGGCACAACGAATCTTGATTTGACGATCGGGCTGCCCTTGCGCAACCGTGACACGCTCATCAGCCTGCTTCGCGAACTCTACGACCCGGCCAGCCCGCAATACCATCGGTTTCTGACCGCGGCCGAGTTTGCCGCCAGGTTCGGTCCGACTGAAGCGGATTATCAGGCGGTCAAGGATTTCGCGAACTCGAACGGACTCACAGTGACCGAGACGCATCCCAACCGCACGTTGGTGGAAGTAAACGGCCCGGTCGCGAACATCGAGAAGACGTTCGGCATAAGATTGCAACGCTATCAGCATCCCACGGAGACGCGCACATTTTATGCGCCTGATGCTGAACCATCGCTCGATCTGGCGGTGCCCGTGCTGTCGATCGGCGGTTTGGACGATTACTTCCTGCCCCGGCCAATGAGTCTAAGGACGAGCGGCTTCAAGAAAATGGGCAGCGCAAAGCTGGGTTCGGGAACAGGCGGAACACCCTATGCAACCGGAACCGGGCCGCGCGGGAATTTTATCGGTCGGGACTTTCGAAATGCTTACGCCCCGGGCGTTTCATTGGACGGCTCGGGGCAGGCAGTGGGGCTGCTTGAACTGGATGGTTACTTCCCCGGTGATGTTACCGCATACGAAAACCTGGCGGGATTGCCCAATATTCCACTGACGAACGTTTTGCTGAACGCCAACCTGGGTGGTGCAGGCTCGCAGAACATCGAAGTGGCGCTGGACATCGACATGGCGATTTCAATGGCGCCGGGGCTGTCGCGCGTCATCGTGTATGAGGGACGCGTCGGAAACAACGTGCTGAACCGCATGGCGACGGACAATCAGGCGCGGCAACTCAGTTCCTCGTGGGGCTTCGGCAATCAGGTTGATCCCGTGCGGGAACAAATCTTTCAGCAGTACGCCGCGCAGGGACAGTCGTTTTTCCAGGCTTCTGGCGATTTCGGCGCCTATGCGGGAACGGTCAGTCCGCCATCGGATGACATTTGGACAACCGTGGTGGGCGGGACCGTCCTGGCCACAGGGCCGGACGGCGCGTGGGCATCGGAAAGTGCGTGGGCTCTCGGCAGCGGCGGCATTAGCGGCTCGTATCCAATCCCGATTTGGCAACAAGGCGTCAGCATGGCCTTCAACCAGGGGTCAACAAGCATGCGGAACATCCCGGATGTTGCCTGCCTGGCCGACCAAAGCATCTGGCTGATCGCGAACAATGGCGAAGAAGGAGCGGTGGGCGGCACGAGTGCCGCAGCGCCTTTGTGGGCGGGGTTTGCCGCGCTGATCAATCAACAAGCTGAAGCCAATGGGCAACCCAGCATTGGTTTCATTAATCCAGCACTCTATGCCATCGGCGAAGGCGGAAATTATAACGCTTGTTTCCATGATGTCACGGCCGGCAACAACACGAACAGCAGCAGTCCCACGAAGTTTTTCGCAGTCCCCGGTTACGACCTGTGCACGGGTTGGGGCACGCCCACCGGGAGCAATCTCATCGCTGCCCTGCTCGCGCCACTGGATGCATTGCGAATCATGCCCACGACTGGTGGGATTGCGAGTGGCGCGGTCGGCGGACCATTCAGCCCTATTGGCCAGGCCTATGCGCTGACCAATTCCGGCACGTCAACACTCAATTGGACTCTCGTCAACACATCCGCCTGGCTCAGCGCCTCGCCAACGGGCGGCGTCCTGGTTGCAGGTGGACCTTCCACGACCGTTACAGCGAGCTTGAATCCTGCGGCCACGAATCTTCCGGCCGGAAGTTACACAGCAAATCTGTGGTTCACGAATTTGAACGATGGCTTCGCCCAACGCCGGCAGTTCACGCTGGACGTCATCACGCCGCCATCCATCACCGCGCAACCGACCAACCTGACGGTGTTCGCGGGAGCGAGCGCCTTGTTCACGGTGGGAGTGGGCGGCAACGCGCTCATGTTCTTTCAATGGCAATTGAACGGAACGAATCTCAGTGACAGCGGCAACCGCTTTGGTCCCTCCAGCGCCACGTTGACCATCAGCAATGCCACGCCCGCAGATGAAGGAACGTATTCAGTCATCGTTAGCAACGCCCTTGGATCTGTGACGAGTACGGGCGCGGTGCTTACGGTCGCATCGTCGGTGCCGGTGATCGTGCAGCAACCAGGCAGCCAGAATGTTTTACCAGCGGCCACTGCGACATTGACTGTAAGCGCCGTGGGAAACCAGCCGCTGTTTTACCGCTGGCAGAAGAACGGAGCCAATTTAACCGATGGGGAAAACATCGCCGGCTCGGCTGCCAGCGCCTTGATGGTCAGCAACGCCAGTACCACCAACACTGGAATCTACTCCGTAATTGTCAGCAACGCGCTCGGTACGGCCACCAGCACGGGAGCGGTGCTGAATGTCGTTTCGGTGTCCGCGCCGGAGATCGCCCTGACGCCAGTATATTCCTTTACGGGCGGATATGACGGCGGGAATCCGAACGGGTTGGCCCTGGGCGCGGATGGCAATTGGCATGGCACAACGCAAAGCGGCGGGACCAACTCAGCCGGAACCATTTTCCAGTTGAATCCAACCGGCCCGCCAGTGAGCCTGTACTCGTTCACGGGCACTAATGATGGAGCCACACCGTTTGGTACGCTGGCACAGGGAGGAGACGGAATTTGGTACGGCACGGCCTTTCAGGGTGGCGCCTTCGATAATGGCACTGTGTTCAGGCTCACCACGAATACCACATTCACGACGCTGGCGACTTTCAACATCACCAACGGCGATTTGCCTTATGCCGGATTGACGGTCGGAACGGATGGCAAATTCTACGGCGCCACCTACCAGGGCGGCACTGCTGGATACGGCACAGTCTTCCGCATGGACACCAATGGCGCACTGACCACGCTCGTGTCGTTTGCCGTTACCAACGGCGCTCTTCCTCACGCTGGGTTGGTGCGCGCGGTGGATGGAAATCTTTACGGCACCACCTTCAGCGGCGGCGCATCAGGCGGCGGTACGGTTTTCAAGCTGACCACCAACGGGATTTTGACCACGTTGTTTTCGTTCGGCGGCGCCACTGGTGTCAATCCTTACGCCGGGCTGTGGCAAGGCGATGACGGCGGATTGTATGGGACGACTGGAAATGGCGGCGCATACAGTAACGGCACTGCCTTCCGCATCACCACCGCAGGGGAGTTCACCAATTTGTACGCATTCACTGGTGGCAGCGATGGAGGTCATCCCATGGGCGGTCTGATGCAGGCGAACGATGGCAATTTCTATGGCACGACTGCGTTCGGAGGTATTTACGGCAATGGCACGGTATTCAAATTGGCTCCGCCGGGCGCGTTCAATACGCTGGCGTGGTTTGACGGCTTCAATGGCGCAAACCCGGAAACCGCACTGGCGCAGGGCGTCGATGGCAGTTTTATCGGCACGACTCAAAACGGAGGCGCAAACGGACACGGGGCCATCTTTCGGTTCAGCATCAACGCTCCATTGCAGATCACGAGTCAGCCCGTGAGCCAGGGCGTGTATGCGGGAGCGAACGTTGCTTTCCGAGTTGCTACTTATGGAAGTCCGCCAGTTTCTTATCGCTGGCGCGCGAATGGAGTTGACCTGGCGGACGGCGGTAACCTCTCCGGTTCGGCCACACGAAGCCTGACCATCAGCAACGTCGCCCCGGCTAATGCGACGGTTTATTCAGTCATTGCGAGCAACTCGTTTGGTTCGGTAATTAGCGATAACGCTTCGCTTGCCGTCACGGTGTCCCCGCCAGTAATCACGGCCCAACCAACCAATCAGACACTCGCGCCGGGGGCAGTCGCGACGTTCAGCGTTTCGGCAGGCGGAAATCAACCGTTGTTTTATCAATGGCGGAACAATGGCGTGAATTTGATGAACGGCGGAAATACTTCCGGAGCAGCGACGAGCAGTCTCACCCTGGGCAATGTTACCGAGGCGAACAACGGAACCTATTCCGTCCTGATCAGCGATGCCCTTGGTTCCGTCACCAGTTCGGGAGCGGTTCTCACAGTAATTCCGCCGAGCGCGCCGGGAACGATGCTAACGACGCTGTACTCGTTCAGCGGGGGCAATGATGGCCGCACACCCAACGGGCTGGTGCAAGGCGCAGATGGCAAGCTCTACGGGACGACTCAGTTTGGAGGCGCTCATCACGCAGGCACAGCCTTCAGCGCCACGACCAATGTTGGGCCGCCCGCCGTCCTGGCCGCATTCGGCGGAATTGTCGGCGGCATTCCCCTGGCCGCGCTCGTGCAAGCCGTCGATGGAAACTTTTATGGCACGACGCAATTTGGTGGCACCAATTCTTCCGGCAATGTATTCCGCCTGATGCCCAACGGAACGCTGGCCAACGTTTACTCGTTCACTGGAGGCAACGATGGCAGCGATCCGGGTGCGCCCTTAATTCAAGGCACCGATGGAAATTTTTACGGAACAACTTCGGGCGGCGGCGCGTTCAGCAGCGGCAATGTATTCAGGATTACTCCGAACGGTGTGCTGGCCAATCTTTACTCGTTCATCGGCGGCAGCGACGGGGACGCTCCAACCGGGTTGATGCAGGCGGCCGACGGAAATTTTTACGGCCTGACCGTTTCCGGCGGGGCGCATGGGTTCGGGGCGGTTTTCCGGCTGAGTCCAGGCGGCGCGTTCACAACGCTCTATTCGTTTTCGGGTGGCAGCGATGGTTACATGCCGGTAGGAACGTTGGTCCAAGGCACGGATGGCAATTTTTACGGGGTGACAAAGTACAACACGCTGAGCGGTTTTGCGCTTTACGGCACGATTTTCAAAATCACTCAGAACGGCGCGTTGACCACGCTGTATCTATTGAATTTCACGGACGGGAGTTATCCAACCGCCGGGTTGATCCAGGGCAGTGATGGCAATTTTTATGGCACTACTTATTCCGGCGGTTCCAGCGGTAATGGGACGGTCTTCCGCGTCGCCCCGGATGGCGCCTTCGCCACGCTGGTCAGTTTCGATGGATTCGATGACGGCGCGCATCCGCAGTCGGCGCTGGCACAGGGGAAAGATGGCGGTTTATACGGCACGACCACGTCCGGCGGCCCGGGGAATAGCGGCACGATTTTCAAACTCAGCATCACTTCCGCTCCGCAAATCACCACACAACCCGCCTCCCAAATCGCGTTTGCGGGAGCGAGAGTGATGTTAAGCGTGGCCGTATTTGGCAGCCCGCCGTTGTTTTACCAATGGCAAAAGGGCGGCGCCAACCTGGCGAATGCCGGAAACATCTCCGGTTCAGACGCTCGCACATTGACGCTCAGCAACGTTTCTTCCGCCGATGCGGCCGCGTATTCCGTGGTCGTCAGCAACACCCTCGGATCAGTAATGAGCGCAAGTGCAACACTCACCATTACTTCGTCCCAGCCGGTGCTCATCGTGCAACCGTCTAGCCAGTCGGCGCTGCCGGGCGCAACGGTCATGTTCGGCGTGAGCGCGGCGGGTAATCAGCCGCTCTTCTATCGATGGCAAAGGAACGCCGGCAACATGTCTGATGGTGGGAACGTCTCCGGCTCGGCAACCAGTTCCCTTACATTAAGCAACATCTCCGCAGCCGATGCAGGCACGTATTCGGTGGTCGTCAGCAATACGCTGGCGTCCGTAACAAGCACAGGAGCCGTCCTGGCCATCCCGGCGGTTACCGCGCCAGGGATTGCCCTCACCAGTTTATATTCGTTCACCGGTGGAAATGACGGCGGCAATCCCAATGGATTGTCACAGGGCAACGATGGCCGCTTGTATGGCACGGCCCAAGCCGGAGGATCGAATAACTGGGGCACGATGTTTCAACTGTCCGACAGCGGTGCGCCAGCGACACTTTATTCATTTACGGGCGGCAACGATGGGGCCATCCCTTACGCACGGCTGGCCCAGGGAACGGATGGAAATTTCTACGGTACCACCTTCCAAGGTGGTGCTTCGGGCAATGGAACGATCTTCCAGGCGACTCCGGGTGGCCTGGTTAATCCGCTGTACTCGTTCGCGGGCGGCAATGACGGCGGATCCTTGTTCGCGGAATTGGCGCAGGGTGCCAATGGCGCGTTTTATGGAACAACTTACGGCTTCGGCAGATATGGCTTCGGCGTCGTGTTCAAGATCACGACCGACGGCGCATTCACCAGCCTGTATCCATTCACCGGTGGCAATGACGGAGCGCAGCCGTACGCCGGGTTGCTGCGGGATGTTGATGGGAGTTTCTATGGGACGACCAGCGAAGGTGGCGCGAACGGCGCGGGCACGGTCTTCAAGTTGACGGCGGCTGGTGTTTTCACGAGTCTGCATGCGTTTACCGGCGGCAGCGAAGGCAGTTCACCGGCTGCGCTGCTCGCGCAGGGCACGGACAGGAATTTCTATGGCACAACGCAAAATGGCGGCAGTCACGGCAATGGCACCGTGTTCAGGATTACCAAGGCTGGCGCGCTCACAAATCTCTATTCCTTCGCCGGGCTTGCCGACGGAAGTCATCCGGTGGCGGGGCTGGTGTTGGGCGGGGATGGCAATTTTTATGGCACAACCTCTGGCGGTGGCCCATATGGCGATGGCACTGTATTTAGAATAACCCCCACCGGGACACTGAACACGCTCGCCTGGTTCGATGGCCCGAACGGAGCCAATCCCCAAACCGCACTCGTGCCAGGTTTGGATGGGAACTATTACGGTGCTACTCAAAATGGTGGCACCAGCGGTGCGGGAACCATCTTTCGCGTGAGCATTCCCCTGCCCCCGGCGTTCCTTTCAGCAACTCAAGTCTCTGGAAACATCAGATTGACTTGGAGCGCTGTGGCGGGCCGATTGTATCAGTTGCAATCCACGGCGAATCTGGCCCAGCCCAACTGGCAAAACTCGGGCAGCGCGATCTCCGCAACCAATGGCATGTTGACGGCTTTTGATTCCATTCCTCCCGGCTCGCAACGGTTTTATCGTGTGGTGCTGGCGCAGTAATGCGCCGACGGCGGCAATCATCATACCGGAAATCGTAAATTGTTTCACTTGACGGCGCGCAGCGTATTGCGCTTCCGCCTTGCAGCCGAGCGATATATTTGGAAGCATAGTTCGGTTGATGCAAAACCAGACCCACCGCAAGGCCGAACGAAACCAACTGGATGGTTTGCGTCCGCCTGCCTGTGATTTACCGAGATTACTGGCTGGCGTGGGATTCGCCATCAGTCTCCTGTCGGGTGTATCGCCCAGCCATGCGGCTGACCTCACCGTTTTCGCGGCTGCCAGCCTTACGGAAAGTTTGCGAACAATCGCCGCCCAATACCAGCGCGAAACCGGGGACAAGCCCGCGTTCAACTTCGGCGCGTCGAGTTTTTTGGCGCGCCAAATCGAGGCAGGCGCGCCCGCTGATATTTTTTTCTCAGCGGACGAGGACAAAATGGACGCGCTCGATCGGAAGGGGTTGATCTTGAAAGAGACGCGCACCAGCCGGCTGTCAAATTCGCTCGTGATCGTGATTGCATCGGACAGCCTGCTCGTGATCCATTCGCCCAAAGATCTGGCTGGGTCCGAGGTCAAGCGAGTGGCCCTGGCTGATCCCAAGACCGTTCCGGCAGGAATTTATTCGCGGGTGTACCTGGAGAAGCACAAACTTTGGCCGCTCGTCGAGCCGAAGGTCGTGCCGACCGACAATGTGCGAGCGGCATTGGCGGCCGTGGAATCGGGCAATGTCGAAGCCGGAATGGTCTATAAAACCGACGCGGCAATTTCCAAAAAGATCAAGGTGGCGTACGAAATCGAAGATAATCCGGACATAAGTTATTCCATGGCCGTGTTGAAGGATTCGCGGGAACCGGCAGCCGCCAGGAAGTTTCTCGATTATCTCAACTCCGAAGCAGCGGGCAAAGTATTCGAGCACTACGGATTTATCGTCAAGGGAAAGCCCGGTGGCGGCTCCCCAGCTTCCGGCCACTCTGGAGGCTCAGCACGGTGAACGCACCCTCTCAATCGTGCTCGTCCTCGTCCCCGGCTCTTATCCTCTTGAAAGAGCCAGGACGACGACGAGGACGAGCACGATTTTAATGACGGCTGAGGAATGGCAAATCGTTTGGTTCACGGCGTGGGTATCCGCGTTAAGCACACTGGTCATTGTGCCGTTCGGCTTGGGGGTTGCCTGGCTGCTCGCGCGCCATGACTGGTTCGGCAAGTCGGTGGTGGAAACCGCCATTACCCTGCCCCTGGTGATGCCACCCGTCGCCACCGGGCTCATTCTCTTAAAAATGTTCGGGCGCCGCGGAGCCATCGGCGGCTTTCTGCATGATTCACTTGGCCTCGACATCGTGTTCACCTGGCGTGGGGTGCTGATTTCGCTGGGGGTGATGTCCTTTCCTTTGCTGGTGCGATCGGCGCGCGTCGCCTTCGAACAGGTGAACCAGCGGTTCGAGCAAATCGCGCGGACACTCGGAGCGGGCAACTGGCGCGTGTTCCTGACCATCACCCTGCCCCTGGCGTTTCGTGGCATCATGGCGGGAGTGATGCTCGCCTTCGCGCGGGCGCTGGGTGAGTTCGGCGCAACCATCATGGTGGCGGGGAATATTCCCGGGCGAACCTCAACGCTTTCCCTTTCGATTTTTCAATCCGTGCAACTGGGCCAGGACGCGCATGCGTATCGGTTGCTCGGCATATCGGTCGCGCTCGCCTTCATCGCAGTCTGGGGCAGCGAATGCCTGCTGCGCCGCGCGAAACCCTGAATGCGCCTGCTCTTGAAAAACATTTCGTTGCCGCTGGCGGAATTCGCTGTCGAAGTGGACGTGGAGTTGCACAGCCAGGTTACCGGAATCTTCGGTCCCTCCGGCGCGGGCAAGACTTCGTTGCTCGATCTAATCGCCGGTTTGCGGCGGCCAAGCTCGGCTAAAATTCAGTTAAATGACACCGTGCTGACCGACACTGCAAGCGGTCTCGCTGTTCCTCCCCGCTTGCGGGAAGTAGGTTACGTGCCACAGGATTTGGCGTTGTTCCCGCACCTCTCCGTCCGCCAGAACCTGCTCTATGGCCACAAGCCGGAGTCCGGGCGCAACCCGCTGTTCAGTTTCGAGCATGTGACGGACCTGCTCGAAATTAAATCGCTGGCAGGCCGCAGCGTCACCCATCTATCCGGCGGTGAAAAGCAACGAGTCGCCCTGGCCAGAGCCTTGCTGGCCTCACCGCGCCTGCTGTTGTTGGATGAACCCCTGGCAAACCTGGACACCGCACTGAAGGACAAAATCATCCCCTACCTGTGCCGCGTCCGCGACGAATTCCGCCTGCCAATGCTGTATGTAACTCACGAACGTGAAGAGGCCCAGACCCTCTGCGATGAGATCCTCGTGATGACACGGGGCCGCGTCACCGCGCGCGTTGATGGGAGAGCGGCTCCATGAACCGCAGCAGGTTGGGCATGTAAGGTTTCGTTCCAACTGAAGACAGAACGCTACGGAGCGAACCATCGGTTGGTTGGGTTCTGGTGCAAGTAGAATTGCGCCAGGCTCAAACTTTCCTCATGCCCGTCCATGAAACCGAGATCGACCCTGCCAGAGTGACGAGCGATGGGACGTGCGTCCTTGTCGTCATTGATATCGGAGCCGGGTGCGACCATCTTTAGCGTATCCGGTCGCGGGTCGATAAAATTATCCTCCGTTCCAAGGTCGCCCATCATTACGGTCGTGGTCACCGAGCGAAAGTTCGCCAAACGGTTTGGAACGGCGGGATCCGGATCCGTCAAATCAACGAACGCCAGCTCGCTCAGGCCGTACGAGTTGGTCTGGGAGCCGCGATCAGTTGGGCAAAGGTGCACCTTCGAAAGTTGCTTAAGGTAAGGGTCGAAAATGGCCGGCCAGTCCACTTCGTTGCCCTGGGCATCATTGTAAGCAACTGGCGGCAGCAGGTCATTATGTTCATCGGCGTACATAAACACGGCCAGCGCCTGCTGGCGAACACTGTTAATGCACGCGGCTTGCCGGCCCTTTTCCTTGGCCCGTGCCAGGGCCGGAAGCAGCAGGGAAGCAAGGATGCCAATAATGGCAATAACGACCAAAAGCTCGATGAGGGTGAAACCATCGCGCGATACAAGAAGCTTTTTTACCGACCGGCACATTTGCTTTAAGCCAGGGAAACAGTTGCCCTGGCTGCGCCGACTGTCAAGCGCGCCATTGGGACATTTGGCATCAAGACAAAAATGCAGCACGTCACGTCGCCGAAACACATTTTGACGTTATTTTAACGGGTTTGGTCCGCCTTTTTATTATGCGGGGCGGGAGGCTGGTGCCAAGTTCATGGCAGGAAAACGGGCTCAACGAAAGGCTTGTTATGAAGAAGATTGAAGCGATCATCAGGTCAGCCAGTGTCACCGATGTCCGGAGCGCCCTCGGGAATATGGGAGTTGAGGGCGTGACGGTCACCGATGTCGAACCCTTCGACCGCCGCAAAGGCGGCCAGGCCGTTTGGTGCCCCAGCGCCTATTCAGCCGGACGCCCCGCCGAGTCCAAAATCCAACTGATCGTCGCGGATTCCCAGGCGGAAGGAGCGGTGACCACCATCGTACAAGCCGCGAAGGTCGTCGAAATGGGTCAGGACGATGTGTTCCTTTCCACCATTGGAGACGCCATCCGGATGCAAACAGTTACTGAGTGAGAAATGGCCCCCGGGGCGTAACTTTCATTTTGCGGGCGGTTGGTCATTGTCATAGGTCCGCTCGAACACCGCGGCGCGAATCGCGAGATTCACGCCGCTCTTTGTTCTATTCAAAAGGCGTCCATCACATTCGTCCTCGTTGCGCGAGGCTACCCGCGGCCAATCGGGCTGACCCCGCCGCTTACAAGTTGATTCTTCCCTCGAATACAAAGTCCGCCGGGCCGCTCAGGCGCACGTCCGAAAACTCCCCGTTGTTGCGCCGGAAGCTGACTTCCAACTGATCGCCGCTCTTGACGTGGACCCTGACGGGCGACTCGTATTTGTGCAAAGTCGCCGCGACCAGCGCGGACGCCGTCACGCCCGTGCCACAGGCGAGGGTCTCGGCTTCGACACCACGTTCGTAGGTGCGGACCCGGATGGCGCCCGGCCCCAGGCGCTGCACGAAGTTAACGTTGGTGCCCTTGGGAGCGAAATGCGCGTGCCGCCGGACTTCCTGGCCGAGTTGTTGGACCATGGCCTGTTCGGCGTCGGGAACGAACAGCACGGCATGAGGCACGCCCGTGTTGAGCGAATGAATGCTCTGGCAGCCAATCGAAAGCTCCACCGCCTCGTTCAACCGCAATTCGCCCGGCTTCGTCAAACTGACCGTGACGCGATCTCCGTGAAGACTGGCGCGAATGACGCCGGCACCGGTTTCAAACGTGAAATCGCCATCCTTCCCGGTCAGCTTTTGGACGAAGCGACCGAAGCACCGCGCGCCGTTGCCGCACATTTCGGCCGCGCTGCCATCGTTATTGAAAAACTCCCAGGCCCAATCGGCCCGCCCGGAAGCGCAGGGAACGAGCAGGATGACCCCGTCCGCGCCAACGCCCATCTGGCGATGGCAAAGGCGGGTGACTTGGTAGGTGTTCAACTTGACTTTTTGGGTGCGATTATCTATAAGCACAAAGTCATTACCGGCACCATTCATCTTGGTGAATTCCAGAACCATGCCGTCAAATTAGCAGGCGGAGGTTGAAAGTTCAAAGTTCAAAAGTATGTTGCAATCGGGAGTGATTAAAAACTTTACAGACCGCGAGGGGATTCGCACAGTATCGGGCGTGTCAGTGACGTCTCAGGACCGGCAATCAGAAGCCAAACCGTTACAGCAAGACTTTGGATTTCGGCCGCGGCCGGATTTGGAAACCGCCATTCGGCGGTCCCAGAACTACTTGCTGCGGGAACAGAAACCGGAGGGCTATTGGGTTGGGGAATTGATCGTTGATTCGACGATTGTTTCGGACCTCATCGCCTATCACCACTGGAACGGCAAGGTGGACAAGCAGTGGCAGCGCAAGGCGGTCAATCACATCTTCTCCCTGCAACTCCCGGACGGCGGCTGGAACATCTATTACGGCGGTCCTTCGGAAGTAAACGCCACGATCAAGGCTTACCTGGCGCTTAAACTGGCCGGAACGCCGGCCACCGATCCGCGCATGTTGCGCGCCCGCGCCATGTCGCTCAGCCTCGGCGGGGTGCCGCGAATGAATACGTTCTCGAAGCTTTACCTCGCGTTGTTCGGCCTGTTCCCGTGGAAGTACGTGCCCACCATTCCCTGCGAAGTCATCCTGCTCGGCAAATGGTTTCACGTCAACTTTTACGAGATGAGTTCCTGGAGCCGCTCGATGCTCGTGCCGCTGGCGATCATTAACCATTTCAAACCGACGCGTCCGTTGCAAACTCCGGTGACGCTCGATGAATTGTACCCGGCCGGTTACCACGAGCGTGATCTCGCGTTGCCGCCCGACCCCGAACGTTTTACCTGGCGCAATTTTTTCCTCTGGCTGGACAAGCTGCACAAGTTCGCGGAACTGTGGGTGCAGGCGGGCATTCATCCTTTTCGGAAACGCGCCTTGAGGAAGTGCGAGGAATGGATGCTCGAGCGCCTGGAAGGAACCAACGGTCTGGCCGCCATCTTCCCGGCGATTCTTAATTCCGTCATCGCGCTCAAGGCGCTCGGTTATCCCGACGACCACCCGCAAGTCACACGCGCCGAACGCGAACTCAAGGCGCTCGAACACCAGACCGAAAACTCCTTGCGCGTCGAACCATGCCTGTCGCCCGTCTGGGACACGGCGATCGTGGCGATCTGCATGCGCGAATCCGGCGTTCCCGCCGACCACCCGGCAATGAAAAAGTGCGCTGAATGGTTGATGGAAAAGGAAATCCGGTTTCGCGGGGACTGGCATTACAAGAACCCGGTCGATGTCGAACCGAGCGGATGGGTTTTCGAGTTCGACAACAAATGGAACCCGGATGTGGACGACACGGCGATGGTGCTGCTGGCCTTGCGCAAGATTCCCACGGACAATCCGCGCCGGCGCGATGAATGTTTCCACCGCGGCTTCAAATGGATGATGACCTTTCAGTGCAAGGACGGCGGCTGGGCAGCCTTCGACAAGGATTGCACCAAGGGCATCCTGGAAAAGGTGCCGTTCGCGGACCACAACGCCATGCTCGATCCGGAATGCGCGGACATCACCGCGCGCATTCTCGAACTGGCCGGCTATGAAGGCTATGATGTGGACCATCCGCAGGTCAAAAAGGCCATTCAGTTCATACGCGAAACGCAGGAGCCGGATGGTTCCTGGTATGGCCGATGGGGAGTCAATTTCATTTACGGCACCTGGCAGGTGTTGCGCGGCATGCGGGCGCTGGGAATCAACATGAACCAGCCTTGGTTGCTCAAAGCGCGCGATTGGCTGGAAAGCGTTCAGCATGAAGATGGCGGCTGGGGCGAGCGCTGCAATACGTATGATGATCCGGTTTTCAAAGGCCAGGGTCCGAGCACCGCCTCGCAAACCGCGTGGGCTCTCATGGGCTTGTGCGCCTTTGACGATCCCGAGCGCCCAAGCGTGCTGCGCGGGCTGCAATATCTGATTCATAGCCAAAACCCCGACGGTTCGTGGACCGAGCTTGAAACCACCGGCACCGGTTTTCCCCGCGTTTTCTATCTCAAGTACGACATGTATCGGAATAGCTGGCCGCTGCTGGCGCTGGCAACCTACCGCAACCTCCTGGACGGCATTCCGCAGGGTTCGCTGGAGCCACGCCGGATCAATGGAGCTTCGCGGCACGTGGGGGAGACCGTAACGGCAAAGGCTCACTGACCGACCCGTCTGCCCGATTTGGTATTTTAAAGGGCGGTCCTTGGAGTTTATTTGGGCGTTGGCCATTTTTCATTGGACATTAAACCGCTCGCGGCAAACAAGGCTCGCTCTCAGTCGAGCGATTCGGCTACGTTGCGGGGAATGACGTGGGCCTATCGAAACCTTCTCCGTCCCCTGCTCTTTCGGCAGGATTCGGAGAAGGTGCATGAACGAACTTTGAAACGGCTGGCGTGGGTCAGCAGTCATCCTTGGGCGTGCCGCGCGTTGGCTGGGTTGTTTCAACCTGCCCCGTTGCCAGTGGATTTATTTGGCCTCCAGTTTCCCAATCCCGTCGGCCTCGCCGCTGGAATGGACAAACACGCCGCCGCCGTCCCGGTTTGGGCCGCGCTGGGGTTCGGCTTTTCCGAACTGGGCGGCGTTACCTGGCACGCCCAACCCGGCAACCCCGCGCCGCGCATGTTCCGCGCCGTGACGGACCAGGCCCTGATCAACCGCATGGGCTTCAATAATTCCGGCGCCGAAACCATGACCCGCCAACTGGCCGAATGGAAACAATCCGGCCGCTGGCCGAAACATCCCGTCGGCATCAACCTCGGTAAATCCAAAATCACGTCGCTCGAAAAAGCCGCCCAGGACTACGCTGATTCCCTGCGCGTGCTCTGGCCGCACGCGGATTTTTTTGTCGTGAACGTCAGTTCACCCAACACTCCGAACCTGCGCCAGCTCCAGGACAAATCCGCCCTGGACGAAATCCTCGCCGCCCTTCAGGAAGTCAATTCCGTGCTGGCCAGTGCGTCACCCGAAACGCGCTCTGTTGGAAAACCCATCCTGGTCAAGGTCGCGCCCGACCTTTCCTTCAATGCCCTCGATGAGATCCTCGAATTGACCAGCCCGCGGCACGTCGCAGGCATCGTCGCCACCAATACCACCATCGCGCGTCCATCCACAGATCGACCTGAGCTGCAGCGCATCTATGCCGAAGCGGGCGGGCTAAGCGGCAAGCCTCTCAGGGCGCGCAGCACGGAGGTGATAAGGCACCTCCACACCAGCACACGCGGCGCGCTGCCAATCATCGGCGTGGGCGGCATCTTCAACGCAGCGGATGCCTGGGAAAAAATCGCCGCCGGCGCCTCGCTGGTCCAACTTTACACCGGCTTGGTTTATGAAGGTCCCGGTGTTGTGCGCGAGATTGTCTCCGGCTTGCGCTCACGGTTGAGAACACATGGTTTCGCCAGCCTGGCCGAGGCGGTTGGTTGCGGCACGCGCGTGCCTACCAAGCGGTAAGTTCCTCCGCTAAGTTTCTGTACATTATACACTTGACCGCCTCAGACCGGGCGACTATATCCACCACCATCAGATAGTTGGTAAATGCTGAACGCTCGCCTAACCCAATAACTATGACAAAGCGTGATTTGGTAATCCGCATCAGCAACGATACCGGCATTGTCCAGCAGCATGTCCTCGAGGTGGTCCAGCGGACCCTCGATTACATCGCCGAGGCCGTGTCGAAAGGGGAAAAAGTTGAACTGCGGAACTTCGGCGTCTTCGAGGTGAAGATTCGCAAGGCGCGCATCGGACGAAATCCGAACTCGCCCGCCACCGACGTCCCCATCCCGCAACGCGCCGTGGTGAAATTCAAGCCGGGCAAGGAAATGCGGGCCGAAGTCCTGAAACTCACCCCGCGCCAGCAGCCCAACACCAGCGCCAGCACTCCCAACTCGAATCCGAATCCAGGGTGATTCGTCGCGGGTTGCCAACCGCCTCCCGGAAGAACAGCCTTTGTAAATTTGGAGGTTGCCTGCACCGGGCATTTGCCGCTTAGCTCTTGCCCTGTCGTTATGGACCGTTTGCCAGGATTTCGGGATTTCTACCCTGAGCCGCTGCCGCACCCGGACGTCTGGAGTGCGGACGCGCGCCAGTATATTTTCGACAAGTGGCGCACCATGGCGCGGCGCTACGGCTTCCGTGAATACGACGGCCCGCCACTGGAGCCGCTCGAACTCTACACTCTCAAGAGCGGCGAGGAAATTGTCGCTCAACTTTACAACTTCACCGACAAGGGGCAGCGGGAAATTGCGTTGCGCCCGGAGATGACCCCGACTCTCGCGCGAATGGTGGCCGCGCACGAGCGCAATTATAAAAAGCCCATCAAGTGGTTCGCCATCCCCCAACTCTTCCGCTACGAGCGCCACCAAAAAGGCCGGCTCCGCGAACACTTTCAGTTTAACGCCGACATTTTCGGCGAAGCAGACGTCGCCGCCGACGCTGAACTCATCGCGCTGCTGATCGATACGTTGCGCTCGTTCGGCCTGACCGCAAAGGATTTTGTCATTCGACTCAGCAGCCGGAACGCGTGGCAGGAGTTTTTTACCCAGCGCTGTCCCGATCCAGGCAAGGCGAACGAATTTTATCAGATCATTGACAAATTGGAACGCGAAGACCCCGCGCAAAGCCGCGAAAAATTGGCCCGGCTCGGCTTCTCGCTGGACGAAATCAGCGCCTTCATTAAAACCGGCCAGCCAACCACGGAGCTGGAAGCGGTCCTCAAGAACCTCTCCGCCCGGGGCCTGAGCGAGTTCGTCCGGGTGGACTATCAAGTCATTCGCGGCCTCGCCTATTACACGGGGGTGGTGTTCGAAGCCTTCGATCAGCAGGGCGAATTCCGCGCCATCGCCGGTGGTGGCCGCTACGATAACCTGGTGAAACTCATCAGCGGTGGAAAAGTAAATTTGCCGGCGCTGGGATTCGGTTTCGGCGATGTCGTGTTGCTGGAATTGCTGAAGGCGCGCGGACTCCTGCCAAAATTTGATGGCGCACTTGATGCGTTCTGTCTCATCGAAGACGAATCACTCCGCCCGGAATCGCTGAAGCTGATCACCGACCTGCGCGCGTCCGGCCTGGCCATCGATTACGCGCTGACACCAGCCAAGCCCGATAAACAATTCAAACGCGCGCAGGAAATGAAGGCGGCGCGCACCATCAAATTGGAGCGAACTCCGGCCGGTGAATTGAGCGCGAGGATCAAGGATTTGCGAACTCGTGAAGAAAAAGCCTGCGCGCCTGCGGAGGCGGCGCAGGTACTGGGCAAGTGATCCATCCAACGAAACGCTTCTCCAGCCGGGTTGAGAACTACATCAAATACCGGCCCGGGTATCCATCCGAAATTATCCCTCTGCTGCGCCGTGAATGTGGATTGACCAGCGCCTCATACGTCGCGGACGTCGGTTCCGGCACCGGCATTCTGACAGAGTTGTTCTTGAAAAACGGGCATCAGGTGTTCGCAGTCGAGCCCAATGACGAAATGCGCCTGGCGGCCGAACGATTATTGGGCGGTTATCCGGGCTTTCGGAGCGTCAACGCAACCGCCGAGGCCACCAACTTGCCCGCCCAAAGCATGGACTTGATTGTCGCCGGGCAGGCGTTTCATTGGTTTGACCGCCCGCGCGCCCGCGAGGAATTCGCCCGCATCCTCAAACCCGGCGGCTGGGTGGCCTTGATCTGGAATGATCGGCGCACCAAATCCACTGCCTTTCTAGAAGCGTACGAGCAACTGCTGCAAACGTGCTCCGTGGATTATCGGACGGTGGATCACAAACAAGTGGATGCAACCACGATCAGCGCCTTCTTCGCGCCAAACGATTTCAAAGCAGCAATTTTCGAAAACCACCAGTCGTTCGATTTCGAAGGTTTGAAAGGCCGCCTGCTCTCCTCTTCCTACGCTCCCGAACCGGGCCACCCCAAGTATGCGCCCATGATCGAAAAGTTAAGTTCGATCTTCCGCGAACAGGAAAATAATGGGCGAGTGGTGTTCGAATACGACACGTTGGTTTATTATGGTCAACTGCCGGCACAAAATCGCTGAAATGATTACAACTGTTTTAGGAACAATCTTCGAGTGAGTTATATCAAGCCCTGGACGGGCGAGAGCGAGTTGCGTTCTTACTACCGGCCTCTCGGAAAAATCCGATGCAAAAAAAAGCGAGGCCGAAGCCTCGCTTGCTGAAAATTCCAAACCGATTGCTACGCGGACGCAGCCGCAGGAGCCGGCGTGGCGGGTCCGGAAGCTTTCGCGGCGACTTCGGTCCGGCCTTCTTTCTCCTTCACGAGCGTCGCGCCTTTGCCGAGACGCTTGCGCAGATAGGTCAGCTTCGCGCGGCGCACGGAACCCTTGCGCTCCACTTCCACTTTATCGACGCGCGGTGAATGAACGGGAAACACACGCTCGACGCCTTCGCCGTAACTGATGCGCCGCACCGTAAACGTGGAGTTCAGCCCGCGTCCGCGCCGCCCAATCACGACACCCGCAAAAATCTGGATGCGTTCCTTGTCGCCTTCGACGACCTTGGTGTGCACCTTCACCGAATCGCCCACGCCGAATTCCATCGGGTTTTTGCGAAACTGTTCCGACTCTATTTTATCAAGTAATGCTTGGTTCATAAATTATTTCAATAAATCTGGTCTTTTCTCTTTCGTCCGCAGCCGGGCCTGCTCGGCCCGCCACCTGGCGATCTCGGCGTGATTGCCCGAGAGCAGCACTTCCGGCACCTTCATTCCACGAAACTCCGCCGGCCGCGTGTAATGCGGATACTCCAGCAGCTCGTGGCTGAACGATTCTTCCCGCGAACTCTCGTCGTCGCCCAGCACGCCGGGCAGCAACCGCGTCACCGCATCGATGATCACCATCGCCGGCAACGCGCCGTTCGTCAGCACGTAATCGCCGATGGACAATTCGTCATCCGCCAGGTGTTCGCGTATCCGTTCATCGAACCCTTCGTAGCTGCCGCAAATCATGAGCAGGTGCTCCTGCTGCGTCAATTCGCGCGCGATGGCCTGATTGAACTTCCGGCCCGCGGGCGACAGCAAAATGACGCGCGTCTGTTCGCGCGCCAACGCCTCAACGGCTTCAAAGATCGGTTCGGGCTTCAACAACATCCCCGGCCCGCCGCCAAACGGCCTGTCATCCACCGTTTTATGGCGGTCGTGGGTGTAATCCCGCAAATTGTGTATCTTCAGGTCCAGCGCGCCATTCGTGCGCGCCCGCTGAATGATGCTTTCATCCAGCGGCCCCGCGAACATCGCGGGAAACAGAGTGAGCACGTCGATCTTCATGCTCGATGCCGCGCCTCCGGGCGCGGGAATCGGCGGCTACCGCGCCGCGGTTTCCTCGACGATTTCCAGGCTGCACCGCAGCCCTTTCCTCGCGCTGCCAGCCACCAATAGCGACCGGATCGCGTTGATCGTCATGCCCTGACGGCCGATGACCTTGCCCACGTCCTCCGGATGCAGCCGAAGTTCGTAAATCGTCGTGCCCTCGCGCTCCACTGGCGTGACGGTCACGTCTGCCGGGTGGTGCACCAACCCTTTGACCACGTATTCCAAAAAGGCCTGCATAAGCCCATCCACGACCCTCAACTGGCGGAAGCGGCCGGAGCGGCGACTGCCGCGGCGGCTTTGCTCGCTTTCTTGATAAAGCTGGCGACGGTATCGCTCGGCTTGGCGCCTTTGCTGACCCAATATTTGGCGCGCTCCAGGTTGAGCACAAAATTGCTGTCCTTTTTCATCGGCTGATAAGTGCCGATTTCCTCGATGAATTTCCCATCGCGCGGGCTGCGGCCATCGGCCACGACAATGCGATACACCGGGGTGTTCTTCGTCCCGACCCGCTTCATGCGAATTTTAACTGCCATAAATAACTCTCAAACTGTGGTGGCGGCGACCCACGTTTTTCCCGCCCGCCGTTCCCGGCGTCTTCAAAAAGAGTGGAGAGCCTAGACATGGTTCACCCACTTTGCAAGCCCTGTTTTCACGTTTTTTCCTTGCGACCCAGGCTCACCGGGACAATATCGGCTTTGTTTGGCTTTGTTCCAGCTTGTTTCGCCTGGCCAGCCGAAAGGCACGCGCACCCTGTCTGATTGGCTTTTCGCTGCTTTCGGTGGGTGTCTGAGCTTTGATGGCTCACCTCACGGCAGGGCCGGGGCAGAAATTGGCCGGGGCATTGAGCGCGAGCGATACCCCCGGATCACTATCCAAAGCTCCCAGTACCCCGGAGTGGTCCAGAAATGAGGGGTGTGTCCCCGGTCGCGTGGCTATTCCATTGAAAACAACGAAGAACCCTTATTTAGTTGGAAGTGCTTCAATTCCAATGATTTCCGCAATAAATATACCCAACCTATTCATTATCAAGCACTTGCGCTCATAATCCAGTCATTGGCAGCTTCGCCCCGAAAAAAAGAGGTTTAATTTGGTTTAATTTACTTTAATTCGCCCTAATTTTCGCCCTCAAGCCGCCCCCGCCCCGGGTTAGTTCCCTGTTCGGTTGGACCAGCTCACGGACCATGAACGGTTCTATTATACACGCGTCATTAATGAATGCGCCTGAGGCCTGCGGCGGCGCGCATAGGAGTGCGCGCCCTGCTATGGGTATTGTCAAGGGAGCTGCTGGGTTATTTCTTTTCTTTCCTTAAAGACGGTTTTTGTTTTTGTGTTTTCCGGCGGCGTTTCCCCT